>JAJFHQ010000064.1 GCA_021775525.1 Hyphomicrobiales bacterium
CGGGAAGAGAGAAACCGCCCCGTTTCTCGGTGGCTGTCTTGGTTTCCTGCTCGCGCTGCTTGTCTTCCTGCTCGGCCTTTTGCTTGGCGCGTTTTTGCAGCGTCTCATAAGCGGAAACACGGTCGACACTTTCATCATAAACGCCATGGACGGGGCTGTCCTTGAGGACATCCTTGCGCTCTGCCTTAGTTATTGGCCCTAGACGCGAGGAGGGCGGGCGCACAAGCGTGCGCTGAACAATAGAAGGATGCCCCTTTTTCTCAAGTGTTGAAACAAGCGCCTCGCCAACGCCGAGCTCCATGATGACCTGTGCTGTTTTGAAGTCCGGGTTAGGTCGGAAGGTTTCAGCTGCCGCTTTCACCGCGCGCTGCTCGCGAGGTGTAAAGGCACGAAGTGCGTGCTGTATGCGGTTGCCGAGCTGGCTGGATACGGTGTCGGGTACATCAAGCGGATTCTGGGTCACGAAGTAAACGCCCACCCCCTTAGACCGGATCAGGCGCACAACCTGTTCGACCTTCTCGATGAGTGCTTTCGGCGCTTCGTCGAATAGCAGGTGCGCTTCATCGAAAAAGAAAACCAGAATCGGCTTTTCCGGATCGCCAATTTCAGGAAGCTCTTCGAACAATTCCGACAGGAGCCACAGCAGAAATGTCGCGTACAGCCTTGGGGACTGCATCAGCTTGTCGGCTGCCAACACGTTGATATAACCGTCGCCTTTGCGGGTTGTCCGCATCAGGTCTTTGATTTCGAGCGCGGGTTCGCCGAAGAAATGTTCACCGCCCTGCTCTTCCAGCACCAGCAGGGAGCGCTGGATTGCGCCAACGGATGCTTTAGAGACATTGCCATATTCAGCCGACAGCTCCCGCGCGCGTTCAGAGACATTGACCATGAGTGCGCGCAGATCCTTCAGATCGAGAATGAGAAGCCCCTCTTCATCCGCGACACGGAATGCGATGTTCAGAACACCTTCCTGGGTGTCGTTCAAATTCATAAGGCGTGAGAGCAGTAATGGTCCCATTTCGCTGACCGTCGTGCGGATGGGGTGCCCCTGTTCACCGAACAGATCCCAGAACACAGTCGGAAAGGCCTCATATTCATAGTCTTCGAATTCGATCGTCTTGGCCCGCTTCTCCAGAAAATCCTTCGAAACACCAGATGCCGCCACGCCGGACAGATCGCCCTTCACGTCAGCGCAAAACACGGGTACGCCATGTTTTGAGAACCCTTCTGCCAATATCTGAAGTGAAACGGTCTTGCCCGTGCCCGTTGCACCAGTGATCAACCCGTGGCGGTTGGCAAGCTTCAAGAGCAGGGATTCCCTCTTGGTGCTTTTGCCAATGAATACAGTTTCGTCGTCGAGCATACCGCCCCCTCGCCTGAGATAAATCCGTACCTGGTCAGTTTATCTGCGCCCGCAGAACCAGTGCAATCCTACTAAGCCATTCACACGCCAGAAGCGAGACCGGATTGCTCCCTCAACCAATCCCTTGTCCGTCATCAATAGTATGTATACAAGTCCGGGGACTTTAGCTGAGAGCGGATTATTACGAGGAGTGCTGGAGATGAGTTATCCGATCATCGACATTGAGGGGATCGGCCCTAAATACACCAAGATGCTGAAAAAAATCGGCGTCACGCAAACAAAACATCTGTTGAGCCGTGGTGCGTCCAAAAAGGGACGCGCAGAACTTGCCAAAGAGGCCGGCCTCAAGGAAACCCAGATTCTGAAATGGACAAACATGGCAGATCTGATGAGAATCCGCGGTGTTGGCGAGGAATATTCCGAACTTCTGGAGGTTGCCGGAGTTGATACGGTCAAGGAATTGCGCAACCGCAAATCCGAAAACCTCTACGAGAAAATGGCGGAAGTGAACACCAAGAAGAAGCTGGTTCGCCAGCTGCCTGGACCCAAGCAGGTAAAAGCCTGGGTGGCACACGCCAAGAAACTCAAGCCGGTGATGACTTACTAGGTCACTGCGGCACCCAGAAAATTCAAAACGGCGGTTCCCCGGAGCCGCCGTTTTTTTTACGCGCGACATTTGAGCCGGGTCCAACACGCAAAAAGAATATGTTAGAAGTAGGTGGAATTTTCGAGAACATGACGACGAACATACGGAGTATATGAGATGTTCGAGTTGAGCAGAGACCGACAAGAGTTGCAATTGCGCGCCCGGGCATTTGCCGAAGCCGAACTTCCCGGCCGCGCCGCGCAGATTGATGAATCCCAGGAGTATCCCTGGGACATCGTCGAGAAACTGGCCAAGGCGGGTTTCACCGGAATGACCGTCCCGAAGGAATTTGACGGTCAGGGGCTTACCTACCTGGATACGGTTCTTGTCATCGAGGAAATGGCTAAAATTTGCGGCGTCACCGCCCGCATCGTTGTCGAGACAAATATGGGCGCCGTCGGGGCCATCATGGCCTACGGATCGCAGGAGCAAAAGGAACTCGCTGCAAGGTTGGTGCTTGAGGGTGACAAACCCGCCATCTGCATGACCGAGCCGGGTGCCGGAAGTGCACTGACTGAACTCACCACCAAGGCTGAGAAAAAGGGTGACAATTACGTTCTCAATGGCACCAAGCACTGGATTACCGGTGGCGGTGTTTCACGGCTGCACATGATCTTCGCCCGCGTTATCGAAGATGGTGAGGATCAGGGGATCGGCGGATTTATCGCACTCCGTGATGAAGATGAGGGCCTGGTGATTGGCGAGCGTGAACCCGCCATGGGTCTGCGTGGTATCCCTGAAACAATCGTTGAATTTCATGACCTCACCCTTGGTGCAGATCGCATGGTCGTTCCGCCGGAAGGTATCCGCAAGGGCTTTGCCGGCTTGATGAACGCCTATAACGGACAGCGCACGGGTGCGGCCACGGTCGCCCTCGGGATCGCAACCGGCGCTTATAATATCGCCCTCGACTATGCCAAAACGCGGGAGCAATTCGGCCGCCCAATCTGTGAATTTCAAGGCTTGCAATGGATGCTTGCCGACATGGCGACAGCACTGGAAGCTGCCAGGTTGCTGGTGCACAAGGCGGCGACCAGCGGTGGTGAAACCGGCTTTCCGGATCCCTTGCTCGCAGCCCAGGCAAAAATCCTCGCGTCAGAAACCGCCATTACAGTGACCAATAACGCATTGCAGATCCATGGCGCCGCGGGCTATTCACGCCGCTTGCCGCTTGAGCGTATGGTGCGCGATGCGCGCATGTTCACCATTGGCGGTGGTACGGCGCAACTTTTGAGAAACATGGTGGCGAGCCGCATTCTTGATCGGAAATTCCCGCAGAAGCGGGATGGATATATTGGCTGGGAAGACGCGGAAGTCCCTGGCGCCAAGCAGCGCAAGCGGGGCTAGTAGACTCGGGATTAAACAATGAGTGAACTGCCACTGGCTGAAGAATTTCCCCAAGCAGATGATGAGATCTGGCGGGCTCTTGTCGACAAGGCCCTGAAGGGCGCGGATTTCGACAAGACGTTGGTCTCAACCACCCGCGACGGTCTTTCAATAAGGCCACTCTATACACGTGGAGACGAGACCGGCGCGGATAGCTCCGGCACACCGTTCACCTCGCCTTTTATTCGAGGATTTGGCGCCAATGTTTCAGATCCGCCATGGAATATCCGCCAGCTATGTGCCTCAACCGATCCGGCACAAACCAACAGTGCCATTCTGGAAGACCTTGAAGGCGGCGCCACGGCGATTGCCCTGCAAATAGCTGGGCCTGGTCAGAATGGCCTGAAACTCTCATCAGCTGATGTTTTGGGCCGCTCCCTGGATGGTGTTGCGCTTGATCTGGCGGGTGTCTGGCTTGAAGCAGGACATGGCACTGCCGCAGCCGCCTCTGCCCTTCAGAGCGTCTGGAGCAAAAATGGCATTGACGATGACAAGGCCATAGGCGGGTTCGGGGCTGACCCCCTGGGTGTCATGGCGCGCACCGGTGGACATCCACTCGCACTGGAACAGGCTCAGTCAGAAATGGCCGGGATGGCCGTCCTGACACATGAGCGCTACCCGCAGGTAACCGCTGTGCTCGTGGATGCCCGACCCTATCATGGAGGGGGTGGCAGCGAGGCGCAGGAGCTTGCTTGTCTGTGCGCGACCGTGGTCGCCTATCTACGGGCGATGGAGGATGCGGGTCTTTCGCCGCAAGACGGCTTGGCGCAAGTGGAGTTCGCACTTGCGTGTGACGCGGATATGTTTGCCAATATCGCCAAGCTGCGCGCCGCCCGCGCCCTCATTGCCCGTATTGCAGATGTCTCGGGTGCTGGCGATGCCCTCCCCGGCGTGCGTCTCCATGCCATGACATCTTTCCGGATGTTTTCCCGCCTCGATCCTCATGTGAATATCCTGCGCACAACCATTGCTTCGGCAGCGGCAGCACTGGGTGGCGCAACCTCACTCACCACATTGCCGTTCACTTTCGCAATCGGCCAGCCGGATGCTTTTGCCCGTCGCATCGCCCGAAATATCCAAATCATTTTGCAGGAAGAATCCTCGCTCGGCGCGGTTCTCGATCCCGCGGGTGGCAGCTGGTTTGTTGAAGACCATACGCACGACCTTGCGGCCAAAGCCTGGAAGCTGTTTCAGGACATCGAAGCGCAAGGCGGTATGGCGCAAGCCCTCGCCAAGGGAACCATTCAGGCGATGATTTCTGAAACAGCGGAGAAACGTGCCAGTGGAATGGCCTTGGGAAAAGAGGAGATGACCGGTGTCAATTCCTTCCCCAATCTTGGCGAAGCGAAGGTTGATACCGAGCCACACCCCCTGCCCGATGATCTTGAAGACCCGGCCATTACCGTCGAATTGATACCCTTGCGGCGCCCGGCTGAACCTTTCGAGGTGCTACGCGCAGCATCAGACGCCTGGCTGGAAGCCCACAAGGAACGTCCAAAAGCCGCACTGATCACGCTTGGCAAGACCGGTGACCATGCGGAACGCGCAACATATGCAGAGAGCTTTTTTGCCGCCGGTGGCATTGAGACTGTCGCGGCAGAAAATGGTGATGCCTACGATATGAGTGTGTCGCCCATCGCCTGCATCTGCACCAGTGACGATGTCTTGAAGAGCGATGGAGCCAAGACCGCCAAAGCGATCAAGAAAGCCGGAGCGGAGCGGATTTACATGGCTGGACGGCCCGGAGACTTGCGCAAGGAGCTTAAGGCGTCCGGTGTTGACGGATTTATTCACCAGGGCTGTGATATGATTGGAACATTGGAAGAAGCCCATGATGTTTTAGGACTTAAACCTCGCTAGGGTCTGGATAAGATGAGTCAGCTACCGGATTTCACCAAAGTTGCATTCGACACCAAGGTGGCGACATCCGCGCTTGCGACCGGTTCACCGCATGACACGCCTGAGGGCATCGCCATCAAGTCGGTCTATTCGGATGCTGACCGTGAGGGTCTTGATTTTCTCGATACGCGCCCGGGACTACCACCTTATATCCGCGGGCCTTACCCGACCATGTATGTCCAGCGTCCCTGGACCATCCGCCAATATGCTGGCTTCTCAACTGCTGAAGACTCCAACGCCTTTTATCGGCGCAACCTGGCAGCCGGGCAACAGGGCGTCTCTATCGCCTTCGATCTCGCCACTCACCGGGGGTATGATTCCGATCATCCACGTGTGCAGGGTGACGTGGGTATGGCCGGTGTGGCCATCGATTCCATTTACGACATGCGCACGCTTTTTGACGGCATTCCACTGGACAAGATTTCCGTCTCCATGACCATGAACGGTGCGGTGCTACCGATCCTTGCGCTCTATATCGTGGCCGGCGAGGAACAGGGCGTGCCTGCGGAAAAACTCTCCGGCACCATTCAGAACGATATTCTCAAAGAGTTCATGGTGCGCAACACCTATATCTATCCGCCTGCTCCCTCCATGCGGATCATCTCCGACATTTTCGCCTACACAAGCACGAACATGCCGAAATTCAACTCGATCTCGATTTCCGGCTACCACATGCAGGAAGCCGGTGCGACGGCTGACCTTGAGCTTGCCTACACGCTGGCCGATGGCCTGCAATATGTGCGCAAGGGCGTCGACGCCGGCATGGACATCGATACTTTCGCCCCAAGACTCTCCTTCTTTTGGGCAATCGGCATGAACTTCTTCATGGAAATCGCCAAGATGCGTGCCGCACGTGCGCTCTGGGCAAAGCTCATCAACGAGTTTAATCCAAAGAACCCTCGCTCCTTGAGTCTTCGCACCCACTGCCAGACGAGCGGGTGGAGCCTGACCGCTCAAGATGTGTTCAACAATGTCTCGCGCACCTGCATCGAAGCCATGGCGGCAACGCAAGGCCATACACAGTCCCTGCACACCAATGCACTTGATGAAGCACTAGCCCTGCCGACGGATTTCAGTGCCCGCATCGCTCGCAACACCCAGCTTGTGCTTCAGCAGGAATCCGGCACCACGAAGGTGATCGATCCCTGGGGCGGGAGCTACTACGTGGAGCGGCTGACGGCTGATTTGGCTGAAAAAGCCTGGGCGCACATCCAGGAAGTGGAAGAGCTTGGCGGCATGGCGAATGCCATTGAAGCAGGCATCCCGAAACTCAAGATAGAGGAAGCCGCGGCGCGGACACAGGGGCGCATCGATTCAGGCCGCCAGACCATTGTCGGTGTGAACAAGTTTCGCATGGCAAACGAGGCGGATATTGAAATTCTCAAGGTCGACAACCACGCCGTGCGCCGGCAGCAGTTTGAAAAACTGGAGCGGTTGCGGGTGGAACGTGACGAGGCGCAATGCCAGGCTGCCCTTGACGCTCTCACCAAATGCGCGGACACAGGGGATGGAAATCTTCTCGGCGCTTGTGTAGATGCGGCGCGCGCCATGGCCACAGTTGGTGAAATCTCCAGCGCCATTGAGAAGGTCTTCGGCCGGCATAGTGTAGAAGTGAAAGCTATTACCGGTGTCTATAAAGCAGAGATGGGGACCATGCAAAAATCGCTAGCACGGGTTCAGAAACTGGTCGAGACCTTTGAGACGCATGAGGGACGCCGCCCGCGCATTCTTGTTGCCAAGGTTGGACAAGACGGCCATGACCGGGGCCAGAAGGTCATCGCCTCCGCTTTTGCCGACCTTGGCTTTGACGTGGATATAGGTGCACTGTTCCAGACGCCTGAAGAGGCCGCCCGCCAGGCCATTGAGAACGACGTGCATATAGTCGGCGTATCATCGCTCGCTGCCAGCCACCTGACGCTGGTGCCGGAACTTCGCGAAGCGCTGGAAGCTCAAGGGCGCAGCGACATCATGATCGTAGCCGGTGGCGTGATTCCGCCGCAGGACTATGATGAACTTTATGCTGCTGGCGCCAAGGCCATCTTTGGCCCGGGTACGGTCATTGCCGACGCGGCGGCTGATCTGCTGGAAAAACTCTCCACCCAGCTGGGATTCAAGCCAAGTGCCGCGGCGGAATAACCCACAAGCAAGAATGAGCGTGAGCAACAAGCAACGCAGCGAACTCACCCTGCAGGATTATGCGGAAGGTGTGCGCTCGGGCGACCGGGTGATGCTGGCGCGCGCCATAACTCTGATTGAAAGCAAACGCGAAGAGCACCATGCGCTATCGCAGGAATTGTTGCAGTCGCTGCTATCCGATACCGGCAAAGCTTATCGCGTGGGCATCACCGGAGTACCCGGCGTTGGCAAATCAACGGCCATAGACCAGCTGGGCACAAACCTCACGGCATCCGGTCACAAGGTTGCAGTGCTTGCAGTTGACCCCTCTTCCACCCGTTCCGGCGGCTCGGTACTTGGAGACAAGACGCGCATGCCGCGCCTGGCACAGGACGAGAGTGCTTATGTCCGCCCCTCCCCCACATCGGGCACGCTTGGCGGTGTCACGCGCAAAACGCGCGAGACCTTGGCGCTGTGTGAGGCGGCCGGGTTCGATGTTGTCCTTGTTGAGACCGTGGGCGTCGGGCAGTCGGAAACAGCCGTCGCCGAAATGGTGGATTTCTTTCTCGCACTCATGCTGCCGGGTGCCGGAGATGAATTGCAGGGCATCAAGAAAGGCATCATCGAAATCGCCGACATGATCGCCATCAACAAGGCCGATGGTGACAATGTCACCCGCGCCAAGACGGCGGCGAGCGTCTATCGGGCGGCGCTCAATATTATTGCCTCTACCAGCCCCAACTGGTCCCCTCCTGTCATCACCATTTCAGGGCTGGAGAATTTGGGTCTCGATGAGATGTGGAACGCAATTGAGCGGCACCGCAAAACGCTCACCCGTTCGGGTGAATATGAAGAGCGCCGGCAGGCCCAGGCCGTCAAATGGATGCATGACATGCTGGAAGACCGGTTGAAGGCGTCTCTGCGAGCCAACCAGAAGGTCGCGATGCGGCTGCCCGAAATTGAAGCCCAGATCCGGGACGGCAAGCTCACACCGGCCCTCGGCGTGGAGGAAATCCTGGGACTTATCGGCTCCGATCCGAACGGTTAAGCTGGACTCAACACCATGCCGCCCATTGAGAAAATCAAAGTCCTGGTGACTGGCTTTGGCCCTTTCCCCGGGGTCCGATCAAACCCGAGCGGGGACATGCTGGGCTTGATTGAGCGCCGACTAGTCCGGTTTGGTAACCGGGCCACACTCCAAACAGCAGTGATCCCTACAAACTGGAATGATGTGGAAACATTCACATCCGGAACACTTGCAGCATTCGACCCTGACATCGCGATTCATTTCGGAGTGCATTCGTGTGCCACGGGCCTGCGCGTTGAGAAACTTGCCCAAAATTGTACTTGCTCACAGGCAGATGCCTCAGGAAAGGGCTCACCGCGCCATTGCGTTGTGGAGAGGGCACCACGAGCCCTCAAATCCACACTCGAAACGCAAAAACTGGTGAGTAAATTAACTGCGCGCGGCCTGCCCGCTCATAGTTCCACAAACGCCGGGCGGTATCTCTGCAACGCATTGCTGTTTGCCTCGCTCTATCAGGCCGGTGGGCGGTCTGCACCGCGCCAAACCGGTTTTATCCATATTCCGCCGTCTCGTGATAGAGCTATGCAAAAAAGCGCGGTGTTGAATGGTGCGGAACTCATCATCGGCCATTGTATTGCACGGCAAATTCACCAGAGTCTCACTACCAAGGCATCAGGCGGTTAACGTTGCTTGGTATAGCGCTTGCGTTGACCAGGCCTCAGGAAGCACAAAGGAACCATGGTTCTGGACAGAAGACAGATGATGATTGGCAGTGCCGGGCTTGGTGCAGGTCTTGCCACGGCAGCGGGTCCACGCGGGGCACTGGCCCAGGGAGGAGATGCTGGAGCCGGCACGCTCTCGGTCACTGATTTTGGCGTGCGGCCAAATGTGAGAGTCGATCAGACCAAAGCACTCCAGTCGGCGATCGACATGGCTGCAAAAAACGGTGCCGTCCTGAATATTCCTGGGGGCGTGTACCGCACCGGAATGCTAACCCTGAAATCAAACTCAATTCTCTCGGGCGTGCCGGGCCAAAGTCTTCTGAAATTTCTCGGGGAAGACAATTTCCTGATCGCCAAATCAGCACAAAATATCCACCTGTCAGGATTGGTGCTCGAGGGAAAAATCGCCAATAGTGGCAACGAATACAACAGCGCGTTGCTGAGCGCGGACAGGATTGATGGCTTAATTATAACCCGCTGCAAGATCTCAGGCGGCATTGCGAATGGCATCTCGCTGAATAAATGTTCAGGACACATCACCGATAACGAGATCATAAAGGCATATCAGACAGGGTTGTTCTGCAACGATTCTCATGGCCTCGATATCAGCCACAACCATGTGCACGATTGCGGGAATAACGGTATTCAGGTCTGGCGCTCCTCACCCGGCGAAGACGGGACCATTGTCGCCCATAACCGCATTGCCGGCATCCGTTCCGAGGCAGGCGGATCAGGTGAAAATGGTAATGGAATCAACATATTCAGAGCCAATAGCGTACAAGTTACCGGAAACCGGATAACCGATTGCGCTTTTTCTGCCATCCGGGGCAACGCCGCATCCAACTTCCAGGTCATCGGCAATTCCTGCGCCCGGATTGGCGAGGTGGCGATCTACGCTGAGTTCGGCTTTGAGGGCGTGGTGATCAGCAATAATCTGGTCGACAAGGCCGCCATGGGCATATCTGTCACCAATTTTAACGAGGGCGGCCGCATGGCAGTCGTGCAGGGAAATTTGGTTCGCAACCTCTTCCTTCGTGCGGGTGATCGCGGCATCGGGATCGCGGTCGAAGCAGATGCCATGGTGTCGGGAAATGTGATCGAGGGCGCGCCACGGGCAGGCATACAGATTGGATGGGGCAGGCATCTTCGCGATGTCAGCGCCACGGGCAATCTCATTCGAGAAGCTGGCATAGGCATAGGCATCTCGGCTGCACCAGAAGCGGGCTATGCCTTTATCACCAATAACATGATCTCGAAGACCAAGGAGGGCGGCATCCGGGCCATGGACCATAACAAACCGCTGGGGCCGGACCTGGCCAAATCAAGTTCCGAGTCTTACCGGAACATCGCCGTGTTCGGAAACGTCTCGCTCTAAGAACGCAAGCAGGCAATGGTCTCGTTGAGCGCTTCAGATGGCGTGATTTCGCCGACATTGGTCCCACGCCAGTTGGTGAGCGTCATGTCGTAGATTTCATCGGCATTTTTTATTTCACCTGGGAAAAGTGCCGCGATCACGTGAGCGGCAGCAGCTTCAGCACCGCGCTTCATCCCATCGTCAATCTTCAGCGCCATGCCGAGACCCTGCTCCGGGAATGCCGCGCAGTAGACCCCTTCAGCACCACCTTTGACAAATGCAGGCGCGCCGAGCCGGCGCATGACTCCCGAACCGAAACGCCCTGTCCCTTCGACCATCTGCGGCTCGCAGGTGCAAGCATGCATCAGGCGCTTGGCCGCTTTCTCACGCTCGGGCGAAAGACCCGTGAGCGAAGCAAGCCGTGCAAACGCTCGTGCCAGCCCCTTGAGCGGCATGGCCCAGGTTGGCAGGGAACATCCGTCAATGGCGCACATCTGTGGCGATGCCGCCTCGCCCGTCATTTCCTCTATGGTCTGGCGAACGCGCTGTTGTACCGGATGATCTACGCTCTCATAGTGCTCGGCACTCGCTTCAAGATGGGTGGCAAGGGCCAGCATTCCGGCATGTTTTCCCGAGCAATTGTTATGAAGCGGGGTAGGCAATTGCCCTTGGGCTGCCAATGAGCGGGCGGCATCTTCCCTTGCCGGCCATTGAGCGCCGCATGCCAGAGCATCCACTGAAAGACCTGACCTGGCCAGCATGGCCTTCGCAGTTTCAACATGGAATTCTTCACCATTGTGAGAGGCACAGGCCAGCGCCAGTTCCTTGTCGCTCATCCCGGCGGCATCCGCCGCACCACTTTCCACCAGAGGGAGCGCCTGCAAAACCTTGATTGCGGAACGTGGATAGATTGGTCGCTCGATATCACCCAGCGCAACGACCGGAGCACCCTCCGCGCGGACAATGCAAACCGCGCCCCGGTGAAAACTCTCCACCAGGTTTCCGCGAGTCAGGTTGATAAGGACCGGATTAGGCATGTCTTTGTTTTTAATCTCACGAATGAGCGCCCAGGGCTTGATCTATCGCTCGCGCAGAGCTTCCTGCTGCGCCTTGATAATTGGTTTTAACAGGTAGTTGAGAATAGTTTTCTTGCCGGTCACGATATCGACCTGCCCCACCATTCCAGGGATGATCGGCAAAGACTTGTCCCCCTTTTTCAAGGCGGATTCTTTCGTCTTTATGGTCGCCAGGTAATATCTTTCATTTGTGTTGGGGTCGCGCGTGCTGTCGGGGGAGATATTTTCCACCTCGCCATCTAGCCCGCCATAGATCGTGAAATCATAAGCCGAGATTTTCACCAGCGCTTTCTGTCCGGGTGAAATGAAGGCAATGTCTTTCGGTTGGATACGTACATCCACCTGCAACGCATCTTCCATCGGCGTGATTTCTGCCAATGGCTCGCTCGCCCTCACGACCCCGCCGACAGTGTTCACATGCAGCTTGTTGATGATACCGTCCACGGAGGAACGTATATCGGTGCGCACGACCCTGTCGCTCGCCCCCTTCATGGATTGCTCAACGACTGACAGTTCAGAGAGCTTGGCGTTCAGCTCCGTTTGGGCGCCCTGTCGGAAGGAGAGCTTCTGCTCATCAATCAGCCTCTCAGCTTCGCGTATTGAGGCTTCCACGCGGGGCAGCGACTGTTTGGTCGTCGCCAACTGGCCCTCGAGGTCAGAGATTTCACGTTCAAGCTTGAGAACGTCGGTCTTGGAGACAATGCCGCGCTCCGCAAGTGGCTTCTTGATATCGAATTCACGCATGGCGATGTCGAGCCCGTTTTGAAAGCGCTTTCTGTTTTCCTTGAGCTCGGCCAGTTCCTGCTTGCGCTGTTCGAGCCGCTCCTGGAGCAGGCTGATCTGGTTTGCCAGGCTGGACTTGCGGATATTGAAGAGTGTTATCTCGTTTTTCACTACACTCGGCACCAGTTTGTGCAACTCCTCCCCGAAATCGACTTCCTTGGTATCTGGATTGTCGGATTCAGTTCGCAGGCGCTTCACCTGGACGCTTAGCGAACGCCGCTTGGCCTCGATCTCACCAAGGTCTGAGGAAAAACCGGTGTCATCAATGCGCAGTAACAGTTGGTCCTTTTTAACAGGATCGCCTTCGCGGACCATGATCTCCTTGACAATGCCCCCTTCCAGGCTTTGCACCACCTGGGTTTTAGAGGACGGGACTACTTGTCCCTCACCGCGGGTAACTTCGTCAATTTCTGCTAAGTATGCCCACGCGAAAAACGCGAAAAACAGTGCCGCACAGGTTGCCAGGAATATGGAGGATGTGCCCGCCGGCGCGTCGCGCAACGCAGCTTCGGCATCCTTGACAAAATTCAAGTCTTCGCGCTCACGCGCCGATGTGGCCCATTGGCTGGAGCTTGGGTCCGAGGCCATACGTGTCATCCGCCTTGTGAGTTAGTGCCCGAGATACTGCGTCATGCGCTGGTAAAAGCACTCGCATTTCTGCAGCATGACGTAGTCAGGCCGTTTGCGCCATTTCCACGCTTTACGGAGAGAACCGAAAACCTTGGCACAACTGATCTTGGCCTCGTTGGCCCATAGGAACAGCGGAGAAACGGAGTGAATTGCCTGATTGGATTTGGACACTTCAGCTGCATGTTCAAAGCGGTCATGCACTTCGCGACGCAGCAACGAAATGCTGTGAGTGTCACTCAGTTCATAAGCATCTTCCGCAAGATGGCAATAGGATTGCGGCGCGCCAAAATCGGCCGCCATGAGTTGAGAGCTGACAAACAGACCCGCCGCCAGAACGCAGCTTGGAATCACTCTCACCCTCATACCGATTCTCCATCCAGTCTCGCCATTCAACCGGCTGACGCTTGAAATGTCCCACTCACGCGCGCGCGATGCAAGCCTTTGTCCTAGTCCTTGTTTCCATCATCGCTCGAGGATTGCTTCGTGGAGCGTTTCTTTCCCGCTTTGGATGATGATCCTCCGGACCACTCACTATCTTTGCCCTTTTTTAGAGATGCTGGAATTTGAGAATCTGCCTGGGTTCGAAGTGCCTTCAGAACAATATCGCGCGGCCCATCGGCGGCGATGCGGCCATTCTCAATAACGATCAAGCGGGAAACCAGCGCCAGCATGGATGTGCGGTGGGTCGTCACGATGAGCGTCTGGTCGGGACGAAACGCTGTGCGCAACCGTTCCAGGAGCGCCAGCTCAGAAGCCGGGTCCATCGAACCGGAGGGTTCATCCAGGAATACGATCATTGAATCCGAAAGAAAAGCCCGTGCAAGTGCAATGGTCTGGCGCTGGCCACTTGAGAGCAGCCGCCCGGATTCACCGACCGGCATGTTGAAGCCCTGGGGATGCAGCTTTACGAATTGGGATACACCGGCGAGATCGGCCGCCCGGATGACGAGATCGTCGGATACGTGCGGTGAGCCAAGCGCAATATTGTCACGAACAGAACCGTGGAACAGGGAGGAATCCTGCGATACGAAAGACACCATACGGCGCACGTCATCGGGGTGACATTGCCTGATTTCAACGTCATCCAGCAGCAGCGAGCCTTCAGTAGGGAGATAAAGCCGCGAGATCAGCCTCCCCAACGTCGTTTTCCCGGAACCTATGCGGCCAATGATGCCAATGCGCTCACCCGGTTTGATCTTGAGCGTGACGTTGTTGAGTGCCGGGGCTTCTGATCCCGGATAGGTGAAAGATACTTTGTCGAACGTGATCGAACCCACACCCATTTCGCGGTTCATATGCCGCTTCTGACCCTCGTCCTCGCCCGGCACAGACATGATCCGGTCCAGTGTTCGCAGGGAACTGAGCGCCTGCTGAGAACGCCCCAACGTGGCTGCGATCTGACCCAGGGGCGCTACGGCCCTTCCTGCCAGAATAACCGCGGCGATGATGGCTCCCGGGGACACCTCGCCCAGATCGAACAGGTAGACGCCAATGATGACAACGCCCACCGTGACCAGTTGCTGGACTAAGGCTGTGAAATTGGTGCCCAGGCTTGAAATTGAGCGAAGCTTCTCAGCCGTTTTCGCATTGCGCCCGACAAACTGCTCCCATTGATCCTGGAACTGACTTTCGGCCCGTGATGATTTAATGGTTTCAAGCCCCATCAGGGCCTCGATAAGGAGCGAATGACGGTGCGAGGCCTCCGCCTGGGCATCCTGGACGATCCGGTGCAGAGGATATTGCAGCATCAAGCCGGCGATCAAAACCAGTAAAACCGCCATTGTGGGCGCCAGTGCTACGACACCGGCAATCTGGTAAATGATGAAAATGAACAGCCAGATAAAAAAGAAGTCGGTAAGTGTGACGACCGTATTGGAGGTGAAAAACTCGCGGACGATCTCGAAATCGCGGAGTTGATTTGCAAACTCTCCGGTTTTCATCGGTCGCTTGCCCAGGTCAAGATTCAGCACCTGGGCGAACAGCCGGCTTGCCAGCAACACATCCGCCCGGCGCCCGGCATTGCCAATCAGATGATTGCGCAGTGTCTTGAGGATGAAATCAAAACTGATGGCCAGAATGACGCCAATCGCCAGCACCCACAATGTGGGTATCGCTTTGTTTGGCAGCACGCGGTCGTAAACGTTCATGATGAAAAGCGGAGTGGCCAGCGCCAGTATGTTGATCAGCGCGGCGGCAACCAGCACCTGGACATAGGTCGGCCACAGCGGGGTTACTGCATTCCAGAACCAGTCCTTGGCGGAATAGGTTTGTTCGTCATCCCCCCGCAAACCGAACTCATATTCGGGTTTGACCAGGATTGCATAGCCTGAATAGCTCTGTGCAAGCTCCGGGGTGTCGACTTCGACCACGCCGCTGCCGGTTTCAGGCACAACCACCTGTGCACTCCCGTCACCAAGCTCCTGAGTGAGAACAACCGCTTCATTGTCATCGAGCAGGAGGACCGCGGGCAGCAGAAGCGAAGACAGTTGTTCAACGGGGCGGCGGACAATGCGTGCGCTCAGGCCGGCACGGGCAGCCGCACGGGAAAATAGCCGTGGTGTCAGCCTGCCCTCGACAAGTGGCAGGCCAGATACCAAGGTGCCCGGCTGGACCGAGCGGTTATGATAGGAACAGACAAACTCCAGGCAACCCAGAAGCCCATCTGAGAAGATGTGCTCCACGGCAAGTTCAGGCGCGGCCTTACCGCTGGCCGGACTTTTTTCAGAGGATGCTCCGTCTTGGTCTGAATCCGCCATCTCACACACCGAACGTGAAAGTGCCTGCTACACCATTTCCCTCAATGCAGCGCTCGGCTGACATCTCAACTCATGGTGCAAACAGATTAGCCTATTGCATATTCCTGTGGAACCGGCGGTGGCCGGGTTTGCGGCGCCGACGAGTCTCGCCATCAGGCGTCTCGGGAACGCGGTGTTCTGCACGCGCATAACCCTCCGACTGTTCCGGCGCTTCAATATTCATCATATTCAGCAGCATCCCGATGCTGGCCAGGATTCTGTATTCCGTGAACAGGAGGTCACTTGAGGTCGTTTCGACAATCGCCTGAGTATTGAAACGAGTGTTCTGGGTATCCAGTAAATCCAGCAGGGACCGGTCACCGACCTTGAACTGTTCAGAGTAGGAGTCCACCAGCCGCTCCACACTCGCTAGCTGATCCCTGTACCTTTTCAAAAGCCGGCGCTGCTGGAGCCTGCGATCCCATGACAGGCGTACCGCTTCTTCGACTTCACGATGTGCCCTGTGAAGCCCGAAACGCTCTTCGTCGACGCGGCGTAAACGCTTCTGCTTGTTGGCGCTGTCGATGCCGCCCCTGAACAGGTTCCAGCGCAGGATCAGCTCCGCCTTCAATTCCTCTTCGCGTCCCCGGACCCCATCAAGCTCATGGCCATTACGTCCCTTCAACTCGAGATCGAGCTTGGGTAGAAACTCGCTGCGCGCCTGCCTCGCTCTCGCATCAGCTGCATCCAGATCAGATTTCGCAACCTTGATACGGGGATTGTTGGTGCGTGCGGCAGCAATGGCGTCGTTCAACGTTGGCGGCAATGCGGTGGATGCCCTTGGTGGCGCCTGGAAGTGATCCAGTGGCAGGCCAACCAGCTTGTAAAACCTGATTCGAGCAGCATTGAGATCCTCTTTTGTCTCGATCATCCGGGCTTCGGCGGCGAACATGCGCTCCTCTACCTGCTGACGGTCAGCAATTGAAACGGAGCCGCTATCCTCGCCTACTTTCAAATCGGCGAGGACTCGATTGTGATAGTTCAGATTGTCCTGCGAAAAAGCGACAATTTTGATCAACCTGCCAGCTTCGAGATACTGCCGCACGACATTGATGGCAAGCAACTCGGAACGCTCATAGACGCGGTGTGACGCGCTATCTACACGCGAGGCTTGACGATGACGCTCACCGCGCCGGTTAAAACCATCAAAAAGTCTTTGGGTGACGATTGCGCTGAATTCCCTGCGATCCAGCACATCGTTATCCGTACCCGAGGTGCGCGTGCTCGGGCTGTCGGTGTTCTGCGCACCATAGCGACTCTCAATATCGAGTTTGGGCAGATAGGCGCCGCGCGCCTGCTTGAGCTCAAATTCAAGAGCTTCGCGATTTGCGATCGCCTCGCCGACTTCAGGATTCGCTTCCAACGCCACCTTAATGGCTGTTTTGAGAGAGATCGCATGGACTGGAGTTGCACCCAACGCAACGGCGACAAGCACCGCAATAAGCGTGTATCGCACATGGCACGACACAGACCCCCTCAAAGTCCCGAGGTTGCGTGAAAGACTCAAACTACGTTCCTCAATCCACCACCGGCAATGACCGTAAACGGTCCAGCCAATAGCTTTACCAACACACCCTCGCGCAAATTCTCAATTGTTGCTGCGTGTTGATCGCACCCGAAGAGGATTACCCTAAGCGTTCCAAACCCCACGCCCGCAGCCCAGAAAAACCGCGCGCCCACAAAACAACTAGCATTTTCAACACTTGGTTTCAAAGGTCATCACGATTTCGTATCGTGATTCATGGCCTTGCGTGACAGATGTGCCACGCCTTAAGGGAGGCCTTCCCGGGGTCTTCAATTGCGCGAATGGGTATCAAGAAAGCTCAGAAGCAGGAATTGGCTGGGGCGGCAGGGATCGAACCTGCGAATCACGGGATCAAAACCCGTTGCCTTACCACTTGGCTACGCCCCAATTAATACGAAGTCTTATCGTCACTATCCGCGACCGCCTAGCTTGCAGTCACGAGCCGCAACTGGCGGCTCCTTATAAGAAAAGGACGGGACGACGACAACCGTATCCTTCACACTCAATTGAATTCTGTGCACGCCCGCCATTTCAGGACACCCCTAACTCATGCTATCTATGGACGACAATCCAATTCTCACCATCAGGGTGGACGCGAAAATGTGGCTGTTCGACGGAACTGACCGAAGGCTCATCGTAGGCGCATTCCTGCTTGCGTGGTATGTCGCGTATAAATCACTTGGCCTGTTTTAGGCGCACATCTCACCCTGCTTGCGAGGCCATTGGCGCGGCGCTATAACTCGCGTGGCCCCGCGGGCCAAAGCATGGCGGAGTGTGGCGCAGCCTGGTAGCGCACCTCGTTCGGGACGAGGGGGTCGCAGGTTCAAATCCTGCCACTCCGACCAGCTTTTTCAATGGTTTAAATAAATTCTCAGGGGGCTAGCCCCGCCCTTGTTCGGGGCTTTGCCCGGCCCACGATAACGCGAAACCATTCAACCAAGAGCTCCACCATGAGCATGCCCGGCCCCAACACGCACAGCGGCTCCAAGCTCGCCTTCAAAACCGAGATGAATTTTGACTATGGCGTCGCCATCGAGGTGGCACCCGGTGTGCGCCGTATGGTCGCCAACAATCCGGGACCGTTCACATTCAAGGGCACGAACACATACATCATCGGCCAGGGAGATGTTGCCGTGATTGACCCTGGTCCTGAGGACGCTGCACATCTGAGTGCCCTGATGGAAGCGCTTGCCGGAGAGCGTATCAGTTATATCCTGATCACCCACACCCATCGCGACCACACCGATGGCGTTTCGGCTTTAAAGGCACATTCAAAAGCACCCGTACTCGCATTCGGAGAAACTGGACGCGATCGTGGCGCACGTACTACCAGCCCGTCCGGAAAGGCATTCGTCGATCTCGACTTCACACCCGATGAGACATTGAGTGATGGCGACGTAATCCAGGGCAATGACTGGGCGCTGGATGTTATCCACACACCGGGCCATGCGCCGGATCATCTCTGCTTTGCACTCACCGGCGAGCGAACGGTGTTTTCCGGGGATCATGTTATGGGATGGAATACAACCGTGGTGGCGCCGCCTGAGGGGCATATGGGCAATTATCTCACGTCGCTAGAGCGGTTTCTGGAGCGCAAGGACAAGCTGTTCTTGCCCGGTCATGGTGGGCGAATCGAAACGCCGCAGCGCGTGGTCAGAGCCTATCTGATGCACCGCAAAATGAGGGAATCTGCGATCTTCAACTGCTTGAAAAGCGGCGACAGCTTCATTCCCCAAATTGTTGCCAAAATTTATAAGGGTCTCGATTCGAAGCTCGCGCCCGCGGCCGCTCTGTCGGTACTGGCTCACCTTGAATTCCTGGTAGAGCGAGGCCTTGTTCAATGCGAAGATTCTCCAGTTGCAATTCAGTCAGTCTTTTCAGTTCCTCAGCCCTCGCCTTCTCCCTGAGTACCGCGATACGGGCTTCTTCTTCCCTTTTCGCTTTCGCCCTGAGCACCCGCAGCTTCTTGGCTTGATCACGGGTAACCTTGGCCCGTTTGGCCAACGCCACGTCGAGCGCAAGACGCTCACCCTTTTCAAGACCCGCCTTCACTTCGGTGAAGAGGCGCCGGATACGTTTGGCATTGGCGCCAAAGTCATGCTCGCCATAGCGCGAGGCTGAACGCACATCGATTTTCGCCTCCCCGGTCCCAGCCGAGACCCGAATGACAATATCGTCGGGGTAACCCATCAAAAGGGTTCTGGCGACGGCCTCGATCTGGCCTGTCTGGTTCCCGTCCGGCTTGCGTTCACTGATGATTTCCCAACCGAGTTTGGTCACTGCTTCATACGCGAGGTCAAAGGTTTCTTCAGCGGATCGCTCTAGCACCATGGGGCGAATATCAGGATAAGCTTGGATCTGCAGCTCGGCGAGCCTGTCACCGGAATAGCCGGTCGTGTTGGCATCCTTACCCCTGATGGCGATGATTTTCTCGAACTGAGGCGGTGATTGAGAGTCTGTGGTGATGTCGTTGATCTTTGGCCGCGTCAGCAAATCCGGCACATACCAAAGAGGCCCTGCCAGCAAGGCCAGGCCGATGGCGACACCTGCGATCGCGTGCCCACCCCCGAGAAGTCCCTGGCTCCAGATGCGTACCAGCGAGATGCCTGCAAGCGCCAAAGCGAGTAGACCGCCCAATGCGCCAAATCCCAGAAGATTTGTCGCAACCTTAGTGCCCAGCAGATCAAACCGGTGCAGCAATACGGAAATGATCACCACTTGCGCAGCGAATACCGCCACGCGGCGTGACCAGCGCGCCTGTTTGGATTCCCTTTGTAGCAATACTGCCGTCATGCTCGATCCGGAGACTGTGTAAAAGTCAGTTTTGAAACAGATTTCTGGCCATCTCGTGGCTACAACGCCTACCACACCAGATAATATGTGCGGCGCAGTGACACAATGGCTGCATAAATTCTATCCCAAACTGGTGCACTGTCATATTTGTGCGCCATACAGAGCCGAGGCCGAACTCAAGCGAGCAAACACATGTCCCCACTAACAAATGCGCAAACCCGCGATATTGAGACACTGATCCATCCCTACACCAATCTCGATGCTCACAGGAATACTGGTCCAACAATCCTGGAAAGCGGCAAGGGCATTTATGTACAGGACAGCCAGGGCAAACAATATATCGAGGGCATGGCAGGGCTGTGGTGCACCTCGCTGGGCTATGGCAACGAGGAGCTGATTGAAACGGCCCGTGAACAGCTCTCGAGACTTTCCTTCACCCATCTTTTTGGCGGCAAATCGCACGACCCGGCTATCGCGCTCGCTGAAAAGCTCAAGGAAATTTCTCCTGCCCCGGCGTCAAAAATCTTTTTCTCCTCCTCAGGTTCTGAAGCCAACGACACCCAGATCAAGCTGGCCTGGTACTACAACAATGCGCGCGGGCTGACTGAAAAGAAGAAAATCATTTCCCGTCTGCGCGGTTATCACGGCGTGACAATTGCGACAGCCAGTTTAACCGGGCTTCCCGCGAACCATGCCGATTTTGATTTGCCTATTGACGGTATCTTACACACCGCCTGCCCGCATCATTACCGCAATGCCGAAGCTGGCGAGAGCGGGGATGATTTTTCCACGCGTATTGCCAATGAACTCGATGAGATGATCCAAAGGGAAGACCCGGACACCATCGCAGCGTTTTTCGCGGAGCCGGTGATGGGCGCAGGCGGAGTTGTCGTCCCGCCGGAAAGCTATTTTGCCAAAATCCAGGGCGTACTTGCCAAATACGACATCCTGTTCATTGTCGATGAAGTGATATGCGGCTTCGGCCGGACAGGCGAGATGTTTGGATCTCAAACCTTCGATCTGAAACCGGATACCGTGTCCGTCGCAAAGGCGATCACCTCCGCTTATTCCCCGCTCGGGGCAATCACGGTTTCGGAAGATGTCTACCAGGCCATGCTCGATGAAAGCCGGAAGATCGGATCATTCGGACACGGCTTTACCTATTCAGGCCATCCCCTCTCAACCGCAATTGGCCTCAAGACCCTTGAGATTTACGAGCGCGACAATATCATCGGCCACGTAAAATCAGTAGCGCCCGTTTTCCAGTCTCGTCTTGCCGCTCTCTCCTCGCATCCACTCGTGGGTGAAGCCCGAGGTGTAGGCCTGCTTGGTGCGGTAGAGCTGGTCGCCGACAAGACTTCCAAGACACCCTTCGATCCCAAAATTGGAGCCGCCGCACACGCATCGCGACTTTGCGAAGAAGAAGGGCTCATTACGCGAGCGATATTCGGAGACGCACTGGCATTCTGCCCACCACTCATCATCACCGAGGCCCAGGTAAATGATATGTTCGATGCCCTTGAGCGCGGTCTGAACCGTTCACTGGATGCGTTGAAGACAGCTGCTTAGGTTTCGGGCGGTTTCGTTCTTAACCAATCGTCAATGTCTTGATTCGAATCCTAGGACAGTTGACGCCTCCATGGGGGAGCGTTGATCCGGGCGGGCAGCCTCATTTTGGATCAACCAGGCGGAACGATCAGTCATGTCCATGTTCAGTATCGCGTATCGCGGCATGAAGCCCGTGGCCCTGCTCGCAGCGGCAACATTGCTTTGCGGCTTTACCTTCAGGGATGGCGGCCCGCCCGAGGCTCACTATGCTGACTATAACGCCAAGCCACCGCGCGGAAACACGGTGAGCGTTTGCCACGCTCATGGTTGCCAGAAACAGGAACTGTTCACCTTCACCCGCGACGATATTTCTGATCTCTCGGTGCTGATGGATTACGCCAGAAAATCAGACACAGCGCAGGAGGAGCGCCGGGCCATCGCCTACGCCATTGCCTGGATGGAGCGACGGGTCGGCCCCTCTACAGGAACGGCCAACGACAGACCCAGCCTCGGGTTCATGAATGCCAGCGGTCAGCTTGATTGTGTCGATGAGGCAACCAACGCAACCAGCTACCTGCTGGTACTGCAAAATAATGGCCTGTTACGGCATCACTCAGTTATTCGCCCCTTCTCCAAGGCGAGCTTTTTCAAATGGCCCCACTTCGCGGCGATGATCAAGGCGCGCTCTAGCGATCAGATTTATGCTGTCGACTCGGGTGTTGGACCCAATGGTTCCAATCCCGCAATCACACTGGCGTCACAGTGGTACATCAACGACAGCGCACCACCTCGAAGCCCTATGCCGGTCCGTAACCTCACACAGGTTCAGCCGGTGATGACGCAACCAGCCAGCGACAATCTGGGCCAGCTTGTTCAGCAGATACTTCAGGACGGTCCCTCCTCTACCCGGCCACCCGTAATGGCAGGATACTCTCCAAAAAGCGCCAGATAGGGTGATCAGCTAGCGCATGATTGCGAGCTGGCCTGTATCCAGTCCCATGACAAGGTGAGGCCGTCTGGCTCCGGGAAAGTGGACAGGTTGTATCTCTGTCACCACGGCACCTGGCAGTTTGACAAGTGCGAAGGCTCTCGCGGTACCGCCTACAAGCGATATGAACCTGATCGCCTTGCGGTCATGGGACGGCAGAACCAGGTCGGTTACGCCATCCCCATTAAAATCAGCGCTTGCACTCATCTGCTGTACGCGCGAACCGACAACGTGATTGGAAAAACCGTTCAGATGCGCTTTGCGGATCAGCTTGCCGTCGCGAAAACCCCAGAACTCCAGACGCCCCCCAATATGTGGCGTCACAACAATGGCAATCTCATTACGCTCGTCGCCATCATAGTCGGCTATTCCAGCCGGGTTGAGCCAGCGATGCGCCCTCCCGATAGCCGGTGTTTCGTCAACTATCTTGAGTCCATCCGGGGCCAGTTCGAATACCGCCAATGCAGCCCCTTTGCTCAAATAGCTTTTCACAACAATGATTTCATCTGTGCCATCGCCATCGAGATCCGCTAACCGAACAAAGCGGTCTTCAAACACGGCTGTCTTCGGCAGAAACAGCGACTGGCGCTTGCCGTTGCTGTCTTCCACTACCACCCGCTCCGCCTCAATGGCATCTCCCAGCACACCATGTGCATAGCGCCGGGTTGGCCCCGCGAGCCAAGCCGCACGAATGTTCTGTTTCCCAGTGATGACTTCAGCATCAGGCAACGCCTGCGATGGCGGCGCGGGACGTCTGTAGCCGGTTTCGAGCGCCGTTACACAAGGCTTGCCAGCGCATTTGCCCAATGCAAACCAGCCGCCGTTTCTGGTTTTTATCCTGATACGGCCTAAGCCAACTTCGTTCTTCTCAGACGTGAAAAGCCTTATCGCGGGTGATGGCAGTTTTAGCGTCTCAACTTTCCATACCCCCTGCCCCGCATGAACCGTGATGGAAAAAATACTTGAGAACAGAAAGCCAAGAGACAACACCGCCGCAAAGCGGTCAGACATGCTGCCCGCCATTGATGTGCAGTTCAGCACCATTCACGTAGCTCGATTGTTCCGTACACAGGAAATAGATGGCTTTGGCCACTTCTTCAGGTTCGCCGAGCCGGCGCATGGGGATCTGTTCTTCCACGATCTTATCGGTCCCGGGCGACAGGATGGCGGTATCGATCTCACCCGGCGAAATCGCGTTCACACGCACGCCAAGCGGGCCAAAGTCAGCCGCCATTTCCCGTGTGAGAGACGCAAGTGCGGCCTTGGATGTGGCATAAGCCGCACCCGCGAAGGGATGCACCCGGCTTCCAGCGATGGACGACACATTGACCACTGCACCTTGCGCCAGCTTGAGTTCATCCATCAAACCGCGGGCCAGCATGATCGGCGCGAAGAAATTTACCTGGAATACCGTTTGCCAGTCGGCGATCGGCATATCGATGGCCCCGAGACGTATTCCGCCCTCACCTTTCGGAGAAATGGCGGCGTTGTTCACCAATGCATTGAGGCGACTTCCCTGGGCTTCCAAACCGCGTTTCATCTCATCAATGGCCTGTTGGGTATTTTCCGGATCGGACAAATCAACCTGGATGTGGTCTTCAGGACCTGCTTCCCAAGGGCAATCTTCCGGAAATCCATGTCTTGAGCACGTAATCACCCTCCATCCGGCACTGGAGAAGCGTTTTACCGTGGCATGGCCGATGCCGCGGCTGGCTCCGGTCAGGATGAGTGTCTTACGGTCTTCATTGGCAATATTTGTCATCACTCGTCCGATTCACTTCGTGCCCGCACCATCTCGGTCGGACCTAAATAGCATATTAGGGATAGAGTCTGGTTTTAGACCATGACTCATTTGCCGCATCTCGCCGAAACACGACGCGTTCATGCAAGCGGAACGGCCTGTCATGCCAAAACTCGATTTCTAGCGGGCTGAGACTGTAACCGGACCAGCAAGGTGGCCTGGGGACCTGCCCCACACCATGTTTGGCGGTGAATTTCGCCACCGCCTTCTCCAGCGCAAAACGGCTCTCCAGCGGACGCGATTGCAAAGACGCCCAGGCACCAATCCTGCTCCCTCTGGCCCGGCTGGCGAAATAGGCATCGGCGTCGGCATCACTGACCGGGGCAATCACACCCCGGATACGAATTTGCCGGCGCAGGCTTTTCCAATGGAAACATAGTGCTGCTTTCGGGTTTGCCTCAAGCTCACACCCCTTGGCGCTTTCAAGGTTGGTGTAAAAAACAAATGTGCCGTCCTGTATGCCTTTCAGCAAAACCATGCGCACATTGGGCAGTCCTGACCCATCGACTGTGGCCAGCGACATGGCGTTGGGATCGTTTGGTTCATGGGTTTCGGCTTCCGCCATCCACGCGTCAAACAGGTTCATTGGATCCCCGGCTTCACCGAAATCCTCCGCCTGGGGCGCCTCGTAAAATTCTGTGTCTTTATCTTTGGTCATGAGATGGGGTTGTCACGAAGACTGGCCGCTTCAATTCAGTGCGGCACACGCATTTACACTTTGCTCACCCTGATACCGTAAGAATGAGGTGTTTGATAGTGCCTGCGCATTATCACCGTGTATGAGTAACCAGGGACAATGAGTTATGCGTATGTTCCACAGCACCGGGGTAATTTCCCTGGCCACAATCTTCATTGCTGCAACAGCATTGGGCCATTTGAGCCCTTCAGCGCTTGCGGAACCTGCAAGCGAGATATCCGGAAAGACACCCGTGACGGCAATGACCGCGCCACCCGCACCAGAACAAAATCCAGTGCGCAGATTCAAAGAATTGCGCTCAAAACTGGACGGCAGGGACCAGATTGTGGCCTTGCGGGCCTTGCACCTGGCCCTCAACCAGGTGCCGGACGGTGGAACCTTTGTCTGGCGTAAAAGGAGCCGGTCACTCAAAGGCATGATCAAGCCGAGTAAAGCGTTTCGGAATGTGGACGGGCAAGTCTGCCGCCACATCATCTATGCACTCGTGCTTGGCCGATATACGAAGCAGATTGAAGGTATTGCCTGCCGTCAGGAAGATGGGCGCTGGCTGCTCTGAAATCCGGACTTGAGCTGATCTCATGCAACGCATCTTGTCTTCGGGGAAACAAAAAGACATAAATCGTGTCTGGGCGGCTCATGAGGGTAGCCGTACATCCTAGACCCTCAACTGCATTACTATACGATGCATCATGAAAATTCTGGCTGTTTGGGGCAGGTAAAATTTATGGGCAATCCGGGTAAATTGATGGCGGGTAAGCGGGGCCTCATAATGGGGGTTGCGAACAACCGCTCTATCGCCTGGGGCATTTGCAAGGCGTGTCACGAACAGGGCGCTGAGATTGCCCTCACTTACCAGGGTGATGCGCTCAAGAAGCGCGTTGTTCCCCTTGCCGCTGAACTCGGCTCAACGCTCATTCTGCCCTGCGATGTCACGGATACCGCAAGCCTGGATGCCGTGTTTGATGACATCAAGAAAGCCTGGGGAGAACTGGACTTCGTTGTCCACGCCATCGCATTTTCCGACAAAGATGAACTGGGCGGTCGCTATGTGGATACAACGGCTGACAATTTTGAAAAAACGCTGGCAATCTCCTGCTACTCCTTCACCGCGGTAGCGCAACGCGCTGAGAAGCTGATGAAGGAAGGAGGGTCACTGGTCACCCTCACCTATTACGGCGCTGAAAAAGTCATGCCCCATTACAATGTAATGGGCGTTGCCAAGGCAGCGCTGGAGGCAAGCGTGCGGTACCTGGCTGCAGACCTTGGCAAGGATGGCATACGCGTGAACGCAATTTCCGCCGGCCCCATCAAAACCCTTGCAGCATCCGGCATCTCGGACTTCCGCTATATCCTGAAGTGGAATGAATATAACTCACCGCTGCGGCGCACGGTTTCGACTGAAGATGTGGGCGGTGCAGCCATGTATCTGCTCTCTGACCTCTCCCGTGGTGTCACCGGTGAGGTGCATCATGTGGACGCGGGATATCATGTGGTCGGCATGAAAAACGAAGACGCCCCTGACATCTCCGTCGTTAAAGACTAGCAAGCTGGAAACCCTAAAAAACTCCATGCCGAAAATTTATCTCGTCCGCCACGGCCAGACTGACTGGAACGCTGCCATGCGACTCCAGGGACAGGAAGACACACCCCTCAATGATAGAGGGCGGGGGCAGGCAAGACGGAACGGCACCGTTCTCGCAGAAACACTTTCGAATCCTGATGATTTCGATTATGTCGCCAGCCCGCTGAACCGCACTTGCGAAACCATGGAAATTATCCGCGCGGCCCTGGGCCTGCCGGTTGCGAGCTATCGAACAGACGGTATCTTGAAGGAAATAAATTTTGGTGACTGGCAGGGACGCACATGGGACCAGTTGCGTGATGCGAACCCGCAGGAGATTGCGACGCGCTTCGATGACCCCTGGAGCACGATCGCACCGGGTGTTGGTGGTGAAAGTTTCAAGATGCTCTCTGAGCGCGCACTGAGCTGGCTCAAAACCGTTGAACATGACACGGTTGCGGTCACACATGGCGGCATCATTCGCTGCGTGATCGGTCATATCGAACAGATCCCGGAACCAAAAATTCCGCGAATCGATATTACGCAGGATCGCGTCTATGCCTTGGGTAAAAATTGCGTCGAACTGATTTAACACCTCCAGCCGGGCTGACGGCTTATCAACCAACATGTTCGCTGCTGTTTGACGCTTCCGACCGGCTCAACTAGAAGAGCCAGTAGATTTAAGCAGGCGATTATCCATGTCTCACAACACGTTCGGTCATTTATTACGCCTGACCACATGGGGCGAAAGCCATGGGGAGGCGATCGGCTGCGTGGTCGATGGCTGTCCGCCGGGCATCAAAGTTACGGCTGAAGAGATACAGGTCTTCCTCGACAAGCGCCGCCCGGGACAATCGAAATACACCACCCAGCGTAAGGAACCCGATGCAGTAAGAATAATGTCCGGCGTGTTTGAGGACGCCACTGGCAATCAGGTCACTACTGGCGCACCCATTTCGCTGGTGATCGAAAATATGGACCAGCGCTCAAAAGACTACTCCGAGATCAAGGACACCTTCCGCCCGGGTCATGCTGATTTCACCTATGTGGAGAAATACGGCATTCGTGACTATCGCGGCGGCGGGCGGTCATCGGCGCGTGAAACCGCCATGCGCGTGGCAGCTGGTGCGATTGCCCGCAAAGTGGTGCCGGGTTTGAGGGTGCGCGCGGCACTGGTCCAGATGGGACCACAGACAATCAACCGTGAAAATTGGGACTGGGAGCAGGTGGACCAGAACCCGTTCTTCTCACCCGACCATGAGAGCGTGCAGGGCTGGGCCTCCTATCTCGATGGCATCCGCAAACAGGGCTCTTCCTGTGGCGCTGTCATCGAAGTGGTTGCGGAAGCTGTACCCGCAGGTCTTGGCGCACCCATCTATGGCAAGCTTGACCAGGACATTGCGTCAGCGCTTATGAGTATCAATGCGGTCAAGGGCGTCGAGATCGGCGCAGGCATGGGGGCTGCGGCGCTCACGGGCGAGGAAAATGCCGACGAAATTTGCATTGGCAAGGACGGCAAGCCGGAATTCCTGTCCAACCATGCCGGTGGTGTTCTGGGCGGCATCTCCTCAGGACAACCAGTGGTAGCGCGGTTCTCAGTGAAACCCACATCCTCAATCCTCACGCCGCGCAAAACCATCGACGCGAGTGGCAACGAGACGGAAATTTCGACCAAGGGCCGTCACGACCCATGTGTCGGCATCCGCGCGGTGCCCATCGGTGAGGCCATGGTTGCTCTGGTGATCGCGGATCATTACCTGCGACATCGGGCGCAAACAGGTAAGGGCTAGACCGCCATGTCACTGGACAAGGTAAAATCCCTGCACTTCGACGTTTTCGGCACCGTTGTAGACTGGCGCTCCAGTGTCATCTCAGAGCTGCAGAAATTCGGCAAGGACAAGGGTATTGAAGCCGACTGGTCCCAGTTTACAGATGACTGGCGCAGTCTGTACCAGCCCTCTATGGACGCGGTGCGCAAGGGCGACAGGGAATGGCGCCCTCTCGATACACTTCATCGCGAAAGCCTGATTACGCTCATTTCCCGACATAACATCAGCGGTTTGAATGAAGAAGAGATCGACCACCTCAACAAGGCATGGCACCGCCTCAATCCCTGGCCGGATACCGTGGAAGGTCTGACCCGTCTCAGGACAAAATATATCCTGGCCACCCTCTCCAACGGCAATGTCTCCTTGCTGGTGAATATGGCGAAAAACGCCGGACTTCCATGGGATGCGGTGCTGGGTGCAGAACCCAATCAGGCCTACAAGCCCCTGCCCCGATGTTATCTAGGAAATGCGAGTTATCTCGATCTTGAGCCGCATGAATGTATGCTGGTTGCCGCCCACAATGATGACCTCGCAGCCGCACGCACGCTTGGCTACCGTACCGCTTTCATTTGCCGTCCCACCGAATACGGTCCCAACCAGGTCAACGATAAGAACGCTGAAAGCGACTGGGATATCGTCACCACATCCATGACCGACGTAGCAGATGCTCTTGGGTGCTGAGGGTAAGCGCTGATGCCCGTTCATGAACGTATCGTTATCCTGACCGGCGCGGGATTATCTGCCGAATCAGGGCTCTCCACCTTCCGTGACAAGGATGGCATCTGGTCAAGGCACCGTATTGAGGATGTTGCTACGCCCGAGGCCTTCTCTCGTGACCCTGAACGGGTTCTTGAGTTTTACAATACTCGCCGCAAGAGTGCCGCGGGCGTGAAACCGAACGCAGCCCATGTTGCACTTGCAAAGCTTGAGCAAGAGCATCCCGGGGAAGTGCTCACTGTCACCCAGAACATCGATCCGCTGCATGAAATGGCGGGTGCGCGAAACCTCATACACATGCATGGCGAGATATTGAAAAAGCTCTGCGCCTATTGCGGGGCAAAGGAGCCATGGGAAGATGACCTTTCCACGGAGCTGGTTTGCCGTACCTGCAACAAGGCAGGCGGTATGCGGCCCGATGTCGTCTGGTTTGGCGAAATGCCTTACCAGATGGAGGAGATCGCCTTGGCGCTGGGTGCATGCGATCTTTTCATTTCTATAGGCACCAGCGGCACGGTCTATCCTGCTGCCGGTTTTGTCATGGAAGCACGCAATGCAGGCGCGCATACTGTGGAGCTCAACCTGGAACCATCGGAGGGCGCCACTCTGTTTGCCAAGGCCATTCATGGCAAGGCAACCGAGATCGTTCCGGCCTTTGTTGACGAACTGCTCTAGCGCTCCAGCAAGGCCACCACCTCGATATGTTCGGAATACAGAAACTGGTCCACCGGGGTCACGTCTATCAGACGGTAGCCACCATCAATCAGACTACGAACATCGCGCGCTAATGTCGCCGGATTACAGGACACGGCAACAACACGGCGCACGCTTGAATGAGCCAGTTCCTCAGCCTGATCCCGCCCGCCGGCTCTTGGAGGATCGAACACAACCGCGTCGAACTGTTCCAGTTCCGTTGCCGACAAAGGCTCGCGAAACAGATCACGCCGCAATGTCCTTACAGGTTTCAGTCCCTGAGCCTGTCGTACTGCATGGTCAATCGTGCCAAGCGCTTCCTCGTCCATCTCGACCGCCAGCACCTCCGCATGCTGGGCCAGCGGCAAGGTAAAAGTCCCAGAGCCTGAAAAGAGATCGGCAATGTGTGAAGCACTTTCACAGGCAGCCATGACCTTACCAATGAGCACCTCCTCGGCCTCGGATGTCGCCTGAACGAATGCTCCGGGTGCAGGCACCGCGGCAACACTGCCAAATTCCAGAACTGGTGAATGCCGCGTTGCATGGACCTCTCCGTTAACCGTCAGTCGAGCGAGGTCCAGGCGAGCGGAGAAATCAGACAATTGCATGAGAAGATCAGGACTGCTCACTTCGCGAGCACCATCAATACAGACATCAAGTCCGTTTCCGGTATCAAGGATTGTGACCCGCGCTTCGCCTTTTCGCGTGAGAAGCACGCGCAGCATGTCCCGCAATTCTGGCAGCACCTTCACGATCCGGGCCTGCAAGACCGGGCATTCCTGCATGTCGACGATCTGGTGAGTGAGCCGCCTTGAAAAGCCAAGCAATACCTCTTTCCGCGTCCTGCGTGCGGTAAGAACCGCTCGGCGCCGTGTACCAGCCTGCGCCGGGATGACAGGCCCAACCGGGACGTTAAGGCCACGTGACTGAAATGCCTGGACGACCTGTTCACGCTTCCATTCAAGATATGCGGTGGCGTTCAGATGCTGGAGGGAACAACCACCACATTCCCCGAAATGGCGGCACAGGGGCTCACGGCGCTCTTCGCTCACTTCCAGAAGTTCCAGCAATTCACCACGCTCGCCCTGCACATTCGCGCGCACTCGCTCGAAGGGAAGTGTGAAGGGAACATAGACAGGACCGCTCTCGGTCTGGGTAACGCCGTCACCCCGGCTGCCCAACGCTTCTATGACAAGCTCATCCGCCATATCGGACCCCAATCAGGAACTCGATATTACCATCCCCTCCCTCAATTGGAGATTGTGTTACCCCTTTCACGTCCCATCCCGGCTGAGCCTCAAGCCAGGTAAGAACGTCGTGGAGCGCTCGTTCCCTGGCCGCTGTGTCACGGACCACACCGCCCTTCCCGATTGCCTCAGGTCCGGCCTCGAATTGCGGCTTCACCAGCGCCACGAGCCAGCAACCGGGAGCAGCCAGTTCGAGTGAAGCTTGCATCGCCTTGGCAAGCGAGATGAAGCTGACATCGGCGACAATTGCGGTTACGGGATCTGAAATTAACTCATGCGTTAGCAAGCGTGCATCTGTCCTCTCCAGATCAGTCACACGCGGATCATCTCTGAGGTCTGCACTGAGTTGGCCATGTCCGACATCGACGCACCAGACATGGGCCGCGCCACGTTCCAGTAGCAGTTGCGAAAACCCTCCCGTGGAAGCTCCGACATCGAGTGCCATTCGACCTTTTGCTTCAAAGCCAAATTCATCCAGTGCCTTGATAAGTTTTTCTGCGCCGCGTGAAACATAGCGGTTCACGTCACCGGTCACCTCAAGTGAGGCAGCTTGAGAGATTAACTGGGCAGGTTTGGTGGTAATGGTACCATCAACCTTCACAAGACCGCGCTTGATGAGGTCGCGTGCGCGTGAGCGAGTGGCGGCGAGGCCATGGCCTGCAAGCAAAGTGTCCAGACGTTCTGTTTTGCCCTGACCGGCCAACACGCAAGGCCGTCAGGCCCGCTCGCCAGTCTCCGCCGCCTGTTCACGGCCGAGCGCGGCAAACACAGTTTTTATAATGCTATCTGCATCAAGGCCGGACTGGGCATACATAACATCCGGCTTGTCCTGATCAATGAAGCTATCCGGTAGAACCATGGTGCGTACTTTCAGGCCACCTTCAAGCAAGCCTTCATCTGACAGGAATTTCAGGACATGCGATCCGAAGCCACCAACTGATCCCTCCTCAATGGTGACAAGTACATCATGGTCTTTCACCAGCCCGGAGATCAGCTCATGATCCAGAGGTTTGGCAAAACGGGCATCGGCAACGGTCGCGGGCAACCCCTGGGCAGCAAGCTGGTCGGCAGCGTTGAGGCATTCGGAAAGACGCGCACCAAATGAAAGCAGCGCAATCGTCGAGCCTTCGCGAATGATCCGTCCCTTACCGATCTCCAAGGGTTCGGGATTCTCCGGCATCTCAACACCGACACCTTCGCCGCGCGGAAATCGGAACGCACTGGGGCCATCCTCTATTGAAGCCGCAGTTGCCACCATGCGCACAAGTTCCGCCTCGTCAGCGGCCGCCATAACAACAAAGCCCGGAAGGCAGCAAAGATAAGCCACGTCAAACGAGCCTGCATGGGTCGGCCCATCCGCACCTACAAGACCGGCGCGGTCGATGGCAAATCGCACGGGGAGCTTCTGGACCGCAACGTCATGCACCACCTGGTCGTAGGCACGCTGCAGGAAAGTGGAATAAATCGCTGCGAACGGCTTGTACCCTTGCGTTGCCAGCCCAGCGGCAAAGGTGACTGCATGCTGCTCTGCAATTCCGACATCGAAGCAACGATCTGGAAATTTCTCACCAAAAATATCGAGTCCCGTTCCTGAAGGCATGGCGGCGGTAATGGCTACGATCTTCTCGTCTTCCTCCGCCAGCTTGCTCAGCGAATTGGCAAACACCTTGGTGTAGGGCGGCGCATTGGGCTTAGATTTTTCCTGTGCGCCGGTCACCACGTTAAAGCGCGCCGTGGCGTGTCCCTTGTCGTCGGAATTCTCCGCAGGTCCGTAACCTTTGCCCTTCTGCGTCACCACATGAACGAGGATGGGCCCCTCTTTCGCATCTCGCACATTGCGCAGTACGGGCAGAAGGTGATCGAAATTGTGCCCGTCAATGGGACCGACATAATAAAAGCCCAACTCCTCGAACAGCGTGCCGCCGGTCCAGAAACCCCGGGTGTATTCTTCGGCGCGCGCGGCGCGGCGCTCCCACTTTTTGGGAAGCTTCTTTGCTAGCTGCTTGGCCCAATTGCGCACTTTGCGGTAGGTGCCACCCGAGAGACGCCGCGCCAGATAAGCGCTCATCGCGCCCACCGGCGGGGCGATAGACATGTCGTTGTCGTTGAGAATGACAATCAGGCGCGAATCCATTGCACCTGCATTGTTCATGGCCTCATAGGCCATCCCGGCGCTCATGGCGCCGTCGCCGATGACGCAGACGACATTGTTGTCACCGCCTGAAAGATCGCGCGCCACGGCCATTCCAAGCCCTGAAGATATGGATGTTGAAGAATGCGCCGCGCCGAAGGGGTCGTATTCGCTCTCGGCACGCTTGGTGAAGCCGGACAGCCCACCGCCCTGGCGCAAAGTGCGGATACGATCGCGGCGACCGGTGATGATCTTATGCGGGTAGCATTGATGCCCCACATCCCAGATGAGTTTGTCATTGGGCGTGTCAAAGACCTTGTGGATGGCCAAAGTGAGCTCCACAACGCCGAGACCCGCGCCCAGATGTCCGCCGGTTACCGAGACTGCGCTTACCGTTTCAGCACGCAACTCGTCAGCCAGTTGAGGGAGCTCAGCATCGTCCAGTTCTCGCAACTGGTCCGGGGTGCTGATCTTGTCCAGCAGGGGTGTTTTGATGGGCTGGGTCAATTTGTTTCGTGTCCCGCACACTTAATGTCACAAACACTACAAAGCGGCGCATTTGAACGAATGCGAGCCAAGGTTTCAAGCGTTCAATTTCAACGCTTATCCTACAGCACTTTCGTACAAGACGTGCAGGCTTTGTGAAGAGGGGCTTTTGGCTAAACCACACCCTTGTCCCGCAACTGTGCAATCGCTTCCGCATCCATGCCGCATAACTCCCCCAGAACCCGCTCCGTCGCATCACCGAGCAGCGGCCCCGTGCTGGTGACCTTGCCCGGTGTTTCTGACAGGCGCGGGACAACATTTGGCATAGTGACAGGATTGCCCGTCACGTCCGGCACCTGGACCATGGTACCGCGCGCTTTGAAATGCGGGTCGGCGAAAATATCGGCAATCGTGTTTACAGGAGCGGCCGGAACCTCGAACTGGACACAACGAGCCAGGAAGTCATCTCTGTCGAAACCCTTGATGTAATCCGCCATGATCTGATCGACTTCATCATAATGCTGAAGCCTGCGTCCCACCTCGCCATACATCTCGGGCTTGGCCAGTTCAGGGCGCTCCATCATGTTGCACAGCCTGGCAAACATGACATCGGATGTGCCTGAAAGCGCGAGCCACTTTTCGTCTTTTCCCTGGTAATGACCGTGCGGAACGGCATTCAGCGTTTTTGTGCCTTCACGACCCCGAATAATGCCCTCTTCCGCATAGGCGGGGGCGAGTTCATCCAGAACCCTGAAAATGGCCTCGTACAGGCTGACATCAATCACCTGACCCTGCCCCGTTTGATCTCTGTGACGGAGCGCCATCAGAACGCCGATGGTGCCATATAGCCCGGTTGTGTAATCCGCCAGAGACGTCGAACCCGGTGTTACCGGAGGCCCACCGGGCATGCCGGCCAGATGGGTCAACCCTGCAAAGGCATGGGCGATACGGGCAAAGCCGGGTCGGTCGCGATAGGGTCCGTCCTGCCCGTAGCCTGAGATACGCAACATTATGAGGCCGGGATTTATCTCGGAAAGAACATCCCAGCCCAGCCCCCATTTTTCCAGGGTGCCGGGGCGGAAGTTTTCACAAACCACATCTGACTTGGCAACGAGCTTCTTGATGATATCAACGCCTTCAGGGGTTCGCAAATTCAGCGTAAGCGAAGATTTGTTGCGGGCTTCCGTTTTCCACGCCAGAGAATCGCCACCGTCTTTCGGTGTGCCATAGCGCCTCCATGGGTCGCCGCCATCAGGCCGCTCAACCTTGATGACTTCGGCTCCGAACTCAGCAAGCGTGGATGCGGCAAACGGCGCCGCGATGAAAGTCGCGAGGTCCAGAACGCGAACACCCGTAAGCGGTAAGGGAGATTTTTTTATTTGTCCTGTCGCTTCGCTATTTGAGGACTGGTCAGTTTTCGACATCCAGGGGCTCCGTGCCCACGGGCTTGCCATCGGCGTTGAGGGTGATTTTCTCCACCTTGGCCTCGGCCTTTTTCAGTAGGCCGTCGCAATGGGTGCGCAGGGCTTCACCGCGCTCGTAAATGGCGATGGATTCTTCAAGCTCCACGTCGCCCTTCTCCAGCTTGGCGACGATCTGCTCAAGCTCTGCCATGGCTGTTTCAAAGCTCATAGTCCCGATATCTTCTTTTTTTGTTTTGTCAGCCATATTGGTTGCTCACCCCTACCTTACGAACTCGCATCCATCAGCACCTGTACATGCGCACCCACGGATTTGGCCAGTCCGTCCAGATCATACCCACCTTCCAGCATAGAGACGACCCTGCCATCGCAACTCTTGTCGGCAATGTCGATGAGCTTGCTTGTGGCCCAGGCAAAATCGTCCTCTACAAGTCTCAGGCTGCCCAAAGGATCACGTTCATGGGCGTCAAACCCGGCGGAAATCAGGATGAGATCCGGGCGGTGCGCCGCGAGTTGCGGCAAGATACGATTTTCGAAAGCCTCGCGAAAAATCTCGCCACCATCGCCGGCTCTCAACGGAGCGTTCCAGATATTTCCCAAACCTGTTTCCGTGACGGCACCCGTGCCAGGGAAGAGTGGCATCTGGTGGGTCGAGCCAAAATACAGGTCCTTGTCTTCCCAGAACATTGCCTGAGTGCCATTGCCATGATGGACGTCAAAATCCACGACGGCAATGCGCTGCGCATCATGCTTTGCCCGGGCATAAAGGCCAGCAATTGCGATATTGTTGAACACACAAAAGCCCATTGCCACCGCGGCTTCGGCGTGATGGCCGCAGGGACGCACCGCGCAAAAGGCATTGTCCGCCTTTCCCGTCATCACCTGATCAACCGCGTGAATGCCCGAACCCACCGCACGCAGCGCAGCTTCCCAACTTTTGGGGCTCAGCACCGTGTCGCCATCAACGCGCACCAGCCCCTCTTGCGGTGTGGCCTTGCGGATCATCTCGATATAGTCACCTGGATGCGCGCGCTCGATATCGGCAACATCGGCCATTGGCGCTTCTTCACGCTTCAGATCATCGAACTCATTTGTGTCTATGACCCGCTTGATGGCGCGCAAGCGGTCCGGCCTCTCAGGATGTCCGGGACCGGTATCATGCTCAATACAAACGTCGTGTGTAAGATAAAGGGTGCTCATGGGATTCTGATACGTTCACTTAATTTTTGCCTGTCACAGACCATTCATATTATTGTTGGCGGAAAATCGCTACCCGGTCAGTGCATCTACTGCATCCGACGATACCCAGCCTCCACCTGCGATGACGGAATTGGCAAGTCCCGGCGCTTCACTGGCATGGTTCTCCGCATAGTAGCGCGCGAGTATGATTGCGCTTACCGGGCTGCTTTCACCACGCGCCTGTATCAATGCGCCCTTGGCGATATAGACGGCACCGCTCGTGATTCCAAAAAGTCGCAGATAGGCATTGGCCCCTGCGAGCGCGGTTGAATTGTCACCTCCAATGATCCCAAGCAGGAAGGTGGACGCTTCTTCCAGCGCTGTTACTGCATCCTCCAATCGTGACGCAGTGTTACCAAATTCCGGCAAATTGGATGCGGCTATTTCTGCAACAGGTTCGCGCAATGACGCAATATAAGCCTGTAGGGTTTTCCCGCCATCCTGGGACAATTTACGGACCACAAGGTCAATGGCCTGAATACCATTGGTCCCTTCATAGATGGGGGCGATCCGGGCGTCGCGCAAATGTTGGGCCGCCCCGGTTTCCTCCACATAGCCCATACCGCCATGAGCCTGGATGCCCTCGGACGCCACCTCGACGCCCATGTCAGTGGAAAAAGCCTTGGCAACGGGCGTCAGCAGGCTGGCCATGGCGTGTGCCTCACCACGTATCTTCTCATCTCTGGAGCGTTCAGCAATGTCGATCATCCGCGCCGTCATGAAACAGATCGCGCGCGAAGCGGCGGTTTTGGATTTCATGGAAAGCAGCATGCGTCTGACATCCGGGTGCGTGATGATCTCCACCTCATTGCCCTGCTCATCGCTGCCCTGTTTGCGCTCGCGGGCAAACTCAATCGCCTGTTGAAAGGCGCGCTCGGCAATAGCCGCACCCTGCACCCCAACGGCCAAACGAGCGCGGTTCATCATCGTGAACATGGCCGCTAGACCGCGATTTTCCGCGCCGATCAGCCAGCCCTTAGCACCGCCATGATCGCCCATCTGCATGACGCAGGTAGGGCTGGCATGAATGCCCAGCTTATGCTCCAGGGAAATGCAGTGAACATCGTTTCGCTCACCAAGAGAACCATCTGAATTAATGAGATATTTTGGAACAAGAAACAGCGATATCCCACCCGTTCCGGGAGGTGCATCCGGCGTGCGCGCAAGCACCAGATGTATTATGTTTTCAACCAAGTCATGCTCGCCATAGGTAATGAATATCTTGGTGCCGGAGAGCAGGTAACTACCATCGTCTTGAGGGGTCGCCATCGTCTTAAGCGTGCTCAGATCAGACCCTGCATGGGCCTCGGTCAACTGCATGGTGCCGGCCCATTCTCCCGAAACCATTTTCGCTAAAAAGACTTGCTTCAAGTCATCGGAACCGAACTTCGCAATGGTCTCCACGGCACCTTGTGTCAGCATTGGATTGAGAGCGAAAGACATGCTTGCCGACTGCCACATCTCGCTGACCGCCATGGATACAAGGACAGGTAGTCCCTGCCCACCATACTCGTCGGGACATGCCAGTCCGCCCCACCCGGCTTCGCACCATTGCTCGTAAACAGTGCGCCAACCATCGGGCATTTGCACTTCGCCGTCCTGCAGGCTGGCTCCCTCTTCATCTCCTTGACGGTTCAGTGGTGCGATACGCTCGGAAGCAAACTTGCCCGCCTCTTCCAGGATGGCGGTCACAAGATCAGGATCAAGGTCACCCATAAGCCCCTCGCCAATGAGTCCGGACAGACCGGCAATATCGTTGAGTGCCGAAGTGATATCGGAAACAGGGGCTGTGTATGTCATTGACAAGTGCCGTTCTCTGGAGTGCCCTTTTGGAGGCGAATTCAGCGCCACAATTGCATGATTGCGCGGGCCATGCGACCTAAAGGCCACCATGACAATTGTACCTGCAACACACACTGCGATCCAACAGGCGGCCAAGATGCTGAAGCGAGGCGGTGTGGTCGCCTTTCCTACCGAGACCGTCTACGGACTGGGCGCTGACGCGACCAATGCGGAGGCTGTACTGCGCGTTTACGAGATGAAAGGCCGACCCCGCTTCAACCCGCTGATCGCCCATGTGGCGAATCGCGAGAGCGCTGAGTCTCATGGCGACTTGCATGACGCTGCCCGTAAACTGGCAGACGCCTTCTGGCCTGGTCCGCTGACGCTGGTTCTCGCAAAGCGCCCCACGAGTAAAATTTGCGATTTGGTCTCGGCCGGGCTTGATACGATTGCGTTGCGCGTCCCGGCAAATGAAATCGCGCGTGACCTATTGCAGGCTGCTGGTTGCCCAATCGCTGCACCCAGTGCCAACAAGGCCAGCCATGTCAGCCCGACAACAGCAGCCCATGTGGCGGAAGATCTAGGTGATGGCCCGGGAATAATCCTTGATGGCGGCGATGCGTCACTCGGGCTCGAATCGACCGTGGTGGACCTGAGCGGCTCCGTACCCTTACTTCTGCGGCCCGGCGGCATCCCACGCAAGGACATAGAGGATCTGTTGGGGGCAACGCTAGCAGATGCGCAACCCGGTGATCGCCCTACATCACCGGGACAACTTGCGAGCCATTACGCACCGCGGGCACGTTTGCGGCTGGACGCCATGAAGGTAGAGCCTGATGAAGCTTTGCTCGCGTTCGGGGGAGATCCACCGCCAACGAATGGTCCGATGGTCAATCTCAGTGCAAAAGGCAATCTGCGCGAGGCGGCAACCCGCCTGTTTGCGGCACTGCGAGAACTCGACACGAGCGGATACAAAGCCATCGCCGTTATGCCCATCCCTGGTGAAGGGCTTGGCGAAGCAATCAATGACCGCTTGCGCCGTGCTGCAGCACCTCGCGGGCATTAGAGTGCCGCGTTAACACCACCGGCAGATATTGTTCCAGCAGCCCCGCATGCACAGCACAAAGTTCTGGCGGCAACCCGGACCGTGGCAATTGATTCTGTAGGCGTTGTAGCAATCATCGCGGCACCAGGTGCAGTCACGCCGGCAATAATAACCCGCCGGCTTCACGATTGGGCTGAAGTTGTGCACGCCCATGCCATACGGTTTCAGTGATGTCATGCTGGCAGGTGTTGGCGACAGGGAGAGTTCCCTCGCCCCGGCCGATCCCGCGATCATCATTACCGACAAACATAGCAAAAAGAGCTTTCTGGTCATATCAACCTCCCATTGCATCGGGTCAGGGGAATAGATTAACAGATGATACCGGCTTTATTGTGCAGATTGTGACACCCGTTCACAGAGCCTGGAATTTTAAATGACTTCAATGGACTCAGCCGCTTTGACCACGCTTTCCAATGAACTTCTCGATCAATTCGCCGCCATTGTCGGAGAGGCGCATGTTGTACGGGACGCGCGTGAAATGGATGCCTACCTGGTCGAGCTGCGCCATCTCTATACGGGCAAAGCCTCGCTCGTACTGCGCCCGGGCTCGACGGGTGAAGTGTCGCAAATTCTCAAGCTGGCCAACGAAACAGGGACGGCAATCGTGCCCCAGGGGGGAAATACCGGCCTCGTTGGCGGTCAAATCCCATTCGATGGAGGAGAGGAACTCATTCTCTCCCTGTCGCGGATGAATACGATCCGCTCCATTGACCCTGAAGGCAACACCATGACGGTCGATGCGGGTGTGATCCTCGAGCAGGCCCAGGCGGCAGCCGATCAGGTCGGCCGGCTGTTTCCATTATCTCTGGCATCGGAAGGCAGTTGTCAGATCGGCGGCAATCTCTCGACCAATGCCGGTGGGACGGCAATGCTGGCCTATGGCAACGCCCGCGACATGGTGCTGGGTCTGGAAGTGGTATTGGCGGACGGGCGTATCTGGGAAGGCTTGCGTACCCTGCGCAAAGACAATACCGGATACGATCTCAAAGACCTGTTCATCGGCGCTGAAGGTACACTCGGTATCATCACCGGGGCAGTGCTGAAACTGTTTCCCAAGCCGGAAGAGCGCGCCACTGCATTTGCGGGCCTGAAAAGCGTGGAAAACGCAGCCCGGTTTTTCGGGCTTGCCCGGCAAGCAGCGGGTAGCTCCCTGACAACATTCGAGCTTATCCCGCGCGTCGGCATCCAGATGGTTCTCCGGCATGGCAGCCAGGTACGCCATCCCTTAAGCGAAGAGTATGAATGGTATGTCCTGATAGAGATGACGGGACTTGAGGCCACGGGCGTCTCCAATACCACGCTGGAAAACCTGCTGGAGGTGGCTCTTGAAGAAGAAACACTCCAGGACGCGGTGGTCGCGTCCTCCATTGCGCAACGCAACGAAATCTGGCGCCTGCGTGATCTCATGTCCGAGGTGCAAAGTCTTGAGGGCGGATCTATCAAGCATGATGTATCGGTCCCGATCGCCCGCATCCCGGAATTCATCAACCGGGCGAATGACCTTATGGAGGTGATGGTGCCGGGCGCGCGTCCCGTACCCTTTGGCCATTATGGAGATGGCAACAACCACTACAATATCAGCCAGCCCGTCGAGATGGATAAAATGATCTTCATGGCGCAATGGGATCCTGTTTGCGCTGGAGTGCACGAGATCGTACTCGACTTGAACGGCTCCATCAGTGCGGAACATGGCATCGGGCGAATGAAGCGTGAGAGCCTGAAGAAAATCAAAAGCGAGGTTGAACTCGACATGATGCGGCAAATCAAGGCCGTGTTTGACCCGAATGGCATTCTCAATCCGGGAAAAGTTCTCTGATGCCTGGTCTGGATATACGGGAAATTGGTGACGATGACGTTGAAGATGTCGCGGCGCTGTGGGAGAGGTGCGGTTTGACCCGCCCCTGGAACGATCCGGCAGCGGATATCGCTTTTGCTCGCAAATCAGAAAACACTACTCTGCTCGTCGGCCGGATAGATGGCGCGATTGTTGCCAGCACCATGGTCGGCCATGACGGCCATCGCGGCACGGTCTACTATGTGAGCGTCGATCCGGACATGCAGAGCAATGGCTTTGGACGCGACATCATGACTGCGGCAGAAAACTGGTTACGCGGACGCGGCGCGTGGAAGCTCAACCTCCTTGTGCGCACCGACAATGCACCCGTTATCAATTTTTATGAAGCGCTTGGGTATGAGCACGAGGAACGAGTGAATCTTTCCAAATGGATTGACCCTTCCAGAAAGCCCGAAAATCAGGACTGAATTGTTCCCCTCACAACAGATTCCCCTGAAGAGGCTCCAGCACTTCGGGAAGGTCGTTGGCCGGGTTATTGATCCTGGGGTGAACCTCAACAGCTTCAAGCAAATCGTCCTCGGCGGGTATCAGAAACTCGGCCACATCTCCCGGTGAAAGCCGCTTGCAGTCAAGCCAGGCATCGAACTGCTCGGGGTCAAGTATGACCGGCATACGGTTATGCAGGGATGAGACGGTAGCGTTGGGCTGCGTCGTCAGGATGACCGCTGATTCAATCTCACTGCCATCTGGTCCCTGCCAGGGCTCCCACAACCCGGCAAATGCCAGAAGACCCTCGTCCTCTCGTTTTATATGGAATGGCCGCTTGGACCCCTTCGGGCCGGTCCACTCGATAAAGCCGTCTGCCGGGACCAGGCATCGGCGATGATGCATGGCGGCACGGAATGAGGGTTTCGTGGTCGCCGTTTCACTGCGTGCATTGATAATCGTTGTGAATTCACCCGGGTCCTTGACCCATGACGGCACCAGCCCCCAGCGTACCAATGCCAGCTCTCGTGCACCCGCGCTGCCCTCCCGAACAATCGCAATGGGCTGGGTTGGCGCAATGTTGTGGCGCGGTGGAAAGTTCGGATGATTCACATAGCCAAAGGTGGCGCGGATGACTTCGGGGTCCGAAACAAGTGTGAAGCGGGAGCACATGATGGGGAGATAACACAAAAAGATCGGCTTCGGCACGCTCGGTAAGCCTTTGGAAACCCTTATCCGCCACCCTTCAACACTGATTTGTTTTTGTACAGTTGCGGTGAGTATCCATGTCCAAGTCGCCAGTTCAGTTGCGTGTTGTCGCGTCGAATGACAATGAATTTGCTCGCGAAAATCTTGTTAGAGCTTTCAAAAATTCGATGACCGAGCATCTCCGTGCCCATACCAAGGGCACAAACGTGAATGAGGAAACTCTTCTCACAACTGATTATCTCAATCATTTCAATGAAATAATCATGCTGCTGGAACTCGTGCCTTCCGCACCATCCCAGTTCTCCGCAGAGCTCGCTGATTGGCAGCATGAATCATATGAAGAGCATTTCACCCGCTCCGGCTTCCGCGACAAGGAGCTGGCGATCGTTTGCTATCACAATGCACCTGAGGAAGTGCGCCGCGCGTTTGATTCGTCCGTCGCTGATATGGAGCAGGAAATGGTGATGCTGCTTCAGCAGGTTCAGGAGAAAATCGACTCGGGAGACACTGAAGGGCTGTCACGCTTGTGCAGTGAATCCATACCGCGCCTGCAGGATCTCATACAAATCACAGCCGGTATCGTGAATGGCGCTGTTTCAAATGACCCCGATGCAGTTGAGGATGACAGCGCCAAGGAAGAGAAGGCGGACGCCCAGTCCGCGGTAGACGCGCTGTTCGACTAGGGTAATATAGCGCTTCTTTTTGAGCCGGCACGAACCGTGACCGATGCTGAACCGCCAGCCCATGGAAAACCCGCATAAAAACCAGCATCCTTGGCCCCGCGCTGCGGCAAGCGCCGCGATATTTCGCGAAGGCAAGATATTGCTCGCCCAGCGGTCAAAACCACTCCTTAAAGGTGTCTGGAGTCTACCCGGCGGGCATATCGAACCCGGCGAGAAGGCACGCCAAGCTGCGCTCCGGGAGTTGCATGAAGAAACGGGTATTACCGCGGAGCTCAGAGGGCTGGCGGACGTGGTGGATGTGATAATGAGCCACGATGATGGGTCCTTACGTGCTCACTACGTCATTAGCGCCTTTTACGGCGTTTGGCTGAAGGATGAGGCCCGGCCCCAGAGCGACTGCATGGCGGTGGAATGGGTAGATATTTCCGAGGTGTCAAACCGGCCCATGACGCAGGGCACCGCGGCCATTATTAAACACGCGGCGGAACTCCTCAAAGGCGTTCAGGATTAAACTAGGGCGTTCACAAACAATTCAGAGCGTGTGACTGGCCTGGTATCTCCCACGCGGTCATACTCATCCCCACTATGCACATAACAATAAAACACTCCTTCCGGGCCCTTGTCGCCGTGCTGACCCTGTTCGCAATCCTGGGTGCGTCCCAGCCCGCCGGGGCAACCCCGGCAGTGTGGCGCATTGAGGGATGGAGAAAGACGGATTTCAACCAGACATCCATCGATTTTGCGGAAATCATGTCAGGCGGGCCGCCCAAGGATGGAATTCCCTCTATTGATAAACCGAAATTCGTGGACCTTGAGAAACTATCTGGTCTGGGCGCAATGGAGCCTGTCATCGGACTTGAGATCAATGGCGATGCCCGGGCTTACCCACTTGGCATCCTAATCTGGCACGAGATAGTCAATGACGTGGTTGGGGGAACGCCGGTCGCCGTCACCTACTGTCCCCTGTGCAATTCGGCTGTCGTGTTTGACAGGCGCCTAGAAGGCAAGCTGCTAGAATTCGGCACAACGGGCAAGCTACGCAAATCAGATATGGTGATGTATGACCGGCAGACGGAAAGCTGGTGGCAGCAATTTATCGGCAAGGCTATCGTGGGTGAGTTGAACGGCAAGGAGCTGACAGGCATCCCGGCCCGGCTTGAATCGTTTGAAAACTTCAAGGCACGCCACCCCGGCGGCAAGGTTCTCGTGCCCAATGACGAGAATATGCGCCGATATGGTTACAACCCCTACACCGGGTATGACAGCGCCTCAAGACCATTCCTTTACAGTGGCGATATGCCCGAGGACATCAACCCCATGGCACGGGTTGTCGTGGTCAAAACAGGCGGAAAGCCTCAGGCGGTCACGCTCGAATTGCTGCGTAAAAAAGGCGAATTTACGCTCGGGGACATTTCCCTGCAATGGAAAAAGGGTCAGAATTCCGCCCTCGACTCGCGTGAAATTTCAAAAGGCCGGGACGTGGGGAATGTGGTGGCACGGCGCAAAACCGCCGATGGCATGAAGGATGTTGTCTATGATGTCACTTTCGCCTTTGTCTTCCATGCTTTTCACCCGAAGCAGGCAATCGTAAAAAGCTGACAGACTTTAATCGTCACCTCCGCGTTCCGCCTAGCGGAGGGCATAATTCTGCGCTACCAGAGGCGCATGTTTAGTATTGCCATGAAATCTCGATACAAAAAGCTGTTGCTGACCATATGTGCATGCTTGGTTTTCTGCATGCCATTCACCGCCAGCGCGCAGTTGAACCAGGACGACCGCCCCTATGATGGCAAGCTGCTGCGGCTATCCGAGATTCTGGGGGCCATCCATTACCTGCGGGAATTGTGCGGCGCAGCCGAAGGCCAGGTCTGGCGCAAGCAGATGCAGGTCATCATTGAATCAGAAGGTACGACCGCCATCCGGCGGGCCAAGCTGGTGAAGGGATTCAACAAGGGATACCGTGGTTACCGGCGCACCTACCGCTCCTGCACCGAACCGGCAAAAATCGCTATCGACCGCTTTGTGGAGGAAGGCGGTGCGCTCGCAGACCTCATGCTCAAGGAAACCGAGTAGATTTACAGGCTGGAAAAGACGCTTGCGGATTAACCGTTAATACAGCCCGTCCAACCCATCCGCGAACGCTGGTGCTAATACAATTCCACTACAACAAGTGATGAAACACTGGTGGCACCGGGGCCGGTTGCCAGGTCGTAAAACGGGTTCGCGATCAAAATGGAATTCACGGAACTAAACGAGAAGAGCCAGAAGCAGGCGGCCCTTCGCTATATTATCGATGCATGGGATGAAGCTCTGCATGACGGTATTGAGCCGGAGATGCTGGCCAACGCATCACTCTTTGCGGCTCTGAGTGATCTTGTCGCAATGTATGGTGAAGAAGCAGTGGGCAAGATGGCCGACAGGCTGTCACGCCGTATCCAGCATGGCGAATTTACGCTCAACCGTACCACGCAGTAAACGCTCAACGCTTCCCCCCTCCCTGGTTTCCCGGCAAACCGTTACTCCTTCAGGTTTGTTGAAGAAGGTGAAATGAGGTGGTGAATCATATGATCCGTTATGCAATTCGGGTGCTGGCAGGTGTCCTCCTCTGCACCGCGTTGACCGGACTGCCACTGGCCCTGCAATCCGAGGCCGCACCGAAGCGAAAACCCGAGATTCACACTGATTTGTCGGTACTTCCGGAACGCGTAAAGGACATGCGCGACCGGATTCTCAATGCTGCTCGCAGCGGGGACATTACGGCCCTGCACCCCGTCGTTGAAATGAACGAGTTAAAACCGACTATTTCGTTCGGCGGAGATATTGATCCCATTGCCTATTGGAAAAAAACGTCCGGAGATGGCCAAGGACGCAGCATTATGGCCATCATGATCGAAATTCTTGAAATGCCTTTCGCCCGCACCGATGCCGGCACATCAAACGAGATTTATGTCTGGCCTTATCTTGCCGTCTTGCCGCCTGACAAGCTGACGCCCGCACAACAAGTAGACCTCTACCGTCTTATGACGGCTTCTGATGCGAAAACCATGAGGGATTTCGGCAGCTATATTCATTACCGGCTCGGTCTCGGGCCGGATGGGACATGGCATTTTTTCGTGGCGGGTGACTAGGCCGACAGTGCCTCAAGGAACCGCACGGGTTCACCACTTGGTTCCCCGAGAATTTCATCTTCCCACATCACACGCCGGCCCCTGATGATGGTGCCCATGGGCCAGCCAGTCACACTGCGTTCGGCAAATGGTGTCCAGCCGCACCGGCTGGCAATCCAGTCGTCCTCAATGGTGCGCTTCGCGGCAAGGTCGACAATAGTGAAATCCGCATCGTAACCACTCGCAATTCGTCCCTTGCGGGCGATCCCGAAAATCCGCTGCGGTCCGTGACTTGTGAGATCGACGAAGCGCTCCAGTGAAAGCATCCCAGCGTTCACATGATCCAGCATGATCGGCACCAGCGTCTGTACACCGGGCATGCCTGATGGAGAGGCGGGATAACTTTGTGTTTTTTCCTCCAGCGTGTGCGGTGCATGATCAGACCCAAGCACGTCAACCACGCCCTGATTGAGACCCCACCAGAGTATTTTCTGATGCGCAGCGTCTCGCAGCGGCGGGTTCATCTGCGCCTTGGTACCAAGCGCCTCATAGGCTTCTGGCACGGTGAGCGTGAGATGCTGTGGTGTCGCTTCAACACTGGCCACATCTTTGTGTTTGCTGAGAAATTCCATCTCCTCGCCCGTGGAGATATGCAGTACGTGGACGCGCTTGCCATGTTCACGCGCCAGCCGTACCAGCCTTTGCGTCGAGATAAGGGCTGCTTCAGGGTCGCGCCATTCCGTATGGCTCGCCGGGTCGCCTTCCCGGCGAACACCCTCGCGATCAATGAGACGTGCTTCATCTTCTGAATGAAACGCCGCCCGGCGAGAAACGGCGGCAATCACGCGCGACAGGCTCTCCTCGTCATCAACCAGCAAATTACCGGTGGAGGACCCCATGAATACCTTTACACCAGCGGAACCGGGCAGGCGTTCAAGGTCGCGGAGGTCATCTACATTTTCCCGCGTCGCCCCCACATAGAAGGCAAAATCACAGAACATGCCGGCACGGCCGTGCGCAACCTTGTCTGCCAGGGTTTCAGCACTCGTCGTCAGGGGGTTTGTGTTGGGCATCTCGAAGACGGCCGTAACACCCCCCATGACTGCTGAGCGACTGCCATCACTGAGCGTTTCCTTGTGTTCCGCCCCCGGCTCGCGAAAATGAACCTGGCTGTCTATGACACCAGGGAGCACATGCAGCCCCGTGGCATCAATAACCTCGCCGGCACGTGAAGCTTCGATGTTTCCAATTGCTTCAATCCTGCCATTGCGCACACCAATGTCGGCCTTGCCAACGCCATCGTGATTGACCAGCGTGCCACCCTTGATGACAGAATCGAAAATGTCCGGCATTTATTTCACCAATTCTTCGGCAGCGTGCTTGATGCCTGCCGTCCGCTTAAATACACCTGAGTCTCAATGCAAGGAAAGTCACACTCATGGCAGAATGTAATATTTCCGAAATGACGGCACGCGGTGTCATCATGGTCAGTGGTGCTGACGCAAAAAAATTTCTGCAAGACATCGTCACCAATGATGTGACACGGGCCGTGGATGGTAATGCGGTCCATGCCGGGCTGCTCACACCACAGGGGAAAATTCTGTTTGATTTTTTCCTTCTTGATGTCGGCGACTATTTCCTTCTCGAATGTGCCAGGGACAATGTGGTGGACTTCATCAAACGTCTCACTTTCTACAAGCTGCGCGCGGCGGTCGAGTTGGAGGATATATCCGGCACGCACAAAGTCTGGGCTGCCTGGAATGGCACCCCGGATACACCGAATGAAGCCATCACCTACACCGACCCACGACTGGACCTGATGGGCTTGCGCATCATCGCACCTGCATCTCTCGATCTGACGGCGAATTGTGACGTGGCCAGCGAAGAAGATTATCACCAGCTGCGTATCGCAATGGGCGTGCCCGAGGCAGACAAGGATTATCCCCTCGGCAACACCTTCCCCCATGAGGCAGATTATGACCAGCTTGCCGGTGTCGACTTCAAAAAGGGCTGCTATGTGGGCCAGGAGGTGGTGTCCCGGATGCAGCATCGCGGCACGGCGCGCAAACGCATCGTACCCGTTCGTGGACATGCGCCACTGACCGAGGGCGCCAAAGTCTCCGGGGGTGACGCGTCCATAGGCCAGATGGGCTCGGTCACGGGAGACATGGGCCTCGCCATGGTCAGGCTTGACCGGGCTGACAAAGCAATTAAGGACGGCCACCCCCTGTTGGCAGGCGATGTCGAGATAGATCTCGTACAGCCGGGTTGGGCCGACTTCAGCGTGCCGACGCAAGGCAAAGTGACATGAGCGAACCAACGCGCTGCGGGTGGGCCGGGCCGCAACCCATTTACATCACCTATCATGACGAGGAATGGGGAGTACCAAGAGCCAACGACAGGTTGCTACTTGAGAAACTGAGCCTTGAAGGCTTTCAGGCAGGCCTGTCCTGGATCACCATCCTTAATAAGCGCGCCCGCTTCCGCGAAGTGTTCGACAATTTCGATGCCGAGAAGGTTGCGCGCTATGACGAGAAAAAAATATCTCAGCTTTTGTCGGACGCCGGAATTATCCGCCACCGCGGCAAGATCGAAGCCACAATCTCAAATGCGAAAGTCTATCTGGGGCTGAGAGAGCGCACGAGCCTTTCTGCCTTCCTTTGGAAATTTGTGGATGGTGTGCCCGTTCAGAACAGTTTTGCCGGGCTGGAAGACATCCCCGCGCAGACGGATGTGAGCAAGGCCATGGCAAAAGCACTCAAGGCCGAAGGGTTCCGGTTTTGCGGGCCGACAACCGTATACGCATTCATGCAGTCAGTCGGGATGGTAAATGACCATGTTGTTGGCTGTCATCGTCATGGACCTTGCGTGGAACTGGCACAGAGCTTTAAAGCCCCCACGTCATGACACCACGCAAAAAAGCCCCACCGCGTGCCTGGCAGCGCATGCTCTCCGGACGGCGGCTGGATTTGCTTGATCCTTCGCCAATGGATATCGAGCTCGAGGACATAGCCCACGGCCTTGCCCGGGTAGCGCGCTGGAACGGGCAGACAACAGGCGACCATGCGCTTTCAGTCGCACAGCACTCCTTGCTGGTTGAACAGATAGCATCTGAATTGCGCACGGACCTTCCGGAACGGTGGCGGCTGGCTGCACTGGTTCACGATGCACCAGAATATGTGGTTGGCGATCTCATCACGCCCTTCAAGGCCGCTGTTGGTCTGAATTACCGGGAGTTGGAAGACCGGTTGTTGCAGGCGGTACACATCCGCTTCGGGTTGCCGGGAGTCTTGCCGAAAACCATCACCACGCTTGTTAAACGAGCTGACAAAATGGCGGCTTACCTGGAAGCCACACAACTGGCCGGTTTTTCCGAGGCCGAAGCGCGGCGATTCTTCACCGTCCCACGCGGGCTTGGTGAGCATGCCCTGCGCCGGTTACGCAAGATTGTCCCCGTTCCCGTCACCGAGGCGCAAATCCTTTTTGTGAAGAGATTTGAATACCTTATAGAACGAAACAGGAATTGAAACCGAAGTTCTTCTGCTGCAAATTTGTGTGAATCTCACACCCTGCCGTGCAAGTGCCACAAGAGTGGGTTAGTCTGGTTTCCAGATGACTGGAGAGATTATATATGTCGGGCCACTGAGCGCTGTTGCCAGAACGGTTGAAGCTTCGGGCGTGGGCTACCTTGTCACTCTGATGAACGATCAGATGATAGTCGAGCGCCCTCCCTGCATTGAGCCTGAGCGTCATCTGCGCCTGGTGATGAATGATATTTCCGAACCCCAACCGGGACTGGTTCACCCTAGTGACTCCCATGTTCAGGAACTCATAGATTTCGTGCTCGAGTGGGACCGTCAACTCCCCATGCTGATCCATTGCTGGGCCGGGATCAGCCGTTCGACTGCGGCAGCATTCATCTCGCTCTGCGCTCTCAATCCCGGCATCAATGAAGCACTCATCGCTCAAACCCTGCGTGCCGCCTCACCAACTGCCACGCCCAACTCACGGCTGGTCCTTCTGGCTGACGGGTTGCTTGCCCGCGACGGGCGCATGAGCCGTGCCGTGGAGGAGATTGGCCGCGGTCAAACCACCATGGAAGGTACCCCGTTCCAGCTTCCGGTCCGGGTCGCTGTCTGAGCCATGATCTCCCAGGCCAGCATCGAAATCGGTCTGAACGCCGCGATCGTGAGCGTGCGCGGGGGTCAGCCGCATATTCTGGTTTCGCGCGAGGCTGACCAATGGGATGCCCTCCCCTACGGCCCCTTCACACCGATCGATCACCGCACCCTGGATATCGGGTTGCGCAACTGGGTACGTGAGCAGACCGGCCTTGAACTTGGCTATGTCGAACAGCTCTACACATTCGGAGACAGGGGCCGTCATGCGCAGCCGGACGACACCGGGTCCCACATCGTGTCAGTTGGCTACCTGGCCCTGATTACCGAGGACCCGCTTGAGCCGCTGGAAGGGACATCCTTTGCCCGCTGGTATGGCTTTTTGCCATGGGAAGACTGGCGCAATGGTAAGCCGAGTATTCTGACAGAAGAAATCGAGCCCCGGCTGAAGCGCTGGGCGGCTCAGATGGACCAGGACGACAGCCACGCATCCGTGCTCACGCGCCCAGAACGTCTGCGCATTTGTTTTGCCATGGATGAAGAGTCCAACTGGGACGAGGAAAAGGTTCTGGAGCGCTATGAGCTGCTGTACGAAGCAGGTCTGGCGGCCGAAGCAAAACGTGATGGCCATTCGGCAGTGAAACTATGGGATGATCTGCCCCAACTCGGCCGCCCCATGCAGTTCGACCATCGCCGGGTTCTGGCCACTGCAATGAGCCGGCTGCGAGGCAAACTCAAATACCGCCCCGTGATATTCGAACTGCTGCCCGTATCCTTCACGCTTTTCGAATTACAGAAAATCGTGGAGGCCATACTGGGTCACCATGTGCACAAGCAGAATTTCCGACGCCTCGTGGAAAATGCAGGGTTGGTCGAAGCTACCGGTGACGTCAGCACACAGACCGGTGGGCGCCCAGCCAAGTTGTTCCGGTTCCGCCGCGATGTATTGCTTGAGCGCCCCTCGATAGGCGTGAAAATGAAGGGCGGGTGAGGCTGAAAGCCCCGCCCCAGACCTGCGGCAACACACCCCTCTGGTAATATCTGCTCATTTCGACTATATATAAATTCGACCCGGCACACCTTGCCGGTCCTTTTAACGCCCCCTATATACTCAATTAGAGTATATAGACAAGGCAGGAGGCACTGATGTCGATTATCGAGATCGCACCTAACGTTTCAGACGCAGTGAGCAAATACGGCATCATGGACATGCCAAGTTTGGAGTACACGCCTGCATTGGCCAAGGAAACGGCGCAGGCTTATGAGCGCGTCTCCAGCGTGGTTCCCCCTGTCGAATGGCCGGCCTTCGCGCCTTACATCAAGGCCATCAACGAGCTGAAAAAAGAACGCAATGCAGTGATCCTGGCGCACAATTACATGACGCCGGAGATATTCCACTGTATCTCCGATTTTGTCGGCGATTCATTGCAGCTGGCGAAAGAAGCCGCAAAAACTGATGCGGACATCATCGTCCAGTGTGGCGTACACTTCATGGCCGAGACTGCCAAACTGCTGAGCCCAGAGAAAACCGTGCTCATTCCCGACATGAAAGCGGGCTGCTCGCTGGCTGAATCCATCACCGGGGCCGACGTTCGCGCCATGCGTGAAGCCTATCCGGGAGTGCCGGTTGTCACCTATGCCAACTGTTCCGCAGAAGTGAAAGCCGAATGCGATATCTGCTGCACGTCCGCCAATGCAGTAAAAATAGTTGAATCACTGGGCGTATCCCGCGTCATCTTCGTGCCGGATGAATATCTGGCCAAATATGTAGCCAGCCAGACCGATGTCGAGATTATCGCCTGGAAAGGACGCTGCGAAGTGCATGAACGCTTCACCGGTGATGAATTGCGCGCCGCGCGCGAGATCGATCCAGGTGTCAAGATTATCGCCCATCCCGAATGCCCGCCCGACGTGCTGGCCGAAGCTGACTTCACCGGCTCAACAACCGGTATGATCAACTATGTGAAGGACAACCAGCCCAAGAAGGTCGTCTTGGTGACCGAATGCTCCATGAGCGATAATGTGGCGGCTGAAACGCCGGGTGTAGAATTTGTACGTCCGTGCAATCTATGCCCGCACATGAAACGCATCACGCTACCCAAGATACTGGATTCATTGGTTTATCTAAAAGAAGAGATCACCATTGATCCAGATGTCGCAGAGCGCGCTCGTGCCTCCGTTGAGCGGATGGTGGAACTCAGCAAGTAATCCCCATCCTGCCGGGAGGACGATCATGGCCTCAGCAGTGACTAATAATTCTCTTCCCCCGAACATGATCCGCGGGGAGAGCATTGTCATCATCGGCGCCGGGCTTGCGGGTCTCTTCACTGCCCTCAAGCTCAGCCCGCATCCCGTGGTCCTGATTTCACCCGTTCCTTTGGGAGAAGGGACATCAAGCGGCTGGGCGCAGGGCGGTATCGCCGCTGCGATCTCCGAAGGGGATACGCCCCAAGCCCATGCTCATGACACGATCAACGCTGGTGCCGGTATCGTTGATGAGTGTCTGGCACACCTACTCGCCCGCGAAGCACCCGATCGGATCGAGGATCTGCTGCGTCTGGGTGTCCCCTTTGACAAGGACATCGAAGGCAAGCTCCAGCTTTCGCGTGAGGCCGCACACAGCGCCCGGCGTATCGCCCGGGTGAAGGGCGATCTTGCGGGCAAGGCCATCATGGCCGCTGTCATGTCGGCCGTACGCGAGACGCCCTCGATCCATATTCTGGAAGGCATGAGTGCCCATGCGCTGGCAATGGACAACGCCCGACATGTTGCTGGCGTTCATTTATGGCCAACAGGGTCATATGGCCAAGGTGACGCCATCACGCTTCCGGCAAAAGCCGTTGTTCTGGCCTGCGGTGGTGTCGGTCAACTGTTTGACGTGACCACTAACCCTTCATCCGCCCTTGGTGAAGGCGTCGCCATGGCGGCGCGTGCCGGTGCCGTGATTGCAGATCCGGAATTTGTGCAATTCCACCCCACGGCTCTCAATATCGGACGCGACCCCGCCCCCCTGGCGACAGAAGCGCTTCGCGGTGAAGGCGCAGTGCTGGTGAATGGCAGAGGCGAGCGATACATGGCTGCTGTCCATGAAGATGCTGAGCTAGCCCCGCGTGATGTGGTGGCACGCGCAACCTTCCGCGAGGTGCAATCCGGGCGCGGTGCTTACCTTGATTGCCGAGAAGCCATCGGATCTAAATTTGCTGATAAATTCCCCGGATTGTCCGAGATTTGCGCCCAAGTCGATATCGACCCGGTGCATGAGCCAATCCCCATCGCACCGGCGGCGCACTACCATATGGGCGGGGTGCTCACGGACGCGAACGGGCGCACAACGGTCGATGGCCTGTGGGCCTGCGGAGAAGTCGCTTGTACAGGCGTACACGGCGCCAACCGCCTGGCCTCGAATTCACTGCTGGAAACCGTGGTGTTCGGCGCACGTATCGCGAATGATATCTCTGGGCTCGCATCCCACTTGAAAACACCGGAAACAGAGCTTCTGCTTCCCCCTGAGAGTAGATCAATAAGTTGGGATGCAGCCTCCATCAAGGACATCTCGAAACATCTCCGGCGCACCATGACGCAGAATGTGGGCGTGATGCGTGAGGGTAACGGATTGCGCACAGCGATTGGCGACATTACCAGCATCTCACATGGCGAACTCCCGTTGGCAGTGCGCAACTGGACACTCACAGCAGAATTTATTGCGGCTGGCGCACTGCAGCGCGAAGAATCCCGTGGCAGCCAGTTCCGCAGCGATTACCCCAAGGCACACAAGGAATTGGCGCGGAGGACCACGCTCAAGATTTCTGACCTCAAAGCAATCAGCGATGCCGCAGATACCTTCGAACCCCACGAAAGCAACGTCATAAAGATGGCCATCGCAAAATGAGCAAAGCGACTGCCCTGATTGCCCTGCCCGACATACTGGTCGAGGCTGCGGTCAAAATCGCCCTGGAAGAGGACCTGGGTCTGGCAGGCGACATCACAACCCGCGCGACTGTATCGGACTGTGTGCTTGCCAAGGCTTCTATTTCCGTGCGCGAGCCCGGCCGCATTGCAGGGCTGCAAATCGCGCGGGTCGCTTTCAGGTTGTTAGATCCTGCTGTTACCTTCCGTACCGATATAAGTGACGGCGATTATTCAAAGCCCGGAGACACAATCGCTCACCTCTCGGGACCGGCAGCAGCAATCCTTACCGGCGAACGCGTGGCACTCAATTTTCTCAGTCATTTGAGTGGTATAGCCACAAAAACACACGCCTTTGTGAAAGCAATCGAAGGCACAAATGCCCATATCTGCTGCACGCGTAAAACAACACCTGGACTACGTGCATTTGAGAAATATGCCGTGCGTGCAGGCGGTGGTCAGAACCATCGTTTCGGGCTCTATGACGCGGTGCTGATTAAAGACAATCACATTGCTGCTGCTGGCGGCGTTGAAGCGGCTGTCAAAAGCGCCCGCGCCCATGCCGGGCACATGATCAAGATCGAAGTCGAGGTCGATACGCTGGAGCAACTCGACGAGTTGTTGTCGCTCCCGGTCGATGCGGTGCTGCTCGACAATATGAGCATGGCAGAATTGTCAGAGGCCGTGAAACGCATTGATGGAAAGATAGTGACCGAGGCCTCTGGTGGGGTGTCGCTGGATACAGTGCGGGGGATTGCTGAAACCGGGGTCGATCTGATTTCAGTGGGCTCGCTTACCCACTCCCCGAAAGCGCTAGACCTCGGGCTGGACTTTCTTTCTTAAGCACATCATCCACTTGTTCGGTCCGGACGCGGTAAAATATATGCCGTCCGACCTGCTTGATGCGGTTCAACCCCCGCCTCCAGCGCGGGTTCACATAGTTCGCGTGATAATGGGTTGCATGGCCGATATCACCGAGCCAGCTTTTGCCATCAGTCATTTTCTGCGCAAGCTCGTTGGCCATACGCCATTTCACCTTGTCTTTCGCTATATCCGCCTTGCGATCACAGGTGAATGAGAACTGGCATCCTGTACGCCGGTGCGAGCCCTGATATACGACGCCGCAAATGGTGTCGGGGTAGAGTGTTGAACGCACCCGGTTCATGACCACCTGCGCCACGGCCACTTGGCCACGGGTTGGCTCGCCTCGCGCCTCGAAATAGATTGCCGTCGCCAGGCAGCGGCGTTGACGCGCCTGGTACTCGTTCTCCGTCTCGCCCTTGAATGTCAAACCACGGCTGATCTTGGATTGGACGGGACCCGACTTTGGCAGAGCTATGTTGCGCACAACCTCATCTGCAGGAAATTCTGAAGGTTGAGGGCGCAGGAGTGATGACATGAACAGCGATACGCTGGTGCGCTGGGATACCGGGATAGCCGGGAGGAGACCAAAATCCCTAGCTCGATTGTCCATCGCATCTAGCTGCGGGGGGTTAGCCGGTTGGCTTGCAAGTACGGCCATCTTTTGCGGAGCCGGTGCTGGGATGGATCCCGTCACCGTCATGTCCGCCTGAATGGGAGCCTTGGCTATTTCAGTTGTCCTGGCAATCTTCTGTTCCGGCTCCAGACCATTTCTTGAGCGGGTCAGCATCACGTAACGGTCCGCCCGCGGGCCTTTATGTGGCCTGGCGAATAGATGCGCGGCTTCATGTGCGATATTTGGTTGAGCAATATTTGCCTGGGTTGAAGGCATATGGCGGCTATGGATCGAACCGGCGCCTGAAAGGGCGGCATTGACGGTAATCCCCAAATTTTGCGGATCACCTGCGTAATAGCCAAGCGCCATTGCCGGCGCGATCAAGACCGCGGCAGCGAAGTGCCACTTTCCGCTTAAAAAGCGAATCCCCATTCCGAGCAATACCCAATACACTTTGCTCGGGCGCATACCCATTAGTTGACCGGGCAGTTACCCAATACACGTTACGACCCGGGAAGGCGCACTCAACATGAGTTGATGACTTCCCCTAATGCCCTTGTGGCGCGATATCCCCATCGCGTCCGGGCGACACCCCCCTGGAGGGTGAAGGATTATTAGGCAGGAAAAGGTTTACATGAGTCTTAACCCCGCCAAGCCTGCTCAACACCGTGTCCAGCAAGTTGGGTGAAGTATCGAAATCAAGTGTGGGTTAAATATGGATCGTGAAAAGTCAGGTTTTCAGCCAATTTTTCCCGTCCCAGACATGGATTGTGGCTAGGATTTGGCTGATTTCCTGCGCAACACAGCATGCGCGGCTGCCAATCTCGCCACCGGCAAACGAAAAGGTGAACAGGACACATAGTCCAGATCGACCTGTTCGCAGAAGTCTACCGACTCCGGGTCACCCGCATGTTCGCCACAAATGCCGAGCTTGATGTTGGGCCGTGTTTCACGCCCGCGCTTGACGCCAATCTCCACCAGTTCACCCACGCCGAGCTTATCGATCGTGACAAACGGGTCCACCTCGAAGATACCTCGCGCGGTGTAATCCCCAAGGAAACTGGACGAGTCATCGCGGCTCAAACCGTAGGCCGTCTGGGTCAGGTCATTGGTGCCAAAACTAAAGAATTCCGCGCTATGTGCAATCTCGTGGGCGCGCAGACATGCCCTGGGTAGCTCGATCATGGTGCCGACACTGTAGGTCAGCTTGACACCTTTTTCTTCCTGCACGGCATCGGCCACCGCGACAATTCTTTCGCTCAGGAATTCAAATTCTTCCCGCGAAGCAATCAACGGTACCATGACCTCGGCCTCAACCGGTTTCCCGGTCTTTTCTCCCGCGACTGCTGCCGCTTCAAATATGGCCCGCGCCTGCATTTCAGTGATCTCTGGGTAGGTGATGGCTAGGCGGCAGCCGCGATGGCCCAGCATCGGGTTGAATTCCTTCAACTCTCCAACGCGATATTTGAGTTTGGTCATGCTGGTGCCGAGCGCCTCTGCCACCTCGGCAATTTCTTCATCCTCATGGGGCAGGAATTCATGCAAGGGGGGATCGAGCAGACGGATCGTCACCGGTAGTCCGCCCATGATCTCGAACAGTTCTGTGAAATCATCGCGCTGCATGGGCAGGATCTTGTCGAGCGCAGTGCGGCGTCCTTCCGGCGTCTCGGCGAGAATCATCTCGCGCACGGCCAGGATACGTTCATGATCGAAGAACATATGCTCGGTGCGGCACAGCCCGATGCCTTCCGCACCAAACTCGCGAGCCTGTTGCGCGTCACGCGGCGTGTCCGCATTGGCGCGAATGCCAAGACGGCGTACCTTGTCCGCCCAGCCCATGAGCGTTGCGAAATCGCCGGTGAGCTCAGGCTGGATCATAGCGACCTCGCCCTTGAGCACCTGCCCAGAGGTGCCATCCACGGTGATGATATCGCCTTTGTTGAGTTGCTCGCCGCCAGAGGTCATGACCTGCGCGTCATAGTCGATATGCACGGTTCCCGCACCAGATACACAAGGCCGACCCATGCCGCGCGCCACCACGGCTGCGTGACTTGTCATGCCGCCGCGGGTGGTGAGAATTCCGGCGGCAGCGTGCATCCCGTGAATGTCTTCCGGGCTTGTTTCGACGCGCACGAGGATAACGGTCTTGCCTTGCGAGACGAGCCTCTCAGCCTCGTCCGGGTTGAAAACGATTTCGCCCACGGCAGCGCCTGGTGATGCAGGCAGGCCAGTTGCGAAGATGGTCCGCTCGGCTTGTGGATCAAGAGTGGGGTGAAGCAGTGTGTCAAGCTGGTTCGGATCAATGCGCTCTACCGCTTCTTCTTTGCTAATGACACCCTCGGCGACCATATCCACGGCAATCTTGAGAGCCGCGTTGAGCGTGCGTTTTCCGCTGCGGGTTTGCAGCATCCACAGCTTGCCTTCCTGAACCGTAAATTCCACGTCCTGCATGTCGTGGTAGCGCGCCTCAAGCTTGTCATAGATGTCGTTCAATTCCGCGAAGACATCCGGCATCACCGTCTCCAGCGAAGGCTTGTCATCGCCCGCTTCCTTACGCGCCGCCTCGGTGAGGCTTTGCGGTGTGCGGATGCCGGCCACCACGTCTTCGCCCTGCGCATTCACCAGGAATTCGCCATAGAGTTCCTTCACGCCGGTTGACGGGTTGCGGGTAAAGGCCACGCCGGTGGCGCTGGTGTCGCCCATATTGCCGAACACCATGGCTTGTATGTTGACCGCTGTTCCCCAGTCGTCAGGAATAGAATGAAGACGCCGGTAGGTTCTGGCGCGCGCCGTTTCCCAGGAACCAAACACCGCCGCAACGGCACCCCAGAGCTGGGCATGAATATCCTGTGGGAAGGGTTCCCCAAGTTCCTCTTCCACACAATTCTTGTAGGCTTCGATGACTTCAACCCAGTCATCGGCGGACAAGTCCGTATCCAGTGCATGGCCGTTGAGGTTGCGGTAATTTTCCAGAATGTCTTCAAACAGATGGTGGCCAACGCCTAAGACAACATCTGAGTACATCTGGATGAAGCGCCGGTAGCTGTCATAGGCGAAGCGCTTGTCATTCGCCTGTTCCGCGACCGCTTCCACTGTTTCATCATTCAAACCCAGGTTGAGCACTGTATCCATCATGCCCGGCATGGAAGCTCGCGCGCCCGAGCGTACCGAGACGAGGAGTGGTTTTTCAGTATTGCCGAATTCGCGATCTGTGGCTTCACCAACCGCTTTTAGAGCCTCCTCGACCTGCGGTTTCAACTCATCTGGCAAGGCCCCGCTATTGTCATAGTAGGCGGTACAAACTTCCGTTGTGATGGTGAAGCCGGGCGGTACTGGTAAGTTGAGATTGGCCATCTCGGCCAAATTCGCGCCCTTGCCGCCAAGCAGCTCCTTCATGGCGGCGGAGCCTTCGCCCTCCCCCGCACCAAAGCTGTAAACCCATTTGGGGGCGCCGGCGGATGCTTTTTGCACCTGGCTCATCTGGTCTTTCCCTTATGTGGAACGGCTGTTGTTCGCGCCTGTTTAGCGCCCACGCCCAAAAGACTCAATGCGGCGAACGGATGGGAGTATTTTTCTCCCCATCAATCGGGCAGTTCGATTACCCCATTGTCGTTGATCGGGAAGAATGGATTGTGCGCGATTTCCCAGACATGCCCGTCCGGATCGGCAAAATACCCGCTATAGCCACCCCAGAAGGTCTTGGCCGCGGGTTTCAGGATTTTCGCGCCTGACTTTTCTGCCAGCGCGATAAAGGAATCCACCGTCTCTTCGCTTTCCAGGTTCTGAGCCAGCGACATACCCCCCTGCCCGGTCCAGTGATCCTGCAAGCAGCCATCCTCGATCAGCGGCTCCTTGCCAAACAGCCCGAGCACGCAGCCCGCCCCCTTGAAGAAGGTGACATTTGGGTTGCTGGCCTGTTCGGATTTAACAAAGCCTAGCTTTTCATAAAAGTCCGTGGCCGAAGCGATGTCGGAAACACCGAGCGTGACGATGTTGATACGGGGGGTCATGGCATCCTCACCCCTCGATCTTGGAGAAATCAGCAACGGCCAGCGTCGCCTCGCGAATCTGGTTCAACAGCTTCAGCCTGTTCTCACGCAGCGCATGGTTATCCGCATTGACCGTGACGTGATCGAAGAAAGCGTCAATTGGACTCCGTAATTTGGCCAAAGCCATTAGTGCATCTTCGATTTTTTTTGTGTTTAGACCGATTTCCACATCTGTCCACATTTCGCCATAAGCATTCCAAACTGCTCTTTCCTCGTCCGTTTCAAATATTTCTGGATCAGCGATTCCAACAATAGGCTCCCCGCTCTTTTTTTCCTCAGCCGAGAGAATGCTTATGGCGCGGCGTACTCCGATCAGCAAATTGCCGCCATCCTCAGAATCAATAAAATTGTGTAGTGCATTCACTCGGCGTTCAATCAAAAGAAGGTCATCGGCGTCTTCTGTGACAACTGCATCAACCAAATCATGCCTAGCGCCCTTATCACGCAAATACACCTTAAGTCTGTCCTGGAAAAAAGCGACTAGATCACTAGCTATCCTCGTTGGCGATCCAACGCGAGTTTGCGGTGACTCGACGAGTCCTTTATCCAAGTCTGAGATTTCACTTAGAGGGTCATATCCCCAAATCCAACGTCCACTTGCGTCCGCTTTTCCTAGTTTCCCAATTTGCTCCTCTAGCCATGCTTGCAGGTAAATTGTAGGACCAGAATTTTCCAGAATAATCCGAATAACCCCCAGCGCCGCCCTTCTCAGCGCATAGGGATCCTTGGAGCCCGTAGGCTTTTCATTGATAGCCCAGAAGCCTACGAGGGTGTCCAGCTTGTCGGCGAGTGCCACGGCGATTGAAACAGGATCATTGGGCACAGTATCGCGCTGGCCAGCGGGCTTGTAATGCCCCTCAATAGCTGCCGCAACTGATGCATCCTCGCCCTGATCCAGAGCATAGTATTTACCCATCAGGCCTTGGAGGTCCGGGAACTCGCCGACCATGTCCGTCACCAAATCGGCTTTGCAAAGTTCAGCCGCCCGCTCCGCCTTGTCCGGGTCGGCGCTGACAGCAGGTGCCAACTCACGCGCCAGCACTTTCAACCGCTCCACCCGTTCCGCCTGCGTCCCCAGCTTCTCGTGGAAGATGATACTCTCAAGCGCTGGCAGTCTGTCTTCGAGCTTTATCTTGCAATCTTGGTCCCAGAAGAATTTGGCGTCGCTAAGTCTTGCACGGACAACGCGCTCATTGCCGGCGATGATGGCCTTGCCTCCATCGTCCGCAATCAGGTTGGAAACCAGGATGAATTTATTCGCGAGCTCGCCTGTTTTCCCATCGCGTAAAGAAAAACATTTCTGGTGCTTCTTGATGGCCGTGATGATGACTTCCGGCGGCACGTCAAGAAATTCCTTATCGAACGCCCCCATCAGCACCACGGGCCATTCGACAAGCCCTGCAGCCTCTCTCAGTAGCGCTTCGTCTTCGACCAGTTCGAGGGAAGCTTCTTTAGCTGCAGCATTCGCCCCTTCAAGTATGAGTTTTTGCCGCTCATCAGCATCAAGAATTACATGCGCGTCGCGCAGTCTTTTCTCATAGTCGTCGAAGTTTGAAACCGTGATGGCCCCCTCGTTGAGGAAGCGGTGACCGAGCGTTTCGTTACCGCTGGTGATGCCGTCCACGTCAAAGGCAACCACCTTGCCGCCAAGCAGGCAGAGGATCGAATGCAGCGGACGCACCCATCTGAGTTTTCCCGCCCCCCAGCGCTGCGACTTCGGCCAGGGAAATTGCCGTATGACAGCCGGTATCAACTCGGCCAGGACATCGGATGTTTCCCGCCCCGGCTTCTCGATTATGGCGACGTAATAGTTGCCTTTTTTCTCGTCGGTGACGATTTTGGCCTCATCCGCAGATTTGAGACCGACAGCACGCAGAAAGCCTTCGATCGCCTTGTCCGGCGAGCCAACACGGGGGCCCTTGCGTTCATCGGAAACGTCAGGTGATTTGTCCGGCAGACCTTCAATCACCAGCGTCAACCGCCGTGCCCCGGCGAAGTTCCTGGCTGTTTTGAACTCAAGCCCCGCCTCTTTCAAGCCGTCGCCCACAAGCCGCTGCAGCTCGATTCCAGCGCGCGCCTGCATGCCCGACGGTATTTCTTCGCAAAAGATTTCAAGCAGGAGTTCGCTCATGACGCCCCACCCGCTTCCGTTTGCAGCCAGGCGGTGCAGCACGCCTTGGTGAGGTCACGCACCCGCAGGATATAGGCCTGCCGCTCGGTAACGGAGATCACACCACGCGCATCAAGCAGATTGAAAATATGGCTTGCCTTGATGCATTGATCGTAGGCCGGCAGCACGCATTCGTGCATTTTGCCCTCGCCCCTGTCACCGGCTTCAAGCAATGCCTTGCATTCCGCTTCCGCGTCGCGGAAGTGGGTGAGCAGGCGCTCGGTATTGGCGTACTCAAAGTTATGCCGGGAATATTCCTGCTCGGCCTGCAGGAACACATCGCCATAGGTGACCTTCTTGTCGCCTTCACCGCCATTGAAATTGAGGTCATAGACATTGTCGACGCCCTGGCAATACATGGCGAGGCGCTCAAGGCCATAGGTCAGCTCGCCCGCAACCGGGTCACAGTCAAAACCGCCAACCTGCTGGAAGTAGGTGAACTGCGAGACTTCCATACCGTCACACCATACCTCCCAGCCCAGCCCCCAGGCGCCGAGCGTCGGGCTTTCCCAGTCGTCCTCGACGAAGCGGATGTCATGATTTTTCGGGTTAATGCCGATGGCGTAAAGCGACTTGAGATAAAGCTCCTGAATGTCGGACGGGCTCGGCTTCAGGATCACCTGGTACTGGTAGTAATGCTGCAGCCGGTTCGGGTTCTCGCCATAGCGCCCATCGGTCGGGCGGCGCGAGGGCTGCACATAGGCCACGTTCCAGGGTTTTGGCCCAAGTGCACGCAAGGTCGTCGCGGGGTGGAAGGTACCTGCCCCCACTTCCATGTCGTAGGGCTGGAGCAGAACACATCCACGGGCGGCCCAATATAGCTGGAGTACCAGGATCAGGTCCTGAAAGGATTTGTCCGGCCGCAATTGGGCGGCTTGAGCATTGGCCATTGAATACGCCTAAGGATTCGAATGTTGTCCCGGACTTGTTATGCGCGCAGGGGCAATGGAAGCAACCACTTCTTGCGGTTTATTCAGGATGCGGGAGCGAGGCGAGGCTCAAAACTCACTTGTCTGGATGCTCATAAACGCCCGTATCGGGATCGCGTTTCAGCGTCGGAATGGAATTTTCATCGCGTCGCCTGAGTTCTGCTTCGGCTTTACCCAGGGCATCACGCACGCGCTCCTGCTCCTTGCGATACCAGTTGTACCCCGCCCATATGCCAGCACCGGCCAGAACAACAAGAATCAAATGGGGCATGATGACACTACAGACCGAAACGCGACCACAGCGCGCGCGTCTCGACTGCCGAGATTAGATCATCCGCAAGACTTGGGGCTGAAAGCTCTATATCTGCCATCTCGTTCGTGCGGGCAAGCACGCCGCGTAAGCGCCTGCCGAACAGTCCCTTCTTGGGCGTGACAAGCTTCAGGCGCACATCCTTGCCAAGCATCTCGCGCATCTTCGAGCGCACATCTGAGATACCGTCGACGAGGCCAAGTTCCAAGGCTTTCTTGCCGGACCAGAATTCCCCGGTGAACAAGCTGTCGCCAGCTTTCTTGATGCGCCGGCCCCGGCGCTCCTTCACAAGATCGACAAAGGTTTCATGCACATCGGCCTGGAGCTGCTTCAGCCGCACAATATCGTCTGCCTTTTCAGGTTGGAAGGGATCGAGGGACACTTTTTGGTCCCCGGCTGTATAAACCCGACGCTCGATCCCAAGCCGCTTGATCGCCTTGTCGAACCCGAACCCCGAAGCCACCACACCGATTGAGCCGATGATGGAACTCGCATCCCCGTAAATTTCATCGCCAGCCAGTGCAATCAGGTAGCCGCCGGAAGCCGCCACGTCCTCGGTGAACACGTAAACAGGTAAGTCTTTTTCCTCAGCCATATCTCTGATGCGTTTGTAAATAAGCATCGACTGCACCGCCGAGCCACCCGGAGAATTGATCTGGATCGCAACTGCCTTGGCACCCTTCATGGAAAAGGCGCGCTGTATCGACCCCGCCATAGTGGCAAGAGACAGTCCCGGCCGCAGCGGCGTCACCGCACCGATTGCCCCGCCCATGCGCAGCACCGGCACAACCGGCCCCTTTGAGAAGAAATTACTAATGAAGGGAATTCTCAACGCATCACCTTAATGCCGCAAAACAAGGAAAAACCGCCTGTGCGGCTCTCAGTCCTCCATACTTAGCCTGCCCGCTCGCATAATCAAGCCTGCGCACTGATATGCAAACCTGAATCGCCGCACAAAATAAGATCGGCCTGCTTCGTATATGAGCCATCCGCTTCATGTAAAACCATGCCCGGTAGTATCGCAAGCGGTGCACGGCTGCCCTTGATCCCCCGGATCAGAACGCGCTTGGCCGGCAGTCCCTGTTTGGGAAACAGCGGATACACGGCCAGCGCGCCGAACCGGCCCTTGAGCAACGCCAGAAGGTCTTCAAGCGCATCGGCTTTGTGAATGAGTGTCAGTGATCCGCGCGGCGCGGCCATTGCAACTAGAAATTTAATCCACTTTTCCAGATCTCCCGGCTGGGCGGTATAGGCACGCGCCGTTATAGCTTCAGCCTGCTCCCTCGCCTTGCCCCTTGTATAAAACGGTGGATTGGCGGCGACATGATTATAGCCTTCCCGCAACAATCCGGCAGCCTCCAGGATTTCACCGGACGCCGTGATATCCGCCTCAATTAATGTGATGCGGTCTTCGAATTTGTTCCGGATCACGTTTTCACGGGCCAACGCCAGAAGGTCTCCTTGCACATCGAGACCGGTCACATGGCAGTCACCTACCCGGCTACACAGCGCCAGAGAAGAAATGCCCGTACCCGTGCCCGCCTCGAGTACAGTTTGCGCCTCACCTTCGGCAACAGGAATTGCAGCGGCCAGAAACAGAGCATCAATGGCAGCCCGCGGGCCGTTTCTTGGTTGCAGCACGGTGAGCTTGCCATCAAAAAAGGCATCTCTCGTAGTGGCTGGTGTGGTGTCAGTCCTGGCCAACGACATGTTCAAGATCGGCCTCTTTAAGAATTCGGCGGGCTTGTGCCCATTCATCTTCGGCAACGAGCATACGGCGCGGCAAAACGCCAAGCGACCCCTCCATGATACTCATATATCCATCGGCTATCTGATGCGCTACGCCTGCATCGGACAAAATTGCCTCAACAAATGACAGTAGAACCGCGTCATTGCTGCGAAACAGTTCCTTCAATCGATACTCTCCTGAAATGGCCAGAAATGAAACTGCATGATCCCGTTTTGGGTGTATGCGACAGCAAGGCATACCAATCGGCTTGACCGCAGACCCCGCCAGAAGAATATACTGCCACCAAATCGAAGTACCAAGGGGGAGCCAGTCTTGGGCGTTGTAATTCCACTATCAGGCACGAGAGAGCCGAGAGCCAGTCTACAACTTTTGTTTGACCTGGTTGGCGACGATATGGGGGGTGTCAACCGTATCATCATGGACAAGGCCCGCTCCGATGTCGATTTGATCCCTGAGCTTGCCAGACATCTGATCGACTCCGGTGGCAAGCGCCTGCGTCCCATGCTGACCATCGCCGCAGCACGCATGTGCAACTATATGGGCAGTGAACATATAAAACTGGCAGCCAGTGTCGAGTTCATGCACACGGCAACGCTGTTACATGACGACGTTGTCGATGAAAGCGATCTGCGGCGCGGCAAGAAATCAGCCCGCATTCTGTGGGGCAATGAAGCCAGCGTCCTGGTCGGGGATTTCCTGCTGGGCCAGGCTTTCAAGATGATGGTCGATGTTGGCTCTCTGGAGGCTTTGAGAATTCTTTCAAACGCTGCAGCCGTTATCGCCGAGGGCGAGGTTATGCAGCTGATCGCGTCCAAAAACACCGAAACCAACGAAGATGAATATCTGGCCGTTATTAATGCCAAGACTGCGGCACTGTTCTCCGCTGCGGCAGAGGTTGGAGCCGTCCTTGCTGAAAGACCCAAGGCAGAACAGGCGGCACTGCGTTCCTACGGCAAGAATCTCGGCATTGCATTCCAGCTTCTGGATGACGTGCTGGATTATTCCGGCGATCAGGAACGGCTTGGTAAATCCGTCGGGGATGACTTCCGCGAGGGCAAAATCACCCTGCCCGTCGTTCTGTCCTATCGCCGGGGCAGCGATGAGAACCGGGAATTCTGGCGCCGGGTGCTTCAGGAGGGTGATGTTCAGGACGGTGATCTGAAAATGGCAATCTCACTCATGAACGAGTGCGGGGCCATTGAAGATACGATTGAACGCGCGCGCCACTATGGGTCAATCGCCCACGACGCACTGGCGATCTTTCCTGAAACAAATTACAAGGCCGCTCTGTTGGATGCAGTGGCTTTCTGTATCGAGCGGGCGCACTAGGGCCAAATTTACTCCAACCTGGTTGACACCACCCACCAGTCAGGTTGGGCAGCGCGCAGACGCTCCCGCGCACTGGCCGCCAGCCCGGCATTTGCAAATATACCGAAGCAGGTTGCCCCACTTCCCGACATTTGCGCTGTTTGACATCCCTCCAGGCTCGACAAGGCAGAAAGTACATCGCCGATCACAGGTGCCAGTCTAATGGCGGGCCGCTCGAGATCATTGCCCACTTCCGAAACAGCTTTCAGCAAATCACCGGCAGAGGCAAAAGACATCTGCTTGCCATTTCCCGCTGAGGGTAAATCGCCCAGCTTGGGTGCATCCAGCGCGGCATAAACACTTCCCGCACGCAGGTAGACACCCGGATTGACCAGCACGGCATCAAGTGCAGGCAAGGACTTGAGTGGTGAGAGGCTTTCACCGCGCCCGCGCATCACCGTGGCCTGTGAGATCAGGCAGGCCAGGACATCGGACCCCAGCGCACATGCTGTATCCTCCATGATCTGCGCCGGGATAAGTCCAGGATTTGCGTGATCGATGAGACGTAATGCGGCGCCCGCATCGGCTGAGCCACCACCAAGACCAGCCGCCACGGGCAGGTTTTTCTCCAGCTTAAATGCACCGGCTTTAATTCTGGGACAGCGTTCCTTCAGCTGATGCGCTGCAGCGAGGACGAGATTGTCATCCCTTCCAAGGGCCGTGGCAAACGGGCCGCTTGTATGTAGTGAGAGTTCTCCGTTGAGCGTCAGGGAAAGCGCATCTCCGAAATCGGCAAAGGCAACCAGACTCTCGATTTCGTGGAAGCCATCGGTCCTGCGGCCCAGCACCTGAAGAGTAAGATTGACTTTCGCCGGCGCGCGTTCATCAAGTGTCATATGAAAACACCGCGTCGTCAGCCCTTCCGGGGACAGGTTAAACCATTCACCGGAACCGCTTCTTTAAGGCTTCTCGGGAATCTTGAGTTTTTGTCCGGCAAAGATTGAACCCGCTTCCTTGATGACGGCTTCGTTGGCACGGTAGATCACGTTGAACTTGCTACCGTCCTTGTAATATTCCAGCGCCAGGTCCCAAAGAGACTCACCCTCCTTCACCACATGGATGCGGGGCTTGGCCGCCTCCTCGACTGCCGTCTTCATCTCTGCGGGTTTTGTCTCCAGAACAGCGACACTTTCTGAAGGTTTGGCTGCGTTCTTTGCATCAGTTTTTTTCTTCGAGAGTGAGGCAACAACGACCTTTTTGGGCTTGGCCTGGGCTTGCAAGCCATTGGCAAGCTTTTCCCGGATCTTGACCTCGTCTTCCGGCTCCGGCTCAAGCGTCAAAGCCTGTGACCATTGATATTTAGCTTCCAGAATCCGTCCGACTCTCCAGTAGGCATCGCCAAGATGGTCGTTGATTACAGGGTCATCGGGGCGAAGCTCCACCGAGCGCTCCAGATGCTTTGCAGCCTTGTCAAACCTGCCCAGCCGGTAATGGGCCCAGCCAAGACTGTCGACGAAGTAGCCGTCATCAGGTTTCAACTTCACGGCTTTGCGTATGAGGTCCATGGCACGCTTGAGGTTGAGTCCCTGATCGACCCACGAATACCCCAGGTAATTTAGAATCAAGGGTTGATTGGGTGAGAGTTGGAGAGCCATTTGCAGATCACTCTCAGCATCTGTCCAATTCTTGAGCCGTTCACGGGAAACACCGCGCGCATAAAACAGCGTCCAGTTCGCCTTCTTCGGCTTTTTCAAGAGTTCAATGGCGCGTGTGTAATAATGTTCGGCCTCTTCATATCGCTGGGCTGAGCGCATGATGCTCCCAAGCGCATCATACGCCCGGGTTCCAAATGCCGGGCTTTCGGCAAGGCCCTCCAGAAGCAACTTGGAATCATCTATCTTCTCAAGAGAATTCAGAACATAGGCTTTGCGAATCTGGACATTCATCCAGATCGGCGATGATTTTGGCACCTGTTCATATGACACGAGTGCCTGCTCAAATCGTTCCGTTTTGTCGTAAACCTCGCCAATCGCGAGATTGGCAAGTGGAAATTCCGATTTCAGGTAAAGCGCGATGCGAAGATAGACCAGGCCGATCTCAGTGCTGTCTTCACCGGTCAGTGCATCCCCAATGGCATAAAAAACCTCCGCCAGTCCTTCAGCCGGGGTTGTCACCAGCAACGAGGATTTCTCCCCACTTTTGATTTCTTCCAGCAGGGAAAGAGCTACCGGATGGCCGCTGGATTTGCCGATATGTTTCTTCAATATATTCTTGGCAAGCTTGTCATTGCCTGCATTGGCGGCATGACGTGCATAGGCTTCCGCTATCCGCAGCGTACGTGGACGAGACTTGAAGGCTGCCCCCAGCGAAGTACGCGCAACCTTCTTCTTACCCGCGACATCTGCAATCAGACCCTTATGATATTGCTGATAGAACAGCGACCAATCGGCCTTTTTCATTTCCGCCAGTTCTTTGAGCGCTTTGTCAGCGTCGTCAGCAGCCAGGTAGGTCCACGAGCGCGACAGCCGGGCGGTCAGGTCGGACAATGTTCCTTTGCGCGCTGATGAAAAATGTTTGCCCGCTTTCTCAAAATCGCCTTGCTTGAATTCTTTTACGCCGAGCAAAAAGCGGGCTATCTGGTGCGAATTTTCATTCGCGGTCACATCCTCGGCAAGTCTAAGGGCCCTGTCCCAGTTGCCGGCAATGGCTTCGAGCAGGAACGTGCGCTCCAGAATTAGCTCATTCTCGGGATCCTTGGAGAGCGCATTCTCGTAAAATTTCGCGGCCTTGGAGTTTTCGCGCTGAGAACGCGCAAGGCGCCCAGCCAGATAGCTGCCGAGTAACGAACGGGTCACTTCATCGCGTTCGTCTACCCAGGCCACATTAGAAACCGGAGCAGCCAAAAGCGTGATCAACATCGCAAGGCCGAAAACCCGGCAAGCTTTGCCCAACATGACTATCCTTTCCGGCATGACACCCAACTGCGCCAGCGCATCCCTGGAAAATAATTCGAGTGGCGCGCACAGTGTGCCAGGAACAATTGCGCTAAATCCGTATTGTCGCAAGACCCAATCGGACTTTATCACCCTAGCGTCATAAATGGCCCGCCAAATTCTTGCAACTCACGGTAATTTGGGTGTCCCGCCATTTATGACTGTGCTGTACGCAGCGGCATCGATATTTCCACCACTCAGTACGACGCCAACCTTCTTGCCGCCCAGACTCCCCCGCTCTTTTAAAAGCGCGGCAAGAGAGGCCGCCCCCGCACCCTCGGCCAGATTGTGTGTATCGCTGTAATAGACCCGCATGGCTGACGCGATCTCATCTTCTGAAACCGTTACGATACGCTCTGCGCCTTCGCAGATGAGTTCCAGAGCCTCCGGGGATGGCACCCGGCAGGCCATGCCATCGGCAAATGTCGCCGCGCTGTTCGTTTCACGCACTTCACCCGCCTCGAACGATATGGCGTAAGCGGGCGCATTTTCTGCCACTACGCCGATAATGCTGGTCTTCAACCGGAGAAGATTACGCACCATGATCAGCCCGCTGATGCCTGACCCCAGGCCAATGGGTACATAAATCCTGTCCAGATCATTTATCGCCCCGAATACTTCCAGTGCGTAGGTAGAAACTCCCTTTGCAAGCCAAGGGTGAAAAGAAGGGACCATATGCAGGCTTTTTTCCTGCGCCAGCCGGCCGGCCTCTATCCGCGCCTCGTCAAAATCTGCGCCGAATTCGATCAACTCGGCGCCAAAGGCCTGCATGGCAATGTTTTTCTCGACGCTGTTCCCGTGAGGCACCAAAATTGTCGAAGGCAGACCGAATTGCGCACTGGCCCGCGCGATACTTTGACCGTGATTGCCACGTGTTGCCGTGATCACCCCTGTGACAGTCTCGCCACTGCGGGTCAGTTCATCGAAATAGACCAGCCCACCACGCAGCTTGAACGCGCCTATGGGGGTATGATTTTCGTGTTTGACCCAGACCTCGCAGCCGGCGCGTTGGCTTAGAAGCGGCCAGGTATATTGCGGTGTCGGCGGCATGAACCCGTGAACGATGTCGGCAGCCGCCTCCAGTTCATCAAGCGAGAACATATTTCCCGGGCCCCCTACTTTTCAATTACATATTCGGATAGTTCGGGCCACCACCACCTTCCGGCGTCACCCAGGTAATATTCTGTTCCGGGTCCTTGATATCGCAGGTTTTGCAGTGGACACAATTTTGCGCATTGATCTGGAAACGGGGCTCGGTGCCCTTACCCTCCACGATCCATTCATAAACCCCTGCAGGACAATAGCGCGTCGACGGCCCGCCAAAGCGGTCATATTCGCTTGCGCGCTGCAAACCCGGATCGGCGACCTTCAGATGCACAGGCTGGTCTTCCTCGTGATTGGTCGCTGACAGGAAAACGGAAGATAGTTTGTCGAAGGTGAGCGTGCCATCGGGCCTGGGATACTCGATCGGCTTGAATCCTGATGCTGGCTTTAAACTCGCATGGTCCGGCTTGCCGTGCCCGATCGTGTGTTTGAGGAACGGCAGAAGAGTGTTGAGCCACATGTCCATCCCCCCAAGCACTAGCCCGAGTCGCGTACCGAAGCGAGACCACAATGGCTTGGCGTTACGCACGCGTTTCAAGTCTTTTGCTATGTCACTGGTTTCATATGCTTTTTCATAAGTCGAAAGCATATCTCCCGCGCGGTTTTCCTGCAGCGCTTCAAATGCGGAGTCACCTGCCATGATCCCGCTCAGCATGGCGTTATGAGACCCCTTGATACGCGGCACATTCATGAACCCCGCACCGCATCCAATGAGCGCCCCGCCGGGGAAGGCAAGCTTCGGCACCGACTGGAATCCACCCTCGGTGAGCGCGCGTGCACCGTACGCCACCCGCTTGCCGCCCGTGAATGCATCCCGGATAGCCGGGTGGGTCTTGAAACGCTGAAACTCTTCGTAAGGCGCGAGATAGGGGTTGGTGTAATTCAAATGGACTACGAACCCGACCGAGACAAGATTCTCGCCGAAATGGTAGAGGAACGAGCCTCCGCCGGTCGCATCATCAAGCGGCCAGCCCATTGTATGCTGGACCAGGCCAGGTTGATGATTGTCGGGCGTCACCTCCCATAGCTCCTTGAGACCAAGACCGTATTTCTGTGGCTCGCGCCTTGTGTCCAATTCGAATTTTGCTATCGCCTGTTTTGTGAGCGAACCCCGCGCGCCTTCGCCAAGCAGAGTGTATTTGCCGAGGAGCTCCATGCCGCGCATGAAAGTGTCCTTCGGCGCGCCATCTTCAGCTACGCCCATATCGCCTGTCGCAACGCCCCGTACCGCGCCCTTGTCGTCGTAGAGAATCTCGCTCGCTGCAAAGCCCGGATATACTTCCACACCGAGCGCTTCGGCCTGTTCCCCAAGCCAGCGGCACAGATTTCCAAGGCTGACGACATAGTTGCCGTGATTGCTCATCAGCGGCGGCATGAGGAAATTGGGCAGAGATATACTTTTCCCCGAGGTGAGGTAGAGGAATTTGTCCTGGGAAACTTGTGTCTCCACTGGCGCTCCCCGTTCACCCCAGTCCGGGAAAAGCGCATCGAGGCCAACTGGATCAATCACCGCACCGGAGAGAATATGCGCGCCGACCTCGGAGCCTTTTTCCAGGACGACGACAGAGACATCGTGGTCTTTCTCCTGCGCCAGTTGCTTCAACCTAATGGCGGCAGCAAGCCCGGCCGGACCAGCCCCAACAATCACGACATCAAATTCCATCGACTCCCGGTCGGGCACGGGATTTTGCGAATCGGACATGGGAGTTCACCTTCTTCCTACATGTGTTGGATAATGCGCTTGTCCACATGGCGTCAATCGGACGAATGACGCCCCTGCTTCCAATTTCACTGTATCTGACCTCTAATGCACGGGTACATTGCGTGGGGGGGGAAGGCAGCATTTATGCCATCGCAAAGTCAAAAAGGACGAACAATCGTCACGCGCCTGCGCACGGCATTCGGTAATGAATATGTCTTGCTGCTAGCCTTTTCAGTCCTGATCGGGTTGGTGGTCTCTCATGGCATTGTCGGTTTCCGCAAGCTGGTCGGGTGGTTCCAGTTCGCCGCGTTTGCATCTGATACAGAGAAATATTTTGCTACCGTTGTGGCAGTCTCTACATGGTGGCATTTGTTGCTGGCGCCAACGCTCGGCGGTCTGTTCGTGGGTCTGTTCATTTATTATTTCATGCCCGACAGGCGTAACCAGGGCATACCCGATATCATGGAAGCTTGCGCATACCGCGGAGGCAGGATGGACTGGAAAGCAGGTCTCGGCGCTGCACTGGCTTCGGCGGCCTCGATTGGTACAGGTGCATCTGTGGGCCGTGAAGGACCGGCTGTTCATATCGGCGCCAGCCTCAGCAGCTGGATTACTGAGCGCCTGAAATTCAGCCGCACCTTTTCTCTTACCCTTCTGGGTTGCGGTGTTGCCTCGGCCGTGTCGGCATCCTTCAATGTGCCGATTGCCGGTGTGTTCTTCGCCCTGGAGGTGGTCATCGGACAGTACTCGCTGAGTGTCTTCGCCCCGATAGTTATTGCCTCGGTGGTCTCGGCGGTGGTGATCCGCAACTATTTTGGCCATTACCCGGCCTTCGTGGTCCCGGAATATTTCATCGACTCGCTGCTTGAAGTGCCGCTGTTCCTGGTCCTTGGCCTGGTTTGTGCACTGGTGGCATCCGTCTTCATGCGCAGCATTTTCATCGTTCAGGATGCCTCCGCAAAGCTCCCTGTCCCGATCTGGATGCGCCCGGCCATCGGCGGCCTCGCAGTCGGTTGCATTGCCCTCGCCTACCCCCAGATCCTCGGCGTGGGCTACCAGGCGACAGGGCTAGCACTGAAAGAAGCTTTGCCATTCGCCCTCTTGTTCGCCCTGGTCCTGGCCAAGATGGCCGCGACTTCGATCTCACTGGGGTCTGGCTTTGCCGGCGGGATATTCAGCCCGTCTCTTTTTATTGGTGCAATGACTGGTGGCGTCTTCGGCCTGACCGTCGCACAAATCCTGCCCAACCTTGCCTCGACACATGGCGCCTATACTGTGCTCGGTATGGTCGGCGTGGCCTCCGCTGTCCTCGGCGCACCCATCTCCACTATGCTGATTATCTTCGAACTCACCAACAACACCCAGATGACTGTGGCCGTGATGGTAACGGTCACGACAGCGACCGTAGGCACCCAGCAGATTGTTGGCCGAAGGTCATTTTTTGTGTGGGCGCTTGAGCGGCGTGGCGTCATGCTCGATGACACGGGCGAGCAGGAAGCCATGCTGGCAACCACCATAGAGACTGTCATCAGTCGTGATTTCATCATCGTGCCCAAAACGGCATCGCTCAAAGAAACAAGAGAATTATTCGCCAGAAAAAGTCCGGGTGTCGTCTTCATGGTCGACAAAAATGGGCGGTTAGAGGGAAGTCTCGCATCCGCCGATTTACATAAGTTCACCCGCAAGCCTGGCTCCAGGCGCATGACGGCGGGGGACGCCGGGAAACCATGCGATACTGTCATCCTGTCCCATGCCAGTCTTGACCGTGCCCTCAAAATCATGGCCCGGGAAAACGCGAAATACCTTCCCGTGGTCGATGATATTCAGGCCCGAAAGGTCCTTGGCGTGCTTCATCTCAACGATCTCCTGCTCGCCTGCAGCAAAGCTTCCGATGACGGCAAAGCCTAGAGCGAACGCCCGGGCCATGCTAAGTGAAGCGAGATAACGCTCCGGACCCAGCCATGACCCTGCCCGACACCACATCTGCCGCTGCCCTGCTCGACTGGTACAGGTCCATGGGTGTGGACGAAGTCATTGAGGATACGCCCGTCGACTGGTTCGAAGCCGCCGCAACAGCAAAGGCAGTGGTGCGACAGCCAACAAACGAAGTTCCCCGGCAACCGGCATCGCGCTCTCAATCTGCCGAACCCCGGCCGGGCTTCAACACCATTGCCCCTGATGAAGCCGTCATGGATGCCCGCGAGCGGGCGGCTGGAGCCAAGTCGCTTGAAGAACTCGAAAAGGCACTGGCTGGATTCAATGGCTGCCCATTGAGGGCAACGGCAAAAAGCACCTGCTTCAAGCGCGGCAATGACGATGCACGCATCATGCTCATTGGAGAAGGTCCGGGGCGCGATGAAGATTTGCAGGGACTGCCCTTTGTCGGCCGCGCGGGGCAATTGCTCGACAAGATGCTTGGCGCAATTTCACTCACAGAAGAAGACGTTTACATCACCAACATCGTCTATTGGCGCCCGCCGGGAAACCGGACGCCAACGACGCAGGAAGTGGCAGCCTGCCTGCCCTTTCTCAACCGGCAGGTGGAGTTACTGGACCCTGACATCATCGTCCTGATCGGGGGTCCTGCGTCACACACTCTGCTCGAGACAAAAGAGGGGATCACCCGGCTAAGGGGAAAATGGCGCGACTGCGAGATTGGCGGCAAGTCGCGCCGTGTCATGCCCATGTTACACCCGGCCTACCTGCTGCGAACACCGGCGGCCAAACGCCATGCTTGGCGAGATTTACTCAGCCTGAAAGCCGCGCTTAAACCACAGGAATAATAACCCATGAGCCAGATCGATGAGACCCTGAAACTGCGTTTCGGGCCAGACACACCCACGACACCGGATATTCTTGGCAGACATGAATTTCCGGGCCAGCTTGCTGGCCGGCGCTCGCATCGTCACTTCAAACCGGACCTGCTTGATCCCGAGCTTGTAAACTCTTTATGTGCCCTCGCTTTGTGTGCCCCGGCCAAGAGCGATCTGCAACAGCGCGACATTGTCATAATTGAGGATGCGGACCAGCGTGCCAAGCTTCTGGAGATTATCCCAGGGAACGCCTGGATGGACACAGCGCCAATGTTCCTTGTGTTTTGTGCCAATAATCGCAGGCAGAGGCAGCTGAACGAATGGCGCGGGCCGCCCTTCGTCAATGATCACCTCGATGCGTTTTTCAATGCGTCTGTTGATGCCGGGATCGCGCTGGCCACTTTCATGATGGCAGCGGAGTCGATAGGGCTTGGGTGCTGCCCGGTCAGCGCCATCCGCAACGAGTCGCAAAAAGTCAGCGACCTGCTCGGTTTACCGGATCATGTGTTTGCCATCGCCGGTCTTGGGTTAGGATGGCCGGCGGAAACGGGCCGGATCAGCATGCGCCTGCCGCTCACCGCAACGGTACACACCAACCAGTTTTCAGAAAAAGGGCTGTCAAAGCAGATTGACGCCTATGACGCGCGGCGCGCTGAAGCTCAACCCTTTTCAAACCAGCGCAATATAGAGGAATTCGGCAAACCGGACCTCTATGGCTGGTCAGAGGACAAGGCGCGTCAATATGCACATCCCGACCGCGCAGATTTCGGTGACTTCATCCGCGCAAAAGGGTTCAATCTGAGTTAGTCAGCGAGAGAGAATGTCCCATGTCCAGAATTGATGAAAACCGCCCGTTCATCCCGGTCAACATTGCGGTGCTGACGGTCTCCGATACGCGCACGCAAAGGGAAGACAAGTCCGGCGCGTCACTTGAAAAGATGCTTACCGAAGCCGGTCACAAGCTCGCTGAACGCAGCATCGTGAAGGATGATATTCCAGTAATCGGGAAACAGGTACAGGACTGGATAGACTCACCCGACATTGATGTGGTGATCACCACAGGCGGCACCGGTTTCACCGGACGCGACGTCACGCCCGAAGCCGTCCAGCCGCTTTTTGAAAAAGAGATCGAAGGCTTCTCGACCATCTTTCACATGCAGAGCTATGACAAGGTGGGCACATCCACAATCCAGTCTCGCGCCTGCGGCGGCGTCGCAAATGGCACCTATATCTTCTGCTTGCCTGGCTCTCCGGGTGCGTGCAGGGATGCATGGGAAGGAATTTTGAAATACCAGCTCGACAACCGGCACCGGCCCTGCAATTTTGTGGAAATCATGCCCCGGCTGCTGGAGCAATAACAGTTTCACGCGAGCTATCGCACAACAGAATCCAGCCAGATAACACCTATCTTGCGGGCCTAAAGCGTGCTGAAATAAGGCACTTGGTTCAATAAAAATTGGGAGTGCCCTCATGAGTATTTTTGGAATGATAAAGGATGCGATTTTCGGCAAGTCCGCTGAAGCCGCAGAGGCAGGTGCGTCTGGTGGCTCGGACGGCGGAACGGTGGCTTCAGGTGGCGTTGATGTTGCTGCGATCCTGAATGATCTCGCCAGTAAAAATAGTCAGAAGCTCAACTGGAAAACATCGATTGTCGATTTAATGAAATTGCTTGATATGGATAGCAGCTATTCAAATCGAAAAGATCTCGCCAAAGAGCTGAAATTTGATGGGGATATGAACGATTCCGCCACAATGAATATCTGGCTACACAAGCAGGTGATGCGGGAATTGGCTGAAAATGGCGGCGTGGTCCCGGACGACCTGAAGGACTAGCTCCAACACTGATCACAAAATCAATACGGGAATGTCTGTTTGGCGTTTGAAGCAGGCATTCCCGTTTTTCATGTGTGATCGCGATTTTGTGATGCTCAGGCACAGATGCTTTCCGGTATCCGACATTACACGGACACTTTATTCAGCGTATGATTTGATGTTCCAAATACGCATCAAGATGAACTCAATGGGGTAGCGCTGATGTCTGACATTCGCCACAAATTTTCACGACGCGGTCTTCTCACAGGTGCCGCCGGTGTTGCAGCGGTAGCCTCGCTCCCGCACGGACTTATCACACCGGCTTCCGCCAAAGCGCCCATGCTCGGCGCTTCGCGCCCGACCCATTACCGCTTCAAGCTCGGCGATTTTGAAATCACCACTCTGTATGACGGGGCGCTGGCCATACCCAAAGTCCACCCCATCTTCGGCAAAAACCAGAAAATCGAGGATGTTCAGGCCTACCTCACCACCAACAATCTGCCGACCGACAAGATGACCATTTCCTTCACGCCAGTGATCGTAAACACCGGCAAGGAGCTGGTGATGTTCGATTCCGGCTATGGCGAGGAGCGCCGCGCCAAGGGCGCAGGCCTGGCCACCGCCGCGCTCAAGGCCGCGGGTTTCACGCCAGACCAGATCGACGTCATTGTCATCACCCATTGCCACCCTGATCATGTCAGCGGGCTGATCGAAGGCAAGCAGGCCATCTATCCCAACGCGCGATACGTGGTTGGAGACGTGGAATATAATTTCTGGTCCAAGAAGGAGCACCTTGAGAGCAGTGACAAGAATATGATGCGCCGCGCACAAGCCGTGCACAACAATCTCGTGCCGCTCGCGGAAAAAGCGACTTTCATCAAAGCAGGGGCGGATGCTGTTCCCGGCATCACGTCGGTCGAATCGTCAGGCCACACGCCGGGCCATCTCTGCTTCCATCTGGAAAGCGCGGGCAAACGTTTCCTGATTTTCGGAGATGTCACCAATCACTATGTCGCATCACTCGCCAAGCCGGACTGGCATTGCGCCTTCGACATGGATGCCGAAATGGCCGTGAAGGCACGCAAGAAAATCCTCGACATGATTGCCACCGACAAGATCCCGTCAGCGGGATATCACATGCCCTTCCCGGCAGTGGGATATGTCGAGAAGATGGGTTCGGGGTACCGGTGGGTCCCGGCGAGTTACCAGTTGGACCTTTAAGACGCAGGCAGCACAACACGGCTGGCGGCTGTCCCGAGCCGGCGATAGCTCTTGCCGTCATCCACGTCTTCCAGCTTTTCAAGCATGGCAACGCGGTACCCTTCAAGATTGACCAGTGTGTCATTGAGCGTGTGGGGGCTGGACCAGCGCACATCTGCAAAAATGTCGAGTACTCTCGGACTCCGCCTCTGCCCGACAAGCCAATAGCCACCATCATCGCTCGGCCCCAGAACCGCATCTTTGGCCCCCAATGCAGCAAAGGCCCTGGAAATATGCCGGTTTGATATCTCGGGAATATCAGTGCCGATAATGACCACCTGCCCTTTGGGCAAACAGTCGAACACCCGCTGCATCCGCATGCCCAGATCACCCTCGCCCTGCCCTATGAGGTCCGGCCCATGAGGCCAGACGGCTGACCCAATGGACGCGTCAGGCGAGACAGCGATGATCGTAGTCCAGCGAGGGTCTTTCGCAAGCCGTGCTGAGACATTTGCGAGCGTGCGACGGTAAAACCCTGTTGCCTTTACCGAACCGATGTCCCCGGCGAGGCGCGTCTTCACCGCACCGCAACGTGGTTCCTTGGCCATGATCAAGAGCCAGCGGTTGAGCGTACCCTTGTCAACCATATAGCCGGGCGAGCGTGGTGGGTGGGACGCGCAGAAAATAGAGCGACAGGCAGGCGGCATTTCGCGCAACGCGCGGCAGGTAACCATTCCTCTTGTAACGTTCAGGGCTCGTGACGGCTTTTGACCGCATCATCGCCAGCCTTTTCCTCCCCAGCCGGCGCACCAGGTCCACATCCTCCATCAACGGCATTGAGCGATAACCACCAACAGAATTGTAAAGCTGCTTTGGGACAAGCAAGCCCTGGTCGCCATACGGGAGACTGAACAGCGCGCAACGCAGGCCGACTATTGCCTCCAGCATGCGTGGGCGCGCTCCGAAATCGTCCAGTGCAAATGAAAAGGCGGCCGCCGAGGGGAGCCTGTCGCCCAAATCGACGTGCTCCATGAACTTGGCGGCCTCGGCCTCCCATCCTGTTTGCAGAACAGTGTCTGCGTGGAGAAACAGCAGCCATTTCGAGCGCGCCGCCTCTGCGCCTGCCGCAAGCTGAGTGCCGCGCCCGGGCTCGCTGCGGATAAAATTGGCACCCGCCACATCGGCAATATCAGCCGTCGCATCACCCGACCCGCCGTCGACAATAATGACTTCGCGGATGATTCCCTGCACGGTTGCCGGAACTAGTGCGGTGAGCGTCGCGGTGAGCCCGGCTTCGGCATTGAGTGTTGGGATGACGACGGAAATCATGGGCGCGGATCATAGCGCTTTGACGCCGGTCAACAAGTCCACAATGGTACAGTCATTATTTAATGTTCTTGATTTGTTCTTTTCTTTGATTTATCCTCTTTTAGATGGACCTGCAGCCCCCCCATACCCCGCTGGTCCGGCAGACGTCGGCGCTCGAGACAGGTGAACTCCCTGAAGACATCCCGTCCGGGCGCCGCCGTGGCCGGGGGTCGGTGTCGAACCATTCGGGCCGCTTCGAGCAGCAAATCCGCAGCCAGAGCGACGATGGATGGGAGAGTCTGGCCGACCTCGATGCGTTCTCCACTTCGGTGCAGGAAGAACGCGCCAGGAGCATCATTTCCAGCAACACTTCGCCCGATATCGGGTTTGACCAGTCCATCAACCCCTATCGCGGCTGCGAGCATGGCTGCGTCTATTGCTATGCCCGACCCACACACGCGTTCTTAGGGCTTTCCGCGGGGCTTGATTTCGAAAGCAAGCTGTTCGCCAAGGTGAATGCGCCTGAGCTTCTGGAGCGCGAATTGGCAAAGCCCGGCTATAAGGTGAAGACCATTGCACTGGGAACCAACACCGACCCCTACCAGCCTATTGAGCGGCAATACCGGATCATGCGGCGGTTGCTGGAAATACTGGAGCGCGCCAACCATCCCGTCGGCATTGTCACCAAGTCGGCACTCATCCTGCGCGACAAGGATATCCTCGCCTCGATGGCAAAACGCGGGCTTGTGAAGGTCGCGCTCTCTATAACCACGCTCGACCGCAAGCTCGCCCGCGCCATGGAGCCGCGCGCCTCGACACCGCAAAAGCGGCTGGATGCTCTTGAGGAATTATCAGCAGCCGGCATCCCCACCGCAGTCATGGCCGCGCCGATCATCCCTGCCCTGAACGATCCAGAAATTGAGACAATCCTCACCCGGTCCCATGCGGCCGGGGCGTGCGAGGCTGGCTATGTGATGCTGCGCCTGCCGCTGGAAATAGCTGATCTGTTCCAGGAGTGGCTCATGGAGAATGCCCCTGACCGCGCCAAGCGCGTCATGTCGCTGATGCGCTCCATGCGCGGCGGCAAGGATTATGATGCGAAGTGGGGTGATCGCATGCGCGGGCAAGGCCCCTATGCCTGGCAGATCGGGCGGCGGTTTGAACTCGCCACCAAACGCCTTGGTCTCAACGCCAAGAGCTTTGATCTGAGACGAGATCTGTTCGAGCCGCCTGTCCTTCCTGGCCAGCAAATGTCCCTGCTTTAATATTTGCCCGCAGCCCTCTCCCCCGGCACAGTGTGCCCATGCCGAGTCTGGACCACGAGAACAAACTGGTGCGCCAATATGGCGGACCCGTTGCGGGCATTGACGAAGCCGGCCGGGGCCCCTGGGCCGGGCCTGTTGTGGCCGCCGCCGTAATCCTCGATGCCGCCCATGTACCGAGAGGTCTGAATGATTCCAAGAAACTGACAGTGCGGGCCCGCGAGACGCTGTTCACCGCGCTCATGGCGCACGCCCATGTCGGCGTCGGCATTGCGGATGTTGCGCGCATTGATCGTGAAAACATCCTTCAAGCCAGCCTTTGGGCCATGGCACAGGCCTGCGAGGCGCTCCCTGAAACACCGGCGGCCGCCCTCATAGACGGCAATCGCTGCCCGGCACTCCCCTGCCCGGGGGAGACCCTCATCAAGGGAGACGCCCTGTCTCTCAGTGTCGCTGCAGCTTCGATCGTGGCCAAAGTCACGCGCGACCGCATCATGACTGACCTAGCTGAAACGCACCCCGGATATGCCTGGGAACGCAACAAGGGATACGGCACGCGTGACCATTCAGAGGGTCTGATGCGACTCGGAGTAACGCCTCATCACCGCCGTTCCTTCAAACCCGTTCAGGCGATGCTCAAACAAAATAGCAAGGCCGGTTAAGTCCGCCTTTACCTTGTTTACGGCACATTAGCTGCCTAGACCCGAATGGCCCTGTTTGAGGTCTGTGTTTTGCGTATCGGGGTTGTGTCTATGAGTAAGCGTAAACGTCAAAGCCCGGTGTTGGGCGTCGACCGGATTATTCTCGGCGATTGTTTGGAAGAGCTGCGCGCCCTGCCCAAGGGCTGTGCCGATCTCGTGTTTGCCGATCCGCCCTACAATCTCCAACTCGAAGGCGAGTTGATGCGGCCCAACAATACCCGGGTCGACGGGGTTGATAACGACTGGGACAAATTCACTGACTTCGCCACATATGACGCATTCAGCCACGACTGGCTGAAAGCCTGCCGTGAATTGCTCAAACCCGATGGCGCATTGTGGGTCATCGGCAGCTATCACAATATATTCCGTGTTGGCACGCAGCTTCAGGACCTTGGCTACTGGATTTTAAACGATATCATCTGGCGCAAGACGAACCCGATGCCGAACTTCCGTGGCAAGCGTTTTACCAACGCCCATGAAACACTGATCTGGGCAGGCAGAAGCGAGCAAAGCCGCTGCACCTTCAATTATGAAGCCATGAAGGCGCTCAACGAAGACATCCAAATGCGTTCCGACTGGTTGTTCCCAATTTGCTCAGGGCCTGAGCGGCTGAAAAACTCGCTGGGCAAAAAAGCCCATCCGACACAAAAGCCGGAAAGCCTGCTGCAACGCATCCTGCTGGCCTCGACCAATCCGGGTGATGTGGTGGTAGACCCGTTCTTTGGCACCGGTACGACGGGTGCGGCAGCTGCGCGTCTCGGACGTCACTGGATTGGGATCGAGAGGGAAAAATCCTATGCCAAGGTGGCGCAAAAGCGTATTGATGCGATTGAACCCCTTGATGAGCAAAGCCTCAGCATCACACAGAGCAAACGCTCTGCCCCTCGCGTACCATTTGGAACGCTCATCGAGCTTGGCATCATCAAGCCGGGCGCAACCCTCTATGATCCGAGGGCCAAACATGAAGCCCATGTGAAGGCTGACGGTTCCATCGCCTGTGCGGGGGAACAGGGGTCGATCCACAAGATCGGCGCCCATGTACAGGGTGCGCAGGCTTGCAATGGCTGGACGTTCTGGCATTACGAAACTGGCGGCGAACTCAAGCCCATCGACGTACTACGCGATGAGGCCCGGACCCATCTCGGCATGAGCGCCAACTGATCAATGATTGCTGTGCTCCAGCGCATGGGCAACCACTTTTCGCATGATTGACGGCAGGGCCTGGGTATCAAGCTCACTCCGATGCACCCACATGCATCTTTCAGGCACAATTTCTTTTTCGGCGTCGAAACCGTCCTCGACATGTGCCATGTATACAGCCAGTTCCAGGTGAAAATGCGTGAATGTATGGCGCACAATTCCCGGCACGCGTTCCCATGTTGCCTCAATTGGTTCATCTGACATGACCTTCTGACCTTCACGCCACTCTGAACCCGGAACCTCGGTCATGCCGCCAAGCAAACCCTTGGTTGGGCGTTTGCGGAGCAGGATTGCCCCGTCTGAACGCTGGACAAAATAGGCATCACCTCGCCTTGTCGGTTTGGCTTTCTTCGGCGTCTTGTTCGGCAACATGGACGCCAGACCCGATGCGAGCCCCGCACACTGCGCACGCCATGGACAGTGCGAGCAGGAAGGGCTCCGTGGCGTACAAATGGTAGCGCCCAGATCCATCATTGCCTGCGCAAAATCCCCCGGTCTCTCCGCCGGGGCCAGGATTTCCAGGATTGCGCGCAATTCGGGCTTAGCGCCCGGCAGGGGCGCCTCCACCGCGCAAATTCTTGTGAGCACCCGTTCCACATTGCCATCCATGACAGCGGCCGGCTTGTCGAACGCGATGGCGGCTATCGCCGCTGCCGTGTAAGGCCCCACGCCGGGTAGTGTCAGCAGCTCTTTCTCCGTTTCGGGAAAGCGCCCGGAATAGTCATCCGCCACAACTCGCGCGCAAGCATGGAGGTTCCGCGCCCGCGCGTAATAGCCAAGACCCGCCCATGCCTGCAGTACAAGCTCCAGTTCAGCGGCCGCCAAATCCTCTACCCGTGGCCAGCGTTTGAGAAACGCCGAGAAATATGGCTCGACCGCCTTCACGGTCGTCTGCTGCAGCATGATTTCGCTCAGCCATACCGCGTAAGGATCTGCTACGTTACCCGGGGCCGCGCGCCATGGCAGCTCGCGGCGGGACTGATCGTACCAGGCCAGCAAGGTAGTAGCCGCCCAAACCGGATCAGGGGTTGCCGACATGTTTTCCCCATGTCTCATCTTCGTGCTGCCTCGCCATAACATGATTGGCTATGTTAGGAGCAACGCAGGGTGAGGAAAACGGTCGAAATCAAACCAGCATGAGCAATCCACTGAAAAAAAATGCAGGCAAAAAGCGCCGCGGTGGCCCGATGGCTGTTGGGGCCTATGTGCCCGCCATTGCCTCGAAGGTTTTCGAAGCCCACGGATTCCCCTCCGCCAGCATCCTTTCAGATTGGCCCGAAATCATCGGAGCCGAGTTTGCTGCAATCACGGCACCCGAAAAGCTTGTGTGGCCAAGGGGCAGTACGCATACCCAAGATGAAGAGGAACATACGCAACGCAGGTCATCTCACCGGCGTGCAGGCGCGACCCTTATTCTGCGGGTGGATGGTCCACGCTCACTGGAAATCCAGCATATCGCGCCTCAGCTACTTGAGCGCATCAACATTTATTTTGGCTACCGCGCTGTCGCTGAGCTGAGGATCATCCAGGGCCCTGTGCATCACAATACACCTCAACCTCTCCCGGCCCACGATGTTAAAGAGGTGGCGCTTGATACCGATATTGAGGACGAGAAGTTGCGCACGGCACTTGAAAAACTGGGTGGCAGCGTGGATTAAGCCTGCTTAATCACACGACTTCACACATCCTTGTGAGTGTGCAATTCCACAATCCTGCTATATTCGCACTAAATACAACAGATGAAGTCTGGTTGAATTATTCACCGGGCACCAAAGCTAGATAGATAAAGGAGTTGGTTTTGGCAGATTCAAAATCATCCAAGAGAACGGGCCTGTCCCGGCGCAACACCATCATGGGTCTGGGCGCTCTGGTCGCAGCCGGAGCAGGTGGCACCTATTACGTTATGGCCCAAAGCAGCCAGAAGCCGATGAGTTCCGACCATTCGGGCACTATGAGCAAGGTCGACGTCATGGCTGTCGATCCGGAGAATGATAATATCATCGGCGATGTGAATGCACCGATTACGCTCGTGGAATATTCATCGATGACCTGTCCGCACTGCGCGAACTTTCATCAACTCACCGTGCCCGGTTTGAAGAAAAAATACATCGATACTGGCAAGGTCCGCTACGTGATCCGTGAATTTCCTCTTGACCGCATTGCCTTCGCAGCCGCCGCGCTGGCGCGGTGTGCGGGCAAGCAAAAATTCTTTCCGTTCGTTGAAATGTTGTTCCGCCAGCAGGACAGTTGGGTCAGGGGTCCGGGATCACCCGCGCCGCGCCTGTTCAAGATGGCCAAGCAGGCCGGCTTTGATGAAAAATTTTTCAATGAATGCATGCGCAACAAGGACGTCTCCGACCGGATTGAAAAAGTCCTTGCCAAGGGCCGTGATGAATACCAGGTCAACTCGACTCCAACGCTGTTCATAAATGGTAAGAAAGTCGAAGGTGGAAACAGCCTGGCTGATCTGGAAAAGGCAATGGAGCCTTACCTGAAAGGTTGAACACGCCTTCTTTGGGGGACTTGGTTGTGTTGCTAGACCGGCGCGTTTTTGTAGGTGGCATACTGGCCGTTGGCGCGGGCAGCATTACAGGCTGTGCCGGCGGCGGCTCGCGCCAGTCTGCACAAATGGGCCCGTTGAATGCCGACGGCACGCCAAATCAGACGGAACTTATGAAACCCGGTCCCCTGGGTGAAAAAGTTCTGGGCAGCGCTACAGCACCGGCTACCATTATCGAATATGCCTCACTGACCTGTCCGTTCTGCCACAAGTTTCACCTAACCACTTATCCGCGCATCAAGAAGGAACTGATCGATACCGGAAAGGTGCGTTACATCATCCGGGAGTTTCCTATTGGACGCTCGGCCGGCACTGCGGCGATCATCACGCGCTGTGCTCCGGAGAAAGATTACTTCACCCTGTACGACAAGTATTTGACCCAGCAAAAGAAATGGGTCTCTCAAAATGTCCGCCCCGACGCTATTTACAAGGTTGCCGCCCAGACGGGCATGACCCGCAAGGCGTTTGACGCATGTCTCACCAACAAGAAAGTCGAAGAAGGCTTGCGGATGGTGAAAGAGCGGGGCCGCGCCTTTGGCGTCTCCGGCACGCCGACATTTTTTATCAATGGCAAGAAAGCCCGTGGCGCCCTCACCTTTGACCAGATCAAGGAAATGCTGGGCACACAAGTGACTTAATTGTCGTATTTCTCTCTTCTCGTCGTAGTTTATCTCATAATCACGAACTGATACGTCAAAGCGGGGGTTTTGGCGAGCAGATGCTAAAGTGGGGAACGCTTCGTGAAGATCACACGATTGAGGCTACTGGGCTTCAAGTCCTTTGTCGAACCGGTCGAGCTTCTGGTTGAGCCAGGCCTGACCGGCGTTGTCGGCCCGAATGGCTGTGGTAAATCCAATCTTCTGGAAGCCCTGCGCTGGGTGATGGGCGAGACATCTCACAAGTCCATGCGCGGCGCTGCGATGGATGATGTCATATTCTCGGGCACACAGAACCGTCCTGCACGGAACATGGCCGAAGTGACCGTGTCCATCGACAACACCGAACGCTCCGCCCCGGCTGAATATAACGACACTGACCAGATTGAAGTCTCGCGCCGCATTGAGCGCGAAGCAGGCTCCATTTTCCGGATTAACGGAAAAGATGTCCGCGCCCGCGACGTAAGATTGCTTTTTGAAGACGCCGCGACAGGTGCGCGTTCTCCCGCTCTCGTGCGCCAGGGCCGTATAGGGGAAATCATCAACGCACAGCCCCAGCAACGCCGCCGCATTCTCGAAGATGCCGCCGGCATTGCCGGCCTGCACAGCCGTCGCCACGAAGCTGAACTCAGATTGAAGGGCGCAGAAAGCAACATTGAACGGCTCCAGGATCTAATGGGTCAGCTCAAGACTCAGATGAATTCCCTGAAACGCCAGGCCCGTCAGGCGCGGCGATACAAGGAAATATCAGGTGAAATTCGCTCCGGCGAAGCCTTGCAGCACCATCTGCGCTGGCAGGTGGTTTGCGAAAGCGTCGATGCCGAAGAAGGCGCGCTCGAACACGCCGTACGCGAAGTTGCGCAGCACACTCAGAGCGAAGCGCAGACCATCCGCGATCATACGGATGCCGCCGACGCGATGCAGCCCTTGCGTGACACGGAAGCGACGCGGGCTGCGGTACTGCACCGGCTCACCGTTGAGCGTGAGGCACTGGATGAGGAAGAGCAGCGCGCCCAGGATCGCAAGCAGGAGCTGGAAGACAGGCTCTCCCAGTTGGAAAGTGACCTTGAGCGCGAACGCGAACGCGAGCAGGAGGCCATGGAGGCGCTGGAACGCCTTGGCCACGAACAAAGTGAATTCGCCGCTGCACCTGACGATAGCCAGGCAGCTACAAAAGCCGGCGAGACCATGGAAGCGCGTGCAAACGAACTGGAAGACGCGGAAGATGCGCTCAGTTTGCTCACTGGAAAACTTGCCAGTCTTCGGGCTGAACGTCAGCAATTGTCAGCCGCCCTGGAACATCAGCAGGAGCGCAAAACGCGGCAGGAAGCCCGCGATGACGAAACACAAACCCTGCTGAAGGAACTTGAAGGTTCACAGGATGGCGATAGCCGCATCACGGAGCTTCGCTCCAAGGTGGTGGAGATTTCCGGCAGCGCCAGGACGCTGGAACAACAGGTTGTTGATGCGGAACAAACTTTGAGCCAGTCCCGCGAGAAAGAACGTACGGCACGTGCAAAGGCCGAAGATGCCAAACTGCGTGCTCAGGAGTTGGAAACCGAAGCGCAAACCCTCATCAAATTGCTCAAGCCCGCTGAAGGCACCCAGTGGGTGCCCATTGTCGGCAAGGTACGCGTTGAGCCCGGCTATGAACTGGCATTGGGTGCAGCGCTCGGCGATGATCTTGACGCGTCCGACGATGCTAAGGCTCCGGCCCATTGGGACGCTATTTCTGCCAGTGACTCCGACCCTGCCCTGCCGGATGGTGCAGAACCTTTGAGCGCATTCGTCAAGGCGCCAAAGGCCCTCGCCCGGCGTCTTGCTCAAATCGGCATGGTTGAGGCTGGTCAAGGCGATGCCCTTCAAGGCGCGCTGAAACCAGGCCAAAGGCTCGTTTCAAAAGCAGGTGACTTGTGGCGCTGGGACGGATACTCGGCTGCAGCGGATGCCCCGACAGCCTCTGCCAAGCGCCTGTCTGAGCGCAACAGGCTGGACTCGTTGAGTGCTGAAGCAAATACAGCTCGCAAGATGGCTGAAAAGTCAGAAGCGCAATTGGCAACCCTTTCCGACCAGGTATCCAAGGCTGAACAGGCGGACAGTGACGCCAGCGATGCATGGCGCAAGGTTCAGGGCGAACTTGGAGAAGCCCGCGATGCCCTGGCCGCGGCGGAACATGACGCACAGGCCTCCAGCAAGGAACTGGGCGCCTTGGTTGAAGCCATCAGCCAGACCCAAGAGGCGCTGGGAGAAACCCGCATCGCGATAGCCTCCACGCAAACGGCTCTGGATGAACTGGGACCGGAAACTGCGCTGGATGCGGAGCTGGCGGCACTGCAGGCCAGCGTTGCGGAAAAACGCACAGCCTACGCGGATGCCCGTGCAAAGCATGACAATATCGAGCGCGACCAGCAAATTCGCACCGACCGTATCACCACGGTGACCCGGGAGCTCGAGCAATGGAGTGAGCGCCAGGAAAGCGCTACACGGCAGATCGAAACGCTGAAAGATCGGTTTGAGGAAACCCGCAGCGAAATTGAAAGTTTTTCCGATCTCCCGGACCAGGTCGAAGCCAGGCGCTCTCGCCTGCTGGACGAAATCAGCAAAGCGGACAAAGAGCGCCAACAGGCCGCCGACGCCCTGGCCCTGGCCGATACCAGTCTACGCACTTGTGAAAAAGCCATGCGCGAAGCGCAATCGGAACTTTCTGAAGCACGCGAAAGCCGCGCTCGCATCGAGGCCCAACTGGATGCCGCCCGCGAACGGCGCGCCGACCAGGCCAGGTTGATTTCTGAACAACTCGAATGCGCGCCTGAAGAGTGCCTGTCCATTGCCAATCTGGAACCCGACGCTATTCTTCCCGAATTGCCGGAGATTGATGCCAGGATTGCCGCGCTGAAAGCTGACCGCGAGCGCCTTGGCGGTGTTAATCTGGGCGCTGAGGAAGCGCTGGTCGAGGTCACGGATGAACTTGAAGGCATGGGCGCGGAACAGGAAGACCTTGAAGAAGCCATTGCGCGGTTGCGCCAGGGCATCTCGAAGCTGAACCGCGAGGGCCGCAAACGCCTGCTCGACGCTTTTGATGAGGTAAACGGACATTTCCAGGGTCTGTTCAAGACCCTGTTCGGTGGCGGTGAAGCGGAATTGCAGTTGGTGAACAGCGATGACCCGCTGGAATCTGGGTTGGAAATCCTCGCCCGTCCGCCGGGCAAAAAACCCCAGGTTCTTACCCTGCTCTCTGGCGGTGAGAAGGCGCTGACGGCAATGGCGCTGATATTTGCCGTATTCCGCACCAACCCTTCGCCCATCTGTGTCCTCGACGAGGTCGATGCACCGCTCGACGATACCAATGTGGAGCGCTTTTGCCTGCTGATGGAGGAAATGAAACGGGCGACGGATACCCGTTTTCTCATCATCACCCACCACCCGATGACCATGACGCGCATGGACCGCCTGTTCGGCATCACCATGGCCGAGCGAGGCATCAGTCAGCTGGTTTCGGTTGACCTTGAGACGGCAGAACGGTTCCGCGACACGGGCTGAGGAACTCAAGCCCTTGTCAATCGCACCATGGGCTGCTGCTGCACCGGATATTAATCAATGATAACATAGGTTTATATGCCCCTCACGGGTTCTTGACACACCCAGATCGCCCTTCTATGGTGCGCCCGGCTGAGGCTCAATTCCGAGGTTTGGCTACAACTGTGCTGAGGCGCAAGTTATGGCGGGCTCCGCCAAAGGTTCTGAATCCGATACCAAATCTGATGCTGATGCAATTCAGCGTCGGCTCGCAGATTTAGACCGGCGGCTGGACAAGACCAAATCACGTCGCGAGGCACAAAATAACAGACCCGCAAGGCAGCCAGGTGGGTTTGTCATGGCTGTTCGGGCTGTTAGCGAGTTGATTGCAGCTGTCCTCGTGGGCGGTGTAATTGGATGGGGGTTGGACTGGGGGCTGGGTACGTCGCCTGTTCTACTTCTGGTGTTTTTTCTGTTCGGCTTTGCCGCCGGCGTCGTGAACGTGGTTCGAGCCACGAAGCACAACAAAGCCGGAATTGCAGAAGCTGGGGATGGACGTAGCTAGCCGCAATTGCTTCATTGCGTGCTGGTGGACAGTCTTCTGAGAGGGAAGTCAGTGGCGAGCGATCAAGCGCATAGTCCCGACGGCGCCATGCCGGATCCGATACATCAGTTTGAGATCAAACGGATACTCGAACTGGACCTGTTCGGAATTGACGCCTCCTTCACCAATTCCTCACTCTGGATGGTGGTCTCCGTTGTCCTGATCTCCCTGCTAACCATTTGGGGTATGGGCGGACGGGCACTGGTACCAAACCGTCTGCAATCAATCGCCGAGATTTCCTACGAATTCATCGCCAACATGGTGCGCGACATCGTGGGCGTATCTGGTATGAAGTTTTTCCCATTCGTGTTCACGATATTCATGTTCATCCTGTTCATGAACATGCTCGGCATGCTGCCCGGCGCCTTTACGGCGACAAGCAGTATTTCCGTCACAGCGGCACTTGCCCTGCTGGTGTTCTTCACCGTCATTATCGTTGGGTTTGCCAAAAACGGACTTGGTTTCCTGAAGCTGTTTGTGCCTGCGGGAATACCGAAAGTCCTGCTTCTGCTGGTTGTGCCGATCGAGATCATTTCTTTTCTCTCGCGCCCCGTCAGCCACTCTGTGCGCCTGTTTGCCAATATGCTGGCCGGGCACATCACGCTTAAAGTCTTCGGCGGCTTCGTCACCATGCTGATCGGCACAGGAGGCGCACTTGCTGCTGTTTCAATTTTCCCGCTCACCATGGCCCTCGCGCTGACCGCGCTTGAGGTACTGGTAGCTTTCCTGCAGGCCTATGTGTTCGCCATGCTGACATGTATGTATCTGCACGATGCATTGCACCCTGGCCACTAGGCCGGATATCACGGCAACAACGGACACGAGAACGCAGACAACAACTCAATGAGCACCTCAAAGGAGATGGTTTAATGGATCCAGCAGCAGCAAAACTTATCGGGGCAGGCCTCGCAGCCATTGGCACCGGCGTCGCCGCTATCGGCGTGGGAACGCTCTTCGGGCAATTTCTTTCCGGAGCATTGCGCAACCCGTCAGCCGCACAAGGCCAGTTCGCCAATCTGATTTTCGGGTTTGCCGTGACAGAAGCGCTGGGAATTTTTGCGTTGCTGATCGCGTTCCTGCTTCTGTTTACCTGAGCAAAGACAGAACGCTTTTGAACCACGCGATACTGGCCGGATGGCTGGTGACGATGTGTGCAGACAAGCGCCCGGGTACAGGATCGTATAATGGCTGAGAACAAGACAAACCATCAAATGAGCACGGAAGTTTCGCATGGGAATGGTACCCATGAGAAAATCTTCCCGCCTCTCGATCCCAGTACCTTTGCGCCTCAGCTGGTCTGGCTGGCAATCACCTTCGTCACCCTCTACATCATCATGTCGCGCGTGGCCCTACCCCGCATATCTACGGTGTTGGAGGAACGGCGAGATCGTATCGCATCGGACCTTGATGAAGCTGAAAAGCTCAAGCAGCAAACCGAAGAGGCGATAGCCGCCTACGAGGAAGCCCTGACTCAAGCCCGCAACAAGGCGATTGGCATTGCCCAGGAAACCCGCGATGCACTTGCCGGCGAGGTCGAAGCTGAAAAGCTGGAAGTTGAGAAGCAGATCTCGGAAAAAACCGTTGAAGCCGAGAAGCGTATTCAGGACGCCAAAACAGCCGCACTTGCCCATGTAAATGAAGTCGCGGGTGACGTCGCAGAATCAATCGTACAGGAATTGATCGGTGGCAAACTCACTAAGGCCGAAGTCAACCAGGCCGTTTCAAAGGCCTTGGCCAGCTAGGGGAAACCGAGATGGGTTTATTGTTGGATCCGGTATTTTGGGTTGGCCTGTGTTTCGGCGTCTTCCTGCTATTGCTGGTCTATAAAAAAGTCCCGGCGACAGTTGCTGCCGCCCTTGACGATCGCGCCGAACAAATCCGCAACGAGCTTGATGAAGCCCGCCGCTTGAGAGAAGAAGCCCAGGCGCTGCTGGCGGATTATGAGCGCAAGCAACGCGGCGCTGAAAAAGAAGCTGAATCCATCATTACCCTCGCCAAGGAAGAAGCTGAAGCCCTTGCTGCGGAAACCCGTCAGAATTTGAAGGACTCACTGGAACGGCGCGCAAGAATCGCAGAAGACAAGATCGCACGCGCGGAAGAACAGGCGCTCGGAGAGGTCCGCGCCGCTGCTGTCAATGTCGCCATTTCAGCGGCGGAACAGATCATCTCCAATAAGATGACGGCAGCCGCCTCGAAGAAGTTGGTCGATCAATCCATCAAGGACCTTAAAGCCAAGCTGAACTAGACTCTGCTTTTCATCTCCTTCAAAACTATTCTGCTGCCTCCGCAGGAGCTTCCGGGTTCCAGCGCAATACCGGCTCGCGCGCGGCACGTGTTTCGTCAAGGCGGGCCATGGGAGCGTGATGCGGAGCCCCGGTGAAACGCACTAGGTCGCCGTCCCTGGCCCCCTGCACCAGATCGCGTAAGGTTGCGATGAACTGATCGAGGGCGGCTTTTGATTCTGACTCAGTCGGTTCAATCAGCATCGCCCCGTGCACGACCAATGGGAAATACATGGTCATGGGGTGAAAACCCTCATCGATCATCGCCTTGGCAAAATCGAGCGTTGTGACACCAGTATCTTTGAGGAAGCTGTCGTCAAACAGGACTTCATGCATACAGACCTGGTCTCCAAAAGGTTGGGACATTACGTCCCGCAACCCAGCCCGGATATAGTTGGCATTGAGCACCGCATCTTCCGATGCCTGACGCATCCCATCCGAGCCGTGGCTCATCATGTAACTCAGGGCGCGCACGAACATACCCATCTGACCGTGGAAAGCCGTCTGCCGACCAAAAGGTTTCGCCCCTTCCGCCGCATCCACACTTTCCACAAGGGAGAACATATCCCCGTTACGCACCACGTAAGGCACCGGGGCATATGGGGCTATGGCTTCTGAGAACACCACCGGCCCAGACCCCGGCCCGCCGCCGCCATGCGGAGTTGAGAAGGTCTTGTGAAGGTTGATATGCATGCAATCAACGCCCAGATCGCCCGGGCGCGCCTTGCCGACAATGGCGTTAAAATTGGCGCCATCGCAATAGAAGTAAGCGCCCGCCTCATGAACGGCATCGGCGATGGCGACAATATCACGCTCGAACAACCCGCAGGTGTTGGGGTTGGTGAGCATGATTCCGGCCACGTCCGAATCCAGCGCTTCTTTCACGGCTTCAGGAGAGACCGTCCCGTCCTCGCGGGCCGGAATATCTCGCACCTTGTAGCCAAGCAGCGCCGCCGTTGCCGGGTTGGTACCATGAGCAGATTCAGGTACCAGCACAACTGAGCGCGCATCCCCCTTTGCGATCTGCGCCGACTTGATAGCCGCCATGCCGCAAAACTCACCATGCGCCCCGGCCTTGGGCGACATTGCAACTCCGGCCATGCCGGTCATTTCGAGCAGCCAAGCCGCAAGAGTGTCGATCAGCTCCAATGCTCCCTGGACGGTACTCTCCGGCTGGAGTGGGTGAACGTCTCCAAATCCAGGAAGCCGCGCCATTTTTTCATTGAGCCTGCCATTATGTTTCATGGTGCAGGAGCCCAAGGGATAGACACCAGCATCAATGGCGAAATTTTTCTGACTGATGCGCACATAGTGGCGCATCACTTCAGGCTCGGTAAGACCCGGCAGCCCGATGTTTTGCCGCTCCAGACCGCCGAGGCGCGTCTCGTGGGGCTCTGGCTCGGGTAAATCGACTCCTGTCTTGCCTGTTTCTCCCACCTCGAAAATCAAAGGCTCTTCGATTTGCAAAGCTTTGTTTCCGGTGAAAGTCGGGTGATCGGATTTCTGTCCGCTTTGCGCTGAAGTTGGGCGTCCCGCCTTATTCATGCTCATGACAGCACCTCCGTTAGCGCTTTCACATAAACCTCTCGATCCTGCGGTGTATTGACCTCGGTGGCGGCAACAATGATGAGATCATCCAGGTCCTTTTGTCCCGGCACCAACCGTGACGCGGGCACCCCGCCCAAAACGCCCTTTTCGGCTAAAGACTCGATAACAGCGGCACCTTTGCCCGGAACCCGGATCGTGAACTCATTGAAAAAGCTTGGTGTGAGTATCTCAACACTGTTGATGCCGGTAAGCGCATCGGCCAATGCAATGGCGTTCGCGTGGTTGATTCTGGCAAGTTTCATCAATCCGGCTTCTCCAAGCAGGGAAAGATGAATTGTGAAGGCGAGCGAGCACAGACCCGAATTCGTACAGATGTTACTGGTCGCTTTCTCGCGGCGGATATGCTGCTCGCGCGTCGACAGTGTGAGCACGAATCCGCGCTTGCCATTTGCATCCACGGTTTCTCCGCACACGCGCCCGGGCATCTGGCGCAGATACTTCTGCCGGGTTGCCAGCAAACCCACGTAAGGTCCGCCGAAATTCAAACCCACACCGATGGATTGCCCCTCGGCAACGACAATATCCGCCCCCATTTCTCCCGGTGGCTTGAGAGCACCTAGCGAAATGACTTCTGTCACCACTGCAATAAGCAGGGCGCCTTTTTCGTGCGCTGCAGCTGCAATTTTGCTCAGATCATGCACCCGCCCAAACACGTCCGGCGTCTGCACCACAACGCAGGCGGTGTCATCATCAATTGATGCGATGATGTCCTCGGTTCCCTCAGGGTCTGCCGACAATGCCTTCAGGGGTGTTTCGGACATATCTGACAACATCACCACCACATCGCGATACTGGGGATGCAAGCTGCCCGAGAGCACGGCATTAGTGCGGCGGGTCAGACGCTGCGCCATAAGCACTGCCTCGCCGCAGGCGGTGGAGCCGTCATACATCGACGCGTTAGCTACCTCCATGCCGGTGAGCATTGCCACCTGAGTTTGGAACTCGAACAGATATTGCAGTGTCCCTTGCGAGATTTCCGGCTGGTAGGGGGTGTAGGCGGTAAGGAATTCAGAGCGCTGGATCAGGTGATCGACACTTGCCGGCACATGATGCTTGTAAGCTCCGCATCCAACGAAAAACGGGACTGAAGACGCGGCTGTGTTTCGTGCCGCCATTGCCCCCAGCTGTCGCTCGACTTCAAGCTCGCTCGCGTGGCGTGGCAGATCTACCAGTTCTTTCAGACGCACATCGTCAGGGATGTCGGCAAACAGATCATCAATGTTCTGAACGCCAATTCCTGCGAGCATCGTGCGCCGGTCGTCATCGGTGAGAGGCAGGTAACGCATCAGCCCTGCTCCGCCACGAACTTGGCATAGCCATCGGCATCCATCATTCCCTCAAGCTCGCTCTTGTCGGCAATCTTGATCTTCATGAACCAGGCGCCGCCCTCTGGGTCCTCATTAACGAGGCCTGGATTGCCTTCAAGGTCGCCATTGGCCTCTATAACCTCACCCGAAACAGGCGCGTAAACCTCTGCCGCTGCCTTGACCGATTCCACGACGGCAGCCTCGTCACCCTTGGCCACGGTCTTGCCGACATCCGGCAACTCGACAAACACCACATCGCCAAGCTGTTCCTGGGCATGTTTGGTGATTCCGACGGTTGCGACATCACCCTCAATGTTCAGATATTCATGATCGTCCGTATATTTGATTTCAGCCATAGTTCCACTCCCCTCAATCAATTCACTTTTGTTTCCGGTAATAGCGATGCGGCACAATCGGCATCTCGACCACATGCGCAGGGCGCGCTTCGCCGCGCACCATAAGTCCAATCCCGCTGCCAGGTGCGGCATATGCACTTTGGACATACCCCATTGCCACAGGCCCTTCAGCGCTCGGGCCAAACCCGCCGCTGGTCACAATTCCAATCTTGTTTCCACTCTCGTCAACAATCTCGGTGTCCTCACGTGCAGGCGCTTTGCCTTCAGGCTTGATGCCTACCCGCATCCGACCCGGGCCATCGCGCAATTCACGTTGAATTCTCTCAGCCCCCGGGAAACCGCCTTCCTCGCGGCGGCGCTTGCTCATGGACCACACCAGGTCCGCCTCTACGGGCGACGTGGTTTCGTCAATGTCATGGCCATAGAGGCATAAGCCCGCCTCGAGACGCAGGGAATCGCGTGCGCCAAGCCCAATCATCTCCACGTCATCATGGGTAAGAAGCGTCTGGGCGACCTGTTCAGCCTTGTCCGTTGCAACGGATATTTCGTAACCGTCTTCACCGGTGTAACCACAGCGGCTCACATGGCAGTCGTTCCCGTTGAACTGTGTGCTTGTCGCCGTCATGAAGCCCATGTCAGCAGCTTGCGGGCACCACTTCGCCATCACAGATGCTGCTGCAGGTCCCTGAAGGGCCAATAGCGCACGATCCTCCAGCGGTGATAGTGACACGCTGTCGGGCAATTTTGCCTGCATATGGGCATAGTCGGCATCCTTGCAGGCCGCATTGACCACCAGCATGAGCCGCCCATCATCTTCAGCTGCAATCGACCGGGTAATCATCAAATCATCGAGGATGCCGCCCTCATCGTTGAGAAACATAGTGTAGCGCATGCGCCCCAAGCCCAGCTTGGAGATTTCACCGGGCACGAGTGCCTCCAGGGCCGCCGCCGTGGTCTCATGATCAGGCCCGGACAGGTATGCCTGACCCATATGAGACACATCGAACAGCCCCGCCTTGTTGCGCGTGTGGAGATGTTCATTCAGGACCCCGAGCGGGTACTGGACCGGCATTTCGTAACCGGCAAACGGCACCATTTTGCCGCCAAGCTCCGTGTGGAGGCCGAATATTGGCGTTCGCTTTAGATTTTCGTTTGAATCCGCCCCGTGAGCCACGGCTCTTCCCTTCAGGTTTGACAGACGTTCCGCCACCCATGCACAAGCACGGGTAACGCCTCCTCTGTCACGGAACCTGAGAGATTTCACACGCGGAACAGTCTGTCCCGCTTGCCTATCCCCTTCGGTGAGACGGTATGTCCCTGCGGACACCGGCTACTTTCCAGAGAGCCATCCCCCTTGCGGTCCTTTTGCCTGAGAGTTTCCGAGGCGGTTGCTCCTTCGGCGCCGGGTAAACCGGTCTCTCCCGCTGGGGTCATATGGACATATATGTGCTGCCAAGAGACAACCTGCTGAATGATAAGTGGTCTTGGCGGTGAGTCAACACGAGCTTCGCCGGAACATCACTTTGACCACGAGCAGCGCTAGCCAGAACCTGGACCGCTGCGATCAAACGCAATGAATAGCCTGAAGTCGCTAGGCGGCACACCGGGGGGGAGTGCGAAGGAAACCTCCCTGACGGCAGAAAAGTAACCTACTGGATTTCCTTCAGGAATTGAGACCGACAAGCCAACGTCCTGGGTCGAAACGATTTTCCGGTTATGGTCTGTCACGTGGATTTTCATGGGCATCTTCATCTGGCCCGCACGCCCGCGCGGCCCGAGCAAGACGCGCCCTGCAAACCCGTATTTGACCGTAACGTGATTTGGCTGAACCTGGCATTCACGGGCTGTTTTCGTGATCTCACCACGATACTGAATGGCCAACCCATCGCCCACCCGGCCAATATCATAGACCGTCAGCAAGCGGTCCTGCGGCCAGATTTTGAATTGCGGGCAGCCGGTTATGGCCATTTCCATGGATACCTGCCCGCTTGTATCGGTGCGTGCCGCTTCCAGGAGACGCGCTTCGCTCACCGAGGGCTCAAAGTCCTGGTTTTTTTTCTTGGATCTGAATGGAGATGTGATTTGCGATACGCCGCAAGCTGACAGGAGTGCTGCTGTCAGCACCAATACCAACGCGCGTCTGGCCCTCCTGGCCAGTACTGGTCCACAAACTCTCAACGCTTCCCCATTCACTATCTTATTTGGCCTTGCCCACGAGGACGTATAAACTCGCCTGTATCCAGCCTCTTGTATTCTTGAGTCTTGTGATAGTGACCCTGAGCACATCTGGCAATACCTACATCGTCAAAGGCTTGTAAAACCTTTGAATTTCAGGACTATTGGCCGAATGAACGATACACAGACGACCCAGCCTCCCACACGGCAAAAGGTGAAAGAGGAGCGAGCCCCCTTGACCATCCTGCTGGCGGTCCCGCGCGGTTTTTGCGCTGGAGTGGACCGTGCCGTGCAGATTGTAGAACTGGCGCTCGAAAAATACGGCGCGCCAGTCTATGTGCGCCATGAAATCGTCCACAATCGCTACGTGGTTGATTCCTTACGCCGCAAGGGCGCAATTTTCGTCGAAGAATTGGACGAAATTCCGGATACCGAAGCCCCAGTTGTTTTTTCCGCCCACGGCGTGCCCAAATCAGTGCCGGAAAATGCTTCAAAACGAAAAATGTTCTACCTCGACGCCACCTGTCCACTGGTGTCGAAGGTCCACATGGAAGCTGAGCGCCATTACAAGGATGGCCTGGAAATTATTCTGATAGGCCATGCCGGCCACCCGGAAGTGGTCGGGACCATGGGTCAGCTGCCGGACGGTGTCGTCAAACTCGTGGAATCTGCTGCCCAGGCGCGCACTTTCAAGCCTGATGATCCCGGTAAACTCGCCTACATCACGCAGACTACACTTTCAATCGACGATACCCAGGAGATTGTCGACATCCTGCGCGAGCGGTTTCCGGCCATTCTGAGCCCTCACAAGGAAGACATCTGTTACGCCACCACCAACCGGCAGGTCTCGGTGAAAAATATTGCGCCGCGCTGCGACCGGCTGATCGTCGTCGGTGCGCCCAACAGCTCCAATTCCCAGCGTCTGGTCGAAGTGGCACAGCGGGCCGGCTGTGAGAAAGCGGCCCTGTTACAACGCGCCGAAGAGATTGACTGGAACGATTATCAGGACATCCGCACCATCGGCGTCACCGCGGGCGCCTCCGCACCCGAAGTGCTGGTCGATGAAATAATTGAAGCCTTCGGAGAACGTTTTGAGATCAAGGTCGAGAGTGTTTCAACAGCCGACGAAAACGTCTCCTTCAAACTGCCACGCGAACTGCTCAGGTCCAGCTAGATATGGCGGTTTACACGGAAGTCACCGACGATGATTTGAATCAATTCATCGCCGGGTATGACCTTGGCCAAGCCCTGTCCTTCAAGGGGATCGCTGAGGGGGTTGAGAATACCAACTACCTTGTTCACACCGAAGCGGGCCCGCATATTCTCACCCTGTATGAAAAGCGGGTTGCGATTGAGGATCTCCCCTTCTTTCTAGGCCTGATGGAGCATCTTGCAGATACCGGCATTGCCTGTCCTGTCCCTGTCCGCGACCAAAATGGTGAAATGCTGCGAGAGCTGGCCGGGCGACCGGCCGCCATAATCACCTTTCTGGACGGGTTATGGGTGCGCAGGCCATCGGCCGAGCATTGTGCCGCTCTTGGAGAAACACTCGCGAAATTACACCTTGCAGGTCAGACATTCGGCATGACGCGCAAGAATGCACTGTCCGTGTCGGGGTGGCGTCCGTTGCACGAGGCCGCGAAGGGCGGGGCGGACACGATTGTATCCGGCCTCAATGCTGAAGTCGGTGAAGAACTTGCAACGCTTGAGTCTTCATGGCCCCGCAATCTGCCATCAGGAATCATTCATGCGGACCTATTCCCCGACAATGTCTTTTTCCTCGGTAATAAACTTTCAGGTGTGATTGATTTTTATTTCGCTTGTAACGATGCACTTGCCTATGACATCGCCATATGCCTGAACGCCTGGTGTTTCGAGATCGACAATTCCTTCAACATAACCAAGGCTCGGGCCCTGCTGCGCGCTTATGCAGGCTTGCGCCCCTTTTCTGATGAAGAATTCGAAGCACTTCCCATACTGGCGCGCGGCGCTGCATTGCGTTTCCTGCTGACCCGCATATATGACTGGCTGAACACGTCGGCTGATGCGCTGGTGAGACCCAAGGACCCAATGGAATATGTCCGTAAGCTGCGCTTCCACCGCAATGTAAAGTCCGCACGAGAATACGGACTCGGCGAGGGTTAACAGGATTACCATTCATGCAGGAAGTTGAGATTTATACAGATGGAGCATGCTCCGGAAACCCTGGTCCGGGCGGCTGGGGGGCGGTTCTCATTTTTGGAGATCACCGTAAGGAACTCAATGGTGGCGATGTGGAAACCACCAACAACCGCATGGAAATGACAGCAGCAATCGAAGCGCTGAATGCGCTGAAACAGCCTTGCAAGGTCGAGTTGTACACGGACTCAAAATATCTGCGCGGCGGCATCACCAGCTGGATTGACAACTGGAAGAAAAATGGCTGGCGCACAGCCAATAAAAAACCGGTCAAAAACATGGAATTGTGGCAAGCGCTGGAAGAGGCCCATGCCCGCCACGAAGTGAGTTGGCACTGGGTCAAGGGTCATGCCGGGCATCCGGAAAACGAGCTCGCTGACGAACTCGCCCGGGAAGGCATGACTCCTTATCAGGTGCTTTAGAGCGCTGCGAGAATATTCTCAGCTGAACTCGCATCGACCACCTTGGGCGCTGACTCGATATTGAGCGCCTTCACCACGCCATCATCGACCAGCATTGCATAGCGCTGCGAACGCGTACCAAGACCGTTTCCGGATGCATCGAAGTCCAGTCCGGCCGCAATTGTAAATTCCGCATTGCCATCTGCAAGAAACAGGATCTTTCCATCGGCAGCCGTCTTCTTCGCCCACTCTTGCAAAACGAACGCATCATTCACCGAAAGACAGGCAACTGTATCAACACCCTTTTCCCTGAAAGCATCCAGACTGCCTAGAAAATTCGGAATGTGCATTGCCTGGCAGGTCGGAGTAAAGGCGCCAGGTACTGCGAAAACAACGACTTTTTTGCCGGCGAACACATCGCCAGTTGTCATGTCCGACAGCCCATCATCCGTCATCACCTTGAACGTCACATCCGGCAAACGATCACCAACACTGATTGTCATATTTCTTCCTCCAAGGGGGTCTGAATTTTGCGCGTAACATATCTTCGTACCCCGCCACCGCCAAGCGGCATGTCAGTGACAGATGTTATATCTATATGAGGATTGTATGCTGCCGGTGACCGCCTACTTGATGTGCCAGGTGGTTTCAGCCTGAGCGTCATTTGAAACAAGCGTGAGTGTCACGGTCTTACCCTTCAATTCCTTGGGATCATCACCCTGCGTCAAATCGACCTTGAAACGGATCATGCCCTCGCCGGGCTTGCCGACCGGCTTAGCGGGCGCAAGGTAAAAACCTTCAGGCCCTTCGATAAACATGTCAGCGCCCTTTCCTCCACGCGGAAACCGGGCATCGATGGTCAGATATGGCGCTTTTCCGGTGAGCAGTGCCTCGGTGTGAAGGACGCTGAGACCTGAGCTGGTCCCTGGTGCCTTCTTCTCGGGAACACGTTCAAGAAAACGTGACAAAAGGGGCACAAAACTGCTGGAGAAAATGCCGTCCTTACCTACCTTCAGTTGCAAATTTGCCTCGGCCGGGATGCAAATATCGGCACAAACGGCAAACTCCATTTTCAGCTTCAATTCGATTGGCTGACCAGCCTTGACCGGCTCAATAAGAACAGGGAAAACCACTTCCTTCTTGTAACCGATGGATGTGCCAGCGCTATCGAGATAGCGTTTGGGCGCGGGCCAGAGCAATTTTGCAGACTTGAGATTGTGCGATCCCGACCAGTCAAAACGCGGTGGCAGACCTGAATCACCAGGATATCTCCAATACGTCTTCCAGCCCTCGTCAAGTTTGATGTGTATACCTGCGATGAGCGTTTTTTTCTTGTCTTTCCAAGAAGTTGTCTCAGCAACAAGCCGCGTGCTGGCATGGTTTTTCGATGTCCATGAGGTCGCTGATCCGGCCCAAGCAGGTGAGTAGGCGGTAACGGCCATCAAGAGTGCGGATGCACCCATGGCAGTGCTCATAACGCTTAATCGGTTCATTGGCCTCAACATCGCGTGCTGCAACTTCTGTCCTGTCATTAAATACTGTTTACAGGTGATACCAGATGCACAGTTTACATTCGATGACCGGTTTTTTCGACCATGCAAATATGACAGACCATCACTCTTGTGTGTATCCGCTCCCGCAAGAGGGTCGAAACCTGCTCTTCAAGCCTTCACAAAGCAGGCGTCAAACGGTTAGTCTGTACTCATGGCGCGCAGTGGTACAGAAGATATAAATGGATCGGGCCAAAGGTTCCTCGATGGGCAAATGCTCATCGCGATGCCGGGCATGGCTGATCCGCGATTCACACGCTCTGTGATCTATCTTTGTGCGCATTCCGATGATGGTGCGATGGGCATTATCATCAATCAGCATGCTCCCAATATCAATTTCGTAGAGCTGCTGGACCAACTCAACATCACGTCCGATGAGGATGCCATCCACATGCCGCCATCGCTTCAAGGGGTCGAGGTTCATGTGGGTGGACCAGTCGAGACCGGCCGCGGCTTCGTGCTGCACTCCACTGACTACTATCTCGAAGACAGTACCCTGCCTATCAATGATGGTGTCAACCTGACGGCAACGCTGGACATATTGCGGGCAATCGCTGCCGGCGACGGTCCCGACAAGGCGCTTCTTGCCCTTGGCTATGCCGGCTGGGCACCGGGACAGCTGGAAAGTGAATTTCAATCCAATGGATGGTTGCATTGCCCCGCGGACCAGAACGTCCTGTTCGACAGTGATATTGACATGAAATATCAGCGAGCCCTTGAGACGATCGGTATAGACCCTGCCCGCCTGGTAAATGACTCAGGTCACGCCTGACGCGGTGTTGTGATCCGTCCAGCGGGTAGTGCTGCTGCCGGAGCAGTAGTGGACACTGGCCTGTTTCCAGCTCTCTCAGTCGCTACGGGTGCCCGCGCCGCGGGCTTCGCCGGTGTTGGTGCAGGCTTTGGCGCTTTTCGCGCCTCACGCGCCTGTTTGGATTTCTGCTTCTTTTGGGCTTTCGCCAGTGCGGAGACCAGGCTCATCGCCCCCTTTTCACTCATCGGCTCACCGAAATAGAAGCCTTGTGCGAATTCACAACCGATGGAGCTCAGATAGTCGGCGTCCGCTGAACTTTCGATGCCCTCGGCAACGACTTTCTTGCCAAGCTCATGAGACATGGCAACGATGGAGCGGAGGATGACCGGCGTCGCGCCATCGCGCGCTGCATCGCGAACAAACGACTTGTCGATCTTGATGGTATCGACTGGAAAGCGGTGCAGATAATTGAGCGAGGAAAAGCCTGTACCGAAATCATCAAGCGACAGCCCGGCTCCCAACTCCTTCAGGAGCTTCATGATCTCGATGGCCTGTTCCGGGTTTTCCATCACCATGGATTCGGTGACTTCGAGCCACAGGGTTTTCTTCGGCACGGCGTCCCGGGACAGGATTGAGCGAATTTGCTGCAACAAGTCCTGACGGAACAGCTGACTGCTCGACACGTTGACAGAAACGAAAAGCGGCGCCTGCGGCCTCGGCAATGCTTTTTGCCAACGCGCGGCCTGCTTCACTGCCTGTTCCAGCACATACCCCCCCAGCTCGGAGATGAGGCCGGTTTCCTCGGCAATCGGCACGAAGTCGTCCGGGTTAAGTCGCCCATGTTTGGGGTGATCCCAGCGCATGAGCGCCTCAAAACCCGATAGGGTGTTAATCTCCAAGTTGGTGATGGGCTGGTACAGCACCTTGATCTGCTTGCGTTCAATGGCCCGGCGCAGCTCACTCTCCAGCGGCAACCGTCCCTGTTCTGAACCGCGCATACTGGCTTTGAAAATATCAATCCTGTCCGCCCCGGCGCGCTTGGCCCGGAACATGGCAATTTCCGCTTCCTTCAGAAGGTCCTGGTGGGTCTCCTGTTGCCCGTCATAAACGGCGATACCAATAGAACCGGTGAGAATGATCTCCTTGCCCGATATCCGCATGGGGCTCCTGAGCGAGCGGCGGATGCGCTCCGACAGTAGCGCGATGTGCTGGGGTTCGGATTCCGACACGATCAGCACGGCAAACTGGTCACCACCAACCCGGGCCATGGTGTCCTGAGGACTCAGGTGCCGCGAAAGACGCCGCGCCACCGTAAGCAACATGCTGTCGCCCACCACGAGACCGAGGCTCTTGTTCACATTCTTGAAGCGGTCGATATCGATAAACAGAACTGTCGGCCTGTTGCCATTGCCTTCTGCTGCCCGCATCACTGCGCCGTTCAACCGGTCAAAAAACAGCTCCCGGTTGGGAAGACCCGTCAGGCTGTCATGCACCGCGTCATGCAGCAGCCGCTCCTGGGTCCGTTTGGGACCGGATACATCGCGCATGAGACCAACGCAGCGCTGGGCTGAATCGGACATGGCACTTTCCACCGAGTGGGCGCGCAATTCGAACCACAAATAGGAGCCGTCAGAGCGCTGCATCCTGACATCGGTGTTGAGATCTCCCCCACCCTTCTCCTGAAGCGACCAGAGCAGAAGGCGAAAACGGTCCCTGTCAGCCGGGTGGATATGGCGAAGCCATTCATCAAGGCTGCCCTCGAGCATGCCTTCGGGCAGCCCAAGCGCCTCTTCGACTTCAACGCCGACGGTGATCTCACCCCGGCGCATGTTCCATTGCCAGATTGCCGTGTCGGACCCTTCCAGCGCCAAAGAGCTGAGCTGCATCTGTCCTGGCGGTCCGCCATGGAAAGGCGTGCCGCCCCGAAACGCATATTGCGTGACCGTGAAGCCAAGCAGAACGATCAGCAGCACAAGCCCGGCAAGGAGACCAGAAACGATGACCTCACCAGTGAGCTGCCCGAGGATGACCAGACCGCCGCCAAAAATCCAAACCAGAACCAGTATCCATGTGGGTACCAGTGACATGGCCCGTTCCTGCCCGCGTAGCGCCAAATACGTAATCAGCAACGCGCCCATAACGCCGATGCCTGCCAGTGATGCACGCGCCAGGCCAGACGCCAGTCTCGGATCGATGACAGTCATGCCTATAAGTGCCACTTGCGCCAAAATCCATGCACCGAAGGCAAGCCTGATCCAGTTGTGCCATAGCCGCACCCGCAAAAAGGCATAGAGGAACACCACGAGACTGGCGGCAAATGCCGCCTCTGATGCGGCACGGTAGACAGCGTTGTCCTCTGCGCTCAGCTTGAACAGCTTGTGCCAGAATCCGAAATCAACGCAGAACAGCGCCAGCGCGGTCCACGCCACGAGTGCTGCTGCCGGGAAAATTGATTTGTGATTGGCGGCAAAGACCGCTGTCAAGAAGATCGCCGTCAGGCCGATAATGCCGAGCAGAATTCCGTTGAACAGCATCCGGTCTTTCAGCTGCCGCTCATAGGCTTCAGACTTCCACAGATTGAGCCGTGGCACCTGCTGCGAACTCATTTCGGCGATGAACGTAATGATCGCGCCAGGCTCAATGGTCAGGCGGAATATGTCCGCCCTGTCATCGGGTATGCGTTCGGGCCGAAAACCAAGTGAAGGAGTTACGGCCGCCACGCGGCCCGAGTCGAGGTCCGGCCAGAAAACTGCAGAGCCCACTAGCGTGTAGCGCTGAGCGGTAAGCCAGCGCACGATCGGCTTGTCGGTGCCATTCTTGAGTGCAAATACGATCCAGTTCGGATTGGTGCCGGTGGTGGACGCTTCGACGGCCATGCGTCCGACAATGCCATCGGGTCCGGGTACGGTCTCGATCTGCAGCTTATCACCACGTCCCTCGTAAAGTTCGCCCAGCGCCGTCACGTCGACACGGTCCTTGCCTGGATCAATCAGGATAGGCTCCAGCGCCTGGGCCGGTATCAGGGTAATGAGCAACAAGGCGAAGGCAGCCCATAGGGTTCTACAGCGCGCACGCGGGCGAGCCGTGTTCAAGCGTATGGATGAATGCATCCGTCCTATGAGAGTTTCATAGCGCAACTTCAGGAGTGTCCTTATCTCGTTTCTACAGCACCGCTGCCTGGATTTAATGATGGATATCATCTTCAAGCAGTCCGAAGGTCACATGATCTTGCCAGATTCCGTTGATCTTCAGGTAACGGCGAGCCATTCCTTCGCGCGTAAACCCGCACCGTTCCAGTAATTTCATGGAAGCTTCGTTGTGCGGAAGGCAGGCAGCCTCCAGCCGGTGAAGACCCAGCGTCTCGAACACGAAGGGAATGACCGCGTTCACCCCGGCCGTCATAAATCCTTGTCCGGCGTGGGGTGTACCTATCCAGTAACCCAGTGTGCATGCTTGCGTCACCCCCCGGCGCACATTGGAGAGGGTAAGCCCACCCAGAAGCGTATCGTCGTTCTTTTCGAAAAGAAAAAAGGCGTAGCCCAAGTCCTCCTTAAAATCGCGTGTGTAATATTTCAGACGACGGCGAAAAGAGGTGCGGGTCAACTCGCTGCTGGTCCAGGCCGGTTCCCAAGGCGTCAGGAACTCCCGGCTTTGCGCACGCAACTCCGCCCATGCGGGATAGTTGCTGATTTGCGGCATGCGCAAATAGACATCTTCCCCATGCACGACAGGGCCTGTCTCGGGCGGCGTGACAGATCTCAGGAATGCCATCTGCGACCACGTCCCTCCCTATTCCGCGGCCCTGACGGGGCGCGATGTCTGCGCATGAATGAGCGCTTCCAGGGCAACCTCGTCATGTAAAGGGCCGACCGCAGAAACGCTTGGATTTGCAGAAAGTATAATCTCGCCTGCAAGCTTGCGCACTGTCTCTTTGCCCACGGCTTCAACTTTTTCGACAAGTTCGTCGATGTCGCGCGGTGCGCCAAAAGCAAGCGTCTGGCGGGCCACCTGTTCAACCCGCGAGCCGGAACTCTCAAGGCTCATGAGAAGTCCTGATTTGAGTTGCGCCTTGGCGCGAGCAAGTTCTTCATCACCTACTGGTTCACTGGCAAGCTTTTCAAGTTCGCCCATTATTACACCTGCCAACTCCAGCATCTGCTCCGCACCGGTGGCAGCATGAATACCGAACAGTCCCGTGTCCTTCAGTCCCCAGCAATAGGAATAGATCGAGTAGCAGAGCCCGCGTGCCTCGCGCGCTTCCTGAAACAGCCGCGAGGACATGCCCCCGCCGAGCATGCTGGAGAGGATCTGGCCGGTATACATGGCCTCATCACAGTAGGAAGGCCCCTGAAATGAAACCACGATATGGGATTGCTCGAACGTCCGGTCTGAGCGGGCAAACCCGCCCGCATATCTGGCCGGCTCGCAAAATTGCGGTTCGGTAGCCTCCATATCTGCGAATGCAGCCTCCGCCAGTTTGACCAGGTTTTCATGATCGACGGCGCCTGCCGCCGCCAGCACCATGACACCCGGTGCATAATGGGACTTCATGTAGGCGGTCAGGTCCTCAGGCGTGAATGAGCGCACGCTTTGTGCTGTCCCGAGGATTGGACGTCCCACGGGCTGATCCGGAAAGGCTGCCTCCTGCACCAAATCGTAGGCCACGTCATCCGGGCTGTCCCCGGCAGCAGCGATTTCCTGCAGGATGACATCCTGCTCGCGGGCGAGCTCACCAGCATCAAATTTCGGGTCTCGAACGATGTCCGCAATGATGTCCACTCCGAGAGAGAGGTCAGCCTTGAGTACACGAGCATAATAGGCCGTGGTCTCAAGTGAAGTTGCTGCGTTGAGATCACCACCAACGGATTCAATTTCCTCGGCGATCTCGCGTGCGCTGCGCCGGGCCGTACCCTTGAACGCCATATGTTCCAGAAGATGCGAGATGCCATGCAGGGCTGCAGTCTCAGAACGCGCGCCGGCGCCAACCCAGACACCAAGGGACGCGGATTCCAGATGCGGCATGGCATGCGAAATCACGCGCAATCCATTTGCAAGGGCTGTCATCTCGATGCTCATCAGGTAAGCTCGCTCACAGTGCTGGCGCGCGACTCGATAAAGTCCGTGAGCACCCCATAGTCATTCTCAAGAACCGTGTAACGCTCATCCGCGCCGAGCCGTTGTTCCAGGCGTGGTGGCACATCGGGGTGTTTACCCGTCGCGGCCTCAACAGAATCCGGGAACTTGGCCGGGTGGGCTGTGGACAATGTGACCATTGGTGCGCCATCACTTTTTGTGCGGCGTGCGGCAGCAAGGCCAACGGCGGTGTGTGGATCGCAGACATACCCCGTATCCCGGGCAACGTCGCGGATGGTGTTTTCAACTTCGGTTTCATCCACGGTCACGGCAGAAAACAGCCCACGCAAAGATGAGAGCTCGTCTTCAGACAGGGAGAAACCACCCTGCCCTGCAAGAGTGTCCATCAACTGGCAAACGCGGGTTCCGTCCCGTCCGGCGGCCTCGAATATGAGCCGTTCGAAATTACTCGATACTTGTATGTCCATACTCGGGCTTGAGGTCGCGACGACCTTGTTCGGCTCGTAACGGCCAGTCTTCAACGCACGCACCAAGATATCATTCACATTCGTGGCTATAACGAGGCGATTGATCGGCAATCCCATCCGGGAAGCCGCGTAACCAGCGAAAACATCTCCGAAATTTCCCGTGGGCACGCAAAAGTTTACCGGCCTGCCTGGGGCGCCAAGCGCCACCGCCGACACGAAATAATAGACCGACTGGGCCATGATTCGCGCCCAATTGATTGAGTTGACACCGGCAAGCGACCACCGGTCGCGCCGCTCATGATCATTGAACAGCGCCTTCAACAGCGCCTGGCAATCATCGAATGTGCCTTCAATGGCAATATTGTGCACATTTTCAGCGCTAGAGGTGGTCATCTGGCGGCGCTGCACGTCGCTCACCCGCCCGTGAGGGTGCAGAATAAAAATCTCGATGGCCTCACGGCCTGCAAAGGCTTCGATGGCTGCACCACCCGTATCGCCCGATGTCGCTCCGACGATGGTGGCGCGGGCCTTGCGGTGCTGTAACGTGCGGTCCATGAGACGCGCTAGCAACTGCATTGCGATGTCCTTGAAGGCAAGGGTTGGACCATGAAACAGCTCGAGCAACCATTGGTCAGGACCAAGCTCAACCAGCGGCGTCACCGCGTCATGGGAGAAGGTGGCATAGGCCGCCTCGACAAGTTCTGAAAACTCATCCTGGGGGATATCCGACCCGACAAAAAGTTCCATCACCCGGGTGGCAACCTGCGCATACGGCAAACCGGAAAAAGCCTCGATCTCCGTGGGGGTGAGCTGTGGCCAGGTCTGCGGCACGTAAAGCCCACCATCGCGCGCCAGCCCTGTCAGCATGACATCCTCAAAGCCGAGCTCCGGCGCGGACCCGCGGGTGCTGACATAGCGTAATTCGTTGACTTGATCTGGCATATTTACCGGCATGGTTGTTACGGCGCGCACGGTAAATGCGAACCGCCCCACCCGCAAGCGCATGGTGTAAGTTTAGGTGAACGCCTGCCCGCGTTTTCGCCCGCGCAAATGCACTACGAAAACGCCAACTAACGCAGCGGCGAGCCCAAACCATGTGAAAGCGTATTGAAGATGCCTGTTTGACAGCTTCACCCGCGTGACTCCGCCTCTCGGCCAGCCGCCGGGAATGTTGGAGACTTCCTGCTCCACGAAAAACGGCACTACACGTGATCTCTCACCGGGAGGCAGCGCTTGGGCCGCCATTCCCTTCAGGTCACGCCAGAACCAATTGTTTTTTTCAAGCGAAGTTTCAGGTGAAAATGTGCCCTTGATACCTGGTGCCCGGGCCAGCCCAATGACTGTCTGTTCCCCTTTTACCTGCCCTTGCGTGCGAGTGCCGGGGGCCTTCTTGGCAGCGGGGACAAACCCGCGGTCGACCATGACGATCTGACCATCCCCGGTTTCAAGCGGTGAAATCACGCGCCAGCCGGTTTTGCCATTGATGACTGTGAAATAATGGGCTTCGCCATCATGGCGGAAGCGTCCCGAAAACCTGAGCCTCAAATATTCGACATCCCCGGTTTTTTCCCAGGTCTTTCGCGCATCAGTGAGCGTCACCGGTTGTTCCGACATGCGCTGTTCGATGCGAGCTGTCAGGCCCTGCTTCCACGCAAGACGCTGAAGCTGCCAGACGCCAAGACCAACGAGCATGCTGAATGCAATGGCAGTGAGTGCACATAGCAGCATCAGGTCGCGTTTCACTGGGGCGTCCCCCGACGGGTGTTAATGCGCTGCCGGTGTTCCCGCCGCCCAGACATAGATGCATGAGAACAGGAACAGCCATACCACGTCGACAAAGTGCCAGTACCAGGCAGCGGCTTCGAATCCAAAATGCTGCTTGTCGGTAAAATGCCCTGCCAACGCACGGAACAGCGTCACAGTCAGGAAAACGGTTCCGATGATGACATGCGCGCCGTGGAACCCGGTCGCCATGAAGAATGTGGCGCCGTAAATACTGCCCGAGAAGCTGAATGTAGCATGGGCATATTCATAAACCTGCAGTGCGGTGAACATGACGGCAAGTATGATCGTGCAGACCAGCCCGACGATCAGCCCGCGCCGGTCATTGTGCAGCATCGCATGATGCGCCCAGGTTATGGTCGTGCCTGAGGTCAGCAGAATCAACGTGTTGACGAGAGGTATATCCCACGGATCAAACGTATGGACGCCTTTTGGCGGCCATTCCCCGCCGGTGAATTGGGTGCGTGCGACCTGTACAGCTTCATCGGGATACAGCGCCGCATCGAAAAAGCCCCAGAACCAGACAACGAAGAACATGACCTCTGAAGCGATGAACAGGATCATTCCGTAGCGCAAATGCAGTTGTACCACGGGCTTGTGGGCGCCCTGATGCTCGGCCTCGTTGATAACATCGCGCCACCAGACGAACATGGTGCCCGCAATGCAGATCATGCCAACAAGGAAAATCCAGGGACCGTGGATGCCAAACAACCCTTCGCCACCGCCCATGGACCTCATCCATATGATGAGACCGAGGGCCGCCACGAAGGCGGAAATGCCACCAACGAGTGGCCATGGACTGGGGTCCACGAGATGGTAATCATGTTGGTTGGCATGCGACTTGGCCATTCTCTCGCTCCGTAAACCGCCTAAAGCGGATTTTGTTCTGGCGGCCCCACCGTGGGCCGCAAACCGTCTCTGTTAAATTCTCACGTCCCGTCCGGGCGTGGTGTCTTTTTTGTTGCCGCCGCCACTTCGGCTTCTTCCTTAACGGGAAAGAACGTGTAGGACAGGGTAATCTCACGAATATTTTGAGCTTCACGATCATTCACCATATCCGGGTCAATAAAGAACGTGACCGGCATATCTGCCCGTGCGCCCGGTTCCAAAGTCTGCTCGGTGAAGCAGAAACATTCGACCTTGTTGAAATAGCTTCCCGCTGCCTCCGGTGAAACGTTAAACGTCGCCGTACCGGTGAGCCTCGTTTTGGTCAGGTTTCGGGCTTCATAAAAAGCAAGTGCCGTTTCGCCGATCTTCAATTCAATGGACCGTTGCACGGGTTTGAAGTCCCATCCCATTCCCCGTCCTATATTCGCATCGAAACGCACAATGATCTTGCGCTCTAGCACTTTGTCGGGCGTCTGTTCGGCCCGTTGGGTGGTACCGCCATACCCAGTGACCTGGCAGAAAATCTGATAAAGCGGCACGGCTGCGTAGGACAGCCCCACCATGCCAAGGGCAAGCGCTGCCATGGAATATGCAACCGTCAGATTGCGACGAGGCGATGCCTTGTGCCGCCTAGCTACCCTATCGGTATGTGCTGTTCTCTCGCTCATCGCTGTTAAAGTCCCGCCTGCCCTCTCTAAAAGGGTCGGTTCAATACATTTGCACCAAGACGCACGATCGTGACCGCGAAAAACAGTGCCGCCATTGCCGCCAGCGCCCAGGCAATCGCAATTGAGCGGGACCGGCGGTGTTTCGTCTGCTCCTCGGTGAGCCGCATCACACCCCTGTCACGGCCAGCCCGCTAAGGACATGCTCAACCAGCAGAACGACGAACAGGAGCAGAAGATACGCTATGGAAAAACTGAACAGCTTTTTCGCCGCCTGCTCGGCAGCCCTGCCCTCTCGCCGGTTATAGACCCTGATTGCTAAGGCAATAAACACAGCCCCCAGGACGGTAGCCGAGAACGCATACAGAATACCGCCAAGGCCCACGAAGACGGGTGCCAGTCCTATTGGTCCCAGCGCAAGGCTATAAATCAAAATGTGACGCCGGGTCACGTCATGCCCTGCAGTGACGGGAAGCATCGGGATACCAGCGCGCTCATAGTCGCGCGAACGATAGAGCGCCAGTGCCCAAAAATGAGGTGGTGTCCACATGAAAATAAGCAGAAACAGTACGACGGATTCCACGCTGACCGTGCCAGTTACGGCAGCCCAGCCAATCATGGGTGGCAAGGCACCCGCCGCACCGCCGATCACGATATTCTGCGGGGTGCGACGCTTCAGCCACATTGTGTAAACGAAGAGGTAAAACCCGATTGTGAGCGCCAGCAAGGCGGCAGAAATCCAGTTCACCAGCAATCCCATCGTAAAGATGGACCCTATGGAGAGAATGGTGCCAAACGTCAGGGCTTCTCCGGGAGAAACACGCCCGCGCGGTACGGGTCGGGCAGCTGTGCGCTGCATGATGGCGTCGATATCGGCGTCGTACCACATGTTGAGTGCGCCTGAAGCACCAGCCCCCACGGCGATACACAGCAAAGCGGTGCAGGCGATCACCGGATGTAGTGTGCCAGGCGCGACGACCAATCCGACGAGAGCGGTAAATACCACCAGTGACATGACCCGCGGCTTCATGAGCGCAATGAAGTCACTGACATCGCCCGCACAATATGCGGAAGATGTTTCCAATCCGGTCTGGTCGATGTCCAGGCTCGTGTCACTCATAGCCAGTTACCTATGCCCTTGTTTCTTACCTAGCATCACCGACCGCCCTACTTGATCCGGGGAAGACGTTCAAATTGATGGAATGGAGGCGGTGAAGAAAGCGTCCACTCCAGTGTTGTCGCCCCTGCACCCCATGGATTGTCAGCGGCCTTCTCCTTGCGCTGAAACGCCTGGTAAACACCGAACAGGAATATCAGCACCCCTACTCCGGAAATATACGAGCCGATCGAGGAGACGTAATTCCACCCGGCGAAGGCATCGGGATAATCCGCGTAACGGCGAGGCATCCCTGCCAGCCCCAGAAAATGCTGCGGGAAAAAGATTAGGTTTACACCAATGAATGTTACCCAGAAATGCAGCTTGCCGATGAACTCGGAATACATGTAGCCGGTCATTTTCGGGAACCAGTAATACCAGCCGGCAAACAGACCGAAGGTTGCCCCGAGCGACAGCACGTAATGGAAATGGGCGATAACGTAATAGGTGTCATGCAGCGCACGGTCGACACCCGCATTGGCCAGCACCACGCCCGTCACCCCGCCTACCGTGAACAGGAAGATAAAGCCGAAAGCCCACAGCATGGGGGTGCGGAACTGGATGGATCCGCCCCACATGGTGGCTATCCAGGAAAAGATTTTAACGCCCGTCGGCACAGCGATAACCATCGTCGCGGCGACGAAATACGCCTGAGTATTGAGCGAGATTCCGGCGGTATACATGTGATGCGCCCACACCACGAAACCAACAGCACCGATGGCTGCCATGGCATAGGCCATGCCGAGATACCCGAAGATCGGCTTGCGCGAAAATGTCGAAATGACGTGGCTGATGAGGCCGAAAGCCGGGAGAATGATGATGTAAACTTCCGGATGACCGAAGAACCAGAACAGATGCTGGAACAGGATCGGATCACCACCCCCGGTCACATCAAAGAATGTCGTCCCGAAATTTCGGTCTGTCAGTAGCATGGTGATGCCACCCGCCAGCACCGGCAGCGCCAATAAAAGCAGAAACGCGGTGACCAGAATAGACCAGACGAACAAGGGCATCTTGTGAATGGTCATGCCGGGTGCGCGCATGTTGAAGATCGTGGTGATGAAATTGATCGCGCTCAGGATAGAGGATGCGCCTGCGAGATGAAGCGAAAGGATCGCGAAATCCATCGCCGGGCCGGGTGAGCCGGATGTTGAAAGCGGGGGGTAAACGGTCCATCCGCCACCAACGCCGTTGCCACCGGCTGGACCCGGCACAAAAAGCGAAATGACCAGCAAGGCGAGGGCTGGCGGTAGCAGCCAGAATGAAATGTTGTTCAGCCGCGGAAATGCCATGTCAGGCGCGCCGATCATAAGCGGCACAATCCAGTTCCCAAAGCCACCAAATAGCGAGGGCATGATCATGAAAAAAACCATGATGAGGCCATGCGCCGTGGTGAAAGTGTTGAAGATATGCGGATTGGCAAACAGCTGCATGCCCGGTTCCTGCAATTCCATGCGGATGCCAATCGACAGCAGGCCACCCACAAGACCGCCAAACAGGGCGAACATCAGATACATGGATCCGATATCCTTATGATTGGTGGAGAAGAGATATCTCTTCAGCCCCGTGGGATGTTCATCGTGGTGCGCGGCTGCAGTTTTACCCGCCATGCTTCATAATCCTTCGCCGTTTTTGCCCATCCGGTTATGCACCGGCACCGCAAATTGATATTTTAAAACCCTTCTAGCGCTGATTTAGCGCAAACCTGTAATCCACAGACAAAGCGTTGCCACCCTGAGAAGGCATATCCGCAGGCAGAGATGCAAATTTCTTCTTCGCCGTTTCCAGCCAACTGGCAAACTCCGCATCGGATACGACACGCACCGTAATTGGCATAAAGGCATGTTTCTGCCCGCAAAGCTCTGAACACTGTCCGTAATAAACACCCGTTTTTTCCGCCCGGAACCAGGTGCGGATGATACGTCCGGGCACAGCGTCGACTTTCACGCCGAATGCTGGGATCGTCCAGTTGTGGAGAACATCCGAGGCCGTGACCAGGATGTGTACATTCTTGTTCACCGGCACGACCACTTCATTGTCGGTCGCGAGTAACCTGGGTTGCCCGGGCTTTAATTCGTTTTTTTCCAGCATGACCGCATCGAACGTCAGGTTTCCCTGATCGGGATATTCGTAGGTCCAGTACCATTGGTTACCGATGGCCTTCACGGTCAGATCGGCCTTGGGAAAATCATACTGCGCAAACAGCAACCGGAACGACGGCACCGCGATTACCACCAGGATGAGAATTGGAACCACCGTCCACAAAACCTCAAGAATGGTGTTGTGCGAAGTCTTGGAAGGCGTGGGATTTGCGTTTTCATTAAACCGCAACGCCACGTACACCAGCAACCCCAGAACAAACAGGGTGATGACGGTAATAAGTATCAGAAGAAAATTGTGAAAATCCGTCAACTGCCGCATGATCGGCGTCACAGCTTCCTGAAAACCCAGCTGCCAGTCTCTTGGCTGGCCCAACTCAGATCTCGCATCCGAGCTGAAGAGAAATGAGCCCAACGCGACAAAAAAAGCTATTGCTTTCGCTTGAACCCCGGAAAAGCCGTTGGTCATTTCTCAATACTCCTGCTGGTCGCTCCATCGTGCCGCCCGACCGTAATAATGACATGGCAAACGGGCTTGCAAATACACTCGTTAAAGTAGCTGCAAGCGTCTTTGCTCTACCATCACTAGAGACCGCAATTCAACAAGCACGATCAGGAGAAATAGACCGGATTGCCAATCGAATCCTAAGTACTTGAAAAAGCACGGACAGCTTTTATTTTGCAACCATGATCGATGCCTTTTCGACTGCGTCATATCTTCGCGCAACAGATGCTTTGCCCATTTCAGGGCAAGAACTGACCTGCTCTTCGGTCCAAATTTGGCCCAAAATATAAGCGACAGCCGTCCTGATAGCGTTGATCGCTCGGTCAAATGCCCTGTTCCATGCCTCTAATTGACCAGTTAACTTTCCGATGCCACAGCGGTGCTATAATTACATGACGCTTCCATAATGTCCGATAGTATTTCATGACCCAAAGATATAGCAGACAAACATCTCCGTCCGTTGCAACGCGGTACCGCAAGCACATGGTCGTGCTGCTGGCTGTTCTTTTCACATCCCTGATGAGTGCTGCTCCGCAAGCGCCTGCCCAGGACAAGAAAAAAGAAAAATTTGGCGACTGGGAGATTAATTGCGGTAAACCGCCCGGCGCGCGCGATCAGAAATGCGCGCTGGTGCAGAGCGTGATTGACGAGGAACGGGCCAATGTTGGCCTGAGGGTTGTGTTTCTTCTCGCATCAGGCGGACGCAGCGTGCTGCGCGTGGTCGCACCCCTGGGCGTTCTTCTACCTTTTGGACTGGGCTTGCGGATCGACGACGAGGCGATCGGTAAAGAGCCACTCCCCTTTATCCGGTGCCGGCCCATGGGCTGCATCTCCGAGATTATCGTCAAGGACAAACTGCTCGAAAAATTCAAGGGCGGTACGACCGCGATGTTCATTATCGTCGAAACAAAGCAGGAAGGCCGTGCGATACCGGTCTCCCTCAAGGGGTTCTCCAAGGGCTTGAGCCGGCTTTCAGCTCTGGCAAAAACCAACTAGGCCTCCGGTTCGTAGAAGCGCGAAAATGATTGAGCCGGCCCCGCAGCAGCAGGACCGGCTCTATATTTCAATCACACCTGGCATGCCCAGGAGTTGCAAACCGTTACTTGACCTTGAAGGTCACTTTGCAATTCACGCGATAGGAATCAATCTTCCCGTCCTTTACAGAAGCTGTTTGGTCCTTAACCCAGACCGACTTGATGTCTTTTACGGTCTTCGAGGCTTCTTCAACGACTTTCTGTGCCGCGTCCGACCAGCTCTTGTCGGATTCCGCCATAATCTCAATTGTCTTGTGTACTGCCATTTACACCTCCCCTGAAACGCGTTGCTGTTATTACCGGTGCCCGCAGATAGGACACCGTACATAGAGTACAACTGGGGAGGCGGCAGCCTTATGGCAAGATGGGAAGCGGATAATATTCCATACCCTGCCTCTTAGTTGGCCCAGTATGACCGTGCCCACCGTGCCGAGTCTTTCCGGCGATTGATGCGCTCTTCAAGCGCCAGTGACGGGTCCGAATGCCAAGGCTGCAGGAGCGCCCACTCAACATCTGAACGGGCAATTCCGATATCCGCCAGCATGGCATCATCAAAGCTTGCCAACCGGGTTATCTCACGCCGCCCCCGCCTTGCGTCCAGGAATTGAGAAACAACTCTCCCGGCCGCAACCAGGGATTCACCCAAGCGAGATTGTCCTGCGGATCCGCCAATTCTGTTTGCGTCTGTTTGTGCATAAGACATTGTTTTATCTCCTTATTCTATCTGACAAGCGTCGTCGCGAGGCGAAGAGACACTCTCTCCACCGCAGATGTGCGTGGCACCCTGTCCTGAATTTTCAGACGGTGATTCTCCGTCTTGTTGCACCGAATATGGCGAAAGCCCTTCCATAATACAAACAAATGTTTATTATGAAACACATCACAAATATTGATTGTTTAAAGGAAGCTGGAATGGCACCGACCATACTTGATGCAGATCAGTTGAAAACGCTTGTGGCGATCGCCGACACCGGCAGCTTTACGCGCGCTGCTGACGATGTGAACAAGACCCAGGCTGCAGTTTCCATGCAGATGCGCCGCCTTGAAGAATCAACCGGACGGCGGTTGTTTGCAAAGAATGGCCGCAAGAACCGGCTGACTTCCGACGGAGAGCATCTGCTAGACTATGCCCGGCGCATCATTCACTTGAACAATGAAGCCATGGCCGTTCTGAACGAGCCGGAGCTGGCCGGGTTCGTGCGCATCGGTACGCCTGATGATTATGCCGAGCGCTTTCTGCCGCCCATTTTTGCAGGCTTTTCACGCACCCATCCGCTCGTGGAAGTGGAAATCTGCTGCGAGGCGAGCAGTGTGCTGATGAAAAAAATCAACGACGGCAAGATTGATCTGGCTATTGCCACCCACAGGGACTGCGGTTCTCATGGCGAGGTTATCCGCCGCGAAGCCCTGTGCTGGGTCTCCTCTCCCCGGCACAAGGTAGAGGAGATGGATATGGTTCCGCTGGCACTGGGCGCGGCAAGTTGTTCATGGCGGGCAGAGGCCATGCGCGCCCTGGATCAGATCAAGCGCCCTCACCGCATTTTGTATTCAAGCCCGAGTGCGGCTGCCCTGACCGCTGCCGTACAATCCGGCCTGGCGATCTCGGTATTGCCTGAAAGCGCCGTTCGGCCTGGAATGCGCCGCCTGGGCGAAGACGACGGTTTTCCCGAATTGCCCTATTGCGATATCGCACTTCTTCGAGCGCAGGGAAAAACATCATCCAGCGTCGAGGCGCTGGCGGATCATATCATCGAGAGTCTCACCAACCTTGATTTCTCGTCGCAAACCTGGTCCTGACCGCTCTTGGGACTCAGGCGGGAAGGCCTCTGACTAAAAATATTCAGGACAGGCAGTCTCAAGCGCCTCGCGAACACGCTCGCGTACAGGCTTGGAGGGGTCGCCATAGTCAAAGGACATTCCGGTCACGATCTCGAACAGGGCGACATACTTCCCCGCGAACTCGATCAGTGTTTCAGGCGGAATGTCCGGGATCGGCTCCTTGTAGGGGTCGCACTGCCCCCTCACCCACAGGCGCAGAAATTCCTTGTCGAGACTTTCAGGTTCTTCCCCCGCACCAAGGCGCGTCTCGTAACTATCGGCCTTCCAGTAGCGGCTCGAATCAGGCGTGAGAATTTCATCCGCCAGGATGATTTCACCTTTCTCATCGAGGCCGAATTCAAATTTCGTATCGACCAGTATCAGACCATTGCGGGCGGCAATCTCCCGCCCGCGCCCAAACACGGCCAAGCTTTTCGCGGCAACATCGTCCCATCGTTCCTGGCTCAGGATACCTTGCTCAACGATTTCACTGGCAGTAATCGGCGCATCATGTTCACCGGCTTCCGCCTTGGTCGTAGGCGTGATTATTGTCTCGGGCAGCTTCTGGTTCTTGACCAGCCCTTCGGGAAACTGGTGGCCATACAGCAGGCGCTCTCCACGATTGTACATCGGCCAGATGCTGGTGTCGGTCGAGCCGGTCATGTAATCGCGGACAACCATCTCGATGGGGAGAATTTCAAGGGTCTTTGCCACGACCACGTTTGGGTCGGGATAATCGATGACATGGTTTGGGCAGATATCGGCCGTCTGGTCGAACCAGAACCGCGCGGTCTGGGTCAGCACCTGCCCCTTGAAGGGTACCGCCGCGAGAACCTTGTCAAAAGCCGATTGACGGTCGGTTGCGATCATGACCCTGCGGCCATCGGGTAGATCATAGGAGTCCCTGACCTTGCCGCGCTGAAAGTTCGGCAGTTCAGAATATTCCGCGTCCGTCAGAACGCCGGCCAGCGCCAGCTTGTCGTGTTCAGAAAGTGTCACTAAGTGGTCCCCCTCAAAGCATCAAAAGGCTTCAGCCCCGAACAGTTTATCGATATCGCCATGCCAGTTGTTTTCATAAGAATCAAGAAGTTGCTGTGCCGGTGTGCGAGAAGACGCAACCACATCCTCGATCGTTTGCAGGAACTGCGTTTCGTCATCGCCAAAACCGTCACGCCTGGCTCGCGAGACCAGACCAGCCCGTGCGATTGAGACGCAGTCACGCGCGATATCGAGCACTTTGCCCGAACGGAACGGCGCATCCATCCCCTGGCGTGGGACAGCATTGCGCAAGTCCTGGCGTTCCTCCGCACTCCAGTCTTTGACCAGATCCCAAGCCGCATCAAGAGCGCCCTGGTCATAGAGCAATCCGACCCAGAAGGCCGGCAGTGCGCAAATGCCGCGCCACGGCCCGCCATCAACGCCCCGCATCTCCAGGAACTGCTTCATGCGCACTTCGGGAAACAGCGTGGATACATGGTCGGTCCAATCCTGCTCATCGGGTTTTTCGCCCGGGAGTGCATCCAGCTTGCCCAGCAGAAAATCACGGAAAGAAGCGCCAGCGACATCGATATATTTCCCATCGCGATAGACAAAATACATCGGCACATTGAGCGCGTAATCGACATAGCGCTCAAATCCCATACCATCTTCAAATGCCCAGGGCAGCATACCGGTGCGGTCAGGATCGGTGTCGCGCCACATTTCCGAGCGAAAGGAGAGGAAGCCGTTTGGCTTGCCCTCGGTAAAGGGCGAGTTGGCGAAAATTGCAGTGGCAACAGGCTGTAGGGCCAGACTGACACGCAGCTTTTTCACCATGTCAGCCTCATCGGCAAAATCGAGATTGACCTGGATCGTGCAGGTTCTATGCATCATGTCGAGACCGTGATCGCCCATGCGCGGCATGTACGAACGCATCACTTCATAGCGCCGCTTTGGAACGCGGGGTGTTTCGGCAAGTGACCATTTTGGAGAAAAGCCCATCCCTAAAAAAGCAATGCCCCATTCTTCCCCGATCTGGCGCACCTGCTCCAGATGCCGCCCGGCCTCTTCGCAGGTCTGATGCACAGTTTTCAGCGGCGCACCGGACAACTCGAACTGTCCGCCGGGTTCAAGCGTGATCGAACCGCCCAGGTCGATTCCGGTCTCCTTGAGGGCGATAATGTTCTCGCCTTCCATGATCTTGGTGTAACCGAACCTGCTTGCCATTTCTTCCAGCAACGCGTGCACACCATGCTCGCCATCATAGGAGAGAGGCGTCAAGTCTTTGGTGTTAAATCCGAATTTCTCATGCTCGGTGCCAATGCGCCACTCGGAAGCCGGCTTGCAGCCGTGCTCGAACTCGGCGACCAACTGGTCCCGCGATTCGATGACAGGGCTTTGGGGGCCGTCCTCACGTGTGGACATGACTACTCCTGAGAATTGAACTGGCCGGCAGCAAATTTGCCGCTCAAACTTAAGACTCGCGGCACGTTATGGACCGGCTACAAGTCTCTGACAAGCTCAGCATATCAGCGCCAATCCCCCAATACTGCATTGAGCAGGGACAATGCAGCAACACCTGCAGTGTCTGCCCGCATGACGCGCGGGCCAAGCGAGATGGGTGTGACAAATGACAGGCCGCGAAGACACGACTGTTCTTCAGCATTGAAGCCCCCCTCGGGGCCAATAAGGACGGCCAGTGGGCCGGGCCCCAGCGGTGTGAGCGCCTCAAGTGGTGACGTTACGGGCGCTTCCTCATCGCAATAGACGATCCTGCGTGCCGGGTCCCACCTCTCAAGCAGCTTGTCCAGGGATAGCGGCTCCAGGACCTGTGGAATACGTAACACCCCGCATTGTTCGGCAGCCTCTATCACATTGGCGCGCATACGCTCCAGCTTCACACGCTGCGCATCTGTCCGTCGGGTCATGACAGGGCGAAGCGCTGCAACACCCAGCTCCGTGGCCTTTTGCACAATGAAATCAAGCCGGGCACGTTTCAACGGTGCAAACAGGTAATGAATATCGGGTCCGTCACTCTGGGGACGTGACTGTTCCAGGATCCTCAGGGAACAGTCGCTGCGTTTTTGCCGTGCAAGGTTAGCGCGCCATTCCCCATTTTGCCCGTCAAAGATAAGGATTTCAGCACCATCACCCAGACGCATGACATTCAGGAGATAGTTAGCCTGTGAACGTGTGCAGGCAATTTCGCCCCCCGCTTCAAGCGAGTCTTCCACAAAAAGACGGATGGTATTGGCGCGCATGTTTTCTCGCAGGAAAGCTCCGGGAGTGTTTTACATCTCATAATAGGGGATGAATCGCGCTACAAGCGAGCCATAGTCCATAGCACCCAAGCTGAACACAAATGAATGCACGCCCCAGCACAAGACCTTCCGTGGCAGATGCCACGCCCGGCAACTGGGTTGACGCGTGGGCGCCCCATAGCTGGCGACCTTATTTACGCCTGGCGCGGGCCGACCGTCCAATCGGGGTCTGGCTTTTGCTCTGGCCCTGCTGGTGGTCGCTGGGGCTGGCGGGGATAGAGACCGAAGCTGATTATCCCAACCTATGGTTCATGGCGCTGTTCGCTATCGGCGCGATTGTCATGCGCGGCGCCGGCTGCACCTATAACGACATCGTCGACCGGGATTATGATCTTAAAGTCGCGCGCACCAAGTTGCGTCCGATACCAAGTGGCCAGATTAGCGTGCGCCAGGCGCAGATTTTCATGGTGCTGCTTTCGCTTATCGGGCTGGCCGTCCTGCTGCAATTCAATAGCTTCACGATTTTACTGGGCATGGCTTCAATTGGTATTGTGGCGACCTATCCCTTCATGAAGCGCTTCACCTATTGGCCGCAGGCGGTTCTCGGTCTGGCCTTTTCTTGGGGCGCATTGATGGGTTGGGCGGCCATGCTGGGAGAGTTATCTCTTGCCCCCCTGCTGCTCTACGGAGGAGCGATTGCGTGGACCATTGGCTATGACACCATCTACGCCCATCAGGACAAGGAAGACGATGCCCTGCTCGGCCTCAAATCGACGGCCCTGAAGTTTGGCGAAAGGACCAAATCCTGGCTGGCGCTGTTCTACGGGATAGCTTTTGCCGGCATTGGTGCGTCTGGTATCGCTGCGGGTGCCGGGCTAGTCTTCTGTTTGTGCCTTGTCGCGGGCGCGACACATCTTATTTGGCAAATCGCTACGCTCGATGTCTCCGATGAGAAAAATTGCCTTGTCCGTTTCAGGTCAAACAGAGATTTCGGCGCAATCATATTTGCTTCATTCATCGCCGATTTGGCATTGAATACATTCATGTAATTTTATGCGCGTGTAGACCACCCACCTTTAGGACTGACTGAGCAGATCCCTTATAACAACGGCATTGTTTTGGGATTCATTGCGGGCGGAATAGAGGAGAGTGACGGTTCCGGTCGATGACCTTCTGCGCAGTTCTTCCAAATGTTCTGCTCGTGCCGGCTGTATCAGTTCGACCTGATATCGTTTGATAAATTCATCCCATCGATCCGCTTGATGATCGAACCACTTTCTAAGCTCATTACTTGGTGAAATGTCTTTCATCCAATCGTCGAGATTGGCATCCACCTTTGATAGCCCCCGCGGCCATAAGCGGTCCACGAGAACCCGGTAACCGTCAATTGGCTCTGCCGGGAGATATATTCGTTTGATTTTGATCATTTAGGTCGTTTTCAAACACTCTACTTTGTGGTTAGCGGGCGGGTGCGACCAGCACACCCGCCCGGCAATCACCTTAGAGATCTGCAGCTCCGGTGAAGGATGCCACCGTGAGTGATTATGCATAAAAGCCAAGGTATGGGCCTGAGGAGTCTCCTCCTCAGGCCCTTATCGCTTAGATGTGTACAGTTGCTTCGGATGAAGCCGTTTCCGGTTTATGCAAACCGACAACAAACAGCACGGCGGCACCATTGATCCAATAGTACCAGGCATCAATTCCGGAGAATCCAAGCACAATTGGCGCGAGTAAAAACACGACACCGACGGCAAGATCAACCGCCAGATGGAGCGAATAGGGAAGAACGCGAAACAAGCCGAGATGGTGATCCGTGAACATCGTCAGAGCAAATGCAGCAACACCGGTACAGACGGCAAGCCAGAGTGCGAGCGGATTAGAACTCCCAAGCTGCAGCAAAAAGGGTGTGGCCATGAGGCTTAGTGCAACGGGATAATCGAGAAAGGCGTGCACTGTTTTAGTGACAAATCTTGGGTCCATAATAGTGACTCCTGATTGAGATGAGCGAGATAAAATGACGACATGTTCGTCGTCAGGACACCAATGTGTGTCCACTCTTCCGTTCAATCCATGTGTCAAAGTCCGGAATCATTGATCTATCGTCCGTAACCCTTGTCGGTTTGGTATGAACCGTGCCAAACATGCATGATCCGTTGCCGTGGAGGAGTTCGTTGTGGCGCATGATGCATTAAGTCAGATTCTTGGGGCTCTCAGGCTGCGAGGTTCTGTGTATTTTCACACTCATTTCAACCCACCCTGGGGTGTGCGCGTTCCAGCCTTCGGAAATGTTGCTCGGTTCCACATGGCTATGCGCGGAGACTGCTGGATTCGGGTTGAAGGCGTTGATGAGCCGATCCGCCTTTCGACAGGTGATCTTGTCGTCATTCCACACGGTGTTTCTCATATTCTAAGTGACACCCAGGATCGTGAGGCGATCGATGTGGATAATGTCATTAGCCAGACCGGATATGCGGGTGAAGGCGCACTTGCTTACGGTGGCGATGATGACAGACATTCATGCAAGTTGTTCTGTGGTCACTTTGAGTTTGAAGAAGGTGCAATGCATCCAATCCTGAAGGCATTGCCAAGCTACATCCACATCCCGAACACACAATCTATGAATGCCTACTGGCTCGAATCCGTGATGCGATTCGTATCGGCTGAAGTCATGGGGGACAGAGCCGGGTCGGATGCCATTGTGCATAGACTTTCGGAAATTATTTTCATCCAGGTTGTGAGAGTTTTTGTCGACAACGCAGGGGAAGCCGCAGGCTGTCTGGCCGGCATTCTCAATCCGAAGCTGAGCAAATGCCTGTCCGAGGTTCATGTCAGGCCAGAAGATCCTTGGACTGTAGAGGCGATGGCAACCGAAGCCGGAATGTCACGGACGATTTTTGCTGAGCGGTTCACATCCCTTATGGGCATGACGCCACTTGGCTATGTCACGCATTGGCGTATGCAGCTTGCACGCCGCGAACTCATAGAAACGGATCAACCGCTTATCGAGATTGCCACACATGTTGGCTATGGATCGGAAGCCGCGTTCAATCGTGCTTTCAAGCGTCAATTCGACATCACGCCAGGAGAAATGCGCCGTTCAGCCCATTGATATTGGTTTACGGGTGAATCATCGATCCTTGGATTCTCGTCTGCCAGCTTTCACGCTAATTTCGCGCAATGAGCTCTTCACCGGCAACGCTTTGTATATGACCAGGATCACCTATTTCACGTATGGATGAGATAGCTGAACGCCGTGCATTCAGGGCCAGCCTCGCGGGCCGTTTATACGGCGGGTTCACCTTCAATTTACCAAAGCGTTCGATCGGCTCACGCCAGCCGCCATCAAATTCTGGCAACAAGAGTGGCAATTTGAGTGCCCTGCCCCAACTCTGCCAGCGCGCGCCAACATCGCTCATGTCGTATGACATATGCAGCGGGAAACAGAGTTTGGGATCGGCATGATGCAGATTGACCGAAATCGCAAAACCATCGATTTCTTCATCGAGGCTTTCAATGCGGATGGCAATACCTGAAAAATCATCCAGTGCCAGGGCACGCCTGACCGAAGCATGGCCGGAAACCTGGTGTTCCACGGCGATAATGCCTTGTTTGATCTCGATGAGATCACGCGCTTTTGGCGCCTGATCTGCATCGCTATCGACTGGAAGGGCAAAGCGCACTGGCAGTCCAAACGGATCAATATCCATCGGGCACAATGGCCAGCGCACCGCAAGCCCATGCGGCTGTGTTTGACGCCTCACAATTAACTCCCCCTCAGGTTGTCTGACGCAACCTTGAATGACAGGGAGTATCTCACACACACCTTCTGATCCCCTTAAAGAAGACGATTAAGGATTGGTTTTCAGCGTGTAAGGGTTTTAGAAAGATTCACAACCTGTTAGCCAAGGCGCATGAACACGGAACCACCCCCCACATCCCCCCCAGCTCGGAACGCTTTTGAGCGGGCAGAAAAGGACCAGTTGCTATCCGCCGTCCGCGAGGCAGGTGCGCTGGCTATGAGTTATTTCGGCCAATCGCCCCGCAGTGAATTGAAAGCCGATGGCACTTCTGTGAGTGAAGCCGACCTGGCTGCTGACGCCTTGCTCAAGGAAAGACTGCTCCAGGCCAACGGTTCCTATGGCTGGCTGTCTGAAGAAAGTGAGGATGATCTCGTCCGGCTAAACAAATCCCGGGTCTGGGTTGTCGATCCCATAGACGGAACACGGGCGTTCCTGAAAGGAAAACCCGAATGGACCATCTGCGCCGCGTTGGTTGAGGATGGCAACAGCCTGCTTGCGGCAGTCTACAATCCAGCAACAGAGGAATTCTTCCACGCGGCGCGCGGTGGCGGGGCCTTTCTGAATGACAGGCCCATTGTCGTGCGCGAGCCTGTGGAACTTGAGGGGTCTTACCTGGCCGCCTCGAGAAGTCAGATATACTCAAAGCAATGGGAAAGCCCATGGCCGGAATTTGAAACCCTCTGGGTCAATTCGATCGCCTACCGGCTCGCACTTGTCGCCGCGGGTAAATGCGACGGAACCATTTCGCTTTCAGCAAAAAGTGACTGGGACCTTGCCGCCGCCCATCTTTTGGTGGACGAGGCTGGAGGCATCGTTACAACTCATGATGAAAGCTCCATTGTCTACAATCTTGAAACTCCAAGGCATGCCAGTGTTGTGTCCGCAGGCCCGGCCCTGCATTCGGCATTGATCGAGAGAACATCACAAGCGACACTCTAGTCTTGGTGGACCGATTCCCGAAGGACAAGGAGGCATTGCGGCACATGGTCACGAAAAACGAGCCCGAAACACAAAAGCAATTGCTGCACCTGGTGTTTGGCGGCGTATTGAAGGACTTGTCAGGCGTTGAATTCCAGAACTTGGATGAACTTGATATCGTGGGCATGTATCCTGACTATTCCAGTGCGTATGATGCCTGGAAAGGGGCCGCACAGCGGTCGGTCGACAATGCCCATATGCGCTATTTTATCGTGCATATGCACCGCCTGCTCGATCCCGATGAGGATCAGGAAAAAACTTAACCCAACTTGCACTGGGCCAACTTGGCTATATGGCGCAATGCAGCATTTGCTGTTAGAAGATCGTTCAACCCTGATGTGGCTGCGCGGCGCACCGTGTAACCGATAGTTTGCCGACGGAAAGACCTCGTGACCAGCACCCTTTTTACTGATTCCTCATCGATCAAGCGCAGCGATGATGAACTTCAGAAATCCTATACAACGGAAGAAGTTGTCGAGCGTATCTGGCGCGAGCATCTGCGCCCGCGTATGGGGCTGCTCATACTGGCGGGTATCGCGCTGGCATTTGCAGCGGCCACGACGGGCGCCATTCCGTTCCTGATCCAGTTGACCGCTGACAATGTGTTCGTCGAAAAAAAGCGCGAAATGATCTACCCGATCATGTTTTTCATCGTCGGCGTCACATTCATGAAAGCCCTCACCGAATATATTTCCAACGTCACGGTGGGATATCTCGGGCACCGCTTCATCGCCGACTTGCGCATTCAGATGTTCAAGAAAATTACTGAAGCCGATCTGGCATGGCTGAACTCCATTCATTCCGGCCGTTTGATCTCGGGCTTCCTTTATGACGCCAATCTCATTCGACTGACGGCAAGCCGCGCCATTGTTGCACTGGGTCAAAACCTGCTCAAAGTCATCGTCCTGATAGGTGTAATGCTCTACATGGATTTGCGCTTTTCAGGCGTTGTCCTGGTTACCTTGCCGATTGCTGTTCTTATTCTCGGGCGACAACGCCGAAAGATGCGCAAGTCCACGACAAAATCATTGCAGGAAACCGGTGATCTAAGTGCGCTGATTTCACAGACCCTGGCCAGCATTCCGATAGTGCGCGCCTATGGTCAGGAAAACCACGAGATCAATCGCGCCGCAGACACAATCAACCGGGCCTTGGAATTCACCATGCGGGGTGCCCGCGCACACGCCGCCTCGGCGCCGGTCGTTGAGATTCTCGTGGGCATCGGATTTGCCCTGCTCATTTATTATGCCGGGATCAAGGGCATCACAGGCGCGGTGTCGCTTGGACATTTCATGGGCTTCATGACTTCGGCGATGCTGCTCTACCAGCCGTTAAAAAGCGTTGCGACCCTTCAAACAGCCATCCAGGAAGGCGTCGCCGCCTCAAGCCGTGTTTTCGGGATCATCGACCGTCAGCGGGCTCTAGTTGATGCTCCCGATGCCAAGCCCCTGAGGCTCAAATCTGGTGAGATCGTTTTCGACAAGGTTTCATTTGCCTACAACGAGGGAGAAACCGTCCTGAAGGACATTTCCCTTAAAGTGCCTGCTGGCAAGACAGTCGCCCTTGTGGGTCCTTCAGGTGCCGGCAAGAGCACGATGATCAACCTGGCACTGCGTTTTTTCGATCCGCAGGAAGGCCGTGTCCTGATCGATGGCCAGGATATCTCCAAGGTAACAAGCAGTTCCCTGAGAAACTCGATCGCATTGGTAACTCAGGATGCGGTTCTGTTCGACGAAAGCATCCGCACCAACATCACCTACGGATCCAAAGGAAGTGAAAAAGCCGTCATAGCCGCGGCCAAGGCGACGGCCTCACACAAATTCATCTCCGCCCTGCCCGATGGTTACGACACGCGCGCCGGTGAAGCCGGCAATATACTCTCGGGCGGAGAAAAGCAGCGCATTGCCATCGCACGAGCCGTGTTCAAGGACGCCCCGATCCTGTTGCTGGATGAGCCGACCAGTTCGCTGGACAGTGAGGCAGAAGCGCAGGTTCAGGACGCATTGAAGAAGTTGATGCGCGGGCGCACGGTGCTGATGATCGCGCATCGCCTTTCGACCATAGTGGAGTCTGATCTTATCTGCGTGATGGACAAAGGTCAGATTGCCGAAATGGGGAGCCATGAAGAACTCATGGCAATAGGGGGCATCTATGCCCGCCTGAACAGCGCTCAATTCGGAATAATCATGGATGAGAACGGGAACAAGCCCGTCAAAAAAACCACAGCACGCGGAGCGCGAAAATCACGTAAGCCGCGCCCCGCACCGGTAGAATGAATAAGGTCCGACGGCGCAGGACATGTTGAAAGGTCTGTTGAAGTCAAAAGCGTTTGCCGTACTCTCTGGCAGAATCATGGCCGCCTATATCCGGTTCATCAGACGCACCAGCAGCATGACCGATGATCCACCCGGTTTCGTGCAGAAAAACCTGCCTGACCATCCCCTCCTTATCGCGATGTGGCATGGCCAGGGGCTGCTCCTGCCCTACATTCGGCCCAGCGACGATATAAAGGTCGCGATCATGGTCGCCAAGCATCTCGATGGAGATATCGTGGACGCTGCCGTGACTACATTTGGCATGACGACAATCCGTGGAGCTGGTGCCGGGCGCAAGGGGAAAGACAAGGGCGGCTTCGAAGCCCTGCGCGCCTGCATGGTGGCCATCCGGAACGACAACACCATCGCCCTAACCGCAGATATACCGCCCGGCCCTGCCCGCAAGGCTGGCCTGGGCCTGGTCACCCTCGCCAAGCTTACCGGCCGTGGCATCTTGCCCTGTGCCGTTGTGACCAAACACTATTTGAAGCTCAATACCTGGAGTGGCTTCACACTGAACCTGCCCTTCTCAAAAATGGTCATGGCCTGTGGGGAGCAGATTAGAGTCCCGCGGCACGCCAGCTCCGAGGAACTTGAAGCCGCGCGCCAGCTGCTGGAAGACAGCATAAACGAGGTCACCGCCAGGGCATACCGTGTGGCCGGAACCAGAGAGCGCGGCATTCCAAGTGACAAAGACCCCGTAGCCTACGGCCTCATGTTGCGTACATATGTCGCTGGAACACGGTTGCTTCAGCCCACTGCTCCGCTCCTGCTCAAATATCGCGAACGCCAGGGCAAAGAAGAAGCTGGCCGCACCGATGAACGCCTAGGCCTGCCGAGCGCTCAACGCAAGCCGGGGTTCCTTGTCTGGCTGCATGCCGCAAGCGTTGGCGAAGCGAATGCTATTCTGCATCTCATCGAAAAACTGATGCACCAGCGGCCCGACCTGCAAGTCCTGCTCACCACGGGAACAGTGACATCCGCCAAGCTGGCCCGGGCCCGGCTGCCAGAAAAAGCCATTCACCAATATGTGCCTCTCGACACGCCGGACTTCATGAAGCGCTTCTTCGATCATTGGCAGCCCGACGCGGCAATTTTGACCGAGTCGGAAATCTGGCCAAATCTCATCCGTGAAGCGCGACTTCGGAAAGTTCCCCTGTTGCTGGTCAATGGCCGTATTTCCCCCAGATCTTTCAAGCGCTGGCGCAGCCGCTTTAAAGTTGCACGGCCGCTATTCTCCAGTCTCGATCTCGTGCTGGCGCAAAATGATCGCTATGCGGGTTATTTTGAAAGACTAGGCTCACGCAATGTCCTGGCCGCAGGCAATCTGAAGATGGATGCACCGCCCCCTCCTGCTGACAAAGCCTCATTAGGTCGTCTCAAAAAAGCCATTGGTACCCGGCCTGTATTCCTGGCTGCGAGCACGCATCCCGGTGAGGATGAGATCATTGCCGGCACGCACCGGGCATTGAAAAAAGAATTGACCGATCTCCTCACCATCATCGTGCCACGCCACCCCAATCGCGGTGCGGAAATCTGTGAAATGCTCCAAGGTGAAAACCTGAGCTGCTCCCAGCGCACCAAGCAGGATGCACCAAGTGCCAGCCATGACACCTACGTGGCGGACACCATTGGCGAACTTGGCCTGTTTTACGATCTGGCGCGCGTCTCATTTGTCGGCGGGTCACTCGTAAAACATGGCGGACAGAATCCCATTGAAGCGATCATGCACAAATCAGCGGTTCTGACCGGCCCCAACGTGCATAATTTCGAAGAAGCCTATGCCGCGCTGCAGGAGGCACGGGCCTGTATCGAGGTTAAATCGATGGAGGAGCTTTCGACCCAGGCACTCAGGCTCTTTCAGGACGAAAAGGCGCGAAAGGGACTCATCGCGCGCGCGCAATCGGAAGCCGATGAAATGCGCGGCGCACTTGACCTAACCCTTGATGCGCTGGAGGGCTATCTACCACCGGCAAAGGAGAAAAGGCGTGCCTCTTAGGACACCGTCCTGGTGGTACGCGAAAGCGAGCGTCACGCCCGCACTGCTCACCCCTGCCGCACTCATCTGGAATCTGGTGACACGCTTGCGCTGGATCGTTGCCAAACCGTACCGGTCCAGATTGCCGGTCATATGCATTGGCAATTTCACAGCGGGCGGTACAGGAAAAACACCGGCAGCGATTGCCGTTGCACATATGCTTCGTGAGACAGGCCAGCACCCGGTTTTTCTCACGCGCGGATATGGCGGAACGACATCTGGTCCACATCTCGTCGACCCTTCAAGTGACCCGGCGCAAATTGTCGGAGATGAACCGCTACTGCTTGCAGGCGTGGCACCAACAATCATTAGTGCCGACAGGGCCGAAGGGGCCAAGTTGGCTGAGGGTCTTAAGGCCAGCGTCATCATAATGGATGACGGCTTCCAGAACCCCAGCCTTGCCAAAACACTTTCCCTCATCGTTGTCGATGGTATCTTGGGCCTGGGCAATGAACATGTGATCCCCGCCGGCCCGTTGCGGGCCAGTCTTGGCTTCCAGCTTAATCACGCTGACGGCATAATTCTTGTTGGCGAGGGGGACGCTGTTGACCGCGTTCAGGCGCTGTCAGAAGGAGCTTCATTGCCAGTTCTCATGGCGTCTATCGTCACGGCCTCTGAGAATGCATGGCTGAAGGACAACCCCGTGGTTGCCTTTGCCGGGATTGGCACACCGGACAAGTTCTTCCGCACGGTTGAGAGAGCGGGTGGCAGGATTGTGGGGCGAATGGCCTTTCCCGACCACCATCCCTACACGCCCCAAGATGCTCTCAAGCTCCTTGATCTGGCCAGTCAACATGGCGCGCAGCTGGTAACGACGCAAAAGGATCTCGTTCGTATTGAGGGCGGGGGTGAACTTCAGAAACTTAAAACGGCCACCCGGGCATTGCCGGTAACCCTGCAGTTCAAGGATTTGAAGAACGCGAAGAAAATAATCACTCAGGCCCTTGGATCGGCCTAGGTCCGTGTTTCGCGAAAACGCTCCAAGGAAATTTCCGAACTCGCATAGGCTTCCTGCAGTTCAACGCTCCAGTAGCGCAACTCGTCGAGTGGAATTTTCTGACCCGAGACAGCGCATGTCACGAACTCCCCCGGCGACACCACTTGGTAGTCACCATCACCGTAGGTGAGCTTTGCCTCACCCTTGGTTGAAAATTTATTCTCAAACCGGTTCATCATATGCGAATCGTGACCCCGTGGAGTTTTGAGAAGATAGTCACTGAAGGTTGGCTTTTCCAGCCCGCCAATTGCAACTTAAAACAATGATCCCTGCGGGCCTCCACCCTTGCCACCGGATGCACGGGGTTTTCCAGGTGTTTTTACGGGCGCGCCCTCCCCGGCAGCCGCTGCAACGCGACCATCGGAAAATTCCAGCTCCAATGCGTCTCCCGGTGAGATGACCTTGGCTGTCCGCACCATATGGCCCGCACCGTCACGGACGAGGGCAAACCCACGCGCCAGAACCGAATGGTGCCCAAGTGACGACAAGAGCTGTGCCCGCCCGTCCAGCAAGCGGCGCTTGCTCTCCACCATCAACTGCAACGCACGCACCCCTCGCTGACCATTTCGTATCAGGGTGACGCGTGCCTGGTCCGTCTGCTGCGTCAGCATTCCGGGTCTCAGGCGTGCCGAGGCCCGCGTCAACCGTGTGGCTTGGACCCGTGTTCCGGCCAGCAGAGCGCGTGGGAGCCGGTCCGAGGCCGCGTCAAAGCGCTGACGTGGTAGCGCGAGAAGATCGGACAGTTTCGGTAATCCCCGTGATGCCGCCTTGAGCCCGACGCGGCGCTGTTCCAGGGCCCGCCGCTGGGCAATCCCCAACCGGTGCCTGTTTTCACGGAGGCGTTCCAGCAATTCAGAATGGACCGGTACGGCCCACTCAGCAGCCTTCGTTGGTGTCGGAGCGCGAGCATCCGCAACCAGGTCGATCACGGTCCAGTCGGTCTCATGCCCAACAGCCGAGATCAGCGGGATTTCACTCTCCGAAACGGCGCGCGCCACATGTTCTTCATTAAAGCCCCAAAGGTCTTCCAAAGAGCCTCCGCCTCGTCCGACAATCAGCACATCGGGACGAGGCAAATCCTCGCTGCCACCAAACGCATTAAATCCGCGAATGGCGGCCGCCACTTCCGCACCGCTTGTCTTGCCTTGTACGCGCACCGGCCAAACAATCACATGGACAGGAAACCGTTCGGCGAAACCGTGCAGCATGTCACGGATCACGGCCCCCGATGGTGACGTCACGATGCCCACCACCCGGGGCAGGAAGGGAATGGGCTTCTTGCGCTCCTCGGCGAACAGGCCTTCCGCATCGAGTTTTTTCTTCAGCTTCTCAAGCTGGGCCAGCAGCGCACCGGCTCCGGCGGGTTCAAGTGAATCAATTATGATCTGGTAGCGGCTTTGCCCAGGATAGGTGGTCAGTCTTCCCGTGACGATAACTTCCATACCCTGCTCCGGCTGCACCTTCAACTTCGCTGCCTGTCCGCGCCAGATGATGCCGGAGAGCACGGATTTTTCATCCTTGAGGTCAAGATAGACATGGCCCGAGGCCGGGCGGGCTATGCGCCCCAACTCTCCGCGCACACGCACATAGGAAAACCCGTCCTCAATGGCGCTCTTGATGGCGAAGGAGAGTTCCGAAACGGTGAACTCCGCTACGTTTCCCTGCGGCTCACTCTCGTTTTTTTCCGTGTTATCCACTATGGCGCGTTCCTGACCTTTTCCTCTCACACTTCGCAATGTTACATCACGAGTGACATTTATCTGCAATCATGCGCGGAAGAGAAACCTCCATGAATGTTCTTCTGATTGGATCTGGCGGGCGTGAACACGCTCTCGCGTGGGCGCTCTCATCAAGCCCAATGCTCTCACGCCTCGTCTGCGCACCGGGTAATGGCGGTATCGCGCAGGTTGCCGATTGCGTGGCGCTTGATGTTGCCGATCATGGAGCCGTCATCACTTACTGCACGGATGAGAAAATTGATTTTGTTATTATCGGCCCGGAGGCCCCGCTTGTTGCGGGACTGGCAGATGATCTCAATGCCGCTGGCATAAAAGTGTTTGGTCCCTCAAAGGCTGCTGCACAGCTTGAAGGCTCCAAAACTTTCACAAAGGAGCTGTGCGTTCGAAAGAATATCCCCACTGCCGCCTATGGCCACTTCACGGATGCAGAAGCAGCCAAGGCCTACACGCGCAAACAAGGCGCGCCCATCGTAATCAAGGCGGACGGTCTTGCGGCCGGAAAGGGCGTCACCGTTGCGGAAACGCTGGAGCAGGCCCTGGATGCGATAGATGACTGTTTTTCAGGTAAATTCGGGGAGGCCGGTACGGAACTCGTGGTCGAGGAATGTCTCGTTGGCGAAGAAGCCAGTTTCTTCGTTTTGTGCGATGGAAAGAACGTACTCCCCCTCGCCACCGCCCAGGACCACAAGCGCGCCTATGACGGCGACGAAGGCCCCAATACCGGCGGCATGGGTGCTTATTCTCCCGCCCCTGTTATGAGCGAAGCCATGTGCGCCCGGGCCATGGAGGACATCATCCTGCCCAGCGTTGAAGGCATGGCGGAGGCCGGAATGCCGTACAAGGGCGTTCTCTATGCTGGTTTCATGATCACCGAGGCGGGGCCGAAACTGATCGAATATAATGTGCGATTTGGCGACCCTGAATGCCAAGTGTTGATGATGCGGCTGAAATCCGACCTGCTCCCGGCGCTAATGGCAACAGCAGATGGGGTGCTGGATCGTACAAATTTGCGCTGGCACGACGATGTAGCGCTGACAGTCGTTTTGGCAGCGAAAGGCTATCCGGGATCGTATGAAAAAGGCTCCGTGATTTTCGGGCTCGAGGAGGCTGGCAACGAGGAGCATGTCGAGATTTTCCATGCTGGTACGGCCCTGAAGGACGGGGACATCATTGCCACTGGCGGGCGCGTACTCAACGTGACCGCACGTGGCGCAACAGTACGTGAAGCGCAGGATCGGGCATACGCCGCCATTACCAACATTGACTGGCCGGAAGGTTTCTGCCGTTCCGATATCGGCTGGCGGGCTATTGAGCGCGAGGAGCAAGCCGCGTGAGAAAATTGCCTGATCTGTTCCCCGGGTTTGAGGAACGAACCATCAAGACCAAGGGCGCGGAAATTTTCGTGCGCCTTGGAGGTGCCGGACCTCCGCTATTGTTGCTGCACGGGTACCCGCAAACCCACGTCATGTGGCACAAAATGGCAGGCGAACTGGCCGAACATTTCTCCCTCGTAATTGCTGACCTGCGCGGCTACGGGCAAAGCTCATGCCCTGAAACCGACAGCAAACACGAGACATATTCCAAGCGCGCCATGGGCAATGACATGGTCGATGTCATGACGGAACTGGGCCATGGCCGTTTCATGGTGCTCTCCCATGATCGCGGTGGGCGCGTGGGGTACCGCATGGCGCTCGACCACCCGGACAAGGTATATCGTCTCGCCATCCTCGACATTGTGCCGACCTGGTTTGTCTGGCAGGAAACCGCGGAAATTGGCATCGGCAAGTTTCATTGGCCATTCCTTGCCCAACCCGCGCCATTGCCGGAGACCATGATCGACAAGGACCCGGTGATGTGGCTGGAACATCTCATCATCTCATGGAGCGGCGGTGAAGACCTTTCGCCATTCACAGATGAGGCGATGGCGCATTACAGGGCGGCCATCAAACAATCCGAGCGCATCCACACCGGTTGCGAGGACTATCGAGCGGGCGCCACCTGCGATCTCGCCTTTGATGCCATCGATCACAAGTCCGGCAACAAGATCAAATGCCCCGTACTGGCGCTTTGGGGCGAGGGCCGCAAGAAGGGGTTTGTGAACAACTCGCTCGACGTATGGAAGGAATGGTGTGACGATGTGCGCGGCGCGCCTATCTCCTGCGGCCATTTCCTCGCCGAGGAAAGTCCGGATGATACACTGGCGGTCGTCCTGCCATTTCTCCTCGAAGACTAGCGCCGCTCCTTGAAAAAGCTTTTCAGAAGTTCACCCGCGCGCGTTTCATCGATGCCACCATAAATTTCAGGTGCGTGATGGCACGTGGGCTGTGCGAAAAAAAGTGGTCCATGCTCTACCGCCCCGCCCTTGGGGTCGCCTGCCCCGAAATAAAGCCGACGAATGCGGGCAAATGAAATGGTGGCCGCGCACATGGCGCATGGCTCCAGCGTCACGTAAAGATCACAGTCAGGCAGCCGTTCACTTTTCGCGGCTTCGCAGGCCTCACGGATGACCAGCATTTCCGCATGGGCGCTTGGGTCATTCAGCTCGCGTGTCCTGTTACCCGCACGGGCCAGAATAGTCCCCGTCCCATCCACCAACACTGCGCCCACGGGCACCTCGCCACGTGTGGCGGCGACCTCGGCTTCAGAAAGAGCTATCGTCATTGGCGCTTCAGGCTTGCCGCCCAGATGTGGTTCTGCGAGTTTGCGTGTCATACCCCTCCAATGGAATGAGCAAGCCGGTCCGGTCAAGTGGCGAAACCAAATAGCACACCATCTCCGAAGTCGGCCGATGCTCCCATGCGCATCGCCAAAGCTATGGCCCAGGCTGGCCTGTGTTCTCGCCGAGAGGCGGAACGCTGGATAGAGGCGGGTCGCGTTTACGTGAACGGTAAAAAGCTGGACACGCCCGCAGTTACCGTCACGCCAAGCGACACTGTCACCGTGGATGACAAGCCTCTGCCCCGTCCCGAGGGCGTCAGGCTTTGGCGTTACCACAAGCCCAGGGGGCTGATGACCACCCACAATGACCCGGAGGGCCGGCGCACGGTGTTTGAGGCGCTGCCGAAGGACATGCCTCGCGTCATCTCCATTGGCCGGCTGGATTATTCGACCGAAGGGCTGCTCCTGCTCACCACGTCCGGAGACCTCGCTCGGCATATGGAACTGCCCGCCACCGGGTGGCTGCGCCGCTACCGCGTGCGGGCCAAAGGCGCGATCACGCAAGACGCTCTCGACAAACTCAAAGGCGGCGTCGAAATAGACGGTGTGCGTTACAACGGTATCGAGGCACAGCTTGATAGGGGACAAGGGGCCAATGTGTGGCTGACCATGGGCTTGCGCGAGGGCAAGAACCGGGAAGTGAAGCGCGTGGCCGCCCATCTGGGCCTGGATGTCAACCGCCTCATCCGCACCTCCTTTGGTCCCTTTGCGCTTGGTGACCTGGCTCCGGGCCAGGTGGAGGAAATCAAACCGCGAATCCTGGCAGACCAGCTCGGGGCCAAGCTTGCGCGCGAATTCGGTCTAAAAACATCAGGCAAACATGCAGAAGCCGCACCCAAACCAAAAACATTGAAATATCGCGGCAAGAAGCCTCAACGCATCAAGGTCAAACCAAAACGCACATGAGAATTGTTGCCGGAAAATTCAAAGGCCATGGGCTTGCCGCCCCGAAAGACCAGACCACCCGCCCCACCAGCGACCGCGTGCGCGAGGCCCTGTTCAATATACTGGAGCACGGGGTTGAGGGTTTTGACCTTGAGGACGCGCGCGTGCTTGACCTGTTCGCCGGCACCGGGGCGCTCGGCCTTGAAGCGATTTCACGTGGGGCAAAATATTGCCTGTTCATTGAAAATGCGGCTGCTGCTCGCGGGATCATCCGCACCAATGTGGAAGCGCTGCATCTCACAGGCATCACTAAAATCTGGCGCCGGGACGCCACCACGCTGGGCCCGGCTGGCAACATTGAAGCCTTCGATCTTGTGTTTGCAGACCCGCCCTATGGAAAGGGGTTGGGTGAGCGCGCCTTGAGTGAGGTCCGTGACAGGGGGTGGATCAAACCGGGAGGCATTGCCGTTCTTGAAGAGAAAAGTGATGCAGCGTTTGAAATTCCATCCGGATTTGAGGAGATCGACCGGCGCATCTATGGCGATACGCAGCTATTGCTTCTACGCGCTATATAAAAGAACCCGGCTTTATTTCCCGCCATGCCCGGTCTCTTCCTGTTTGCGGGCCTCCCAGTAGTCCAGAACTTCCCGGCGATAGGTTTCCGCACAATCCTTGGCACAATCTATCCACAAAGCTTCCGGTGTTTTGACCTGCCAGTATTGAAGCGATCCGCGGGCCATCTTGCGCGTGGGCCGTTCAACAGTTTTTTTGGAATATTGGCTTTTAGCGACCACTTTTCCGTGACCCACAACCGTCGCTTCCGGTCCTTCAAAGGTGTCGTACAGCATGTACCCGGCGATGGCTGCGAAGACGGTGAAAAACAACAATTTGGGGATGGAAAACACAGGCCCGGCCAACCTCCCTAGCGCCGCGAGAAAAGTTTCTCGATGTCGGAGAGCTTTAATTCCACATAAGTCGGGCGGCCATGGTTGCACTGGCCAGAATGGGGCGTTGATTCCATTTCGCGCAACAGGGCGTTCATTTCATCTGCCTTCAGGCGCCGACCAGCGCGCACGGAACCATAGCACGCCATGGTGGCACAGACGGATTCGAGCTTTTCCTTGAGACTCTGCGTCCCGTCACCCTGCAGGACCTCGTCGGCCAGGTCGCGCACCAGCCCCTGAATGTCCGTGTCTCCCAAAAGCGAGGGCATTTCGCGTACGGCCACGGCACCTGGGCCGAAACGTTCCAGAACCACTCCGAAACTTTCCAGTTCATCAGCGCAAGCGCCCAGAACCTCTGCAGCCGTTTCATCAAGCTCAACAACTTCCGGGATCAGCAGCATTTGCCGCGCGATGCCGCCATTGGCGAGGCCCGCCTTCATCTTCTCGTAAACCAGCCGCTCATGAGCCGCGTGCTGGTCGACGATGATGACGGAATCTTCTGTCTGGGAAACAATATAGGTGTCATGGACCTGCGCACGTGCCGCCCCCAGTGGTGACTCCTGAAAGCTGGGTTCCGGTTCCGCATCGCTGGTGCGGGTATCACCACTCGTGGGTGTGAAACTTTCAAACGGCGCCTGTGCTGCTTCCGCAAAGGCAACAGCCGAGGGTGCAGAACTGTAGTTTGGAACACCATGAGACCTGGGAGCACCATTTCCAAAGCCGGCATGAGAGAAAGCCTGCGCTCCCAATGCAGCGCTGGCGCTGTGCCCGGCCTCCTCCAACACCTGCCTGAGCGCCCCGACAATCAACCCCCGAACCGCACTGGGATCGCGAAAACGCACCTCCGCCTTGGCCGGGTGCACGTTTACATCAACTTCGGCTGATGGCACAGTGAGAAACAGCGTCAGCATTGGAAAGCGCCCGCGCGGCACCAGGTCGCCATAGGCAGCACGCACAGCGCCACCCAGCAGTTTGTCGCGCACGGGCCGGCCATTAACGAAAAGGAACTGCATCATCATGTTGGCGCGGTTGAGCGTCGGCAATCCGGCAAAGCCTTCAAGCCTTGCACCCTCGCGTTCGGCCTGAACTGATTGTGCATCCGCCATGAAATCCGCACCCATGATACGGCCAAGACGAGCCAGGACTGCTTCGCTATCCCCGGCCATGGCCGAGGGGACCTTGAGCGTTGTGCGCTCTCCGCTGGTGAGCGCAAAGCTTACCCCGGGATGCGCCATGGCGAGCCGCTTCACCACATCGGAGATCGCGGCCTGTTCAGCCCGCTCCGATTTCATGAATTTGAGCCTTGCCGGTGTGGCGTAAAACAGATCGCGCACCTCGACCCGCGTTCCGGGGTTTAATGCTGCGGGTCGTGGCCCTGATTTCCTGCCTGCATCGACGAAGATCTCCGCCCCCTCTACAGCGCCCTGATCCTGGCTTTGTATGGTGAGCCGCGCAACGGCGCCAATCGAGGGCAAGGCCTCGCCGCGAAAACCCAGTGTATCAATATTCGAGAGATCGCCATCTGCAAGTTTAGAGGTCGCATGCCGCTCAACCGCGAGTTCGAGATCGCCTGCATTCATGCCGCAGCCATCATCGCTCACGCTCAAGAATGTCAGCCCACCGCCGCGCGCAATGATCTCGATACGCTCTGCCCCCGCATCGAGAGCGTTTTCGACAAGCTCCTTCACCACACTGGCCGGGCGCTCGATAACTTCGCCCGCTGCTATGCGGTTGATGAGTGATGGCGGCAGTTGGCGAACGGCCACGCCCTTGCTCCCTATTCCCTGGTGTCCAGATTGCGCAATGTCAAAACCTTGCCAGCTTCAACGGCCGGTTGATCGAAGGGATCAACCTCAAGGAGATGACCACTAAGAATCACTTCCAGCATGAAATGCATCATGAGTCCGCCGAGCGCCTTCTCGTCAAGGCGTTCGGTATCGATGGTACGCACAGGTCGACCGGAGTCGATCAAAGCCTGTGGAATAGCCCTCTGCTGCGCGGCAACCAGGTCGCCAGCGCACTGGCCGGCAAGATAGGCCGCACCGGCCTGTTCGGCGAGCCTGGGATCAACCTTCAGGCCTATGCCTTCGCAGCTTGTACGCAGAACAGTAACCAGGTGGTCGCGCGGCCCGTCGAGATATAGCTGCAGCTGGGAATGCTGATCGACCGGGCCAAGAGCTGCGACAGGTGAAAACCCCTTCCCCCCCTTGCCGAGACTTTCGCTTGCAAGCTGCACATACCAGTCGGCAAAGCGCGACAGCCGGTCGCTATAGGGCATCATCACCTGGATGCGCTTGCCTTTATCCTGTGCCAGGCCAACGCTCACAGCTGCGCCAACCGCCGGTGCGAAGCCGACCGCACCTGTGGCGCCCAGAAGCGCTGACACCACGTCCGCTGCCCCGGTCCGGATGGCCTTGGCATCGAGACCACGGGCAAGTGCGGGCAGCAGACCTACATTGCTCAAGCCGGCATAACGTCCGCCAATGCCCGGGTGGTGATCGAGAACGGGAATGGCGTGCGCCTCGCATACCGTGCGCAAGCCGTTCTGCACGCCCTCCTTGACCGGATCGCTCAGGCCGAGGAAAAGCTGTGGGATTTTGTCTCCAAGACCCACTTCTTTCACCCTCTGCAAAGCGGTAAAAAACTGCACCAACGTTTCAGGCGTGTTGCCGGACTTGGAAATAATGATGAAACGCGTGTGCTCCAGGTCGAGAATGGAGAATGAGGCCTCAAGCGTGCGTGGATCCAAATTGTCATAAAAGCGGGTCCGGGGGCGGCGTGTCTGGTCGTTGCGCTGCTCTCCGGGGATAAACCAGCCTCCCATCTGGGCGATCATTTGACCGCCGAGACTCGAGCCGCCCGTGCCAAAGAAAATCAGCGTCTTGGCGCCTACACTGAGGCGCGTCAGCGCAGCAGCCGCCTCATCTATATCGGCATCTTGTTCAGGGATATTCAGCAGCGGAAGCGTGCCATTCTCATAATGAGCCTTGAGTGCAACGAGAGACACATCGAGCTTGGCCAGACGGCTTTCAAATGCGGACGGCTCCAGGCCGGCCGCGCCGATGGCAGCCTCCATGCAGCCCTCGATTGACTGGACTAACGGCATGCGGTGGAACCTTAAAGGAATCACTGGATCGCACGGAGCCTAGCAAATGGGGCCCGTTTCAGACACTCACTTTGTGGATGTCGTGAGGATGCACAGCTCAGCCCTTCTTGGGCTTGTTCGCTACGCCTTTGTGTTTGCCAACAATGGTGACAATCAAACCATCAGCCTTCAACAGCCGCTTGGCCACGCGACGAATGTCCTGAAGCGTCACCGCCTCAATTTTACTATTGCGCGTGTCGATATAGTCGATCCCCAGATCTTCAATCTGTATCCACATCAGCTGGCTGGCGATTTTCGAGCTGGTATCAAACCGCAACGGGTATGAGCCGGTGAGGTACTGCTTGGCATTTTTCAGCTCTTCGGCACTTGGTCCCTTGTCTGCCATGCGTTCGAGTTCATCCTCGATCACCTCGAGAGAACGCGTCATGGACTTGTTTTCCGTGGCTACGTTTCCGGCATAGATCGCCGCGTGCCGGTAGGGCGAGAGATAGCTGTAAACCGAATAGGCAAGACCACGTTTTTCGCGCACTTCTTCCGTCAGGCGCGAATTGAAACCGCCACCACCCAGGATGTAGTTCAGCACGTAGGAGGACACGAAGTCCTTGTCCTTGCGCTTGAAGCCGCCATGACCGAACACGGCGACCGACTGAGGCACATTCATTTCAATCACTTTGCGCTGCGGCCCCGCCGGGGGTTTGGCTTCAGCAATGGTCCTCAGCTTTGATGAAGTGGGAAGGTCCCCGAACACCTTGTCGAGCATGGGCCCGAGCGTTTTGGCATCTATGTCACCAACCACGGCCACTTTGAGTGTGTCGCGCGTAAAAACCTTGCTGACGAAATCGCTCAGGTCCTCGCGCTTGATCGTCGCGACCGAGCTCATGGTCCCCTTCACCGGCCGGGCGTAGGGGTGGCCCTTGAATGCCAGCTTGAACCACTCTTTTGAGGCCACGCGCCGGGGATCGTTCTGATCAAACTTCAAACCCGTCAAAATCTGCTTCTTGACGCGGTCAACGGCACCGGCATCGAATCTCGGCTTGGTGAGGGCAAGATGCAGGAGCTCGGTTGCTTCATTGGCATTGCGTGTGAGCGTCTGGAAGTTGCCGGTGAACATGTCACGGCCCGCTTCGAAACTCATCCGGGCGGCGAGTTCTTCCTGGCGTTCCTGAAAGTCGACAGATTTGAGGTCACCCGCGCCCTCGTCCAGCATGCCAGAAACAAAGTGTGCGATCCCCTCTTTGCCATCGGCATCGTGAACCGCGCCGCCGGCAAAGGCGAAACGCATGGCAATCAGCGGTACCTGCCGGCTCTCCACGAGCCAGGCCTTGATACCACCTGGGCTGGTCACTTCCTGTATGTTCATTTTCGCCTCAGCCGTGGTCGACGAACCCATTGTCAAAATGAACGCGATAAGCAGGCATGCAACGCAGGCAATCCTGCGCCCCCAAGCTGCCGAGGCGGTCGTGAAACTTTGCATTGGGTCCACCATTATCATTTCTATGATTTACGATCCTCATGCCCGGCCTTTTTCGCGTCCACGTTCTTCTTCTCAACCGGACGTAGGACACCAGTCACTGACTGGGCTGGATCGAAATATTTTTTTGCCACGCGTTTGATATCCTCAAGCGTGACCTTCTCAAGCCGTGCCGGCCACCCCTCGATATCGGCGATGGTCCTGCCATTGACGAGACCCCAACCATAACGCCGCGCCAGACGTACCTGGTTGTCACCGCCATAGATGTGGCTGGCGATATAGGAATTGCGCGCCCGGTCGAGATCCTTCTGGGTTGCCCCTTTTTCGATGAAGTCGGCAAGGGCCTTGTCCAGGGCCTCTTCGACATCGGCTATGTCGACACCGTCAGATGCGACCGCATAGACGCCAAGACTGCCGCTATCCAGTCCGCTCCCGCTGAACCAGCCACCTGCTGAAGCAGCCTTTTTCTGTTCGACAACAAGACGCTTGTAAATCTGGCTGGTCGAACCCGAAGCTAGGATTTTCACCATCAGATCCAGGGCTTCCGCCTCGCCTGGCTCAGCGGATGTGTAACTGGGTGCAAGATATGACCGCTGCACGGTTGCACGGCCTGCGCGCGGATCTTCAAGATTGATCCTGATTGGTGCGCGGTGGGGCGGCTCCTTGGGCCGTGCGGCCCGCACACGTTCAATGCGGGGTTTCAGCTTCCCGTAAGTTTCATGCGCCAGCTTCTTGACTTCATTGGCCGTCACATCACCGGCGACGACGAGAATGGCGTTATTGGGCGCGTAATAGCGCTCATAGAAGTCCGTTGCTGCTTTACGGTCCAGTATCCGCATCTCATGTTCCCAGCCCAGAATCGGGGTGCCATAGGGATGGGACTGGTAGAGTGCGGCGGTCATCTGCTCGCTCAGGATATTCGAGGGATCATTTTCCACCCGCGAGCGGCGCTCTTCCAGAATGACCTTGCGCTCGGTAAGGACGTCTTTTTCCAGCAAACGCAGATTGACCATGCGGTCTGCTTCCATCTCCATCACAAGCGGCAGGCGATCCTTGGCCACGCGCTGGAAGTATGATGTGGCGTCCTGGCCGGTGAAGGCATTGTCTTCGCCCCCATTGCGGGCAACGATTTTTGAGAATTCACCCGGCGCAATCTTTTTCGTGCCCTTGAACATCAGATGTTCAAGGAAATGCGCGATGCCGGATACACCGCGCTTCTCATCGGCAGCGCCAACCCGGTACCACACCATATGTGTGACAACTGGTGCGCGGTGATCGGGAATGACCACGACCTCCATGCCGTTCTTCAACTTAAAATGAGAAACGGCCGACGCCGCGAGGGCTGAATCACTAGGTAGGGAAAGGGTCATGGCTGCGGCAATAGCACAAAAAGCGAACAGACCCGTACGCCAAATTGACGGGCTTAAGATTTGTTCCAGGATCATGAGCGAAGACCTGAGGTTATTGCGTTTGAAATCTGAAAAATAACCGGGCAAGGTCAATTGCCAATACCCAGACTCACTATATGGGGGCAATCGGGCAAGGTCGCCAGTTACAAATTGTTCAGGATGGCGTGAACGGCAATGACTGACTGATTATTCGTTCCGTTTGCTGTTGTCTTCATATTCTTTTTCGCCAGTGATTTCCCGATATTCATCACTCAGAGGCTTTTTCTTTTTGGCGTCCAAAAAGCCTTTCTTGCGCGATCCTTCGTCCATCAACTTATCAAACTCGTCTATACCAGCCTTCTTGCTCCAGTCGCCCTTGTCCTCGTAATCCCTTTGTTTCCTGTCGGCTTCAGCCTCTTCTGCTTTGGCGGTGTCACCGGGGTCTTTCGGCCAGTTTTGGGGTGGAGCCGCGGCTATCGATTGCTGAGGTTCGGGAAGACGGGCCCGATCGGGCGGAATAAGAAGCGGGGCCCTGTCAGGCACCTTCTTGTCACCCCTGTTTTTATTACCGGTAATTCCAAGGGCTTCAAAGCCAGGACCTTCAAGATGCACACCGCCTCCGCAGCCGCCAAGAAGGACAAGGACGGCAAGCGCCGGCACGATTAACAGGCTTTTTATGGAACTGATCAAACTACACATCCGGTAACCGGCTCCCAAATTCAACTCATCTAGCGAATTTTACCAAGCCAAATAGCCACTTAGGAGGTCTTTGAGACCTTTTTGTGGCTGTTGAATATGGAGTCATACATAAGACCGGCAACACCGGCAACGATTGCTGCATCAGCAACGTTAAAAACGTACCAGTAGAAGTCGCCGACGTGGAACGAGAAGAAGTCGGCCACAGCGCCATGCACCATGCGATCTATGGCATTCCCGACAGCCCCACCCATCACCAGGCCCGCACCCGCGGCACCTATGGTCGAAGTCATCCGCGCAAGCCACAATGTGAGTGCGATGACTGCGACAACGGCAAATCCGGCCAGCAACATTTGCCCCAGTGCACTGCCCTGCTGAAACAGGCCGTAACTGATGCCTCGGTTCCAGACCATGACCAGATCGAGGAAAGGCGTGACAGCAACCTGACCCTTGGCCTCGATGTCAAAGACCTTGAGCATCCACCACTTATGAGCCTGGTCGGCAATAGCCGAAAACAGACCAAGGGAGACCCCAAGAGAACTGTACGGGCCCCAGAAACGGATCGGGAACAGGTCAGAAGCCATGCGCAAACCTCACTCCGCGGCTTGTCCGCGGGCATCGAACTGCCGCACGGCTTCAGCGTCGCGAGGCGTCAGATCTGGAAAATCAGCATCGGACCCGACTTCGGGCAGTATTTTCCAGGACCGAGCGCATTTGTTGCCCACCGCCATTTTCGGCACCACGGAAACGCCCTGTACCTCATCAAGGCGGAAGGCATCTCCCGGCCCCTCGCCCTGGCTAAGCACAGCCTGACTGGTGATGGCAATTTCCCCCCAGTCATAGCTCTTAATGCACTCATAGAGTGTCTCATCGGAGATATATATCTCGGGCGCTGCTTCGAGGCTCGAGCCGATGCGTTTTTCGCGCCGCTCTACTTCAAGCGCGCCTGTCACAACCCGGCGTACCTGGCGGATTTTGCGCCACTTCTCGGCCAACGCCTCGTCACGCCAGCTAGCCGGCACCTCTGGGAACTGGCGCAAATGAACTGATGTATTTTCATCCGGATTACGCTCCAGCCAAGCCTCTTCCATGGTGAAGCACAAGATCGGTGCCAGCCACGCGGTCAGGCAGGAAAACAGGTGATGGGTCACGCTCAGGCTGGCGCGGCGCACGGGGCTGTCATGGGGATCGCAATAGAGCGCGTCCTTACGGATATCAAAATAGATCGCCGACAGATCAATGGTGCAGAAATTGAACAAGGCTGAAAAAATGCCCTTGTAGTCAAAATCGTCATAGTCCTTGCGCACCTGCATATCGAGTTCGCTCAGCCGGTGCAGCATATAACGCTCAAGCTCGGGCATGTCCTTGGGTTCAACGACAAGTGAGGGATCATAGTGGTGCAGATTGCCGAGTATGAAGCGGATGGTATTTCGCATCTTGCGGTAGGCATCAATGCTCGTTTTCAGAATTTCCGGACCGATACGCATATCCTCTGAATAATCGGTGCTCGCCACCCACAAGCGCAGAATTTCCGCACCGTTCTGTTTGATGACATCCTGCGGCAACACCTGGTTTCCGAGGGACTTGGACATTTTGCGCCCGTCTTCTGCCATGAAAAAGCCGTGGGTCAGCACGTCGTCATAGGGAGCACGCCCACGCGTGCCGCAACTCTCAAGAAGCGAAGAATGGAACCAGCCGCGGTGCTGATCAGAACCCTCCAGATACATCACCCTGTCAGGACCACCATCCACCACGCGGTTTACATTCAGATCTTCGCGTTGCTCCATGACGAAGGCATGGGTGCACCCTGAGTCGAACCAGACGTCGAGAATGTCATCGACCTTTTCCCAATCGTCCGGGTTGTGTTCATTCCCAAGCAGGCGCTCTTTCGCACCATCGGCAAACCATGCATCAGCACCTTCCTCGCGGAAGGCCTCGATGATGCGCGCATTGACTTTTTCGTCCATCAGCACATTGCCATCATGATCTGCAAAAACGGCGATGGGCACGCCCCAGGCGCGCTGGCGGGAGAGCACCCAGTCAGGCTTGCTATCGATCATGCCAGTGATGCGGTTTTTACCTGACGCCGGAACCCAGCGGGTTTGCTTGATTGCTTTCAATGCCCGGGCACGAAGCGTATCGCCAGTCCCTTCAATGTCTTTGTCCATGGCAATGAACCAGTGCGGCGCATTGCGGAAGATGACCGGTTTCTTGGAACGCCAGCTATGTGGATAGTCATGTTTCAGGCGGCCGCGTGAAAACAGGGTGTTCGCCTCGATAAGCGCCTTGATGACGGCCTCGTTGGCATCGCCGAACTTTCCCTTGTCGTCGATGACTCGCTTGCCTTGAAGCGCATGGGCCGCCTCGGTGAAGAAGCCGGCCTCATCTACCGTGTAGGGGATCGTCGTATCGATACCGCGCGCTTCCAGCGTGGCTTTGTTATCCATCCAGGCATCGAAGTCTTCACGGCCATGACCGGGTGCGGTGTGGACGAAGCCAGTACCGGCTTCTTCTGTGACGTGATCTCCGTCAAGCAAGGGAACGTCGAATTCAAAGCCGAGATCACGCAGTGGATGGTGGCAGGTTATTCCGGCCAGATCGTCAGCTGTGATGTCGGCCAGCAGCTTAAGTATCAGTTTGGCTTTTTCAGCACAGCCCTCCGCAAGACTCTTCGCAAACAGATATTTCTCGCCCGGCTGCGGTCCAAAATCGTTTTCCGCCGTTGCGACTTCATAGAGGCCATAGTCGATACGTGACGAATAGGAGACGGCCCGGTTGCCGGGGATTGTCCAGGGAGTCGTCGTCCAGATGACAATCGAAGCCGACATCAGCCGCTCCAATACGTCAATTGTGGAGTCCTTGTCAGCATCCACCATTGGGCCAACAACAGGTGGCTTATCTCTGTTAATCGGAAACTTTACCCACACCGTCGGGCTTTCATGCTCGTGATATTCGATTTCCGCTTCCGCCAGTCCCGTACGCTCGACCACCGACCACATAACCGGTTTTGAGCCTCTGAAAAGCAGGCCATTGGCGGCGAACTTCATCAACTCTTCGGCAATGGTCGCTTCCGCATCAAACGACATGGTGGTGTAGGGATTTTCCCAGTCGCCTTCCACGCCAAGGCGCTTGAACTCCTCGCGCTGGATGTCGACCCACTTGTTGGCAAAGTCCCGGCATTCGGCGCGCAGCTCGTTGACGGGAACCGCATCCTTGTCCTTGCCCTTGGCGCGGTACTGCTCCTCGATTTTCCATTCGATGGGAAGCCCGTGGCAATCCCAACCCGGTACATAGTTCGAGTCCTTACCCATCATCTGCTTTGAGCGCGTGACCAAGTCCTTGAGGATCTTGTTCAGCGCGTGGCCGAGATGCAGGTGCCCGTTGGCGTAGGGTGGGCCATCATGAAGAATATATTTCTCGCGGCCCTTTGCGTCTTCGCGCATACGTTCATAAAGCCCGAGCTTCTCCCAGCGCTCCAGCAGCAGCGGCTCGCGCGCGGGCAAGCCCGCTTTCATGGGAAATTCGGTCTGTGGCAGAAACAGGGTTTCGCGCCAGTCACGGCCCTGGTCTTTGCCATTGTCATTCTTAGACATGATTCGGTTTTTCCGACGCTCCGATTATGAAGAGCCGCCTTCTAACACCCGTCCGGCCCGCCGCCAAGCAGGCCATTGCCAAAAGGATCATTCTCATCCAGACGCGTGAGGCATTGTTCTGCCCGCTCGCAGTCAGCTTTAATCTGCCCAATGAGCGCCTCAGGGCTGTCAAATCTCTCATCACCGCGCAGGAACTCGATTATCTCAAGTTCAATCACCTGGCCGTAAAGATCGCCTTCAAAATCAAACAGGAAGGTTTCGAGGACTGACTCACCATCATCAAAACTCGGCCTCGTGCCGAGATAGGCGGCAGCGTGATAGCGAACGCCACCTGCACGGACCCGCACCGCGTAAATGCCATGCTTCAGTTCAAAACCTTCCGGCACAGCAATATTCGCGGTGGGATACCCAAGACCGTGGCCGCGCTTGTCACCGCCGATGACCTCGCCATTCACCCGCCACCAGTAGCCGAGACTGTCCGCAGCCCCGCGCGGATTACCTTCGCGGAGGAAATTACGAATTTGGGTAGAGGAATAAACCCCGCCCTCACCTGACTGCGGCGTGACAATTGTCGCGCCGAAGCCATGCGCCTCGCCGAGTGTGCGCATGACGTCCGGATTGCCGTCACGGCCCTTGCCGAAATGAAAATCGCTGCCGGTGATGACATGGCTAACACCCAGTCCCCTGACCAGGATTTCGCTCACGAAACTTTCCGCCGGTCGCGCCGCCAGCGCCGCATCGAAGGGCAGTGCCACCGTCATATCCAAACCAAGTGCCTCGAACAGTTTCAACTTGAGTTCAGGTGGTGTCAGCCGGAACATCGGCTTGCCCGGCTGGAAAAAGGCGCGCGGGTGCGGCTCAAAGGTCATTACCGCAGACGGTGCACCTGACCTTTTGGCCTCCGCCAGGGAGGCGCGTATAACCGCCTGGTGTCCAAGATGCACGCCGTCGAAATTGCCGATGGCAAGCGCTACGCCTTTCAGCTCATCGGGGCAGTCTTGTGTGTTGTGAAGGATATGCATCAGACTTGGGCGTTCGGCGTTCGGGCTGAAGGCTATCCCCGGGCGCTTGCTTATTCGCTACGGCTCGGCACTAGAATCACCGCCTCGCCATCCAGCACTGTCTTACCATTCACTTGGCAGTTGCAAGTGAAGATCGCCCGGCCTTTTTCCGGCAGCAGGTCCGTGATGCGGGCCAATGCAACAACCTCATCATCGATTTTGACGGGGGCACGAAAATTTAGGCTCTGCGAGATATAGATGGAGCCCGGCCCAGGCAGCTTGGTGCCGAGTACCGTTGACACAAGGCTCGCCGTAAGGATGCCGTGGGCAATACGCTCCTTGAATACGGTGCCCGAAGCATAGTCATCGCATAAATGTACCGGATTGTCGTCGCCGGATATATCGGCGAAGGACTGAATGTCATCCTCGGTGATGCGCTTGGCATGGCTCGCTTCCATACCTACTTCCAAATCTTCAAAATAGTAGGCCGGCCATTGCTTGGAGTTGTTCCCACCGTTTTTCATTCGCCGAATCCTTATGCGGGTTATTGCTGCAGCGCACAATATACGAGGCGTCACGATGCTGCAACTGCGTAAAACGTCGTAGTCGCCGGGTCCGACACTGCCAGTGAATACAACTCATGAGTGTAGTGAATTGCGGTTAACCTATTTTTTAAGTCCGCACCCTATTGTCCCCATTGCACGGCAGCGCCCTCACAGTTGCAATGGACCGGGAAATGATAGTCCGGAGCATAGGGGGTGCGCCAAAATTGTAATTGAGTTGAGTAATTATTGCCCTATGGGGGGATGGAGAGCGACATGGCGGTTGATCTTTCAATACCGGTACTGGTTGTCGATGACTACAAGACGATGATCCGTATTATCCGCAATCTTTTGAAACAGCTTGGTTTTTCCGATGTTGACGATGCCGCTGACGGCACCGAAGCACTCGGCAAGATGAAGCAGAAGAGATATGGCCTGGTGATTTCCGACTGGAATATGGAACCAATGACCGGTTATGAGCTTCTGAAAGAAGTTCGCACCGATGACGGTTTGGCACGTACACCTTTCATCATGGTGACAGCTGAATCCAAGACGGAAAACGTCATCGCGGCCAAGAAAGCCGGTGTGAACAACTACATCGTCAAGCCGTTCAATGCTGCAACATTGAAATCCAAGATCGACGCTGTTTTTGGCGAATAAATTTGCCTTTGGGCCTCACGCAGCATCCGTGCTCGTGGGTGGCCCAGGGTAAAGTTCGGGCCAGAACGGAGAGTCTTGATTTATGTCTAAGCAATCGCATGCCGAAGTACGCGAAGCCGCAGATGGACTTCGCGACAAGGATGACATTTCACTGATTGACGTGCTGTCTCTGGCAGAAGCGTCAATCCATTCCATGAAATCCTTTATCGACAGCCTGGATTCCAAGATCTACAGCGAGTTCCGCGAGATCGCCGAGTATATCCAGAACACGAAGTCGGAGATTGGCCATTTACAGGCCAATGACCTGCAGTCCAAGCATATTCCGGAAGCGGGTGAGGAGCTGAGCGCGGTGGTCACCTCGACCGAGGAGGCGACCACCAAGATCATGGAATGTGCGGAAGCCATACTTGAAGCCGATCCAAGCGACCACGAAGCCTATCAACAAACGGTCAATGACAAGATGATGATCATCTTTGAGGCCTGCTCGTTCCAGGATATCACCGGTCAACGCATCTCGAAGGTCGTTGAGACCCTTGAGCATATCGAGAGTCGTGTCAGCCGGTTTGCTGCTGCGATCGGGGCGGAAGATTCCGATCAGCCAGCCTCCGAAAAAGAAGAAAAACGCAAAAAGCGCAAAAAAGACTTGATTCTCAACGGACCCGCCCAGGAAGGTGCAGGCGTCAGCCAGGACGATATCGACGCGCTTCTAAACGGCTGAAGCTGATATTTCCTGAAAAAGACCCGGTGCGAGCACCCTGATCCGACGACCGTTACATCAGGTTTTTCTGGGCAGCCACCGGCCTGACCGGGCTGTTGGAAAACGCGATCTCCAAATCAGCCGCCCGCAGGGGGGTTTCGTCGTTGGCCCCCTCGATGTGGAGTGCACTGGCTACGAACAGCGCATCCATACCCGCCGCTGTCGCGCCCGCAATATCGGTCTTGATACTATCGCCAATACACAAGATACGCGCGCGAGGCACCTTACCCCCCTTCGCATCAGCCACCTGTTCAACCGCCATGTCGTAGATCGGCTGATGCGGCTTGCCTGTGTAAATTACCTCACCGCCGAGCCTTTCATATTCAGCAGCCAGCGCTCCGGCACAATAAATAAGCCGGTTGCCGCGTTCCACCTGCAGATCAGGGTTGGCGCAGACCATTTGCAGGCTCTGGCTCTTCATTTTCAAAAACAGCTCTTTATAGTCGTCCGGGGTTTCAGTGAGATCATCATAAAGACCCGAGCACAGCACAAATTCTGATCCGTCCAACTCCACGATCAGAACTTCGAGCCCCTCAAAAATCGATGTATCGCGCTCCGGGCCCAGATGAAAAAAGGGCTGGCCGTTCCGCTCGATCAGCACCTGTCTCGTCATATCTCCTGAGGTTACGATGGCGTCATAAGCGCTCTCATCCACGCCTATCTCTGACAGTTGACGGGCAACGGCAGCGCAGGGACGCGGTGAGTTCGAGATCAGTACCACCGCGCCTCCACCCGACCGGAACCTGTTGCAAGCTTTAACAGCGTCCGCAAACGGGTGCTCGCCATTGTGCACCACACCCCAGATATCACAAAGCCAGGCATCATATTGTCCCCTCAGCTCAGTGATAGATGACAAGATAGGAATGGTGTTTTTTGCGCTACTCATACCGGTGCTGGGGGCTATGCAGCGGCCTCGGCATCGCCATCGCCGAATATCTCCGGCCGCACCGGTCTTGGCTCGGAAAAGAGAAACCCCTGGCCAAGCTTTGCATGATAATCAAGCACGTCGCTGAGATCCCGCTCACTCTCAATCTTCGAAATGATGAGCTGAATACCGAACCGTTCCAGATAACTTCGCATATCGGCCGCATGAATTTGGGCGTTCGCTTCGCTCATGCCATGCAGCAATGTATCTGCATCAACTTTTATGAAACGGAAGCCTCGGTCCTGCATCGCCTGAAAATCGAGATCAAGATTTGTCACGTGATCCAGAGAGAAGCGGAATCCAAGATCTGCAAGCGTGGCCAAGCCCTCCTGTTCGATCGGGCTGCTATGCTCGATACTATTCTGCGAGAATTCAAAATACATGCTCTCTGAAAGAGCCTGGTTTTGCTCCATGAACGATATGAATTCAGGGAAAAATTCAGGATCCAGTAGCGAATGAACAGAGATATTGCAGAACATGCCCCGGGCGCTGCTGCGCTTCTCGAGCCGACGTAAAACCTGCACGGAGCGATACAGCATCACATTGTCGATGACAGACATGATGCCGGCAGACTCCGCAAGGCTGAGATAATCCTTCGGCATCAGCAATTCACCGGATTCGCTTCGCAGCCGTGTCAGCGCCTCATAATAGCGCACGCGCCGCTGAGGCAAAGTCATGATGGGCTGCAAGAACAGCTCGATCCGGTTGCTTTCAATCGATTGGCGCACTTCGTTGATCAGGGGCAACTCGTCAATCGTCGGCTCAAGGGTCGCAGGCCCATTCTCAACCGTCTCTTCTTCCGCTTCGTGCACTGGCGGCAGTGTGCTGTGAGGCTTATCCGCTTCGATATATTCTTGGTGTTCTCTAGCGTCCAGCGCTTGCGCCACGTCGGCAATCTCTTCTCGTTCGGGCGCGGGTAATTCCTGCCTTGTCTGAATCTCAATCGCTGCGCGCTGGCCATTGGCAATGTTCTCCGCCATTTGCTTGACAAGCGTCTCAAGCATCTGGAGTTCCGCTGTCAGTTCCTCGTGACGCTCACTTGCTTCTATCTGCAACTGGCTGCGCAAAGCCTCGAGCCTTGTATCAATTCGGTCAACTTCGGCGGAAACCCGGCTGAGTTTGCCTTGATCTATGTCGGATCGTGCTGGAGGTGTTCTTGAAAGTTCATGATTCAACCGCTCTATGCGTTCTGCCATTGCATCGAGCTTCTGCATACGCTCGGACAAGCCATCGATCTGCCCGACTTTCTCCGACAACTGGGCAAAGGCCTGCGCATTTGCTTCAGCATTGGCATTCACGCCAACACCCCCCTGAACGGCGGCTTCCAACTCGCCCAGGCGCTCCACCGCATGGGCCGCACGCTGCGAGGAGATATAAGCTCCCTGGGCACAGATCATGACTAGGAACAAGGTGACGGCGGCAATGAGAGAGGAAACCAGCCCAAACCCACCCTGTACGAACAGGCCAGCGCCAAAGGCCATGGCTGTCAAGGCCATGGCGCACGGTACAACGATCTCCAAAAGGGCTCGTTGGAGACGGTTTAATGGTTTGGCGTTCTGCCGTTTTGTCATGAACAGCGAATCGGTTAATCGCGGGTTTTCTGATCTTTCATCACTCACGTCATCAGAGCAACACGCTTTTTTCGGCTCGTCCACAGAGTGCCCCGCCAGCAACGCATTTGCACGAAGAAAATACCGTCATCACACGACCTCACATCCCTTCACCGGGTTGTGAGCAAAGGTGACGTGGACGGACGAATTTGAACGCGTATCCTCCAGCTTCCCGGAGTGCATGTGATTTTCACCTGCTCCTGTCCGGGCGTGTCTCTAGGAGGGTTATTGCATGTCAATTAATCGCAAATTTCTTGGAACCGGCATAGCCGCTGCCGCCGCAGGCGTCATTGCCGTGGGTCTGACAATGAGCACTGCACACAGCCAGATGAAAGAATGCTGTGACGATACCAACGTCAATTATTCAAAAGATCTCTGGTCCGCGCTTGCAAAAGCCTCTCTGGCCGGTCCCAGCGGCAAGGCGGATGCCCCGTATAAGGGCCAGGCCCCGCATGGCGCTGTATTGGAAACCATTCATTCCGAGGTCACCGTTGGCGGCCACAAGGGCACAGTCGTGGTGAAACGAAATTATGGCGGCAAAGGCGTCAGCATTGATGCCGTCAAGGGCGACCGCGCCAAGTTCATCAAAGCCGTCACGGTCATGTTCAAGCGTGAAGCCGGGTACGACAAGGACAATAATGACTGGTTCTGGGCCAAATATAAGCCCGATGGATCACTTCATACGAACCCGAAGGGCATGATGCTCGCGGGTCGCGTCATGAAGGGTGCGGATAAGGGCTGCATTGCCTGCCACTCGGCGGTCAAGGAGAAGGATTTCATCTTCGGAAAACAGAACTAGTCCCTGACGACAAAACAAGTTTTTCACGAGGGCGGTGATCAGGAGTCACCGTCCTTTTTTACGAAACCTTTCTTGGGTTTGACCATTTACCCTGACGCCATTGCTGCGGCGCACACGGTTGACAACCCCGGAACATTTTTTTATATCCACTGTCGACTGCTAGCACTCTTAATGCGAGAGTGCTAGCAGAGGCCGTTCTCCGGCGATTGCCAGGGAACATTTCCTTTTAAAATCAATAGTAAACTGGAGAGACTATCCATGAAGTTTCGTCCACTCCATGATCGCGTCGTCGTAAAGCGCATCGAAGAGGATCAGAAAACCGCTGGCGGGATCATCATTCCTGATACCGCTGCGGAAAAACCGCAAACCGGTAAAGTTGTCGCTGTTGGCCCTGGTGCCAGGGGCGAAGATGGCAAGATTGAGCCGCTAGATGTCAAAGCTGGCGACAAAGTGCTGTTTGGCAAATGGTCTGGTACCGAAGTCAAACTCGACGGTGATGATCTACTCATCATGAAAGAGTCCGACATCATGGGCGTGCTGAAATAGCCGCTGAAATGACACGGATCGGCGCGAAAGCACCATTTGCCAACACATACAACAGACACAACCCCCAAGATCAGTAGGAGTCAGCAATGGCTGCAAAAGATGTAAAATTTTCAACTGACGCGCGTGATCGCATGATGCGCGGCGTCGACACCCTGGCCAATGCGGTCAAGGTGACCCTCGGCCCCAAAGGCCGCAACGTTATCCTTGAGAAATCCTTTGGTGCCCCGCGCACTACGAAGGACGGCGTCACCGTCGCCAAGGAAATCGAACTGGAAGACAAGTTCGAGAATATGGGCGCACAGATGCTCCGCGAAGTCGCATCAAAAACCAATGACGAGGCTGGTGATGGCACTACGACTGCCACATTGCTTGCCCAGGCGATTGTCCGAGAGGGACTAAAGTCAGTCGCTGCCGGCATGAACCCGATGGACCTGAAGCGCGGCATCGACAAGGCTGTTACCGAAGTCATCAAGGACATCTCCTCCAAGTCGAAGAAGGTGAGTTCCTCTGGTGAAATCGAGCAGGTCGGTACGATTTCAGCCAATGGAGATGAGATCGTCGGACAGAAAATCTCCGAGGCCATGCAGAAGGTTGGCAACGAGGGCGTAATCACGGTCGAGGAATCGAAAGCGCTTGAGTTTGAGCTCGACGTCGTTGAGGGAATGCAGTTCGACCGCGGCTACCTCTCCCCCTATTTCATCACCAACGCTGAAAAGATGATCTGTGAGCTTGAGGATCCTTTCATCCTCATTCACGAAACCAAGCTGTCGAACTTGCAAGCCATGCTCCCGGTTCTGGAGACCGTGGTTCAGTCCGGCAAGCCGTTGCTGATCATCGCGGAAGACGTAGAAGGCGAAGCGCTTGCCACACTGGTGGTCAACAAGCTGCGCGGTGGACTTAAAGTCTCGGCCGTCAAGGCTCCAGGATTTGGCGATCGCCGTAAAGCCATGCTGCAGGACATTGCGATCCTGACCGGTGGCCAGGTGATTTCCGAAGATCTCGGCATCAAGCTTGAAAGCGTGACACTCGACATGCTTGGCACAGCCAAGCGCGTCTCGATCACCAAGGACGACACCACGGTCGTTGATGGCGCCGGCAAGAAGAAAGACATCGAAGCCCGCGTTGGCCAGATCAAGGCTCAGATCGAGGAAACCACGTCTGACTATGACAAGGAAAAGCTGCAAGAACGCATGGCTAAACTGGCTGGCGGTGTTGCGGTCATCAAGGTCGGTGGCGCTACCGAAATCGAAGTGAAGGAACGTAAGGACCGTGTCGATGATGCGCTCAATGCGACCCGCGCTGCGGTTGAGGAAGGCATTGTACCGGGCGGCGGCGTGGCATTGTTGCGTGCTTCCAGGTTCATCGATGTGAAAGGCGATAATGCAGACCAGGAGGCCGGTGTTAATATCGTACGCCGCGCGCTTCAGGCTCCGATCCGTCAGATCGCTGAGAATGCCGGTGTTGAAGGCTCGATTGTGGTCGGCAAGATCCTGGATGAGAACAAGGCCAACTTCGGCTACAACGCTCAGACCGGCGAATATGTCGATATGGTCAAGGCAGGCATCATCGACCCCGCCAAGGTTGTCCGTCACGCCTTGCAGGATGCGGCTTCCGTTGCCAGCCTCCTGATCACCACCGAAGCCGGTGTTGCCGAAACTCCCAAGAAGGACGAGCCAGCAGGTATGCCTGGTGGCGATATGGGCGGCATGGGCGGAATGGGTGGCATGGGCGGCATGATGTAGCCGACTGCACCAAAATACCACTGCCAAATGAATTGGGCCGTCCCGGGAGACCGGGGCGGCCTTTTCGTTACCGCCTTTAACATCAGACGCACGAAAACCTTGCCGATCCTGCATTGCTGTGCGAAAACGTCTTTGTCATCAAGAGAAGGGCTGGCGCCCTCGCCAACCTGCCGATCCGCGGCAAGGTGGTATCCGGTACTCACGGGATGTGGCTGAAGACCCGGACTATCTTTAAACGGGACACAGCAACCCAAGCGGAACTTAAAGTCGCCAGTCCTCCTCGGCACATCGCTGAAGGAGGATTTTTTTATGCCACAGCAACAACAACATCTTGCGAACACCATCGAACCCACTGCGCTGGAGATTTCCAGCCAGAGCGCGGGCGCGCACAGCTATACCAACATTTCAGTCGATCTTATCATTATTGAAGCGGGGCTCAGACTGAAGGTCCTGCCGCTCCGTGACGCCATTATCAAGGGACGCCAACTCCGCATCAGCAAGTCAGAGAGGCGCGTCCGGCAAAGTGCGCTTCTAAAACTTTGCGGTGCCGGACCCGTCAGGATTGTCGATATAGGCCTGTTTGCGGATGCGGTCGCACGCTTTCCGGACATAGCGGAGCAATTATCTCGCATCATGCGCCCAGGTCGTTCAAAAACGCCTAGCGAAGACAAAGATATGGCATGGCGCACTGGTTGAAACCATCACATGGCAACTTATTTGCATATCGTTTACCAAAAAGGCCATGGATTCTTGAGAAAGGCCCGGCATTTCGGCCAAAATTCAGGAGAATCAGCATTTCTCCGGGTACGGATTTAACCGTATCGAAAAGACACAGTTGTACCGTTACTGAGCGTGGTAGACGGCAATAGCAACACAACTGAGTGGAACGAGAGTTATTGATGCGGAACAGCGGCAAAAAAACCACCTGTACAATGGACACATTGCGCGTCCAAATTCACTCGGATCTCGGTGAAATTCGCGATTTATGGCTTAACTTTGAACACCAGGCCAAGGGCGGTCCGCACGACACCTGGGAATGGGCCAATGCATGGGCACAGACAGCCGGAAAATCATGCAAACCGCTTATAGCCATTTGTAAAGATGAAGCAGAACGGGTTGTATTCATTCTGCCCCTGACCATTTGCAGGCATTTTGGATGCAATGTTCTCGGATGGCTCGGTGCTGATCAGGGTAATTATTCATCCGGCCTATTTGATCCTGAAGCCTGGGCAGCCCGTAGTTTGCCGCAAGGCAAAGACTTAATGAATCTGGTGCTCGCGGAGTTACCACACGTCGATTTGGTTCATCTGAATAAGCAACCAGTAGAAATTGACCACGAGTTTAACCCGTTGGCAGGGCTTGCCGGCATTAATGAAGCCAGTCCGGGTCACAGATTCCCAGTTTCGAATGATTGGGACTCCTTGTTCGACGCAAAATTCAGCCGAAGCCATAAGCACAAACTGCGCCGCAACGAACGTCGCCTCGCCGACGCAGGAGATCTGACTACTCAAAAGATAGAAACGAAGGCAGATCGGCTGGAAGTCCTCGACGAAATCTTTCGTTCAAAACAGGCATGGTTTGCCGAAAAAGGCATCCAGAACTTTTTTGCCGATCAAGACATGTGCAACTTCTTCAAGACCCTGGTGCAAACACCCGATCGTGATACCGGCCTGTCCATCAGCATGTTCGCCCTGCGCTCCGGCGACCAGATCATTGCAACCAATCTGGGAGTAATCTTCCAGAACAGGCTGTATGGGCTTATCGCCTCCACCACCTCCGGACCGGCACTGCGATACGGACCGGGACGCATATTGTTCATGCGTATGGTTGAACAGCTGTCGAAAGACGGCATTGAAATGGTCGATTGCGGCGCGGGTGAGGATGAAAACAAACTCCGCTGGTGTACAGAGGAACGCGTTCGCAAACACGCTATTCTTCCGGTCACGCTGAAAGGACACGCCTACGCATCTGTCCTGAAAGTCTGTCTCTCCGCGAAACTGCACGTCAAAAGGTCCCCACAATTGTGGAGCCTGATGAAACGTCTGCGCAAGTTCAAATCTGCCATTCGGCCATCCAGGCCAGAAGCTGCATGCACGCCTTGCTCACCCGCCCGCCTCTAGACATAAGACGATCTGCTCCATTACATCCTTGTTTTCCTTCGACCACGAGGCCGTTTTGGATTTTGCCAGCATGGCCTGGCTTTTCAAGATAACACCGTCATCGAGCACCTTGAGGTGATTGGCCTTGAGTGTCGTTCCCGTTGATGTGATGTCGACGATGATCTCCGCCGTGCCTGCAGCTACAGTCCCCTCGGTTGCGCCAAGGCTTTCCACGATCCTGTATCCGGTCACGCCTTTTACCGAGAAGAAGCGCCGCGTGAGGTTCATATATTTGGTCGCCACCCGAAGGCGCCTGCCATGCTCGCGAAAGAAGATGGCGGCAACCTCTTCAATATCTCCCACCCGTGAGACATCCAGCCAGCATTCCGGAACGGCGACGACTACATCCGCACCGCCAAATCCAAGCGGGCGCAAGAGTTCGATCCGCGTTACCCCTTCCCTGCCCGATTCCCGGATCAGGTCTTCCCCGGTGATGCCGGCATGGACACGACCAAGATTGAGTTGTTGCGTGATTTCAGATGCCGACAGAAAGGCGATCTCAACGCCTTGCCTGCCTGTGATTTCACCACGATAGCCGCGCTCATGACCGGTTTTGCGGACCGGCAGTCCGGCGCTTTCGAACATCTCGCTGGCGCGCTCCATCAACCGACCCTTCGAGGGCAGTGCCAGGATGAGAGGATCATTGCTCATGACACGCCTCCCTGAACGGCTGCGAGCAACCGTTCAGTGTGGATGGCCGAACCCACCGCAGGGACCTCCCTCGGGGTGCCAAGGCTGGACAAAAGATCATCATAGCGCCCGCCGCCCGCAATCTGGCCCGACCGGTCCTTGCCCGGCACCTCGATCTGGAACACATGGCCGGTGTAATATTCAAGGTCGCGCCCGAACTCGGCATTAAAAGTCATCATGCCTTCCTCCAGGTCGAACCCGGCAAATTTGTCCAGGCGCGTGTGCGCGGCCTGAAGGGCTGTTCCCAGGTCCAGCCCGGCATCTGAGGTCAGCCCGGCAATACGTGCGAGCGCCTCCCCGGGCGCACCTGAAACTGCCAGGTAAGCCTCGATCAGGCGCACCATATCCGGCGGCAATGGCGTTTGCTTTGCATCCGCTGCCAGGTCCATCAAGCGCTCGGTTATCTCGCTTAAAGTGCGAACGCCATCCAGTGGAATGTCGGCCTTTTCGAGATACGCGGCCACGCTGGTCTCGGAAGACTCGACGTCGGCAAGATCAAGTGTCGCGACCAACCCCACCTCTGCCGCGTCCAGATCGCCAGCGGGCGATGTCGCAAGCTGTTTCAGCAAATCCCGAAAAACAGGCGGACGCCAGAAAAAATGGCGCAACCGCAAACGCCAGCGCTCGGGGATATCTAGCGCCTGAATCAAGGCTTCGAACAGTCCCAGATCGCCGATCCTTACAGTGAAGCCCTTGAGCCCGGATGCGCGAACGGCCTCGACCACAAGTCCGGTGACTTCCGCTTCCGAACCCTCTCGGTCAGCACCACCGATATATTCGATTCCGGCCTGCCTGAATTCGCGCGGGCGCATGGTATTGCCGCCGCCGGGCTGGTAGCGAAATGCAGGACCGTTGTAGCAATAGCGGGCTTCTACATCTCCCTTCGGGTGGCGCTCCAGATAAACCCTGCAGGCAGGGAGCGTCACATCCGGGCGAAGGCAAAGCTCTGCTCCATCCAGGTCGGTGAACACATAGGTGCGCCCCCGGATCGTCTCCCCCATGCGGTCGAGAAACAGATCAGCGGGCTGCAGATAGGCAGGTGCAACAAGCTCAAATCCCCGCCCTTTGAAAAGATCGGTGATTGAGTTGGCCTGAGCCTGCAAGGCTTCGTAGCTGACGGAGGTTTCGGCAGTCATGGCTTTAGCTTTCGTGCCGCGCGAGTATTTCGCGCACCGCCTCGACGAGCTTGTCTTCGCTGACCGCAAACTGTGCCGGGCGCTCTGAACGCCACTCTTCGTTAGAGGCGATGGAGGCCGCCGCCTTCGCGCCCTCGACTAAATCCTTGATCTGGACCTCGCCTTTAGCCTTCTCATCTGACCCCTGGATGACAACGCAGGGGCTGCCGCGCTGGTCGGCATACTTGAACTGAGCGCCCATGTTTTTCGGATTGCCGAGAAAAAGTTCCGCGCGGATGTCGGCATTGCGAAGGGTCTGCACCAGCTTCTGGTAGTCAGCCATGCAGTTCTTGTCGAACACCGCCACAACTACGGGGCCGGGTGTCTCAGTGCCCTTCAATTTGCCGAGAGTGGACAGTGCCGTGTAGAGCCGCGACACGCCGATAGAGAAGCCGGTAGCGGGTACGGGCTGCCCCTTGAACCGCGCCACCAGCCCGTCATAACGCCCGCCGCCGCCAACGGAGCCAAAGCGGACGGGAGGGCCCTTTTCGTCTTTTGTTTCGAAGGTCAATTCGGCCTCGTAAACGGGTCCGGTGTAGTACTCGAGACCCCTGACGACGGAAGGATCGATGACAATGCGATCCATGCCATATGACGCCTGACGAACTAGGCCTCTTATTTCCTCAAGTTCATTGTGTCCGGCTATGCATAAGTCAGATTTGTAATAAGAACTATCCGCCTTCAGCAAAAAATAGGATTGATCAACTTCGTTATTAAACAAATCCCCTGCAGCTGCAGTCTTTTTCATATTTTCCGCAGATGCTGCAGCTTGTTCGATAAACTCCATAAGTTCACTAACCTGATCTGACTTTAGTCCTGCCCCTTTGGTAACGTCACCCGACTCATCTTTGCGGCCATCTCCTAACAGAAGCTGCACGCCATTAGTCCCGAGGCGGTCGAGCTTGTCGATAGCTCGCAGAACAACAAGCTTCTGGCTATCGTCAGTGACACCGATGCTCTCCAGCACCCCATCCAGCACCTTGCGGTTATTCACCTTGATCACATAGTCGCCGCGCTCTATCCCAAGCGCCTCCAGAGCATCGGCCGCCAGCATGCACATCTCGGCATCCGCAGCGACCGTGGGCGTTCCAACGGTGTCGGCGTCGAATTGCACAAATTCGCGGTAGCGCCCCGGCCCCGGCTTTTCGTTGCGCCAGACGGAGCCCGTCTGGTAGCGGCGATAGGGCTTGGGAAGAGACTCAAAATTTTCCGCCACATGGCGCGCCAGCGGCGCCGTCAGGTCATAGCGCAGGGACATCCATTGCTCGTCCTCGTCCTGAAACGAGAACACGCCGGCATTGGGTCGCTCCTGGTCGGGCAGGAACTTGCCCAAAGCCTCGGTATATTCAAAGGCAGGGGTATCGAGCGGCTCGAATCCATATCGCTCATAAACCTCGCGGATGGTGCGCAGCATGGCGTCCTGCGCACGGATTTCCGCCGCGGGAATATCCCTAAGGCCTTTCGGCAGCCGCGCCTTGGGACGCGGCGTTTTTTTTGTTTTCGCCATAAGATGATTTTCCGGGTTTGTGCGCACCCTGCCACACTGGGCACGGGTTCTAACCTATCGTTATGAGTCCAGCAAGCAGGAGCATGGTCCTGTCATATTGAATCATTTGACCTGACTAACCGATGCACTAACAATGTCTGATGACGGAAGAGTTGCAAACACACTCCAGGTGAGGCGCCCATGAACATGAAAATTTTCTTATACCTCTTTATGGGTTTGGCGCTTGCTTCGCTGTCCGCCTGCGGAGATCAAGGCGACTCCAACAAGGCCAAGGCTCCCGCCCCTTCAGTTATCGTTATACCGGTGATCTCAAAACCCGTTGCGGCCTCAACTGAGTTCGTCGGACAGACTGAAGCCTTCCAGTCGGTAGATTTGCGTGCGCGGGTTACTGGGTTCCTGCTCAAACAAAGCTTCAAGGAGGGCAACACGGTCAGGAAGGACGACGTGCTGTTTGTTATCGACCCTTCTGAATTCAACGCGAAGAGGGACGTGGCGGCAGCAAAGGTCGAGCACGCCAAAGCCGTAGTTCTGGAAGCGGAAAACCAGTTGAAGCGGTACGCAAAGCTGGAAGCAAGCGGCACATTCAGCCCGGCACAACTGGACAAAGCCAAAGCAGACGAAGGCAAAGCCCGCGCAGACGTTGCCGCTGCCCAGGCCGACCTGAAGAGTGCTGAGCTTGACGTTGGATATACAAAAGTTATCGCCCCCTTGGATGGCCGAATTGGTGGCAGCTCGGTTGATGCCGGTAATCTGATTGGCCCTGACAGCGGTGTGCTGGCCACGGTAGTTGCTCTGGACCCCATTAAAGTGAACTTTGCAGTCTCGGAGCGTTCCTATCTGAACCACACCCAAGCCAACAAAGATGGCAAATCTGCCGGATTCACTCCAAAGATCAAACTCGCCAACGACCAGATTTATGCGCATGACGGCAAGCTCGACTTCATCGACAATCAAGTTGATCCTTCAACCGGCACCATCAAAGTGCGCGTTGAATTTCCAAATCCTGATGCACTGATTTTACCGGGCCAGTTCGTGAATGTGACCCTTGTCAGTGCGAAGCCCAAGGAACAGGTCGTGGTACCGCAGACAGCGATCCAGGAAAAC
>JAJFHQ010000065.1 GCA_021775525.1 Hyphomicrobiales bacterium
TGATGTTTTACCCACCTGAGTGATGTCGGTGTAGCAGGAGACGACGTCGCCGACATAGACGGGCTGATGGAATTCCATGCCGTTCACCGCAACAGTTACAACTCGCGCTTGTGCGCGCTGGCGTGCCGTGATTTCGCCGGCAATATCCATCTGTGACATCATCCAGCCGCCAAATATATCACCAGCTGAATTGGTGTCCGCTGGCATGGCGAGCGTGCGCACTGCAGGATCTCGCATTCCGGTCGATTTTGATTTTGCCACTTGTCCCCACTCTCATGCTTGATACTGCGCAAGCATCATGTTTCGGGTTGGTCAGCGTCAAGAGGAATGTGGTTTCGAAGATCCGACGATCTGGCACACCGCATTTTTTCGCGTGGCAGGACCGCTAAATCCGGCTTGGCAATCCAGCCATAGCTGGTGTGCCTGGTCTGTTGTCCAACCCTTGCGGAGGGTGCCTGCCAATTGCTTATGCTCCACCATAAATTTGGCTACCGTTATTCTGGCATGAGGTAGGATGCACCTATGAACCATGAGACCTTTCACGGCGTTTTCCCCTACCTCGTTTCGCCTGTCCATGCATCGGGTGAAGTTATGAAGGACGTGCTTGCACGGCTGTGCAACGACCTGATCGAGTCGGGCGTCCATGGATTGACACCACTGGGATCGACCGGGGAGTTCGCCTATCTCACCTGGGCGCAGAAGCAGGCTGTCGTTGAGACGGGTCGTCGAGGCAGCAGCTGGACGTGTCCCAGTGGTTGCCGGAGTTGCCGCGACGACAACCGCCGAGGCAAAACGCCAAGTGCGTGCATTCGAGGCAATAGGCTGCGATGGTATCCTCGCGATAATGGAGGCTTACTTCCCGGTCGGTGACGATGGGACTTACGACTATTTCAGGGCCATCGCTGAGGCCGTGACGCTTCCGATCGTGCTCTACACGAATCCGAAATTCCAGCGCAGTGATCTCTCCCTGCCTGTGATCGAGCGGCTCGCCGCCATCGATAATATCCGCTATATCAAGGATGCCTCCAGCAATACTGGCCGTTTGCTCTCGATCATCAACCGGGTGGGCGGGGACCTGCAGGTGTTCTCGGCTTCGGCGCATATTCCAGCCTGCGTCATGCTGATCGGAGGTGTTGGCTGGATGGCTGGCCCCGCCTGTCTTGTGCCCTCTCAGAGCGTCGCGCTCTATGATCATTGCCGGAAGGGCGAATGGGACGAGGCCATGGCCCTGCAGAGTGTGCTTTGGGCATTACACCAGGCATTTGCAAAATATAATCTTGCTGCTTGCGTCAAAGGCGGATTGGTGTTGCAAGGTTATGATGTCGGCGTGCCGCTGCCGCCACAAACGCGTCTTTCCCCTGAGGGCCAAGAAGAACTGCGCGAGACGCTGTGCCGCCTCGGCGCAATGGAAGCTGTTGCGAAGTGATTGTCCACTATTGGCATAAAGCAGATATCTATGCCGCTCGACGCTGTAGATCAGAAACTGTCTAAAGAAGCGGCACGGGACAACGGTTCTTCGGTGAATTGGCGTCACTCGCGCATAACGCTTGCCAAGCGACTTATGCCACCTTACTGGCGTTCTGTTCTGCCCGATCCGGTCCAGAGATCGGCAGCAAAACCGTGAAGATGCTGCCCTTGCCTTTCTCGCTCTCCACACCGATTGATCCGCCATGCATCTCGACAAGGGCTTTCACCAGCGAGAGGCCTATGCCCGTGCCCGCAATCCCGGTCGAAGTTTTTGCCCGGAAAAACCGCTCGAACATATTTGCCAAATCATCCTCATCAATGCCAAGACCATGATCGCGCACCGAGACCATGACATTTGATCCCTCTGCCCGTGCGGTGACCTCGATTTCGGGGTCTTCCGGTGCATACTTGACCGCATTTGAGAGTAAGTTGGTCAGCACCTGCTCCAGAGCCCCGGAGTCGGCCTGGATGGCTTCCGGAAGGTTCGTCAGGTTGCATGCGATAACATGATCTTTCGCTATCTCCTCCTGGTGAACGCACGCATCCCGCACGATGGCTTCGACATTGCAGGGCTCAATTTCGATGGCAATCTGCCCATTTTCCATGCGCGCCGCTGTCAGCGCGCTTTCCATCAGCCGTGTCATTCGCTTCACTGTGTCTCTGATCTTGTCCACCCGATCGATTGCTTCTTCGGGCGTAAGGCAGTTTGCCCGCTTCTTCAGCCGTTGCGCGGTACTATCGATAATGGCCAGCGGTGTACGGAACTCATGACTTGCCATTGAGACGAACTGGCGCTGCATCTCATTGAGTTCCTTCTCTTTGAGAAGGGCCATTTCGAGCTTCTGCGCCTGGCACTTTATCTCAGCCGTGCGCGCCTCAACCACCTCTTCCAGATGGTCCCGGTGAGCAACGAGTTTCGCCTCGGCATCAGCGCGTTCCACGACTCTGCCCATTTGGGTCCCCACATCGGTGAGGATATTCACCAGTAAGGTGCTGGGTTCAATCGATTTTGTGGCGTAGAACTCAAGAACACCGACAACCTCATCGCGAATCTTGATGGGGAAGGCGACACCTCCATTTAATCCGGACCTTTTGGCCCCCTGTGCCCTCTTGAAGCTGGGATCCGAAGCTAAATCGCTCACCCAGTGTGCCTCGCCCTGTTCGAAGACGCGGTTACACATTCTCTTCCCGTCCCGGTTGCTTGAGTGTCGCTCAGATATTTCCCTGAAAATCCCGAATTTTTGCTCATCTGAGTGATACCAGCAGTCGCCAGTGTCCATAATTGCCGAACCGGACTGGTCAGGCAGGTAAACGTGACCGACATCCCAGCCCGTGTAGTTGCAAATCTGTTCAAGGCAAAAGCTCAGCGCGCTTTTTACGTCCGTGGATTGGTTCGCGGTGAATGCTATCGACTTCATCAGTTTCATTGCCGATGCCTGCTGTGCCAACAATTTCTCCGCCCGTTTGCGCTTCGTAATGTCGTCATATACGACGAACAGTCTCGGCTCACCGTGGAATTCGGCAAACACCGCAGCCACCATAACGTCGATCAGTTCGCCGGTTTTTCTGCGAAACTTTGTCTCAAGCGCCTTAACCGATCCGTTCTTCTTGAGCAGTTCAACAAACCGGACTCGCTCTTCGGGATCCGCCCATATGCCAAGGCTGACCGCAGTGTTATTCAGCGCTTCTTCCCGGGTATAGCCCAGGAGTTCCATCCACCCTTCGTTGACATCGTAATGGCGGCCGTCTTCCGGTGCAGAGATGGCGCACGCAGTGGGGCCAACGTGAAAGACCCTGGAGAACAGCTCCTCGCTTTCACGCAGTGCGGCTTCCAGATTGTCCTGCTCTGCTCGTTGGGTCGTCTGTTCTGACATTCGGAAATGCTCTTCTCATAAATATGAGATATTCAATCTCGCCCACCTGCAATCCACAGTCAGCCGCCGCCTCGTTTTTCGGTGATATTATGGCCCATTCCGCACCGTGCCCGACAACACGAAACGGTAGCCGTGATGATCCGGATAAATGGTGAAAATGCACTTAACTCGAGCATTTCCGGGGGACCACAACTTATCTCGTGTCCTTACGGTCTTGCCGTCGTCTTGCACGAGGTAACGCACGGACTGGAGTCCTCAACAGGCCCGCAGATGGCACATAGCAGACGTTCCAGCCTGCTTGGCTTTATGTCCGCGTTCGAGGGTAAAGCGGACTCTTGTCAATCAAGCCCCAATACACTCAATTGCGTCTTCGAACCTGACTGCGTTTTCGAACCTGTCAAAGTGTCATCCTAACGATCTCGAGAGCACTTCGTTTGTTGTCTGCCTCTGGCGCAGGGTGCGGGCGAAGCGGCGGATGTCTTCCAGCATCAGTTCAGGCTGCTCCATTGCGGCGAAGTGCCTGCCTCGTGGCATCTCCGTCCATTGCGCCACATTGTATATCCGCTCGACGTAAGAGCGCGGCGGCCATGCCAGCAGTTCGGCGGGAAATAGCGCGCAGGCCGTGGGCACCTCGACGCGCCTGCCTTCCGGTGACAGCAGGCGCCCGCCTTCCTCGTGTCTCCCGTAGTAAATCCACGATGCGGTGTTGAAGGTGCGGGTGACGATGTAAACCATGATATTGGTCAGCAATTCGTCCTTGGTGTAGACGCTCTCGACATCGTTGTCTTTCGTGTCGGACCAGGAGTTCATCTTCTCGATGATCCATGCGGCAATGCCCACGGGGCTGTCCATCATCGCGTAGCTGAGAGTCTGGGGTCGGGTGGCCTGCTGGGTCCGGTAGCCATCGGGGACGGAGATTTTAAACGGCTTTACGGTTCTCATGCCTATCTCCGGACAAAGCCCCGGTTCGGTATTTTGCGATAGAACCCGTTAGCCTTATTGCGTGGCAGGTCCTGCGAGGGCCGGGTTTGCAATCCAGCCATACCGGGTGCGCCGGGTCCGGTCGCCCGGCGATGGGCCGGCCAGATCAAGCACCGCCCTTTTGACCTGTTTTGCGCTCCAGGTCGGATTGGCTGACTGGAAGCGCGCTGCGAGCGCTGCAATGCGCGGTACGGCAAAGCTCGAACCCGACACAAAGGTTTTCGCACCCAGATGATCGATGCTCTCAAGCTGTTCGCCCGGCGTTGAAATATCAACCGTTCCCGGACCCCAATTGGAGGCAACGGGCAGTCGTCCGAAATTATCGGTTGAGGCAACAACCAGTGCGTTGGAGAGCTTGTATCCTGACGGGTAGATAGGTTTCTCGTCCACGTTCCAGCCATCATTTCCTGCTGAGATAATGAACAGGATTTCCGGGTGGGCTTTTGCCGCTTTTGCGAAATGCACCCAGTCGGCTTTCTGGTAACCACCCAGCGACATGATGACGATGCGTGCCGGGCCCTTTGCAATGGTCTCGACAATTGGTGCGAAGGTTTCGAATGAATGGGCACGGTAACGATAGGGCGCCAGGCGGGCCTTGGGGGCCTCGCGAAGGAAGATAGCCGCAACTCTGGTTCCATGGTGACGACCGGCATCGGGTTTCTGCCCCGGCACAACATCAAAGGGACAGTTATCATCATCGTGGAAATCGTATCCGATGAGATTTCCCTGAGGGTCGCGTGCGAGTCTTGGTGAGATTTCCTTCAAGGTATAGTTCACGCCTGAATCGATGATCGCCACGGCAACGCCACCTGGGTCCTTGCCAGAGGGCATCTCGGGTTCATTGACACCGGCAAGGGCTGGCGCTGATGCAAGCACTGCCGCGAAAAAGAGAACTGCTAAAAAATCTCTCATAACCTAGGGTCCGGACTCACAAATGGAATCCATTGTGCGTGATGGATTTTGCAACTGAGTAGGCAGGAACGTGCAGATAACCTGCCCGTTTTTCAAGCCTTTCTAACGCACTCAGGGGCACAATCCACCTCGCCCGCAGGGTTTGGTCAGGAGGGTTCGCCTACGCCAAACAATGCTCGAAAAGGCGTCTAGCCTGTTCTTGCGCTTGTTTGTCCGTATTCGAACCCTCCTGACCAAACACAATCGTATGCCATTCGTGAGTCCGGACCCTATGCCATTATCATTGACGATCAAGGGAAGTCCATCGCGTATTGTCAGATCATTGCATTCACTTCAGCCTAGTTCTAACCTTTGCGGCCATACTCCCACTTATGAAGGCGATCATGAGCGAAAAAAATACGGCCTGGCCAACAGAAATCCGGCTCAACCGCGATAAAAATCAACTGAGTGTCGGATTTAAGAATGGCAGCAGCTATGACTATGCGGCGGAGTTTCTGCGTGTGCTCAGCCCGAGTGCAGAGGTCCAGGGGCACAGTCCGGATCAGCGCGTCACGGTTCCGGGCAAGAGTGATGTGCTGGTGAAGGAGCTCGAACCGGTGGGCAATTACGCGGTTCGTATCATCTTCGACGATGGCCACGATACGGGGCTATATTCATGGGAATATCTTCACGAGCTTGGCGAGTCCCGCGATGAGCGCTGGCAGGAATATCTCGATGAACTGGAGGAAAAGGGACTCAGGAGGACACGATGATTTCACGCAATGCGTGTTAACCTAGCTAATTTACCCATTAGCTATAGTTATAATTCTCCCGGTTACATCTTTTGTTCAATTCCGTTAATAATAGGGATCACCGCAGCGTCGAGCTAGGACGTTTCTGTCCTGTCAACGAGACTGCGGAGTTGTTCTGTGAAGTATGTATAGGGAGGAGACTATGCCATTTACCGTAAAAGGTAGAGTTGTGGCGCTTGCTGGAATAGCAGCACTTGGTGCCACGCTCGTGACAGCAGACGTTAAAGCCGAAACCAAATTTGTGAGTATCGGAACCGGTGGTGTCACAGGCGTTTATTATCCGACGGGCGGCGCGATTTGCCGTCTGGTCAACAAGAACCGGAAAACCCATGGTATCCGCTGCTCGGTCGAGTCAACTGGCGGTTCCATTTACAACATCAATACCATTCGGGCCGGTGAGCTGGAATTCGGCGTTGCTCAGTCTGATTGGAATTATCATGCCTATAACGGCACGTCGAAGTTCAAGGAAAAAGGCGCGTTCAAGGATTTGCGCTCCGTCTTTTCCGTTCATCCGGAGCCTGTGACCGTTCTTGTCCGCCGTGATTCCGGCATCAAGAACCTCACCGCGATCAAGGGCAAACGCTTCAATATCGGCAATGCCGGATCAGGAACGCGCGGCACCTATGAAGTGTTCGAAAAAGCGATGGGCTGGAAGCGGTCCGATTTGAAGCTGGCCTCAGCCATGAAGTCAGCTGAAATGGCTGGTGCGCTGTGCGACAACAAGATCGATGGTTATTTCTGGCTGGTTGGACATCCGTCCGGCTCGACAGCGGAAACCGTTGCCTCTTGTAATGCTCTCATCGTGCCGGCGAGCGGTCCAGAGATCGACAAGCTGGTGAAGGAAAACTCGTTCTACCGCTATGCGACCATTCCTGGTGGCATGTATCCGGGCAACGACAAGGACATCAAGACCTATGGCGTGGGCGCGACGTTCGTGACCAGCGCAAAGGTTCCTGATGATGTTGTCTATGAACTTGCCAAGTCCGTTTTGGGCAACATGGATGCGTTCCGTAAACTGCATCCTGCGTTCAAGCACCTGAAAGCTGCAGAAATGATCAAGGACGGCTTGTCCGCTCCTCTGCATCCAGGCGCCATCAAGGCTTACAAAGAATTGGGCCTGTTAAAATAAACTGTACTGAACATATGGTGGAGGGGCTCCGGCCCCTCCATTTTTTCACATAGCTTCCATGGATGAAGCGCCATGATCTGGCTGGGAAGCAAGGGATGAGCTCGGGGAGGGCACAATGGCTAAGTCCAAGGCGTCAAAAAAGACAGCCGCTAAAAAACATGATGAAATTGATGCGGCTGCAATGGTCGCCGATCTTGATACCGGTGCAAGAAATCCAGCAAACTGGACAGGCCGGCTGATCACGGCCGTTGCGCTTATCTGGGCGATTTTCCAGATTTATATTGCATCCAATGTACCTTTCCTGCTCGCTGAAATCACGGGTTCAAACCTGTTCGTTATGAATTCCGACCAAAACCGGGCCATTCATCTGGCGCTGGCGTTGTTTCTGGCAGCGACCGCCTTCCCGATGTTCAAGAATTCTCCACGAGACTATATCCCCTGGTATGACTGG
>JAJFHQ010000066.1 GCA_021775525.1 Hyphomicrobiales bacterium
AGAAGTCCAGCAGGCTTCAGGCGCTGCGGAGCGGCTCGCGGAGTTGTTGCAGGAGGAGCCGGACATTGCGTCTCCGGCCACGCCGAAGCCACTGCCTGACCCGCCGCGCGGTGAGGTCTCGTTCCGCAAGGTGACATTCGCATATCCCTCTCACGCCGAGCAGCCGGCAATTGAAAACGTGTCTTTCAATGTTGCTCCTGGTGAAACGGTCGCCATCGTTGGACCATCGGGGGCTGGCAAAAGCACCATCTTCAATCTCCTGCTTCGCTTCTATGATCCGCAAAAGGGCAAGGTCCTGGTGGACGGTGTCGCGGCGAATTCTGCCGAGCTCAGTGCACTTCGAGGGCGCATGTCTCTGGTGCCCCAGGATATGGCCCTGTTCGCCGATACGGTGAATGAGAATATCCGTTATGGCGCTCCTGATGCGAGCGAGGCGGAAATTCGAGATGCGGCAAAACTCGCTTTCGCCGACAAGTTTATTTCCGCGTTACCCGAGGGATATGAAACGCGTCTGGGAGAACGTGGTGTCACGCTTTCAGGCGGTCAGCGCCAGCGTGTTGCAATCGCCCGCTCAATTTTACGTGATGCTCCCATACTGCTTCTGGACGAAGCGACGAGCGCGCTCGATGCCGAGAGTGAACGTGAGGTGCAACAGGCCCTGGAGCGCGTCATGGAGGGGCGTACAACCCTCGTAATTGCCCACAGGCTGGCCACTGTGCGCCAAGCAGACCGCATTCTGGTATTGAATGAAGGGCGCATCGTTGAAGAGGGCAGTCATGCCCAATTACTCAAGAAACGCGGTGTTTATGCGCGCCTTGCCGAGCTGCAATTTGCCGCCGACGCCGTTATCTAAAATCTTGAATTCAGCCCAGAGCGCCCCCAAATCCTAAGCCACACGGTTTTCAAAACCGGTTGCTTCGGGCGCGTTCCCCCTGCGATCCGGAGCACAGCCCCTCGAGGGCATGTTTTGGATGTTGGCGCCTAATTGAGGGCACCCACGGTTAAAGGATGGATGGAATGATGACCAAATCAGTGACCTTCGCCTCCCTTGGCGGTGCAATGCTACTCATGGCCGCATCGGCGGTGCCGGCCTCGGCAATTCAGTGCCGTGGCGACATGGCGTATAACTCTTCCGCTGGTGGATATATTTCCAACTCGATTTGCGAAGACAAGCTCATCGCGCAGGTCTCCGGCTATCCCTACGGCGGCAAAAACGGCGTAAAGCAAAACCCCAACACCAAAAAAGAGGCCTGCATGTTTGCGGGTTCCGACATTCGCATTGCCCATCTGTGCGCGGGCATGCGGCCTGAAGATCAGGGCAGGAGTCGTTACTAGGTCGGCTTTGTTACTTGTTACTTGGTGAGTTTTGGCTTGATACACCGGTTGCGGCAGAAGGTATTTTTCGTGTCGCTGTTGCCGATGGGCTGAAACTCACTGAAACCAGCCGCCACCAGCCAATTCGACAGTCCCCACTGATGGATCAGCTGGGGCACTCCCGATATCGCTTTCCAGCATGTTTGAAAGATCTTCGTGTGCCAGCGCAATGCTGACCTCACATTGCACCGAAATTTCTTCAAAAAAATGAACCTTTCCGCCTTACGCGGCGACCAACGGATAAGGACCCGTTTCGTGCGCCAGGAAAGGATCAAGACCAATGACCTACATAATTGTCACCAGAAACGAGGCCGTGGTCGGAAAGCCGCTGGCGTCGTTTGATGACGCATTAATGCAGGCAGCCCACCTGTTTGGTGACGATGTGAAGGACTGGATGACACTAAATCTTCGCATCGAGGAAAACCGTTAAACTCTTTCAGCAGCCATTTATGCCGGTTTTCTGGGGCAATGCGGACGTTCCATGCAGGGGAGCGTTATTTCTGAAACCGGTTAGAAACCGGAAAAGTGTGATGTACGTCACTTCGGTTTAGACAATTCATCCCCATTTTCAGATTAACACCAGGGAGTATTAGACAAACTGGGTTTTAAACCGAGGAGACTACCCATGATGACCAAAACTGTAACCTTCGCTTCGCTTGGCGGCGCTTTGCTTCTCATGGCGGCTTCGGCTGCTCCGGCTTCGGCCCTTCAGTGCCGTGGCTCCATGGCGTATAATTCTGCCGCAGGTGGATATATTTCCCACTCTATTTGTGAAGACAGGCTTATCGCTCAGGTCTCGGGCTATGCCTACAGCGGCAGAAACGGTGTGAAGCAAAATCCCAACACCAAGAAAGACGCCTGCATGTTTGCCGGTTCTGACATTCGCATTGCCGATCTGTGCGCGGGTTTGCGGCCCGAAGACAATGGCGGCCGCCGTCATTAAGCGGCGCTAACGCTATTTTTCGGTGAGTTTTAGCTCAATACGCCGGTTGCGGCGGAAGGCTTCTTCCGTATCGCCATTGTCGATGGGCTGGAACTCACCGAACCCTGCCGCCACCAGCCTGTTGGGCGGAACCCCCTGATGGATCAGCTGGCGTACCACCGAGATGGCGCGTGCTGACGACAACTCCCAGTTCGATGGAAATTCCGGCGACGCGATGGGCCTCACATCCGTGTGCCCGTCGACCCGAATGACCCAGTTGATCTCGCTGGGGATTTCCTTTTGCAGCTGGACGATGGCCCCGGCAAGCTTGTCGATCTGGGCGCTGCCTTCAACATTCATGATGTCCGAGCTTGAGGGAAACAGTACCTCGGCCTGGAACACGAAGCGGTCACCCTGGATGTTCACATCCTCGCGGTCACCCAATATGGCGCTCAGCCGGCCGAAAAAGTCGGACCGGTAGCGGGCCAGCTCCCGCACTTTTCTGGCGAGCGCCAGGTTGAGCCTCTTGCCAAGGTCCGCAATCTGGGTCTGGCTCTGCTTGTCTCGTGATTCAGATGCTTCCAGCGCTTCTTCCAGCGTTGCGAGTTGACGCCGCAGTGCGGCCAGTTGCTGGTTCAACAATTCAACCCTCGCCAGGGCTCTCGCGCCAATATCCTTTTGTTCATCCAGCCGGCTGGTGAGGGTGGAGGCCTGTCCGGCGGAGTCTTTTGCTTTCTTGCCTTCCGTATCTATCAGCCCCTGCAAACGCAAATTCTTTTCGTTCTGCGTCTCGATGGTGACGCGCAAGGAGGCTAGATTGTCTTCCAATGTTCTTTTGGTGGAGGTTTCCAGCGATAGCAATTCCGTCAACTGGGCAATTTGCTGGTTGAGCTTTCGCAGGGCAGTGTCCTGGCCGCTGGCAACCTGGGTAACGATGAACTGCACAACCATGAAAACCGAAAGCAGGAATGTGACCACGAGCAGCAGAGTCGCCATGGCATCGACAAAGCCCGGCCAGTAATTGGTATCAGGTCTGGCGCGGCGTCCGCGCGCATAGCTCATTTTGCCCGGCCTTTTGGCGCCGGCTTGGTAGCGCCTCGTGACTTGGCTTCTTCCTTGCCGGAAATATTTTTCAGCACATCCGCGATGTATTGTTGCTGCTGGGCCTGATCATCGGCCCATTCACGCACGACCTTTTGCTCCGCGCGCATCTGTTCGATGAGTTTCTCCACGCCAGTGGCCAGGTTGCGGACGGCTTCTGTTGCATTGTCGTTGAGAGCCCCCCTTTCGATATTGGTGCCAAGCGAGGAGATGGAGCGCTGCATGTCCTGCATTGCAAAGCGCAGTTGCGGTGACGTGCCGGACGCCAGGGTGTCGCCGAGTTGTAACTCGGTGATGCCGGAAAGCCAGTCTTCAAGCTCGTTGTAAAAACGGTTCTGCGCCTGGCCCGCCTGCAGATCAAGAAATCCCAGCACAAGCGACCCTGCAAGACCAAACAGGGATGAGGAAAAGGCCGTCCCCATGCCCTTCAGGGGAGCTGCCAGCCCTTCCTTCAGCTCCTCGAAGATAACGAGACCGTCACTGGATCCGGTATCAAGCGAGGTGATGGTTTTCCCGACCGAGTTGATGGTTTCCAGCAGGCCCCAGAACGTGCCCAGCAGCCCAAGGAAAATGAGCAACCCGACGAGATAGCGGGAGATGTCGCGCGCCTCGTCCAATCGAGAGCCGATCGAGTCGAGAATTGAACGCATTGACAAGGTGGATATGGATACATGGCCGGTACGGTCGCGCAACATGGTGGCCATCGGCGCCAGCAGCACCGGTGGCTTGGGCATCTTCAGTCCCGGATCGGTGATGCGGAATGAGTTTTCCCAGCGGACTTCGGGAAATAGCCGGATAATTTGCCGGAACGAGTAGGCGATGCCGATGAACAGCACACCGATGATCAGGCCGTTCAGCCCGGGGTTGGCCATGAATGCCGACAGGACCTGCGTGTAAAGTATAGCAACCAGAAAGGCGACGAGGATCAGGAATATGATCATGCGCCAGAAAAACACCATGGGTTTTGATAGGGTCATATGTCCCGGATTGACCGCCATGCTAGATACTTCACTTTCTGCCCCAGCTTGTTGTTATGTTTTATGCCAAGCCGCCTGCTCGCCCTTACCCAACTACCCGATAGGTACCCTTGGGGTGGTTGGGTAAGGGGGAGCGCGTGGCTTGGCACCGGTTTCGTTCAAAACCGCACTCGTCCAATAAGACTCTAGCGCAATAGTGTGACATGAAAAACGGCAACTTCATGCCCGACATATTATCACGGGCACGCGCGAGGGTGGCTCAGGCGGCTTTCGCGCACTCCTTGAGGACCCCGCTGAGCGCGCGGTGAACCTGCTCATTGCCCGCGACGATGCCACCCGTGGAGAGCATATCTGGTTTGCCGCCAAGACCAGAAACGTATCCTCCGGCTTCCTTGACCAGGATGATGCCGGCAGCCATGTCCCAGGCCTGCAGGTTGCGCTCCCAGAATCCGTCAAAGCGTCCGGCCGCGAGCCATGCGAGATCAAGTGATGCCGCTCCCATGCGCCGCAGGCCCGCGCTTCGGGTCATCATCATCCCGCATTCACTCAGAAACTGTGCGTGGTCCGGTTTGCCGCGATGGGGAATGCCGGTGGCGATGACACTGTCATCGAGCGAAGTGCGCCCGGCCACGCGAATACGCCGGTCATCAAGATATGCGCCCTTGCCGCGTTCGGCGGTAAAGGTGTCGTTGCTGGCCGGGTTATGGATGAGGCCGGCGACGATCTCCCCATCTCGCTCCAGGGCAATGGAAATTGCAAATAACGGTATGCCGTGGAGGAAATTTGTTGTGCCGTCGAGCGGGTCGACAATCCACCGGTGCGTCCTGTCGGCGCCATCGACGGCACCGCGCTCTTCCATCAGAAAGCCGTAACCGGGCCGGGCCCGCGAAAGTTCTTCAAACAGAATCTGCTCCGCGCGGGTGTCGGCCGAGCTCACAAAGTCTGCCGGGCCTTTCACCGAGACCTGCAGATGCTCGACCTCGCCGAAGTCTCGTGCAAGCCCCCGCGCCGCCTTGCGGGCCGCCTGGTCCATGACATTCATAAGCGCAGATGCGGGCATTGGGTTGGACCTATTCGGCGCGTTTTATGTATGTCAGCTCGTTGGTATCGACGATGATCTTCTCACCCACCTGAACGAAGGGCGGAACCATGACGCGTATGCCGTTTTCGAGAACTGCCGGCTTGTTCGAGGAGGCCGCGGTCTGTCCCTTAACGACAGGCTCAGCCTCCGTGACTTCCAGCGTTACCTGGTCGGGCAGGGACACTCCGATATGCTTGCCCTCATAGCTCTCAACGACCACGATCATGCCGTCTTGTAGAAATGCAGCGCGCTCGTCCAGAAAGTCAGCGGGCAAAGCAATCTGGTCATAATTTTCCATATCCATGAAGGTCAGCATGTCGTTTTCGGCAAAAAGGAACTGGTAGTCTTTTTGCTCCAGGCGCACGCGCTCGACCGTTTCCGATGCCCTGAAGCGCTCGTTGAGTTTCGAGCCATCCACCAGGTTTTTAAGCTCGACCTGGTTGAAGGCGCCACCCTTGCCAGGCTTAACCGCCTTGATCTTCACGGCAACCCACAGATTGCCCTTGTGCTCGATCACATTGCCCGGCCGGATTTCATTACCGTTCATTTTCATGGGTGTTTTCTTTACTGCTGGAATTGCTGCATGTGGCTGACATAGATCATGTGTGCCCCAGCGGCAACTGCTCAAGAGACGGGTGTGGTGTGTAAGAGGTTAACCCCCGACATTACGGAGTTTCCAGTCTTCGGCAGACTGTTCCGCCTTGGCACGTTGTTCAGGCGTGAGCTTGGCGAGAAAAAGGTCCAGCCGGAAATCGCTTAAACCCGCACTGCGCGCCAACAAGTGCCATTTGGCGGCCCGTTCCAGGTCTTCCTCTACACCGGCGCCATACGCGTAGACACGCGCCAGGCGGTTTTGCGCCACCGGGTTACCTTTTTGCGCAGCAGAAGTGAAAAGCTTGATAGCTGCCGCTTCATCCTTTTCAACGCCCCGGCCATTAAACTGCATGATGGCGAATTCCACCTGCGCCGTGGAATGGCCGAGTGCGGCAGCCTGGCTGGTTAACTGGTTGGCCCTGGCAAGGTCTTTCGCGACTCCGGTCCCTTCCCGGTACAACCCGGCCAGGTCGTACTGTGCCCGGGCATGGTCCTGCGCGGAAGCCTTCTGCAACCATGAGACGGCCGCAGCCAAGTCCTGCTTGCGCGCCCCGCCATCAATGAGGACAAGGGCAAAATTATACTGGGCAGAGGCGAGCCCGGCCTTGGCTGCTTTTTCAAACAGGCCAGCTGCACGTGCCTTGTTCTTTGCCACACCCCGGCCCTCGCTCAGCAACAGACCGAGGGCGAGCTGTGCATTTTCGTCTCCCAGGGCGGCGGCTTTCTCGTACCATGCGGCTGCCGCCTTGAAGTTGCGCGCGACACCGAGACCTTTTGAATAAATTTCACCGAGCAGCGTATGGGCCGCCGGGTCACCTTTTGAGGCGGCTTTTTCTGCTGCCTTGCGCGCGCCAATATAGTCTCCCCGGTCAAGGGCGTCATAGGCGGGGTCCGGTGTAGCGGCGGCGGCGGGGCTCATCATGAGCCAGGTACCTAGCAGAATGGCATGGCATGATCTGCTTGCGAACTTGATGAGGGTCATGCAGGCACCTGCCGTATTTCAAGACAAGCGCTAAGCTCACTTATTGCGGCCGCCGGCCCCTTGGGGTGTGTCCAGAGCAGCGCGTTCACGGCGGCAAAGTCCGCGCCGGAAACAGCCAGGCTCTGCGCCATCTCAATGGTCTCAACGTCCCATGCTACACAGGGCACGGTGACTGTTTCCGCCCACCAGGTAATCAAGTCTTCGAAGGTTTCGATTGCCTCGTCAGTGATGGCAGTTTGGTCTGAAAAAGCGATATAGTCCGCACCCAGGTCCGCGAATGTCAGACCGGCATGGCGCGAGGAGCCACACTCCACACCGATGATTGCATCGTCTCCCAGAGTGCCTCGGGCCTCATGATAGAGGCCTTCATCAGCATGGATATGGATGCCATCGGCCCCCAGTTCCGCAGCGGCGGTGGTATCGTTTTCCAGTAGCAGGGGGATATTTGCTGTGTGCGCAAGGTGCAGCAGCTTTTGCGCAATGCCCCGGTCCACCGTGCCATCGCTTCGCGATTGCAGAAGTGTGCAGACAAAAGAGCCAAAGTCGCCAGCCTCCACGAAATCAGAAATGACGCCGCCATTGTCATTCCCGGGCGGAAAGATCACGTAGAGCTGGCAGCCGGTTTCACCGTGAACCATCAAGAGCACTCACAAAGTTTTCAAGGACGGCTTGTTTTATCACAAAGCCGTCGACCGGCAGCGCACCACCGGTCAAAAGCGTAAATACGAGGAATGTGAACGAAGCGGAGCTTTGATCAGGCGGCTTCTTCTAGTGCCGTTTTCCACGCACCTGTCGCCGCGAGCGAATTCATTTTCGCCCGGTGCGAGAATGCTGCCTGTGCCGCCGCCAAGTTCTCCGCCTTTCCACCCCATGCTTTGAGAGCTGCTGCCTGCAGGGCACGGCCATATGAGAATGACAGTTTCCAGGGGCTATCGAACATTGCATTCATGGCGGAAAGATGGGCAGTTGCGTCTTCATCCGATTGGCCACCGGAAAGGAAACAGATACCCGGTACGGAGGAAGGTACGGCACGTTTGAGGCATTTCACCGTTTGCTCAGCCACTTCCTCGACACCCGCCTGGGTGCTGTTTTCAGTTCCCGAAACAACCATGTTGGGTTTCAGAATGGTGCCCTCAAGGTGAACCTTCTGGGCATAAAGCTCATCGTACAACGCATGCAGGGAAGCTTCCGTCACTTCGAAACAGCGGGTGATGTCATGGGGGCCATCCATGATGACCTCCGGTTCGACAATAGGCACGATATTGGCTTCCTGGGCCAGCGCCGCATAGCGCGCCAGGGCATGGGCGTTGGTTTCGATGCAGGTGCGTGATGGTATCCCGTCGCCGATGGTGATGACTGCGCGCCACTTGGCGAAGCGCGCACCCAGATCGTAATATTCCGCGAAACGTTCGCGCAGGCCGTCCAGCCCTTCGGTGACTTTTTCACCGGAACAAAAGGTCAGGTCTTTCGCACCCGTGTCCACCTTGATGCCGGGCAGGGCGCCGGTGTTGGAAATTACCTTGGAAAGCGGCGTGCCGTCTTTGGCGTTCTGGCGGAGTGTCTCGTCATAAAGAATCACGCCGGAAATACAGTTTGACATGGCATCGCTGGCCCGGAACAGCATTTCGCGATAATCGCGGCGATTGTCTTCAGTGCACTCCGCACCAATTGAATCGAAACGTTTCTGAATGGTTCCGGTGCTCTCGTCCGCGGCCAAGATGCCCTTACCGTCGGCCACCATGGCTTGCGCCGTTGTTTCCAGTTGCGCGGTCATTTTTCACTCCCTGCCTGCAATTTCTTATCTTTCATACTCTTATTGCAGAGTCCTACTCCTGACATTCGTCACGTCAAGGGGCGGTGGTGGATAAACTGGGGGAAAATAGTACGGACGCTGGCCAATCAAGCAGGCGGCTTACCCGCGGGGGATAGGCTAAGGCCGTCCCAGCAGAGCCGTGCGGAAGCGCGTGCGCGCTGCTGCTGGTTCCATCAGGCGTTTGACAGCGGGGGGTTCTTCCGGGCTGACCCGCAGCAAGATAAATGAGGTGCCATTGGTCTCACGCAGCAATCGTGAGCCTTCGGCCAAGTCTTCTTCGTGCTCAATTGTGCAGGTCATCTTGATCCCCGCGCCGATGGCCATCTGCTCAAGATCGACGCCCCGGCTGGTATGGCTCTTCTGGTAACCCGTCTCGCCATAATAACCATTGTCGACGCACACGACCGAGAGGTTTGACGGGTTGAGTACGGCGATGGTGGCAAGAGTTCCCACATTCATCAGCAATTCCCCGTCGCCGGTAATCACCAGGACGCGTTTGTCAGGCTGGGCGAGAGCGAGCCCCAGCCCCATGGCCGTGGCCGCTCCCATGGCGCCGGCCATCGTGTAGAGATGCGCTGCATCGCCGGTGAGGGATGCCATGTCTTTCGACGTTCCGGCAAGACCGGAGATGATCAGGAAATCCTCATGATTACCGATCAGCGCTGGCACGGCTTTCTGGCGGTCCATCTCGAATTTGGCGTCTGATGTTTCGTTGTCCGACATGGCTTGCTCCTAAAACACTTTAGCGCCGAGCAGCTTCTGGGTCAGAAGCACGGCTACAGCATTGTTCGCCCTGAAGGCCATGGTCGCGGCCGCCTCTACCGTTGACGTGACCTCATGCTCTTCTGTCACCTCCATGCAAATGACTCCCATGGCTTCCAGTACCGGTCTTACGGCCTGCCCCATGGCCATCTGCCACGGATTGCCCTCACCGAATTCTCCCCGCATTGAGATAAGCGTCAGCAGGGGAAATTTTCCACCCTTCATGAGGGACAGAAAATTGATGCAGTTGCCGACACCGCTCGATTGCATCATCAAAACGGAGCGGGCATCGCCCAGATCAGCACCCGCTGCAAGCGCCACGCCTTCTTCTTCCGTGGTGAGGGCAATGGCGTGGACTTGCGCGTCGGCGATGCACAGGTCAATCAAGATTTTATGACCCGCGTCCGGCACGTAGGAAAATTGCGTGACGCCATGCGCTCGCAGCACGTCGTAGATCTCATGTTGCCAGCCTTGCTCGGAATTGTTCATCACGTACCAACCCCTCCGGTTTGTTCCTGATCGCCTGTAAAAACTAAAGTCGCCATGAGCGGGGTAGCGCGTCAACGGCCAAGAGGCGGACGACCCAGTCTTTCTCGCGGCGTGCCAAGTGCCTGCTCAACACCAAGCGCTATCGACAGCAGCTGTTCTTCGTTGTTTCCCCGCGCCATCAACTGTAGACCGACAGGTATCCCGCTGGCGTCCAGTCCCACCGGGAGCGTGATGGCGCATAGCTTGAGAATATTGGCGATGCAGGTGTTACGCAGAGCCTTGCCATTCGCCATGGAATAGGCCGTTACATCCCTGACCTGTTCCAGGGTGGGAGCGGTAACGGGGACCGTCGGTGACACGAGGATACCAACATCTGTAAAATGGGTCGCCGCCAACGAAGCCATCTCATTCAGGCGCAAACGCCGCTGTCCGATTTCCTCGCTGTCCAGCTCCAGCGCGCTCGAGAGCCGGAAAGCAATATTGGGATCGAGCTGTTCAATCCAGTCCGGCAGGTCGGAATGAAGAAAAGCCATCAGTTCGGATGAGACCACGCTGCCTTGCTTGAACAATTCATAGGCCTCCCTGGTTTCAGGGATATCGAGATCAACGATCACCGCTCCGGCATTTTCCAGTTCACTGAGCGCGCCGCGAGTCTGTTCGGCAATATCATCGGGACACTCATCCCAGAAATGGCGTTCGCACAGTCCGATGCGCAACCCCTTGAGCCCCGTCGGCGTGATTGCAGGTCCTTTGATACGCCCGGTGCAATGAGATTCGATCACTTCAAAAACAAGGGCGGCGTCGTCCACGCTGCGCGTCAGCACACCCGGCGTATCCAGGGTCGGGCTGAGGGGTACGATGCCCTCAAGCGGCCAGCGTCCCGCTGTCACTTTCAGGCCCACCGTGCCGGTCATGCTGGCGGGAACTCTGACAGAGCCCGCAGTATCGGATCCGAGCGCTATGAGTGCCGAACCTTCCATCAGAGAAACCCCTGCACCGGAACTCGATCCGCCGGAAACCCGGTAATTTTTCGTGTCCCATGGATTGCGGGGAATGGGCCAATGGGCATTCGTGCCAAGCCCGCCAAAAGCAAATTCGACCATGTGGGTCTTGCCGGTCAGGACCGCGCCCTGCCCGAGAAGAGCGCGGATCACCGGGCCTTCTGAGGACCATTTTGCGGGGAGGGGGGAAGGCGTACCGGAAAATGTGTCGAGATGGGCGATGCCGAACAGGTCTTTTGCGGACACCGGGATGCCCTGCAGGGGGCCAAGGTCCTGGCCTTTCCGGAACGCACTGTCCGCGGCCTCTGCCTGCGCCAGTGCATGGTCTTCATCCCATACGCGGTAGGCGTTCAGAGCGCCGCCAAACTGGTTATGTGCAGCGCAGGATTCTTCAAACAGAGTTTGGGAGGAAACCTCTCCCTTGCGCAGGGCCCGGCCTAGGGCAGCCAGTGACTTTCCGGACCATACTCCGCTCATGTGATCCGCCGTACTAACCCAGCTTGCCCATGGCCACCGCGGTATCGCTCATGCGGTTGGAGAAGCCCCATTCATTGTCATACCAGCTCATGACGCGCACGAGGGTCCCGTCGATCACCTTGGTCTGGTCAAGGTGGAAGATGGAGGAGTGCGGATCATGGTTGAAGTCCATGGAGACATTGGGCTGATCGGTAGTGCCGAGAATGCCTTTGAGCTGCTGTGATGCCGCGCGGGTAATCGCCTCGTTGATCTCTTCCGGAGAGGTTTTCTTGCTGGCGACGAATTTCAAATCAACGACCGACACGTTGGGTGTCGGCACACGGATCGAGACGCCATCAAGCTTGCCATCGAGTTCCGGCAGGACGAGGCCGACGGCCTTGGCGGCGCCTGTTGACGTCGGAATCATGGACAGAGCCGCCGCCCGGCCCCGGTAGAGATCCGAGTGCATGGTGTCGAGGGTTGGCTGGTCGCCCGTATAGGCGTGGATCGTCGTCATGAAGCCCTGCTCGATGCCGATGGCATCGTTCAGCACCTTGGCAACAGGTGCCAGGCAATTGGTGGTACAGGACGCGTTCGAGACCACTGTGTGGCCGTTTTCCAGCTTGTCGTGATTGACGCCGTAGACGACAGTCAGATCCGCGCCGCCTGCGGGTGCCGAGACGAGCACGCGTTTCGCACCGGCATCAAGATGGGCTGAAGCTTTTTCCTTTGAAGCAAAGATGCCGGTGCATTCGAGCGCGATATCGACGCCCAGATCCTTGTGTGGTAACTCCTTCGGGTCGCGCACTGCCGTCACCTTGATGGGGCCTGTACCGATGTCGATGGTATCTCCATCGACCTTCACCTCACCGGGATAACGTCCGTGGACACTGTCAAAGCGTAATAGATGCGCGTTCGTTTCCACTGGCCCAAGATCGTTGATCGCCACGACCTCGATATCTTTACGCCCTGACTCCGCAATAGCCCGAAGTACGTTGCGACCGATTCGGCCAAAACCGTTGATTGCCACCCGAATTGCCATAATTCCCACTCCACCAGCGTGTAGTTTGTTTCCCAGCGCGCAATTGTCCGTCGCGCGTCTACCCTGCAGTCCATGCAGGAACACGCCTTAATGATGGCATGACGGGGACGAGTCAATTGAAAGGCAGTTTTCCAAGGCCGATTTCGTCAAACAGTTGACGCCTCAATTGGCCGCCGCTTAATGTTTCACATGAGTCTGGACAGCCGCAGCATTCTACGGAAGGTTGCAACAATAAGATTCATACTCGCAGTAAGAGTGGTCGTATATGGGTAACACCAAAGAACTGAATGATGTAACAGAGCGGCTGGCGACCGCATTGAAGGCCATGGAAGATGCGGTTGCGGCCAAGAGGCGCAATGATCTGACCGTTGAATCTCTTCAAGAGCAGGTGCAATCACTCAAGTCGAGCCTTGATGTCGAGCTGCAGCGCAACGAAAAGCTGACGGCCGCCAATGAAGAAGTTTCAAATCGTATTGACTCGATCGTCGGTTCGGTTAGGGGGATGTTGCCTGGAGACTGAGATTTGGCTTTTGCTGGGGAAGGGGAGGCATGGCTGAAGTAGCAATTACACTCAATGGCCGGACATACAGGCTTGAGTGCGGCGACGGCGAGGAGGCACATTTGCTCGCGCTGTCGGAACTGGTTGGCAAACGGCTCAATGGATTCCAGAAGCAATTTGGCCAGGTGGGGGATGACAGGCTGTTGCTGATGACCGCGCTGATGATCGCCGACGACCTTGACGAAGTGCAAAAGAAGCTGGCGAACATAGCCGCCGAGCAAGCCTCTGCAGAAGATCTCAAGAAAACTGAAGAGTCCCAGGTCGCCGACCAGATTTCCGCTGCTGCCGAGCGTATCGAGGTGCTGAGCGCAGCGCTTGATGACGGGAACGAAGAGAAATAAAGCAGTTTTTCAAACCGCAAGCGGCCCACCGATACCCTAGACTTTTAACGATTGTTCCCTACATTGCGCAGGGCAGGGCTGCGGAGTTCGTCAGGAGATGTATTCCCCGGGGCCTATACGATCCTTTCGGGAACTGACACTGGCTGGAACCGTGGTTCCTTTCATTCGGTGCCCACCTACTTAACCGTAGGGACCACGAGGGTTTTAAACTCCAACGGCTTTCGCGGCCTTGCATCTGACACCCCGCGCGGTCACCCTTCCAACGGCCATGACAACACAAACCCCAATCGATGCGGCCAAGAAGGCGTTGCGCGCAGATATGGCCATGCGGCGTACGGCCCTGAACATTAAAGAACGCAAGGCGGGCGCTTTGTCCCTCGCGCAAACGGGCATCGGGTTTGCCGGCCCTTCCGAGGGCGCGGTCGTTTCCGGCTATGCCGCCATTGGTGAAGAACTCGACCCCCTGCCGCTCCTGAAGCGGTTGGCAGGAGAGGGACATCCCATTGCCTTGCCGGTCATCGTGTCTAAGGGAACGCCCCTGAAATTCCGCCAGTGGGAGCCGGGAACACCACTAGAGCCCGGTGCATTTTCCGTGCCTGTGCCAGGAGAAGATGCGCCGGAACTGACGCCTGAAATCCTGCTGGTGCCCTTGCTTGCATTCGATGCAGGCGGGTTTCGCCTGGGCTACGGGGCCGGTTTCTATGACCGCACCCTTGCCGGGCTGCGCGCCAAGGGGTCAATCACCGCCATCGGCATCGCATTCGACGAACAGCGCCTTGAGACCGTGCCCCGTGACGCGTATGACGAGGCGCTGGACTGGGTGCTGACGCCCTCAGGTTCCTTGAGAATAGAAAGGTAGCGAATGCGTTTGTTGTTTGTTGGTGACGTTGTGGGCCGGTCGGGTCGCAAGGTGATAACAAAGGAGTTGCCGGGCCTGCGCGAGCGGATGAATGCAGATTTTGTCATTCTCAATGGAGAAAATTCCGCTGGCGGTTTCGGTATTACCGAAGACATCTGCCAGGAATTTCTCGATGCCGGTGCTGATGTCATCACCACCGGCAATCATGTCTGGGACCAGCGCGAGGCGCTCGTGTTCATAGAACGCCAGGAGCGCATGTTGCGGCCGTTGAATTATCCCGAAGGCACACCGGGGCGCGGCGCAGGGATTTTCAAGGCGGCAAATGGCGCGGATGTTCTTGTCATCAATCCCATGGGCCGCGTTTTTATGACCGATCTTGAATGCCCTTTTCACGGGGTTGAAAAGGAGTTGGCAGCTTGCGGTCTGGGCGAGGGGGCGGACGCCATCGTCATCGACTTCCATGCAGAGGCCACATCGGAAAAGCAGGCTATGGCCCATTTTGTGGACGGGCGGGTGTCGTTGGTTGTCGGCACCCATACCCATGTGCCGACGGCGGATGACCAAATCCTTACGGGCGGGACGGCCTATATGTCCGATGCCGGTATGAGCGGCGATTATGATTCGGTACTTGGCATGGACAAGGAGGAACCCGTCCAGCGCTTCATGACACGCATTCCGGGTAGCCGGTTTGAGCCGGCCAAGGGCGAAGCGACCTTGTGCGGGGTGGCGGTTGAGATCGATGATAAGAGCGGGCTGGCTAGTGCTATCTCACCCGTTCGTATTGGCGGGCGTTTGCGCTCCGTCGAGCCGGATTTCCGGGGGGATTAAACAGGGCGCTCAAGGATAAGGAAGAACTGCTCCATTGTGGCTCTCTCCAAGTCACCCCCCCCCTGCGGGTGCGCAGGGGGGTCTTGCTCTAGCGTCCCGAGGTGCGCAGAAGTGGTGTGATGCGCCGTACCGAGACTCGTCTGTTCAGGCGCTCCGCTTCTGTCGTCCAGATCACCGGGAACTGCTCCCCATAGCCCTGCGTCACCAGGTTTTCCGGTGGTACCCCGTAATAATTTGTAAGTGCTATGGCGACAGCTTCCGCGCGCCGGTCAGAAAGCGCCAGATTATAAATCTCGCTTCCGACAAGATCCGTATGGCCCGCGATTATAAACATCTCACCGGGATTGCGGGCGATCATGTCCTTCATGATTGACGCCAGATCCGCCGACGCCTCGATTTCACTTTCCTCAATATATGCGGAATCGGTAGCGAAGGTGATGTTCGTCAAATCGACCCGGGGCATCCTGTCACGCAGATGCTCGAAGCGGCGGATTTGATTCATCGTATAGTCAGGTCTGATGGGCTGCACCGGCGGCGCGGTGAGGGCGAGTTCAAGCTGGCGGCGTGAGGCATTGCGTCCATCGACTATATACCTCTCGCGCGGGATGGTGATCCGCAACGGACCCAGATCGTGATGTTGGACGCGTCTGCGGCGATCGTTGTGGTTAAAATCCCGATTGTCGATCAACACGTATATTTGGCCATCGGGCAAGTGCCGTTGGCGCAGTATGATCTCATTTTTGCGCCCGCGTATCGTGACAATCCGGACACCGTTGGGGCGGGTAAGGACGATCCGCTTGCGTCCACCAGGTAAATCAAAGACCTTGCGCCGGGTGCTTGCGGACCGGAACCTGTATGAATCGTCATGACTGATGATGACCCGGCCATTGCGCCGTTTGATGATGCGCGACCCGCCATCTATGATTGCCTGCTCGCCCTCCTTGATGCGCGTGCGGGCAAGCTGCCCGGCCGTTGTACGTTTCCTTTCGCGTTTTGCCTTTTTAGCAGCCTTTCGCGCCGCTTTTTCCCGTGCTTTCTTGGCGGCTTTTTTCTTGGCCAAAGCGGCCTTTTGAGCAACGGATTTTAATATGGCGGCTTGCTGCTCCGCTGTGGCGGCCTTTTCAGCTGCCTCTTTTTGAGCAATAGCTTCCTGCTCTGCGAAGACCTTTTCAGCAGCAGCTTTTTCGGCGGTTGCCTTCTTGGCCAAAGCCTTTTTGGCTTTTTTGGCAGCTTTGCGGGCCGCTTTCCTGGCCGCTTTTTCCTTCGCAACTGCAGCCTTTTCCGCAGAGGCTTTCTGATCTGCACTCGCGTTTTGCGCGGCCGCAGCTTTTTTGGCGGAAGCCTCCTGAGCGGCAGCTGCTTTTGCCGCTTTGCGGGCGGCTTTCTTGATCGCTTTCTCCTGTGCAGCCGCAGCCTTTTTTGCATTGGCTTTCTGATCAGCTATCGCCTTCTTTGCAGCAGCTGCCTTTTTGGCCGCAGCCTTCTGTGCAGCCGCGTCTTTTGCGGCTTTCCTGGTGGCTTTTTCCTTCGCAGCCGCAGCCTTTTTCGCAGCGGCTTTCTGATCTGCACTCGCTTTTTGAGCGGCCGCAGCTTTTTTGGCGGCAGCCTTCTGAGCGGCCGCAGCTTTTGCGGCTTTCTTGGCTGCTTTCTTTGCCGCCTTTGCCTGCGCAGCCGCAGCTTTTTTCGCAGCTTTCTGATCTGCTATCGCTTTTTGTGTAGCAGCAGCTTTTTTGGCGGCAGCTGACTTTTCGTCGGCTTTCGCGTTTCCTGGTTGCGGCGGCGGGGCGGTTTGTTGTTGAGCTCCGGCAGGCAGAGCCACGGTCGCGACAATGCAAAACATCACCAGGGTAGAAAGGAGGAATGAGAGAATGTTTTTCATTCGCTTTTCCTGTTTTGCGGCAGTGTGTGCATCGGCATTGATACAAGCGGTATTCATGTCTCTTTCCCCTTGTAGATGATGTCCTGAGTTAAAAATCATGCAGCGAAACTGCCATCTGCACGCTGAACCCAGCCGGAATGCGATGTTCATCTGCCATTCATAATTCTGGAAGGAAATTGGGGAATGGGTGTGTTTTTTCGATGACAGGGGAGACGATCCAAGTCGCGGGATCTGTGAAGCGCACTCATGGTTCGAAGATGACACCATCGTCATCGACTTCCACCCAGAGGCCACGTCGGAAAAGCAGGCCGTGGCGCATGTCTTGGACGGACGGGTGTCGTTGGTTGTCGAAACCTATGCCCATGTTCCGACCGCCGACAAGAACGGCCTGGCGACCGCGATTTTTCCTGTCCGCATCGGTGGGCGGTTGCGCCCGGTCATGCCGGATTTCCGGGGCGGTTAGGCTGTGCTCTCATGGATGAGGACCAGCTGCGCTGTTGCCGTGAATGTCCGCTTCACACCCGACAGCTGGCATTAAGCCATTCAATAAATAAGTGCTTTTCGCGGCTCGTCAGGCGCTCTTCACGGCATTGTCAGAGCCCGTCTGGCGCCTTTCGCCTTCATCAGCAAGCTGGTTGAGGCATTGCAGGGCAGCATCGAGATGCTCAATCGCGGCCTCACCGCCCTCCAACCCATCGAACATGGTCGTCTGGGCCTTGGCCATATGGTCGGCGGCAGTTTCGCACATGCGCGCCAGTTGGGCGACAGTCGCGGCCTTCTCGGCACTGCCAGGGCCAATGCTTGCCTCGTTCGCCAGCCGCATTGCATTTTCAGCAGCAGTCGCGGTGGCTTCTTCGACGCTTTTTGAAAGTTCCTTTATGGACTTTGCTTTTTTCGCGCGCGCCATGCCAGTCTCCTTTGAAAAACGCGCTATCTGTCATGCAGACCAGGCGCGGATCGTCCCTGAGCCTAGGCGAGAGATGGTAAACGTTTTGTTAACCATGAAACCTGCTCGCGCGCAGTAATTCAGGCAATCTGGATTCTGATCGGGGCTGTCCTTATAAGGGGGGATGAATTGAAGGCGTTTGAGATAAGCGGAAACAGACAATGGCCGGCCATTCCAAATTCAAGAATATTATGCACCGCAAGGGCGCGCAGGATAAAAAACGCGGAAAAATTTTCTCAAAGCTGGGGAAAGAGATTACCGTGGCGGCCAAGATGGGCACCCCCGACCCGGATATGAACCCGCGCCTGCGAACCGCCATTCAAGCCGCCAAGGCGCAAAATATGCCCAATGCCAATATCGACCGGGCCATCAAGCGCTCCCAGGAAGCCGGCGGCGAGAATTACGAAGAAGTTCGCTATGAGGGATTCGGGGCAGGTGGCGTCGGCGTCATCGTCGAAACCCTCACCGACAACCGCAACCGGACGGCCGGTGATGTGCGCTCGATCATGTCGAAGCATGGCGGCAACCTCGGCGAGACCGGTGCGGTCTCATTTATGTTCGACCGGGTGGGCGTTGTGGAATTCGGTGTGGCTGCAGGTTCTGCTGATGACGTTTTCGAGGCAGCCATCGAAGCCGGGGCCGATGATGTTGATTCCAACGATGACGGTCACAGCGTCTATTGCGATGCCGATTCCCTGCACGATGCCTCCAAGGCGCTTGAGGTAACCCTTGGCGCTCCCTTGAGTGCCGCCATCACGTGGCGGCCGCAAAACTCCATCGAGCTGGATGACAAGGCTGGTGAAACGCTGCTCAAGATGCTTGAGGCGCTGGAAGATTCAGACGACGTGCAGAGCGTCTATGCCAATTTTGAAGTCTCCGACGCAGTGATGGAAAAAATGGGCGCGTAACGCGCCGTTTCTCGCCCCCTCCAGATACATGAAAACCACCTAGGCAATTATTGCCTATTTGCTTGACATTTTGCGAATCATCTTGCCAGCAAGGCAGGTTTTGATGTCTCGAAGACTCCGTTTTTCTCTCAAATACCCAGTAAAACTGCGGAAAAAACTCGGTTAAGTGTCCGTTAAATACTAAACCGCATAGTCCCAATATGAAACAGGTTCAGGCATCTGCCCGCCGATGCGGAGAGATGTATTGACTGCGAAATTGAGGGTATGTGATGAAAAATTTCCGCAAAGCGATTGTTGTTGCAGCAGCCTTGGTGATGGGACAATCGGCGACCGCTAGCGCCGCTGATCTGTTGCCGCCACCGCCTGTGATGGAGCCCGTACCGATTCCAGAGCCGGTCCCGGTCCGTGATATTTACTTGCGGGGTTATATTGGCGCGACCGAACAGGAGGCTGATGATTTCACCAACGATGTCATTGCCGCCGGGAATTTTTCGATCTTCAGCAAGGACTTCGACAGCTCGCCCTTCATCGGCTTCGGTGTTGGTATACGGCGTTCCGAGCGGCTCCGTTTCGATGTAACCGGTGAGTATCGCGCCAGGGCGACCTTCCATGGTATCGACAAAAACAACACCGCCTCTACGTCGAACGAATATTCGGGCCTAAAGTCGGATTGGCTGTTTCTCGCCAACGGGTATGTGGACCTGGGCACGCATCGCGGTTTCACACCCTATATCGGTGCGGGCGTGGGCGTGTCTGAAATCACCCTCGATAACTTTACGGATACAAACGAGAACACAGGCGGTTTTCATTGGTCCGAGGATAATTCCGAATGGAATCTCGCCTGGGCGCTTCATGCAGGCTTTTCCTACGAGATCTCGAACGACCTGACATTTGATATGGGTTACCGTTTCAGCTATCTCGGAGACGGGGAGACCGGCAGCTTCCGGACCTATGACCCAACACCTTCCCCCAGCCCACTGAAGCTCGAAGACATCACCTCTCATGACGTGCATATCGGATTGCGCTGGAGCCTGGGCGGCGATGATTGCTGCGCCTCCGACGTGATGCCGGTTGCCTATAAATAACCAACTGCCGGTTTGAAATTTGCGACCGGGTGCGGGAAAAACCGCACCCGGTTTTTTTATGAACCAAGCCGAACGAAACGGGAACTACACCGTTAACCCCTCTCGTGGCACACTGCCGAAGTGATTCGTTCCGGGTTTGTCCCGTTTCAAAATCCCGCGGGGGTTGGCTTGAACAGTTCCATTCGCATCATCGGCATTGATCCGGGTCTTCGGCACACCGGCTGGGGGGTCATTGAAAGTGACGGCAACCGGCTCGGGTATATCGCGAGTGGCACCGTGACCTCGAAGGCCAGGGCACAACTCGCCCACAGGCTGTTGGAATTGTTCGAGGGGCTTTCCCAGGTGCTGTCCCAATGGGAGCCCGCCGAAGCTGCCGTGGAGAACACTTTCGTCAACAAGGATGCCTCCGCCACTTTGAAATTGGGACAGGCGCGGGGCATTGCCCTCGTGACACCAGCCCTGTCGGGATTGACCGTTGCCGAGTATGCGCCCAACCAGGTCAAAAAGACGGTTGTTGGCGCGGGCCATGCGGGCAAGGAGCAGATCGCTGCCATGATCGGGCACCTGCTGCCCAAGGCGTCCCCACAAACAGAAGACGAGGCCGACGCGCTGGCCATTGCCATTACCCACGCCCATCATCGGTCTTGGAAAGTGCTGGAGGCGGCGGAATGATCGGCAAGCTCAAGGGAATCCTCGACGCGATTGGTGACGACTGGGTTCTGCTGGACGTGAACGGTGTCTGCTACGAAGTGCACTGCTCGCCGCGCACACTGGGTGCCATGCCGCAGATTGGCGAGGCTGCGACGCTTTCCATCGAAACTCACGTGCGCGAAACCGAGATCCGCCTGTTTGGCTTTGCGACCGATGCGGAACGGGCCTGGTTCCGGCTTCTTCAAAGCGTGCAGGGTGTCGGCGCCAAGGTGGCATTGGCCGTGCTCGGCACGCTTTCACCCCAGGATCTTGCCAACGCGGTCGCCCTGCAGGACAAGGCGCAAGTGTCACGCTCGCCCGGTGTTGGCCCCAAGGTCGCCCAGCGCATCGTGTCTGAGCTGAAAGATAAAATCCCGGACATGGTGCTGTCAGGACAGCCGGGTGCCGCGCTGTCTGCCGTTGGTGAGGGGCCGGTTCCCGACGCGCCTGCCGCCGCTGATGCGGTCTCGGCGCTGACCAATCTTGGATATGCGCAAGCTCAGGCGAGCGCAGCGGTTGCCGTTGCATTTCGCAAAGCAGGCGAGGGCAGCGAGACGGCTGAACTTATCCGGCTCGGGTTGAAGGAGCTGGCGGGATGACCAGGATAAAGTCTGAACGTGTTCGCGCCCTACTGATATTCCTGACATTCGCACTCATCGGGCCGCTGGTGGGATGCATCATATTCGGTCTCGCCGGGTCGACTTTTCTCGCCCCCATGATCAACCCCCAAAGGGTCACCGATGGAACGATGTTCATCTATATATTCATCATGGCCTTTTTGTTCGGCGCCATACCGGCGCTCGTTTCCGGTGCTCTCATGGCCTTCAAATATCTGAAGCGCGGTTATTTTCGTGCCCGCTCCGCGGTTTTCGCGGCGTTCGCATCGTCCGGACTGGTAGGGCCGGCCTATCATTTTTACGCTGGTAATAAGCCCACAGGTGATGACCTCGTAACTTCGATATTGGTGGCCTACCTGACGGTTGGCCCGGTGGCCGCAATTTGCGGATTCTTGAGTCAAAGAGCAGCACGGCATTTGCGTCTGATTGAGTCTCCTGAAATGTCTCGCGATGCAGAGTTGGGCACATGACTGACCGCCCTGTGGAAATGGCGCACCAGTGCGATGACGAGGCGGACACATCGCTCCGGCCGCAGAAGCATCTTAAACTCATCCGGCTGGGGCTGAAGGAGTTGTCGGGATGAATATGGCAAAAATTCAAAACCTCAGAGCTGCAGCAATCACATTCATGGTCTATCTGCTGCTTCCAGTTTTAATTCTGACGTTGCTTACGCTGATAATATGGATCAGTAATTTGCTATCCGGGCATTTTGGACTTCTTGAAATCCTGGGACTGTTGCCCGGCATAATGACGTATATGTTCAGGTTGATTGGAAACACACTCGCCATATCAGGTGCCCTATTCGCAGTGTATTTTGGACTTCGGGTCCTGGCGAAGCCTTGCTTTGACCGAGTAGAGGCCGCGCTTGTTGCGTCCGCTGTTCCACTGATCTCGATAGTAGCAGTCGACCTTTGCCACTTCCCTACTATGACGCTGCCTACCTCAATAATGAGTTTGGCTTCGGTTGAAACAGTTGTCGGTCTTTTGGCGTCGTTGGCTAGTGTCCTTTTCTGCCGCCATGTGTTGGTAAGGGCCGGTGTTTTATGCAAGCAAGAGACCATCTCATGAGCGACCGTCCCGTGGAAATGACACGTCAAAGCAACGACGAAGCGGACACAAGTCTCCGCCCGCAGACGCTTGGCGAATTCATCGGCCAGAAGCGCGCCTGCGAAAATCTGAAAGTTTTCATCGAGGCGGCGAAGTCGCGGGCCGAGGCGCTCGACCATGTGCTGTTCGCAGGTCCTCCGGGGCTGGGCAAGACCACGCTGGCACAGATCGTCTCGCGCGAGCTTGGTGTCAATTTCCGGGCCACCTCCGGTCCTGTCATTGCCAAGGCCGGCGATCTGGCGGCACTCCTGACCAACCTTGAAGACCGCGATGTACTGTTCATCGATGAAATTCACCGGCTCAACCCGGCCGTGGAGGAAATCCTCTATCCGGCCATGGAGGACTTCCAGCTTGATCTCATTATCGGCGAGGGACCGGCGGCGCGCTCGGTGCGTATCGATCTGGCGAAGTTCACACTCATAGGCGCAACTACTCGGACCGGGCTTCTAACCACGCCTCTGCGAGACCGTTTCGGCATCCCCGTCCGGCTCAATTTCTACGAGACCGACGAGCTTGAAGAAATCGTGCGCCGCGGCGCGCGCGTGCTTTCTCTTCCCATGAGCGACGATGGCGCCCGCGAAGTGGCCAAGCGTTCGCGCGGTACACCGCGCATCGCCGGGCGTCTGCTGAGGCGCGTGCGGGACTTTGCAGCCCATGAAGGCGCTGATCTCGTCGATGCCAAAGTAGCAGACAAGGCCCTGCGAATGCTGGAAGTGGATGCGCGCGGGCTCGATGCGCTGGATCATCGTTATCTCAGATGTATTGCCGAGAATTACGGCGGCGGGCCTGTCGGAATCGAGACAATTTCAGCCGCCTTGTCGGAACCCCGCGACGCGCTGGAGGAAATCATCGAACCTTATCTACTGCAGCAGGGCTTTATCTCCCGCACGCCGCGTGGGCGCATGCTTACGCCTCATTCCTTTGCTCATATTGGCCTCAACGCTCCAAAAGGGTTTGAAGGCGCGCAGGCGACGCTGTTTGAGGATGACCAAGAGTCGAAAGATTGATCACCCGCCGCGGATTTCTCAAAGGATTTGGTGCACTGTTCATCGCCGGGCTCGGCCTGGGCGGCTATGCCTTCGGCATTGAGCCCGTGCTGCGCATGAACGTTACCCGCTATCGCCTGTCGCCGCCTCGCTGGCCACGGGATTTCAAACTCAAAATTGCGGTCCTCGCAGACGTCCATGCCTGCGAGCCGTGGATGCCAATGAAGCGCATCGAAGACATTGTCGAGGCGACCAATGCGCTGGAGGCAGATATCATTCTTATGCTGGGTGACTATGTCAGCGGCATGCGCTTTGTCTCCGGGGATGTTCATCCTGACGATTGGTCGGCAGCTTTTGCAAGTTTGAAGGCACCGCTCGGCGTTCATGCCATTTTGGGCAATCATGATTGGTGGGAAGACAAATCCGCACAATTGAACAAGAGGGGGCCGACGATTGCCCGCAGAGCGCTGGAGAATGTCGGCATCCCCGTCTATGAAAATGATGTTGTCCGGCTGGAACACAACGGCCGTACATTCTGGCTCGCCGGTCTCGGCGATCAGATTGCCTTTTTGTCCCGCAACAGATTTGGCCGCGGCAGACTTCTTGGCGTCGATGATCTCCCCGGTACCTTAAAGCAGGTCACAGACGATGCTCCGGTCATCCTGCTGGCTCATGAGCCTGATATTTTCCCGCAAGTGCCTGATCGGGTCTCGCTCACGCTTTCCGGGCATACCCATGGAGGCCAGGTTCGCCTGTTTGGTTATGCCCCCGTGGTTCCTTCCCGGTTCGGAAACCGTTTTGCCTATGGGCATGTGATAGAGGATACCAGGCATCTGATTGTTTCGGGTGGCTTGGGTATGAGCATCATGCCGGTTCGCTTCGGATCGCCGCCGGAAATTGTCATGATTGAACTTGGCGACGCTTGAGATACATAGATGGCGCTATGACGGAAGATAATAATAACGGAAAGGCATGGCCCAACCTCGCTGGCCGCATCGAGGGAGCCAAACACGTCCTCCCCGTTCGCGTCTACCATGAAGACACCGATTTCACCGGCCTTGTCTACCACGCCAATTACCTGAAATTCTGCGAGCGCGGGCGCTCTGATTTTGTGCGCCTGTCGGGCATCAGCCAGACAGACCTGTTTGACGGGGAAGGTGAAAAAGAACCCGCCGCCTTCGTCGTGCGGCACATGGATGTGGATTTTCTGAAACCCGCCCGCATGAATGACGTGCTGGAAGTCGTGACCGGCGTGGCGGAACTCGGCGGGGCCACCATGACCCTGCTGCAGGAAGTGACGCGCGATGGTGTTGTGCTGTGCCGCATCGTCGTGAAGATCGTGCTGATCTCTCAATCGGGGAAACCCAGGCGTTTGGGAGAACTTGTCCGGAACGCATTGAAAGCTTTTGTTAACCAAGAAAGCTGACCCTCTCACACAAGACATGTTTTTCCGGCGTTGGGTCTCCCCGTCCGCTGAATTTATGCATCACGAGTCCTAAGTTTCGTCACAAACAGCCCCCACATCTCATGGTGCGAGATGCGCATGAGCCGGGGGAGCCAATGCGCGAAGGATAGCCAGCGGGCACCCCTATGAATCCGGCTGAAATCACCAAATCTGCGGCACCGACGCTCAAGGCCGATCTGTCGGTGCTCTCCCTGTTCCTGGAGGCCCACATCGTTGTGCAGATCGTGATGCTGGGTCTTCTTCTGGCATCGGTCTGGAGCTGGGCCATCATCGCGGAAAAAATGCTGCTGCTCCGGCGCACGCGGAGCGAGACCGACAGCTTCGAGCAGGTGTTCTGGTCCGGCCAGTCGCTTGAAGAGCTGTATCAGACCATCGGTCCGCGCCCGGCCCGTTCCATGGCGGCGCTGTTCGTCGCGGCCATGCGCGAATGGAAGCGCTCGGTGGAATCAACCCCCAAACCGCTGGCTGGTTTGCAGATGCGTGTGGAGAAGGTGCTGGACGTGGCGCTCTCGCGCGAGATCGACCGGCTGGAGCGGCGTTTGCTGTTTTTGGCGACCGTGGGTTCGACAGCCCCCTTTATCGGCCTGTTCGGCACCGTGTGGGGCATCATGAATGCATTCCAGGCCATTGCCGCAGCCAAGAGCACAAACCTGTCCGTCGTCGCCCCCGGCATCGCCGAGGCGCTGTTCGCTACAGCGCTGGGGCTGCTGGCGGCAATCCCGGCCGTCATCTTCTACAACAAGTTCACCCATGAAGTGTCGCGCCACGCGCAGCGGCTTGAGAGTTTTGCCGACGAGTTCTCCGCGATCCTGTCGCGTCAGATGGATGCAAGGGGTTAGAGCGCCATGGGTGTGATGTTCGGCAGCGGGTATATCAGGCGGCGCTCGCGCTCAGGCCGCAATTACCAGCCCATGAGCGAAATCAACGTGACGCCCTTTGTGGATGTCATGCTGGTGCTGCTGATCATATTTATGGTGACAGCACCATTGTTGACAGTGGGTGTGCCAATCGACCTGCCCAAGTCGGATGCAAAGCAGCTTGAGGGCGACAAGGAACCGCTCACCATCTCGGTCACAGAAAAGGGCACGGTTTTCCTGCAGGAAACTGAAATCCCGCTAGCCGAAATTGTGCCCAAACTCGTTGCTATAACCAAGAGCGGATATGAAGAGCGGATTTTTGTTCGCGGTGATCGCGCCACCAGTTACGGCACCATCATGAAGGTGATGGGGACCATCGCCGCGGCGGGATTCAGCCGTATTGCGCTCGTAACCGAAATCGAGAAGGGACGCTAGAGCTTAGCAAAACCCATGCGCAGGGGCCTGATCATATCACTTGTACTGCATCTGCTGATCCTGGTGTCAGCGGTTGCCGTATTCCCGTTCTCGGGTGACAGGCTTGCCACCAAGCCCACGCCCTTGCCGGTGGATCTGGTGACCCAGGCGGAGCTGACGAAAATCAAGGCTGGGCAGCGCAAGGCAAAGGCTGAAGCAGCCAAGGTACAAAAGAAGCCGGAGCCGGTAAAGAAGGCCGAGCAGAAACCCAAGCCCACAAAGGTCAAATCGGTGAAGGCGCCGGTACCGAAACCAAAGCCAAAAAAGATCGTGAAGGCGAAGCTCAAACCCAAGCCAAAACCAAAAAAGGTCGTCACGAAGAAAAAGCCCAAGCCGAAGAAGGTTGCGGCCAAGCCCAAACCGAAGCCGAAACCCGTGGTCAGGAAACAAAAAGACTTCGACCCGGACAATATCGCCGCGCTTTTGAACAAAGTGCCGGATGGGGGTCAGACATCACAGGCCGCTCTCGAGGCGAAGGAACTGCTTGAGCCTGCAAAAGGGCGCTTCAACGGGCGCGACACCGCCATGACGTTTAACGAGATCGATGCGCTGCGCGCCAAAATTTCCCAATGCTGGAACCCGCCCGTGGGCGGTCTGGGCGCCGAGGCCATCAAAGTGAAGCTGCGCTTGCGGCTGCGGGAGGACGGCGTGCTTTCACGTGAACCGGAAGTTGTGAACCGGGAAGGGTCGCCATTTTTCGTGGCCGCGGCCGATGCGGCGGTGCGGGCCGTCATGCTGTGCCAGCCTTATGAATTGCCCGCGAGGAAATATGCCATGTGGCGCGATATGATCCTGAATTTTGATCCCAAAGAGATGTTTGGCGGATGATGAACCCTGATCGAACTGGAAGTCTGACCCGCGTTTGGCACGCGGCCCTGCTGGCGGCAGTGCTCGCCCTTATGTCGCTCTGGCCCATGAGGCAGGCGCATGCGGTTGTTGAAATCGACATCACCAAGGGCAGCTTGAAACCGATCCCGATTGCGATTCCGGTCTTTTTCGGCACCAGCCTGAATGATCAAAAGCTCGGCTCCGATATTGCCGGCGTCGTGGTTGCGGACCTTGAGCGTTCCGGGTTGTTCAAGCTGGTAGACCGGGCTGCCTATATCGAGCGTATCGCCAATCTGAGCCAGGCGCCGCGTTTTGGCGACTGGCGCACGATCAATGCCCAGGCATTGCTGGTTGGGCGCATCAGCCGTGAGCCCTCTGGCCGTCTCAGGGCGGAATTCCGTCTATGGGATATCTTTGCCGGCAAACAGCTCGCGGGACAGCAATTCTTCACCCAGTCGCGCAACTGGCGCCGCGTCGGTCACTTAATCGCCGATGCGGTATATGAGCGTTTAACGGGCGAAAAAGGCTATTTCGATACCCGCATTGTCTATGTGGATGAAACCGGCCCCAAGAATAAAAGGGTCAAGCGCCTCGCCATCATGGACCAGGATGGCCACAATCTGCGTATGCTGACCACGGGCGCCGCGCTGGTGCTCACGCCGCGATTCTCCCCAACTTCACAGGAAATCACGTATCTGTCTTATGAAGGCGGGCGCCCGAGGGTCTATTTGCTCAATATCGAGAGCGGACAGAAGGAAATCGTTGGAGATTTCCCGAATATGAGCTTCGCGCCGCGATTCTCACCCGATGGACAGAGAATCGTCATGAGCCTGCAACAGGGCGGCAACGCGAACATCTATATGATGGATTTGCGCTCAAGACGCACATTCCGCCTCACAAAGACAGCTGCGATCGATACCGCACCCAGTTTTTCCCCCGATGGTCGGCGAATCGTCTTCGAATCGGATCGCACCGGCACTCAGCAGCTTTATGTCATGAACGCCGACGGCTCGGGCCAGAAACGCATAAGTTTGGGCGAAGGGCGCTATTCCACCCCGGTTTGGTCGCCACGCGGGGATATGATTGCCTTCACAAAGCAGCTTGGACCGCAATTTTTGATAGGAGTCCTCAAGTCTGACGGGTCCGGAGAGCGGATACTGACGGAAGGATTCCACAATGAAGGCCCCACATGGGCGCCAAATGGCCGGGTTCTCATGTTCTTCCGGGAGTCTCCAGGCGCTACCGGGGGTCCAAGGCTTTATACCATTGATTTAACTGGATATAATGAGAGATCCATCGCCACGCCCTCATTCGGGTCTGACCCGGCCTGGTCGCCGCTAATCAATTGATACTATTGGAGTATTCGTTTTTTTGGGACGAATAGTGGAATTGCCTTGCCTGTGAGGGGGGTGAAAGGTAATTTTCTGGGTGGAGGCTGAGATTCGGGCGTTGCATTTTAGCACCATGTGTTGGGAAAATACCTCCTGAAGTGCAGTCCGTCCTTGATCTAATTGCTTCACGTCACTAAACGCAAAGATGGCTTTTGCCGATTAGACAAGAGGAGAGAAGACCATGCAGGGTTTGAAAGGCGTGATCATCGTCGCCAGCATTGTGGCTACAGCTGCAGCACTCGGAGCATGCCGTAAGCATGTTACTGCGAAGCCGATGAAACTCGGCGCTGCGGACGTCACGGTTGAGCAGGCAGTGCGCGTCTAATTAGACGTTCACGATCACAATAATAAAGCCTGTCAAGCGGGGGGAATTCCTCGCAAGATGGATTAGCTGGATGCCGTGTCGCCAGAGCTTTTGCAAAGGCGTCCACGGCGTTCCAGCGCCGTCCGTCTTTTAAGAAGAGCGAATTGTTCTTTTAAAAAGACGGTCCAGTTATCCGCACTGCCATAAGTCCGCCATCTGCGGGCTGTAGGGAAGCGTTAAGGTTTTGCGTTTTACGCTGCCTTGATTGCAACCGGCAGAGCGGAGTACTGGGATGGGCTGTAGAAACAGTATGACGCGCGTCATTAGTTTGACGGGCGTTTTTCTATTGGTGGCAGGCATGGCCGCCTGTTCCAAGAAACCGAAGCAAATGGCGATCGGCCAGGAGGCCGGCGGACCTGTTGTGCCGGGCACTTCGCGAGATTTTAGCGTGAATGCCGGCGACAAGGTTTATTTCACCGTCGACAGCGCCACGCTGACGGCCCAGGCGCAGACCACCTTGCGCGCACAGGCGCAATGGCTGGCAAAATATCCCCAGTACGGCGTGACCCTCGAGGGCCATGCGGATGAACGTGGCACGCGTGAATATAATATTGCGCTCGGCGCGCGACGCGCTACGTCCGTACGCACCTATCTTTCAGGTCTTGGCGTCAATCCGGCGCGGCTTCAAACCATTTCCTTCGGTAAGGAACGTCCGGTGGCGGTCTGCAACGACATTTCCTGCTGGTCCCAGAATCGGCGGGTGGTTACGCTGCTGAATGCCCGTCCCGGAAGCTGAGCCCGGGCCCAAGCCACCATGAAATTCTGTTAGCAAGGGGTGTCGGGCGCATGCCGGGACTCCTAATGCTTGCGGGCGGGCGCGAGTGACCATAGTTTAGCCCCAATAAGTCCCAACTCTGACCTGCGCGGCCATCAGCTGGCCTGCATCCGTGAGACAGCCAAAATTCCTGACATGAAACGGCGCACATTCATTCCACTCATCTCGATACTGGCTGCGGTCATCGCGTTTGCCGGCTGGGGTGTGATCTGGGTTCCGAAAGTCACAGCACAAGACAAACCTGCCCCGCAAAACGCTCAAACCGCACCGACACAACCGTCTGGTGATGCTAATGAGCGGATTGCCCGGCTGGAACAGCGCATTCTGGATATGCAGAGCGTGATAGCCACACTGCAATCCTTTGTGAAGGGTAGCGGTGGTGCCACGACCCAGGACGGGCTTCCTTCTGTTGGTGGACCGCCGGTAAGCGGTGGTCCGGGCGGTGCGCCGAGTGAAGTCAATATTCGTGTGCTGGCGCTGGAAACGCAGATTCGTGCCATTACGGCGCAGCTTGAACAAATCTCTCGGAAACTCGGCCAGATTCCTGCGGGCGCACCTGCGTTGCCGGGAGGGCAATCGGGTGTTGAACCACCGCCCGGACCACAGGTGCCGGGGCAGCCGGGTCAATTTGCATCAAACGCGCAACCTCCACCGCAATTCGGAACCACTACGACAGCTCCGCCACCAGCAAACCCGTTCGATAAAGTGATGCAGCAGGGGTCCGCACCCCAGCCGCCACCAGCATCGGGGCAATCGGCAGCCTTGCCACCCCTTACCGGACTGCCGGCGGTCAGCGGTGGTGCGCGCGGCATTTATGATGCGTCCTATCAGAACTTTCTGCGCAACGATTTGCGGTCCGCAGAGCAGGGTTTCAGCTCTTTCGTGAAGACCTATCCGGACGACCCGCTCGCCAGCAATGCCTTTTACTGGCTGGGCCGCACCCATTTTGCGCGGAAAAAATTCGAGCCGGCTGCCAAGGCGTTTCTGGCAGGTTATAAAAAGGACAAGAAGAGTGCCATCGCGCCTGATGCCCTTTTGCATCTGGGCATGTCGTTGGCGCAGCTTGGCGAAAAAGACGCCGCCTGTTCCACACTCAAGGCCATTTCCAAGCAGTTCCCCGATGCACCGGCCAAGCTGCAAAAGGACGCCGCCTCGGCGGTGAAGCGCGCCCGCTGTTGAGGCTTTTGTCCGCCCGTCCTATATCCTAGGGCATGACCAATGCCCCGATTTCAACAGAAGAATGCGAGACGCTGTTCGCGTGTCTTGATGGTGTGACCCATGCGGGTCTTGGCGTATCGGGTGGCGCAGATTCCATGGCGCTCATGCAGCTGGCCAGCCGCTGGCGTGAAAGGGCTGATGGCGGAGGCCCGGATTTCAGTGTTCTGACCGTCGACCACGGATTGCGTGCGGGTTCCGCGCAGGAGGCCGGCTGGGTGTCCGAACAGGCCCGTGAACTGGGCTTTCCCTGTACCATCCTGCGCTGGCAGCCGGGAGAGAAATCCAGCCGCATACAGGAAGATGCAAGGGCCGCGCGCTATGGCCTGATGGCGGAACACGCTCACGCCCACGGTCTGGATGCGCTTCTCACAGCCCACCATCTCGACGATCAGGCAGAGACCTTGCTGATGCGCCTTGGCCGGGGCTCGGGGCTGGATGGCCTGGCAGGGATCCCGATGTATGGACACTGGGCGGGTTTGAGGGTTTTACGGCCGTTGCTCGATATGCCCAAGACGCGGCTCGTGGAAACGCTCAAGGCTTCGGGTCTCGAATGGCTTGAAGACTCCAGCAATGACGATACGCGCTTTGAGCGGGTGCGCTTGCGAAGGGCCATGGACGGGTTGAAGTCACTGGGAATTTCCGCTGATGCAATGGCGCGTAGCGCCAGGCGGTTGCGCCGGGCCCGCGAGGCGCTGGACCGGACCGCGGGTCAATTTCTCCAGGCAAATTGCCAGTTGGATGATGCGGGGTTTTGCCGGATCAACGCACAGGCTTTCAGCCATGCCCCGGATGATATCGCACTTCGCGCCGTGGCGCGGGCCCTTCAGGGCGTTGGCGGACAGGCCTCGCTGCCGCGTCTCTCCAAGCTTGAAGCCCTGCTTGAAGCGCTGAAAACCAGTGAGGGCGCTGCCCTGACCCTAGCGGGTTGCCAACTGGTTCCGGGAGAGAGCGAGTTGCTCATTGTGCGCGAAACCGGGCGGTCCGTGCCATGTGATTTGGTACTGAAACCGGGAGAATGCGGCCTGTGGGACAACCGCTACCAGGTGAGTCTCGATACTGGGTGCAGCGGACCGGTACAGGTGCGCGCACTTGGAAAAACCGGCTATGGCGAAGTGCGGGCACGGCTGGGCGAGGCCGTGACCCTTCCCGAGCGCGTTGCGGAAAGTTTGGTGTCATTCTGGCTCAATGAACGCGTGCTTGCTGTACCACCGCTTGGCTACTCAAGCAGTGCCGGATGCAACGCTAAATTTGTCAATTCGGCACTGTTTTCATGAATGCGTTAAGGCCAATCCGCTGTTGTGGTCGCATGATTGGGTAAAGCAGGCTAGAAGCTCCCGCAAGACGAGTGTACGACTCATGACCGGATGCGGCATTTCGATCACTGGATTGCAACTTGGCAAACGGGGCCGCGATACCTATGTTCCCTTCAAGGAATTAACCGAGTTGGTCAGACCAGCGCCGCAATTCCCTTCTAGCTTGAATTTGAGCGGGATTGTCACGCCCCCTACGGCATATTGAGGCACGATTTATGAATTCGAATTTCCGGAACTTCGCCATCTGGGTGATTATCGCACTGTTGCTGATTGCGCTGTTCAATATGTTTCAGAATCCGTCGAAGCGCGCACGCGCCAACGAGATTAGCTTTTCGCAGCTGCTAACCGAGGTTGATACGGGTAAAATCGGTGAAGTTACGATCGCCGGGAACCAGATCAGCGGCCAGTATACCGATGGCCGCCCGTTCCAGAGTTATGCCCCAAACGATCCGACCCTGGTGCAGCGTCTCCATGACAAGAATGTCAAGATCACGGCCAAGCCGTCCGACGAAGATGTCCCTTCATTAATGGGCGTACTCGTGTCCTGGTTCCCGATGTTGCTGCTGATAGCGGTGTGGATTTTCTTCATGCGTCAGATGCAGTCCGGCGGCGGACGGGCCATGGGGTTTGGCAAGTCTAAGGCTAAGCTGCTGACCGAGCGCCAGGGACGCATCACGTTTGATGATGTGGCCGGCGTTGATGAGGCCAAGGAAGATTTACAGGAAATCGTAGAATTCCTTCAGGATCCCCAGAAATTCCAGAAACTCGGCGGGCGCATCCCGCGCGGTGCATTACTTGTCGGTCCTCCGGGCACCGGTAAAACGCTGCTGGCGCGCGCCATTGCCGGTGAGGCCAACGTTCCCTTCTTCACCATTTCAGGCTCAGACTTTGTCGAGATGTTCGTTGGTGTTGGTGCATCACGTGTGCGCGACATGTTTGAGCAGGCCAAGAAGAATGCGCCCTGCATCATCTTCATCGACGAAATTGATGCTGTTGGCCGTCATCGTGGCGCCGGTCTGGGCGGTGGCAATGATGAGCGTGAACAAACACTCAACCAGTTGCTCGTCGAGATGGACGGATTCGAAGCCAATGAGGGCATCATTCTCATCGCGGCAACGAACCGGCCTGATGTGCTTGACCCTGCCTTGTTGCGTCCGGGCCGCTTCGACCGCCAGGTAGTCGTGCCGCGTCCGGATATCATTGGCCGGGAGAAAATCCTCAAGGTCCATGTTCGCAAGGTGCCGCTGGCACCGGATGTTGATTTACGCGTTGTCGCGCGAGGCACGCCAGGTTTCTCCGGTGCTGATCTCGCAAATCTTGTCAATGAGGCAGCCCTGCTTGCTGCGCGCCGCTCCAAACGTCTGGTGACGCACCAGGAATTTGAAGATGCCAAGGACAAGGTCATGATGGGCGCGGAGCGCCGCTCCATGGTCATGAGCGAGGAAGAGAAAAAGCTTACCGCCTACCATGAGGGTGGACACGCTCTGGTGGCGTTGCATCAGCCGGCCTCGGATCCGATCCACAAGGCCACCATCATCCCGCGCGGCCGTGCACTTGGCATGGTGATGCGCCTGCCCGAACGCGATCAGCTTTCGGTAACACGGGCAAAGTTCAAGGCAGATCTGGCCGTTGCAATGGGCGGACGCGTGGCGGAAGAAATGATCTTTGGCCACGAAAACGTCACTTCGGGTGCTTCGTCTGATATCAAGATGGCGACCTCAATGGCCCGCGCCATGGTGACCCAGTACGGTATGTCCGACAAGCTGGGACCGCTGGCCTATGGTGACAATGAAGAAGAGGTATTCCTGGGTCATTCCGTGTCGCGGACACAGAACCTCTCCGACGAGACGCAAAAAGTCGTCGATGAAGAGATCCACCGTATAGTTGATGAGGGCTACGCGACGGCGACCAAGATTTGCAAGAAGTACATCAAGCAGCTTCATATCATCTCCGAAGGCTTGCTGGAATTTGAGACGCTTTCCGGCGATGAGATCAAGAACCTGCTGAAGGGCAAGCCACCGATCCGTGATTTCGATGACGATTCCGGAGATGCCAAGCCGGCCGAGTCAGCCGTGCCCTCGACGGGCAAGACGAAGAAAGCTAAGCCCAAAAAGGGCGACGAGCCCGACACGGGCGGCATGGAGCCGCAACCCTCCTAGGGCTTTATGACTCGCCAGGGCAGGAATTTGGGAGCGGCGTCATTGGCGCCGCTCTTGTTCTTTGAGCTTGTAGCAGGCACCGGGAACCGAGGTCACAATGGCAAGCGGGCTTTATCTCAAGGCAACCGGTTTGGTATATGGCGATACGGCCAGGCAAGCCACCGCTGCCGGGCAGGCAGGATTGCTGGCAGGCGGCTCCGTTGCCTTCACGTCTCTGGAAGTGATTGAAGGCACGCCGGGCGAGTGCCGCAAGGCGCTTCGCGCCTATTCCGATCTGAACGCCTCTGATGAACCCGAAACCCGTGTTGCTCTTGGTGCCATTACCGCGCCGAGGGCCGCAATCGGGACTCTCGCACTCGAACAGCCGCGCATTATGGGAGTGGTCAATGTCACGCCCGACAGTTTCTCGGATGGCGGGCTTCATGCGACTGCTGATGCCGCGATAATACATGCTCGTGAATTGGCGAAAGAGGGGGCGGACATCCTCGATATTGGTGGTGAGTCGACGCGACCGGGCTCCGACCCGGTATCCGCAAAAGATGAGGCCGCGCGCGTCCTGCCCGTAGTCGAGGGTTTGAACGGGACCGGTCCGCTGATTTCCGTGGATACCCGCAAGAGCACCATCATGGAACAAGCCGCAAATGCGGGTGCAAACATTCTCAACGACGTTTCCGCGCTCACCCATGATCCTGTCAGCCTCAAGGTGGCCGCACAGTCGGGCCTGTCCGTTGTGCTGATGCACGCGCAGGGTGATCCCAAGACGATGCAGGATGATCCCACTTACGAGAATGTGCTGCTTGAGGTGTTCGACTATCTGGCGGGCCGCATCGCGGCATGCGAAGCGGCGGGGATCGACCGGACCAGGATCATTGCCGACCCGGGGATCGGGTTCGGCAAGACGTTGGAGCATAATCTGGCTTTGCTGCAAGGACTGAGCCTGTTTCATTCCCTCGGGGTGTCGCTGTTGCTGGGTGTCTCTCGAAAGCGCTTTATCGGGATGCTGACAGGTGAAGACGACCCGCGTGCCCGGGGTCCGGGGTCGATTGCGGCTGCGCTTGCGGGTATTTCACAGGGAGTGCAGCTTGTCCGGGTGCATGACGTGGCGGCGATGCGGCAGGCCCTGACCATCTGGAGCGCCGTTAACCGTTAGTCCCGGAAACGGGGTGCGGAGCCCGCACTGGTGTAATTTTTGCTTACAGTATTTGAAACCTTATCCACAGGACCAGAAGGCATAATGGCATGGTGGTGGCACACTGGTCATGTGGCATCCTGAATTTGGTAAAACAGTCAGCGTAAAAACAACGGTTAAGAGATGACACGAAAATTTTTCGGAACGGACGGAATACGCGGGACGGCCAATGCGTCCCCGATGACGTCTGAAATTGCTCTGAAGGTGGGCATGGCTGCAGGCAAGCTGTTCACCAATGGTGATCACCGTCACCGGGTGGTGATCGGCAAGGACACGCGGCTGTCAGGCTATATGATTGAATCCGCGCTCGTGTCGGGCTTTACCGCAGTGGGCATGGATGTGTTCCAGCTCGGACCGATGCCGACCCCGGCTGTTGCAATGCTGACACGCTCGCTCAGGGCTGATCTGGGCGTGATGATTTCAGCTTCACACAACCCTTACGAAGACAATGGCATCAAGCTGTTCGGGCCGGATGGCTACAAGCTGTCGGACGAAACCGAGCACGAAATCGAAGGCCTGATTGAGCAGAGCTCCGATACGCTGCTAGCCAAGCCCGACGATATTGGCCGGGCAAAACGTATCGACAGCGCCCAGGAACGATACATCGAGTTCGCCAAGCGCACGCTACCGCGCAATATCCGCTTTGATGGTCTGCGCGTTGTCGTCGACTGCGCCAACGGGTCTGCCTACCAGGTGGCACCCGCAGCCCTGTGGGAGCTGGGCGCGGAAGTGATTTCTGTAGGCGTCGAGCCGAACGGGTTCAATATCAACAAGGATTGCGGGTCAACCTCGCCCGCGGCGTTGTGCAAAAAGGTTCGCGAAGTGCGCGCCGACATTGGTATTGCGCTTGATGGGGATGCCGACCGGGTTCTCATCATCGATGAAAAGGGCCAGGTCATCGACGGCGATCAATTGATGGCGGTGGTGGCGCAATCATGGAAAAACCGCGGCCGGCTCGCAGGTGGCGGCATCGTCGCCACGGTGATGTCAAATCTCGGGCTGGAACGACATCTGGAAAGTCTCGGGCTTTCTCTTGCACGCACGCCCGTGGGAGATCGCTACGTGGTCGAGCATATGCGCAAGCATGGCTTTAACGTCGGCGGTGAGCAATCAGGGCATATCGTCCTTTCCGACTACTCGACGACGGGAGATGGCCTTGTCACCGCATTGCAGGTGTTGGCCGTGGTGACTGAGAGCGGAAAGCCGGTGAGCGAGGTCTGCAATCAATTCGAGCCGATGCCGCAAGTGCTGAAGAATGTCCGGTTCAAAAAAGGCCAGCCGCTTGACGATCAGAAAGTCATCCAGGTGATCGACGAGGGTAAAGGCAGGCTCGGCAAGGCGGGCCGTCTGGTTATCCGTCCCTCTGGTACCGAGCCGGTTATACGCGTGATGGCCGAGGGCGATGATGCCAAGCTCATTGGCAAGGTCGTGAACGATATCGTGGACGCATTAAAAGGGGCGGCTGCCTGAGCTGTGCTCCCCTTGGGATTTCCTCCCTAGTAGTAGTTGCGTAGTTCTATTTGGGCCCCGGAGATATCTCCGGGGCCCTTTTTTCATTGTCGTGACCACAACGCTTTGCTCCATGCGAAAATTCAGGGTTAAGTATCTCTTAAATAATCTCGTCTATCGTCCCGAAATGAAACAATTCGGCCCGGCCTCTACGACTGGCCGCGTTGGACGAAGGTAAAGGGGGACAATGATGGGCATTTTGAGCCGTACAATCCTGCTGGCATGCGCGCTGGTTACCGGATCGGTAACCGGAGCTGCCGCTGCAGATTTCAGATTTCCGCCTGAACCGGTCACCGCGGTGCCGTCCGCCATTGCCATTCCTGATTATTCCAATCTCTGGTATTTCCGAGGGGATGTCGGCTACTCGGTCAATGAAGACCCTGATCTCAGCCTTGCCAGCACCTCATTCAATAATGAGAAAATGGACGAGAGCTGGAGCATAGGCGCGGGCTTTGGATATAATTTTACAGACAACATCCGGGGCGATCTGACCCTGGATCACCGTTTTGAAGCTGACGTGACGGGGACCAACTCTCTCACAGCGGCGCGGTCCACAGCTACGTTGGCCAGCACTGTCGGCCTCGCCAATCTGTATTACGATTTCCGGGACCGGGAACATTTCGCACCCTATCTGGGCGGTGGTATCGGGTGGTCCTATAACGAGATGGACGGGCAAACCGGGGCAGCTTCCAGCGATGAGAGTTTCGAGCTGGCCTTGGCCGCCATGGCCGGGTTCAGTTACCGGCTGGACGATGGCTGGTTGTTCGATGCGGGGTACAGATTTCTGTACCTGGGCGGAGCCCAGACCGGCAGCACCGCAACTGCAGGCGCGCTGAGCATGGATGACATATACGCACATGAACTTCGGTTAGGGTTTCGCTACGAATTGCAATAAGGAGCCTGGCCTGAGATTGACCAAAGGCCACCACGACCAGAAAAATAACCCTGCTTAGTACCCCCAACTAAGACCTGCGGCGGGAGCGATCCCGCCGCTTTTTTTGCCTAACGGGTGCCTTCGGTAAGCCGTTTGACCAATGGGCTTGCCAACATGGCGAGTAGGCCCGCAGCACCGATGAACATGGCTACATTCCAGAACAAGGCATCGTGAGTTAAATTCTCAAGCGACCCCGTGACGAGCCCGGCAATCAGGTTGCCGAGGGCTGTGGCTATGAACCATATCCCCATCATCTGGCCCACGCGCCCGCGTGGTGCGAGCCTGGTCATGGCTGAAAGGCCAACCGGGCTAAGGCAAAGTTCGCCGCAGGTGTGCAGGAAGTAGGTGACAATGAGCCAGGCCGGGGAGGCGGGGTTTTCCGGGCTGGTATTGGCCGCACCCCAGGAGATGACGAAAAACCCGGCAGCTAAGGCGGTGAGCCCCAAAGCGAATTTCATGGCAATGGAAGGGTCTGCGTTGCGACGTGCCGCCCAGCTCCAGAGCGTCCCGAAGATTGGCGCAAGGGCGATGATAAAGAGCGGATTGATGGATTGAAGCCAGCTGGCGGGCATCTCCCAGCCCAGCATATTCCGGTCTGTCTGCTGAAAGGCAAACAGGTTGAGCGATGACCCGGCCTGCTCAAACCCTGACCAGAAAATAGCCGCGAGCAAGAACAGCCAGACGATGACGGCGAGCCGTTTTTTCTCGTCTCTGGTCAGCCCGGCCATGAAAAACAGGTAGGTGAAATAGAGCGCGGCCATGGCGAGTACAGCAACCCCTAGCCACTCTGCGATCAGTCCCAGCGTGATGACAAATCCGGTTCTGGCGCCACTCATGGCAAATGTCAGGCCGATCAGTGCGGCAAGGATCAGAGGTAAAAGCGGGATGGGCTTGTTTGGTGCTGAAGAGGGTTGCGCCTTGTACAGGCCCGCATCCCCCAGGTGCCGCGCGCCTCTTCTGTACTGGGTGAGGCCAAGCACCATGCCAAATCCTGCAAGCGAAAAGCCCCAGTGCCAATTAAAGCTTTCCGCCAGGAAGCCGCACAGGAGCGGTCCCAGCATACCTCCCAGGTTGATGCCCATGTAAAAAATGGAAAAGCCGGCATCCCTGCGCCCACCGCCCTCCGGATATAACTCGCCCACCATGGCGGAAATGTTTGGCTTCAACAGGCCAGTGCCGGCAACAATGAGCGTCAGCCCAAGCGCGAAGCTTGGTAATTCGGGCAGGCCAACAAGGGGAGCTGCCATGGAGAAATGTCCGCAGGCTATGATGCACCCGCCCGCGAATACCGTATTGCGTGCCCCCCACAACCGGTCGGCTATCCACCCGCCAGGAAGCGCCAGCAAATATACAAATGCCGTGTAGATGCCGTAGATGGCTGCCGCATCGCGTGTGCCAAGTCCGAGACCTGGATTGGCGCCGGTGGCCGCGGCTGTCATGTAGAGAATGAGAAGTGCCCGCATTCCGTAATAGGAAAAGCGCTCCCACATTTCAGTGAAAAACAACGTCGCAAGCCCGCGTGGATGTCCTAGCCAGTGCGGGCCGGTGGGCGAGGAGGGTGGGCTGTCAGTTTCTAACGCGTTCGTCATGGAATGCGGCCATTTGTCTTCGTTACGTGAACGCAGTCTAGACCATCTGCCGCTTGACTTGGGAGGCATACGCACCTAATCCCGCAGGTGGGACACCCCTCCCCAACGAGGGGCAACTATCTGTAAGGATAGAATATCATGAGCGAACTCACCAAACCGGCCGCGCGGCCGGCTAATCCGCGTTTTTCATCCGGCCCCTGTTCAAAGCATCCGGGCCACTCCCTCGACAATCTCAAAAATGCCTTTCTCGGGCGCTCGCACCGTGCGCCGGAGGGTCTTGCGCGTCTGGCACTGGCGATCGACCGCACCTCCGACCTGCTCGGCCTGCCGGAAGGATACCGCCTGGCCATCGTTCCAGGTTCCGACACCGGCGCAATGGAAATGGCTCTTTGGTCGCTTCTTGGGGCGCGTGGTGTCGACATGCTGTCGTGGGAAAGTTTTGGTAGAACCTGGACCACGGACATCGTTGATCAGCTAAAGTTGGATGATGTTCGCGTGCTGGAGACCGAATATGGCGAACTGCCTGACTTGTCCAAGGTCGATTTTACCCGCGATGTGGTTTTCGCATGGAACGGCACCACGTCGGGTGTGCGTGTGCCAAACGGTGACTGGATTGCCGATGACCGGCAGGGGCTGACAATCTGCGATGCCACCTCGGCGGCGTTTGCGCAAGATCTCGATTGGCCCAGGCTCGATGTCACGACCTTTTCATGGCAGAAGGCGCTCGGCGGTGAAGCGGGTCACGGCATGCTGGTTCTTTCACCACGCGCCGTGGAACGCCTGGAGAGCTATACTCCGCCTTGGCCGATGCCAAAAGTTTTCCTCCTGACAAAGAACGGCAAGCTGGCGGAAAAAGTGTTCAGGGGGGCAACCATCAACACGCCCTCCATGCTGTGTGTAGAGGACTGGCTCGATACGCTCGACTGGGCGCATAGTGTTGGAGGGCTTGAGGGCCTGATGGCGCGTGCCGATGCAAATACCGCGGCGATAACCGCGTGGGTTGAGAAGACGGCCTGGGTTGAGTTCCTGGGAAGAGTACCGGAAAGCCGCTCCAACACGTCCGTTTGCCTGAAGATTGTCGATCCGGCGGTGGCAGATCTGCCGGGCGACGAACAGAGGGCGTATGTCGCCAGGTTTGCAGGATTGCTTGATGAGGAAGGCGTGGCTTACGACATTGCGTCTCATCGAAATGCGCCTCCGGGCCTGCGCATCTGGGCCGGAGCCACGGTAGAAACATCGGATCTTGCAGCGCTGATGCCCTGGCTCGACTGGGCCTATAAGCGCGTCTCTTCCACCGCGACACAAGCCGCTTAAGACAAGCCACCCCGCAACTGCAGACCCGCTACAACCGGCCTGTGCAGCGATGCGCAATGTCCGGCAAATGGAGATCAGACATGACGCCCAAAGTTTTAATTTCAGACAAGCTGAGCCCGCTCGCGGAAAAGGTGTTTGCCGACCGTGGTATCGAAGTGGATGTGAAAGTTGGTCTCGACAAAGCCGAGCTTGCTGGCGTCATCGGTGACTATGATGGGCTTGCCGTGCGATCGGCAACGAAGGCAACCGAAAAGATCATCGCCAAGGCGGACAGGCTGAAAGTCATTGGTCGCGCCGGGATCGGCGTCGACAATATCGATATTGCAGCCGCGACAGCGCGTGGCATCATCGTGATGAACACGCCATTTGGCAATTCCATTACAACGGCGGAGCACGCCATATCCCTGATGCTGGCGCTGGCACGGCAAATCCCTGCGGCCAATGCCTCGACCCAGGCCGGAAAGTGGGAGAAGTCCGCATTCATGGGCGTTGAGGTGACGGCCAAGACGCTTGGCATCATCGGCTGCGGCAATATCGGGTCGATTGTTGCGGAGCGCGCTCTCGGTTTGAAAATGAAGGTGCTGGCCTTCGATCCATTCCTGTCTCCCGAGCGGGCCCTGGAGCTTGGTGTCGAAAAGATGGAACTGGATGATTTGCTCAAGCGGGCGGATTTCATCTCGCTGCACACACCGCTCACCGACAAGACGCGCAACATCATTGACGCCAAAGCGCTGAACAAGACGCAAAAAGGCGTACGGATCATCAATTGCGCCCGCGGCGGCCTGATTGTTGAAGAGGCCCTCAAAGCCGCGCTCGATGCCGGCCACGTTGCGGGCGCTGCGCTCGACGTATTTGCCGAGGAGCCGGCGAAGGAAAACGCACTGTTCGGCATGCCTAATGTGATCTGCACGCCGCATCTGGGTGCCGCCACAACCGAGGCGCAGGAGAATGTGGCGGTGCAAGTGGCAGAGCAGATGACCGACTTCCTGCTGACCGGAGCAATTTCCAACGCGATCAATTTTCCCTCCATATCGGCTGAGGAAGCCCCACGCCTGAAGCCCTATGTGAAGCTTGCCGAGCAGTTGGGATCTTTTGCCGGGCAGTTGACCGAGAGCGGCCTGAAAGAAGTTCGGTTTGAATATGCAGGTGACATTGCCGAGTTGAACACCAACGCCCTGTCCTCCACAGCCTTGGCAGGTGTGCTCAGGCCCATGCTCCAGGACGTAAACATGGTCAGTGCACCCGCCATGGCCAAGGAACGGGGCATCTGCATTGAAGAGACCACGCGCGGGCAGGAAGGGGCATATGAAAGCTACATGCGCCTGACACTTGTCACCGAGCGACAGGAGCGTTCCGTAGCCGGTACCGTCTTCTCAGATGGAAAGCCGCGTATAATCCAGGTGAAGGGCATCAATATGGAAGCCGAGCTTGGGGCAAATATGCTCTACACGACAAATGCGGACAAGCCGGGTTATATCGGCGCTCTTGGCGCTCTGTTTGGTGAGAACGAAGTCAATGTTGCGACGTTTAACCTAGGGCGCGATGAGCCTGGCGGAAACGCCATTGCACTGATTGAAACTGACGCACCGATTACAGACGATGTATTGGCGCAGGTGCGTTTGCTGCCGCATGTTATGCAAGCGGCCAGGTTGAACTTCTGATCTGCATATACCAGCGGTTACAAGATTGCGTCTCAGGCCTTCACTGTCATGTTGCATGCTCATGGCAGGAGTAACCACGTTTTGCCCTTGTTGATGAAGACTTCGGACCTATATTCTAGTGTCACCAGCGGTTGCGTTGAGTACTGAGTTCGGAGTTCAACCGTGTCGCGTATCAAATTGCGTAGTGGGGATATCTCCCTTTTGGAGCGGCTTAATTCTATACCGCTCGAAATTGGCGATCTCCCTCATGAATCCGTGGAAAGATTGACGGCGCTCGGCCTTGTTCGAAAGGTACTCGGGTGCTGCGAGATCACGCGCCAGGGACAACTCACGCTTCACCGGCAACATTTTCTCAAAGCGTCCCGCAGGAGGATAGCCCGCGTCACGCGGCGAAATCCAATGTTCCTGCAGGAAGCGAGTTTGAGCGCGTCATCAGCCCGGACGCGGCTTTCAGAACATCTCAACATACGCAGAAAAATCGATGCTCTCATCAGGCAGGTAACAAGGTTGCCGAATTGGCTGCTGCGACTGGCATCGCGATCCGTGGGCCGATTTCGGATCATGGGCGAAACATCATCCGAGCTGGACGGCTTCGCGGCCCCCAAGTTGAATCATAAACCTCGTTAAAGGATCAAAGAACAATGTGGGACCAGGACAATAGTGACGGATCGGTGATTGGAGAAGACCTGATCGTCACTGGCAATATCAATTGCAAGAGTGATCTTTTGATTGTCGGGAATGTCGAGGGCAATATTTCCTGCGTGTCCCTGCTTGTCGGCGAATCGGGAAAGGTCAACGGTGACATCACAAGTGAGAATGTGATCGTTGAGGGGACTATTTCAGGCATGATCACTTCCGGAAGCGTTGAACTGAAGGATGGGTGCACGCTTGAAGGGGACATCACTAGCTCGACGCTCGCCATCGATCATGGTGCTGAATTTTCCGGTTCGGTCCGCCCCGGCAAGGAACCAGGAAAGCCGCAAATGAAGGAAGCAGCCGAGTAGCTGCTGCGCCCGTGTGATCGCGAGGGCGTTCTTACCTTTTCCATTCCCCACAAAAATCCGGTCTGCAGTGTAAATTTCACGCTGATGACGGAAATTTCTGTTTAACCGATCGCGGCACTGTTGCCGCAACGACCCTGTTTGATTTGGCATGAATATTTTGCCGTACAAAGGGGTGGTAGAAGCTATACATGCTCTCTGGTATACTTTATACAAACAGAGAATTCAGTGTCTTCAATCCAATTGCAGCAAACAATATCGGGTGCCGGTTATGAATGTTGATCTAGAAATTGCGCGTGCCGCCAAGCTCAAGCCAATCACTGAAATAGCCAACAAGATTGGAATTCCCGATGATGTTGTGCTGCAACATGGTCCGCATATTGCGAAAATCGAACTCAGCCACGTTGAGAAACTGGCCGAGAAGCCCGATGGCAAACTGATCCTGGTGACGGCAATCTCGCCAACGCCGAGTGGAGAGGGCAAGACCACGACCACCGTTGGTCTTGGCGATGCACTGAACCGGATCGGCAAAAATGCGATGATCTGCATTCGCGAACCCTCACTCGGGCCCGTATTCGGCATGAAGGGCGGAGCCGCAGGGGGCGGTTATGCCCAGGTGGTGCCCATGGAGCAAATCAACCTGCATTTTACGGGTGATTTTCACGCCATTGCCGCAGCCAATAACCTGCTTGCCGCCATGGTTGACAATCACATTTACTGGGGCAACGAGCTGGAAATCGATGAGCGCCGCATTTCCTGGAAGCGCGTCGTCGACATGAACGACCGCGCGCTGCGCAAGATCGTCAATTCGCTTGGCGGTCGCACCAACGGTTTTCCACGCGAAGATGGCTTTGATATTGTGGTCGCCTCGGAAGTGATGGCGATTTTCTGCCTTTCAAACAATATGCGCGATCTGGAAGAGCGGCTTGGCAACATCATTGTCGGCTATACCCGCAAGGGCAAAGCGATTACGGCGGCGGATATTCAGGCCCATGGCGCCATGACGGTTCTGCTCAAGGATGCGTTGCAACCGAATCTTGTGCAGACGTTGGAAAACAACCCGGCTTTCATTCATGGCGGTCCTTTCGCCAACATCGCACATGGCTGCAACTCGGTGCTGGCCACCAGGACAGCACTTGGTATGGCCGACTATGTGGTGACGGAAGCCGGTTTCGGTGCTGACCTGGGCGCGGAGAAATTTTTCGACATCAAGTGCCGCAAGGCGGGCCTCAGCCCATCTGCTGTCGTGCTTGTGGCGACAGCGCAGGCGCTCAAATGGCATGGCGGTTGCGACAAGGAAGGTCTCAAGTCAGAGAATGTCGAGGCCATTAAGAAGGGCGCACCCAATATTGCCCGCCACATACAGAATCTGAGTTCCTTTGGTGTGCCGGTCATCGTCGGCGTCAATCGATTTCCGACAGATACGGATGCCGAACTGGAAGCGATTGCCGATATCGCCAGGGAAAATGGCGCGGATGTATCCATTTGTTCTCACTGGGCTGATGGCGGCGCTGGCGCGGAGGAGTTGGCCGAGAAGGTCACGACGCTGGCAGATTCAGGCACGGCAAAATTCAAAACACTTTACAAAGATGACATGCCGCTCTGGGACAAGGTCAAGACCATCGCCACCAAGCTTTACGGCGCAGACGATATCATTGGCGACAAGGCAGTGCGGAACCAGTTCAAACGGCTTGAAAAAGACGGGTTCGGAAATCTGCCCGTGTGTATGGCCAAGACCCAGTATTCCTTCTCCACCGATCCGACGCTGCGCGCGGCCCCGAGCGGCCACGTGATCCCGATCCGCGAAGTGCGGTTGTCAGCTGGTGCGGGTTTCGTGGTGGTTATCGCCGGCGACATCATGACCATGCCCGGCCTGCCGCGCGAACCAGCCTCGCATCACATCAAGATGGGTGATGACGGCCAAATTGTCGGCCTGTCCTAGACGTTCGATAGCCCAAAACTTCTGAGACTTTATGGAAGGCCAATCTGAATTATTCAGGATGGCCTTTTAGCCCTTACGCGCGGCCAAGGTTACGCCTGCCAGGATGAGGGTGATGCCAATGAAATGGTATGGTTTTGGCTGTTCGCCAAGAAGGACGATTGCGAGAACGGCTCCGAACAGGGGTACCAGATGCAGGCAAACGCCCGCGCGGTTTGCACCGATCAGCTCAACTCCGCGATTGAAGCAGATATAGGCCAGCACCGAGGGGAAAATCGAAACGTAAGCGATCGCCGCGAAGGTTTGCACATCGCCGTGGAGCTGGCGGATGGTAAGATGTTCCCATGCGAAAAACGGCGTGTTGATGAGCGTTCCGATGAAAAAGGTGGTGGAAATGAAACTCAGCCAATGGATGGCGGGCCGCTTGCGCAGAAAAGCCGTATAGAGCCCCCACAGCACCAGTGCGGCGAGGAGAAGCAAATCACCGCGATTGAGTTCAAATCCCGCCAGCACGGAAATGTTGCCGCGTGCGACCATGACCAGGACGCCGGTCAGAGACAGGGAGATGCCGAATGTCTGGCGCGGTGAAATTCTGTCACCGAATATGAGAAAGCTCACCAGCACGATCAGGATAGGTCCACTCGATTGCAAAACCAGCGCATTGAGCGCGGTGGTGTAATTGAGGCCGGTATAGCTGAGTGTGTTGAACGCACCGACGCCGACGATGCCGAAGAACAGCAAAATGGGAAGGTTGGCGCGGATGACCGGCCAGTCGCGCTTCAGGTGAGGGATCGCAAAGGGAAGGATAATGAGCGTTGCCAGGCACCAGCGTGTCCATGCCAGTGCGATCGGGGGGATATGTTCATGTACGCCGCGCCCGAGCACGAAGTTTCCGGCCCAGAAAAGCGCTGTCAGCGACAACAGCAAATAGGCGTTTGAATAGAGTTTTTGGCCGAGGCTGGAAATCATGGCTTCCTGTTAGGCGGGGCTAGCGCGCGCGTAAAGAAAATTCATGCCTCTCGCTTCCAATTCAGACTCACGGTATAAAAGACGACGGCCCCCACGCATGTGCGGGGCCGTTTGGTGTTTCATGGGCCAAAACCTGAATTGGGCAGGATAGTGCAATGGCGAATGTAGTGGTTGTTGGTTCCCAGTGGGGGGACGAGGGCAAGGGCAAGATTGTCGACTGGCTGTCAGAGCGCGCCGACGTGGTGGTGCGTTTCCAGGGCGGGCATAATGCCGGCCATACGCTTGTGATTGACGGGACAACTTACAAGCTCTCTTTGCTGCCCTCTGGCGTTGTGAGGCCCGGCAAGCTGGCGGTAATTGGCAATGGCGTTGTTATTGATCCCTGGGCGCTGGCCGGCGAAATGGAAACGCTACGCGAGCTTGGGGTGGACATCACCCGCGAAAATTTCCGTATTGCCGAGAATGCGACGCTCATCCTTCCGCTTCATCGTGAACTTGATGCGCTGCGCGAAGCCGCTGCAGGTGATGGCAAGATCGGCACCACCAAGCGTGGCATTGGCCCAGCCTATGAAGACAAGATGGGACGGCGCGCCATCCGCGTCATGGATTTGCAAAACCTGAAAACGCTCAGGCCCAAGATTGAGCGGATACTGGTTCACCACAACGCCCTGCGCCGTGGTTTGAACGAACCGGAAATCAGCGGCGATGATTTGTGCGCACAGCTGACCGAAATTGCCCCCAAAATATTGCCCTACGTAGACACCGTATGGTTGCTTCTCGATGCCAAGCGCAGGGAAGGCAAACGGATCCTGTTTGAAGGCGCGCAAGGCGCACTGCTCGACATTGACCACGGCACATATCCCTTCGTGACGTCATCCAACACGGTGGCCGCGCAGGCGGCGACAGGGACGGGTATCGGCCCAAGTGCGCTCAACTATGTACTGGGAATCACCAAGGCTTACACGACGCGCGTCGGTGAAGGTCCATTCCCGACAGAGCTCCATGACGAAGTGGGGCAACTGCTTGGAGAGAGAGGCAATGAATTCGGCACGGTAACGGGCCGGGCGCGCCGCTGCGGATGGTTTGATGCCTGCCTCGTTCGGCAAACCATCAAGGTGGCCGGTATAAATGGCATCGCTTTGACGAAACTCGATGTTCTCGATGGCATTGAAGAACTCAAACTTTGCGTGGGCTACCGTCTGGATGGTGTGCCTGTAGACCATCTTCCGGCCGCTCAGGGTGCGCAGGCGCGGGTGGAGCCGGTTTACGAGACGATAGAGGGCTGGAGTGAATCAACAGCTGGCGCACGAAGCTGGGCTGATTTGCCGGCCAATTGCATCAAATATGTCCGCCGTGTTGAGGAACTGATCGAGGCGCCTGTCGCCATGCTCTCCACCAGCCCCGAGCGTGATGACACCATCCTCGTGCATGATCCGTTTCAGGATTAGACGGTTCGTGTAAGCTTGGGGCCTGAAGAGATCGCGTTCACCCATGACCCAAGACGCCTACGGACTGGAACTGACCACGTCTTCCGATGATGCCGCCGCTTCTTGGAGCCGTGCCATGGCGGATTCGCTGGAGCACCGGCTGTCGGCGGCAGACCACGTCAAGGCGGCGCTTGAAGCGGACCCGGACTTCGTGATGGGGCTGTGCATGCGCGCGGGCATGATGCTGCAGATCGGCTCCAACCAGGTGTATCCAAAGATCGCCGAGATACTTGCCAGGGCCAAGGCCCATGAAAAGGGCGCTTCGAAACGCGAGCAGATGCATGTGGCGGCGTTAGAGCTTTGGCTTGCGGGTAACCAGGCAAAAGCCTGTAAAATCTGGGTGGAACTACTGGATCAATGGCCCGCAGATATTCTTGCCCTCAGGCTGCATCACAATGGCAGCTTCTGGACCGGCAACAAGGAAGGTCTGCGCAAGACCCCGGCGGGGGTTTTGAAAAAGCTCGGCGAGGATGCCCCCGCCAGTGGTTTCATCATGGGCATGGTGGCCTTCGGCCTGGAGGAGAGCGGCCAATATGCCGAAGCCGAAACATTTGGCCGCAAGGCTGTTGAGCGCAACGAGAATGATCTGTGGGCGCTGCATGCGGTCGCCCACATACTCGAAATGCAGTGCCGCCATGATGAAGGGCGTAGCCTCCTGAACCAGCCTTATGGCACCTGGGGGGACCGTTCACCCTTCAAGGATCATTTATGGTGGCACTCCGCGCTGTTTTCGCTTGAGCTGGGAGACATCGACCGCGTTCTTGAGCTCTATGATCGCGAAGTGCGGGTCGACGAGACCGGCTTTTATCTCGATGTGCAGAACGCGGCCTCGCTGCTGAAACGACTGGAATTGCTCGGCATTGATGTGGGGGAACGCTGGGAGGAGCTGGCCGACCTGGCCGAAACCCGATTTTCAGACCATGTGATGCCCTTCTCCGACGCCCATTTCATGCTGGCCCTTGTCGGCGCGGGCCGGCATGAGGCTGCGCGCGGTTACCTGTCATCCCTGCAGGCGTTTTCCAGTTCCGCCGACAGCGAGGTCTCGGACGTGACGGCGAATGTCACAGTGCCGCTGTGTGAGGGCCTGCTGGCCTATGGCGAGGGACGTTACGAGGATGCCTCGGGCATTCTCTATGACTTGCGCGAAAATCTGGCGCCCATGGGCGCCAGTCATGCCCAGCGTGATGTGTTCCAGCAGCTCATGATCGATGCCGTCACGCGGGCCGGGAAGCTTGATGCCGCGCGCGCATTGCTGAAGCAGCGTGAGGTGCAGCGAAAGGGCAGCAACTGGGCGAGAGAGCGGCTCAACGCCCTGCCTCAATAGGCGCCCTTTGATGGATCAGGGTCCGTTAGACCAAAGTCTGATATGGCGAGGGGTTTAACGCTTTCGGGATCACCCCATCTAAGCGCAATCGAACGGCGCGGGCACGTGACCAGTTGCAGATAGATGCGCCGTATGACTTTCAAGATAAACGGGAGGGCTGATATGACGAAACGCTGTCACGTGGTTGTTGTGTCGGACGAGCCCGATTTGCATTCCATGCTTGGAGACTTTCTCCAGCGGCACGGATACCGGGTGACCCCGGTTGCCGGTGGAGAGGGCCTCAAGCGTGTCGTTTCTCAAGACGTGGTCGACCTGGTTGTCGTGGATATTGAATTGCCCGGCGAATGCGGTGTGGCGCTGACGCGTTACCTGCATGAGCATACCAGCGCGGGCATTGTTGCGTTGACGGTATCCGAAGGCGCCGTTGATCGCATAATTTCGCTGGAAGCGGGCGCTGACGATTGCCTGGCCCGTCCCGTCGATCTGCGCGAATTTCTGGCGCGGACCAAGGCGGTGACTCGGCGCATGGGTGTGGGCTGGTCAGGTTCAGCTCCGGTGGCGCCCTGCCGGGAGACCATCATGTTCGGCGACTGCGAGCTTGATCTTGCGGCACACAGGCTGGTTGATTGCCAGGGCAGAGAAATATCCATTACGGCAATGGAATATGCCTTGCTGCGGGCGTTTGCAGAAAACCCCGGCCGGGCGCTCAACCGCGACGAGTTGGCGGAGCTTGCCCATAACCGGGAATGGTCGCCCTTCGACCGTTCCATGGATATCCGCATTTCCAGGCTGCGCCGGAAAATTGAAACCAACCCGGTTCACCCGCAGGTCATAGAAACCGTGCGCGGTGTGGGCTACCGTTTTGCGATGGCCGCGTAGAAAGAAATCCACTCTTCCTACAGCAGGAACAGCAGCACACCGGCGACGATGACGCCGATACCGATAAGTTCGGCCAAATAGAACCGCTCCTTGAAATAGAAGTAGGAGATCAGGAGCGTGAAAATCGCTTCGACCTGCCCGACAGAGCGCACATAGGAGGCGTTCTCGATAGTCATGGCCGTGAACCAGCAGATCGAGCCCAGTGCACTGGTGATGCCGATGAAACAGCATAGCCGCCAATCGGGCAGCATTGCCTTCAGTCCGTCAGGCTCGCGCCAGACCAGCCAGATACCCAGGAAAAAAACCTGGAAACCTGTCACCGCCACGACGCTACATGCCGAGCGCATCAGGACATGGCTGCCTTCTAGCGAAAGACTTGCCTCCCTGAGAAACAGGTAGGAGAAGGTGAAACTCAGTGCCGATGCAAAGCCGATCATTGTCGGCTTCCAGGCGGAAGAGTTCTCCGCTACGCCAATCGCGCGCTTGCCCATGCGTGCTACCGTCAACAGGATCACGCCACCGAGCGTGACGATGACGGCGAGCCAGCCCGTCCCCGATATGACCTCGGAGAAGAACAGTGAACCGATGATTGCGGTAATGATCGTGTCGACCTTGATGAGCGTTGTGCCGACGGCAAAATTCCGCAATGTGAACAGCTGGATGAGGAACACAGTCCCGGCAACCTGCGCGATAGCCGTCCCGAGCGCGTAAATCAGAAAGGTTGCGTGGAACTCAGGGAATGGCTCTCCGGTACCGAGCTTCACACCAGACAGATATATCAATAGTAACGGAATCCCGAACAGCGAACGCACATAGGTCGTCACCATGATGGAGAGGCGCACGTTCAGGCTTTTTTGCCCGGCTGTCCGGACAGCCTGAAACAATGCGCCGAGTACGCTGATCGGTATCCAGATGAGTTCCATGAGTCTTCTCGAATCGGCCAGCGGATATGCGGGCCGGTCAGGTCTCTACCACGGGAGATGTTTAGTGCGTTAGAAAAGTCGCGTGAGTAAATGTTGCTCATTCACGGCAGGTTTGCCCTGTCTGGTGTCCCCGGGGCGCGGGGTCTATTGTCTGTGCCGGAACAAGCAAATGGAGGGTCCGCAGATGGACATCGAAAAAGAACAACAGGACGAGTCCTTCAAAAAGGGCCTCGAAATGCGCCGTTCGGTTCTCGGCGCGGAGTATGTCGATAAATCGATCGCGGCCGCGGACGAGTTCACCGAAGACTTGCAGCGCTATCTCACCAGCGTGTGCTGGGGCGATGTCTGGAACAGGCCGGGCCTGGACAGGCGCACGCGTTCGTTCCTGAACCTGTCGATGATTTCAGCCCTCAACCGGCCCCATGAACTCAAGCTTCATATTCGCGGTGCGCTCAACAACGGGCTGACCCGCGACGAAATCAAAGAGGTTTTCCTGCAGGTCGCAATCTATTGCGGAGCGCCGGCAGCAATTGAGTCCTTCCGTCTGGCGCGGGAAGTATTCGAGGAAATAGATGGCTGAAGAACAACAGATAGGCTTTGTCGGTATCGGCAATATGGGCGCACCCATGGTGCGCAACCTGGCCAAGGCAAATATCCCGGTCCTTGCTTATGATCTGAATGCAGAAGCACTCGAGAGCGTTACATCTGAGAGCAATATCGTTGCGGCCGCTTCCGGCCTTGCCGATGTCGGGGCCAAATGCTCAACCGTCATCACCATGCTGCCAACAGGCGCCAATGTGCGCGATGCCGTTCTGGGCGATGGCGGTATCGCATCGGGCATGAAACAGGGAAGCATCATTCTCGACATGAGTTCGTCTGAGCCAACCGGGACAGTTGAACTGGCCAAGGAGCTTGAGGCGAGGGGATTGCATCTCGTCGATGCTCCTGTGTCGGGCGGCGTACCGGGGGCGGAAAAGGCAACCCTGGCGCTGATGACCGGTGGCGACGATGAAACCGTCGCGCGCGTCGAGAAGGTGCTCGACGCCATGGGCAACATCTTTCGCACCGGCCCGGTTGGTTCGGGCCACGCGGCCAAGGCGCTCAACAATTTTCTTTCCGCCGCATCGCTCACCGCGACCAGCGAGGCGTTGCTGGTGGCTCAGAAATTCGGCCTCGACGGCGCCAAGATGGCGGATATCTGGAACGCGTCGACCGGGCGCTCCAACGCCACCGAAAACAAGCTTCACCAGCATATTCTGAACCGCAAGTTTGCCGCGGGCTTCACGCTCAAGCTGCTTCATAAAGATGTCGGGATCGCGCGTTCTCTGGCGGAAAGTCTGGATGTGCGCGCCGATTATCTTGATCGCGTCAGCGCCCTTCTGGGCGAAGCTCTCGAAGAGCTTGGCGATGAGGCCGACCACACCGCGCTGTTCAAACATATCGAAAAGCTTGCCGGCGAGGGCCGGGAGGCGTGAGCGAAGGGCCAGAAACCTACGAGGTCTTTGCGCTTGAATATGGGCGCATGGATCGCTCAAGCCGGGACTTCTACCTGTTCTCGCCGGACCCCCATGAAGCGCCTAGAACCATTGCCTATTACCTCTGGGTGATCCGGAATGAGAACCGCACGGTTGTCGTTGACCTGGGTTTCGACAAGCGCTCCGGGAGTGACCGCGGTCGCGTCATGCTGCGTGAGCCGATGGATGCTTTAGCCTCTATCGGGGTGAAGCCGGAGGATGTCGAGACGGTCATCATCACTCACATGCATTACGACCATGCGGGTCACGCCCCGCAGTTCCCCAACGCCACTTTCGTTTTGCAGGAAAAGGAAGTGGAGTGGTGCACCGGAAAATACATGGGCTACCCGCCCTTGAGAAAATCCTTTGATGTCGATCATGTCACCGACATGATCCGCGCCAACTTCCAGTCGCGGGTGAAATTTGTTGATGGCGATAAGGATATTCTTCCCGGCATCTCGGTCCATCTGATCGGGGGGCATTCCGGCGGCTTGCAGGTGGTGCGGGTCGAGACCGGCAATGGCCCGCTGGTGATCGCCTCTGATGCCGCCCATTTCTACGACACTCTGACGGAGCAGAACCCTTTCACGGTGATTCAAAACCTTGCCGAGATGGTGGCCGGGTGGGATCGCATTTTTGAACTTGGCGCGGAAACGAAATATGTAGTGCCGGGCCATGACCCGCTGGTGTCGGAGCTTTACCCCAAGCACGCCGATAACGAGATGACGCTAGTGCTGTCAGAACCACCATTGAAACAGACGCCTTGGGAGGTGTGGAAGGGCGCAGGTTAGATCGCCCCCCGCAAACGGCAGACAAATGGAATATAAGGACTACTACGAAATACTCGGCGTTGAAAAAACGGCCACGCAGGACGAGATCAAACGAGCCTACAGGAAGCTCGCGCGCAAATATCATCCCGACCTTAACAAGGAAGAGGGAGCGGAAGATAAGTTCAAAGAGGGCGGAGAAGCCAACGAGGTCCTGAGTGACCCGGAAAAACGCGCCGCCTACGACCAGCTGGGAACAAGTTACCGGCCGGGGCAGGACTTTCAGCCTCCGCCGGACTGGGATGCAGGCTACGAGTTCTCAGGCAGGGATGGCGATGGCGCACACGAGTTTTCCGATTTCTTCGAGAGCCTGTTCGGTCGCGAGTTTCAGCAGCAGCGGGGAGGTAGCAGCAGAACGCAGTTCCACGCCAAGGGGCAAGACCACCACGCCAAGGTGCTCATTGATCTGGAAGATGCACTACATGGCGCCAAGCGCACGATAGGTCTGAAATTGCCCGAACTTACCGAGGGCGGGCATTTGGCCATACGCGAACGCAATCTTGAGGTGACGATCCCAAAAGGCGTACGCGAGGGCCAGCATATCCGCCTGAAAGGCCAGGGCGCGCCGGGGATGGGTAGTGGCGGGGCAGGCGACCTTTTCCTCGAGATCGCCATCAGGCCACATCCGGTTTACAGCGTGCAAGGCTCCGATCTGTATCTGGATCTGCCTGTGACGCCCTGGGAGGCGGCTCGGGGCGCCAAGGTTAAGGCTCCAACGCCCGGCGGCGTGGTGGACCTCAACATACCGAACGGCTCGCAGCAGGGGCGGAAATTGCGCCTGAAGGGGCGCGGACTACCTGGCAAGACGCCTGGCGATCTGTACGTGACATTGAAGATTGCGCTGCCGCCCGCCGACAGCGCCGTGGCGAAGAAACTTTACGAGCAAATGGCGAAAGACCTCGATTTTAATCCGCGTGAAAAGCTGATGCGCGCCGCTGGGCAGGGTGAGAAGGCCCGGGCGAAATGATTGCAAGGGAGATATTTCATGAGCGGTGAAATTCTAAGCGAGAAAAACAAACTTGCCCTGGAGGACATCTGCGAAAGATGCGGTCTGCCTGAGACAACCGTCATGGCCTATGTCGAGGAGGGCGTGATCGAGGTCGATGGAGATGACGTCGCTCGCTGGCGCTTTTCCGAATTGTCCATGGTGCGCATCCAGAAGGCTTGCCGGTTGGAAAGGGACCTCGGGCTCAACCCGGCGGGAGCAGCACTTGCTCTCGACCTGATGGCACAGATCAACGAGCTGAAGACTGAGATCAAGCGGTTGCAGCAGGACGAGCTTTAGGGCTTCGATATCCCCGCTCTCATAAGCCCGCTGTCATTGTCCGGGCCAGCCCCCACTTGATCTGCCTCAAGTTGCCGGCGCCGGCATTGGGCTAGCTTGGCGTCCATGTCGACTTATCTGCCGAAATACGCGCAAGCCGCAGTCCCCCGTTACACGAGCTATCCGCCCGCGACGCAGTTTCACGAAGGCGTTGGAGCACTCCAGTATCGCGGTTGGCTTGAGGCGATTAACGCATCCGATACGCTCTCGCTCTACGTCCACATCCCGTTCTGCCAGTCGCTGTGCTGGTATTGCGGCTGCCACACCACGGTTCCGAATTCATCAGGGCGTGCGCTGGACTATGTGGAAGCATTGAAACTTGAGATAGCTCGGGTCGGGAAACATGTGTCACGGGCGGCTCACGTCGTCCATCTGCACTTTGGCGGTGGAACCCCGAACTACCTGCCTGCCGAAACAATGGCAGGGATTATCGATACGCTGATGGAGCAGTTTTCGTTCAGCGCGGAAACGGAAATTTCCGTTGAGGTTGATCCGCGGTCCTTGAGCCGGGAGCACATCAAGACCCTGACCGGTTTCGGCAAGGTGCGAGTCTCGATCGGCGTGCAGGATGTCTCAAGCGATGTCCAGGAACTCATCAACCGCATCCAGCCTTTCGACCAGGTGCGCTCCGTCGTTGATCAGCTTCGCAAGGCGGGCGTTGACAGCATCAACATGGATCTCATGTACGGATTGCCGGGCCAGAGCGTTGATCATGTCCGCAAATCAGCCTCCATGGCGGCCTCTCTTGAGCCGGACCGCTTCGCGGTGTTCGGTTATGCCCATGTTCCCTGGTTCAAGAAGCATCAGCGCGCCATCGACAAGGCGCGCTTGCCGGAGGGCCAGGAGCGGTTGGACCAGGCTGATGCAGCGCGCACCACCTTGATTGAACATGGCTATGAGCCCATTGGCATTGACCATTTTGCCAAGCCCGGAGACCCCTTGTTCAAAGCCTATCGCGGCGGGCATTTGAGACGCAATTTCCAGGGTTACACTGTTGACCCGGCGAGCGCCCTGATCGGGTTCGGTGCGTCATCTATTGGCAGTTTTAAAGAGGGCTATATTCAGAACGAGCCCCATATCGGTAAATACAAGGAGGTCGTTCGGAGCGGTAAATTGCCGGTCGTGCGCGGTGTTGTAGTGAGCGAGGCGGACCGCCGGACAAGAATGGTGATTGAACGGCTGATGTGCGACTTCGAGGTCGACCTCCAAGATATGACTGATGGCGTGAGGTGCGGGACCAGCACCTATTTGCTCGTCATGTCCGCATTGGAACCGCTGCGCAAGGATGGCCTTGTCGAAATTGATCACCTCGTCGTGAGGGCAACGCCGAGGGGCAGGCCCTATATCAGGAATATTGCCGCCTGCTTCGATATGGGGCTGAGCGAGGGCGAGCAACGCTTCAGCCGCGTGGTCTAGATCGCTTCAAGTTTTGATGGAGTCAAAACAGCGATCTATCCATTTTCTTAAGCGTATCATTATTCCGATAACCGGTTTCCACTTATCGGTGATACGTACTAGCCATGTGATTGCACTCCCCACCGCGCGTGCTAGAATTTAAAAAACATGAGCGTTACGGGAGCATTGCAATGCCCAAGATTCTGTCAGAAACCCAGTCCGAAACCTACAAGAAGGACGGCTATGTCTGCCCCGTCCGCGTGATGTCCGAGGCTGACGCGGCCGGTTTCCGCAAGCGCTTCGAGGTCTACGAAGAAGCCAATGGCGGCTGGTATGAATATTCCAAGGGTCAGAAGCTTTATCTTCTGCAGACATGGGCGGCAGACCTTGTGCGGCACCCGAAAATTCTCGATGCGGTTGAGGACGTTCTGGGGCCGGACATCTTCTGCTGGGGGCAATCGCTGTTCATCAAGGATGCCCACGACCCGGGCTTCGTCACCATGCACCAGGATGGCACTTACTGGGGCCTGTCAAAGCCTGACGTGGTCACAGCCTGGATTGCGCTTTCACCCGCGACCGAACTCTCGGGTTGCATGAAGGTGGTGCCGGGCACCCACGCCATGGAACTGCAAGAGCACAAAGATACGCTCGATGAGAACAACCTGCTGACGCGAGGGCAGGAAATCGCGGTCGAGGTCAACGAGGAAGACACGGTCTTCATGCCGCTGCAACCGGGTGAGATTTCGCTCCATCATGTGCGCCTTGTCCACGGGTCCGCACCGAACCAGTCGGATGACCGGCGTATCGGCGTAGCCGTGCGCTATATCGCACCTCACGTGAAGCAGGAGATGGCGGAGAAGGACAGCGCCTGGCTGGTGCGAGGTGAGGACAAGTACGGCTACTTCGTCCACGAGACACCGCCCAATGCGGACATGGATAAAGCAGCCCTCGCTGAACATGAGCGCATCATGGCACTGCGTCAGAGCGTCCTGTACCAGGGTGTGGCCGGCAAGCCGGCGCATACTGATCTGGTGGACGGTTGATCGGCGATAAGGGTTAAAAACCAGCGCGGCGCGTGCCATGAGTTATTACGATGAGCAAAAAACCGTCCGGGAATACATTTCCATGGCGGAGGGTTATGACGGAAAACTCCTGATTGCAGCGCTCTCCAGCCATCTCGATGAAGGCGCCCAAGTGCTGGAGCTAGGCATGGGCCCCGGGAAGGACCTTGATCTCCTCTCAGAGCGATACCGCGTTACGGGATCAGACCGCTCTCAGACTTTCATCGACCTTTACCTTGAGAAAAACCCAAAAGCGGACGTGCTGCGTCTCGACGCGGTCACCCTGGAGATGGATCGCTCATTCGACTGCATTTATTCAAACAAGGTGATGCAGCATCTCAGCGACAGTGAGTTGCGCAAGTCAATTGAGCGCCAGTCCCAGCTGCTGAACGAGGGCGGGTTCGTCCTGCATTCGTTTTGGAAAGGCAGTGGTGTGGAAGAGAACCACAGGTTGAAGTGCTTTAACCGGCTTGAACGTGACATTGAGTCTGTATTCGCCGGGAGCTTCAAAATCCTCGAACTGAAAACCTATAAGGAGTTTGACCCCGACGACTCCATATACGTCATAGCCAAACGACTGTGAGTACGCTTTTTAAAAGCATCTCTTTCCTGATCTGAAATTGTCCTCCATCCGCTCGACGATGTGATCGTAGAATGCCCGCTGCGCTGCCGGATACGTGATCGCCAAGGCGTTTACGACCTTCCGTCCGCAGGAGTAAATGACCTTTTCATAGTAGATATCGCTGCCGCGGTAGCCACTCAGTACAAACTAGGATTTGCCTCTTGGATGATAGGTCAGTGAGGCGTGCTTCCCATCTTCAAGAAGGCGGTCCTTGAATGTACCCGGACCCTCATTATCCCTATTGTCCCATGCGCCAATGGCAAGCTTGGCGCTTCCATCTGTGGAAAGGAATGCTTGACCAGGAGTGTCTTCTTTTGGAGGCAGGGGTTTAAATACTTGCGGGGGATAGAGTGCGGTCGTACCGAAAACCGGGTCGACAAATCGTTGCCAGCTGTGTGGGTTGGCCATGGCGGTTGCCATGCTCGCAGCCAGCACACCGGCGAAAGCAAGCGGTGCCAATTGTCTCATGGACGTCCTCCCATTGTGTCCTATCACACGGGTTGAACGTTGAAGCTGAATAAAATCCGTCGCGGATCGCTATTTCACACTCGCAACTTCCCCCTCTTTCCCGAGATACCCGTTCCAGGCGAACCAGTAGGCGATATGGCCGGGAAGGCGGTGATGTTTTTTGCCGTCCGGTCCGACAAGTGCGTCCTCGGTGACTTGCCACGCTTTGCCATCAAGTTTGATTTCGCCCGAGCCATCAGCTTTCTCGAAGCTCTGGCCCTCCGTGCGATAGGCGCGGACGGTGCGCGTTTTCACATTGCCAACAAGGGTGAGGGAGATTGCACCCGCCGTGTCGTTGATGACAGGGCGCTTCTCAAACAGCGACAGCGGCCAGGCCTTCTCCGTGCCGGTGCTTCTGAGTGCAAACACGTAGTCTTTTGCCTTGTACTTCGTTTCATCCACCTGCACCGGGAACATGAGATCGGGGCTATTGAAATAACTCGCATAGGGTTTTCCGGGTTTATAGTCCCGCGTGAAGCCGGTATCGAGGGAGAGCACTTTTGTATCCGGGTTGGCGTTCAGCCAGTCGGCCCATGTGGTGATGGCGACGGGGCGGGTCTTGAGTTCAATTCCTGAACCCGTCAGTCCACCGACAACGGGTTTTCCGGTGAACTGGTTCCAAAGCGAATTAGTTTCAGTGTCATACATCAGTTTGTTTGAACGGTAGAGGAAGCCCGACGAACCGAACACGAAGGGTTTGTTGCGCCCCTTAACACTCGTCTCAAACAAGATGCCGGAACCGCACAGCGTGCAATAGGCGAGGCTAACGGGCACACCGCCGATCACATCATTGAACATTTCGTGCCAGTCGAGCATGCGCAAGGGGTAAGCGCGTGTATCGCCATTTATGGAAACGCCGAACACGAGCTCGTCATTGGTGATGTATTTGGCCTCCTTTGCGCTTATGAGTTTGGGGTTTGTGAGGGCAGGAATGCCGTCTTTCACCACGCCGCCAAAGGTGATCTCCTCAAGACGGATTTCGTGTTTTACACCGTCATGCAGAAATACGCTGAAAAACGGGTCGAGTTTCGCATACAGCGCAGACTTGAACGCGGCGAATCCGGCAAAGGGTTTGATTTCTTTTTGCTTCTCCTGCCAGAGCATCCATTGATTCCAGGTCTTGGCTTTGCTCTCGCCGGTTAGGCTCTCAAGCGCGTCGAAGATTTCTGCACGCCCGACTTCGGAAAACCGCAAGGTCTGGATCAATGCAGGAACAGCGTCCTTGTTGCCGCGCTTCTTGAACCACGCAATGGCTTTAAGTCGCTTGTCGGGCAAGGGACTGAGCAATTCAAAAGCGTGGGTCGTGGTTTCTGTGATGGAAAGCGCATTCAGGTCTTGTGTAGCAAAAGACACAAACGCCATGAATGCGGCGGCAGGTAAAACGGCTGTTTTCAGCATGTACTGGCTCCCTTGATGGATACCCTCTTATGGCTATTACGTGTGAGACGGACTTGCGTGTCACTGGGCCGGCACACTTATTTGTGAAGCGCCTATCCACCGGCACGCCATGACCCCTTGCATTCACCACGTAAGCACCGCACATTAGAGTCACATGTTCCAAGGGGGGCCGGCGGCAGTCGGCTGAGATTCATCTGGCGCTGATGGACGACTCTTGAACCTGATCCGGGTCATGCCGGCGTAGGGATAGGAACCGTACTCATTTTCCCCGCCGCCGTTCCAGATCATTAGATGCGCAAGGATATGCGGCTATGGACACCTCCATTCTGATTGCCAAATATATTGGCCCTGTCATGCTCGTGGCGGCGCTCGCCGGTTTGCTGAACCGCGACCAGATCATGGCGATCTTCGAGGATTTCATAAAAAGCCCGGCGCTTATTTTCATCGCCGGTGTCATGACGCTGGTGATGGGTCTGACCCTGGTCATCTTTCACAACAAGTGGGTGGCGGATTGGACCGTGATCATCACCATTTTCGGCTGGATCGGGATTGCCGGAGGTATCATGCGCATGGCGTTCCCAATGTTCGCGATCGAGACCGGCAAGCGGATGCTGGGCCAGAAAAAGATGCTGTTCGCCATTGCCGTGCTGAATGCGCTGCTCGGTGCCTTTCTCACATACAAGGGTTATTTCGCCTGAACTTCATTGGAGAGTTTTCAATCATGAACAAGCACACGCGTGAACAAGAAATGATGCGCCCGGAAGTGACCACCGGCACGATGCGGGCCAGCACCAAGGTCTATACCTCGCCTGAAGGCCACAAGGACGTGCGTGTGCCCATGCGCGAGATCGCGCTCGCTGACCCGGATAACCCGACCTTCCGTGTCTATGACACGTCGGGCCCTTACACGGACCCGGATGCAACGATCGATGTCGAGAAGGGACTCGAGCCCGTCCGCCTTGCATGGATCAGGGAGCGTGGTGGCGTCGAGGAATATGAGGGCCGCGATATCAAGCCTGAAGACAATGGCAACGTGTCGGGCAAGCACCTGGCGCGCGATTTTCCAGGCAAGAAAAAGCCCCTGCGCGGCCTCGAAGGCCAGCCCATCACCCAATATGAATTTGCCAAAAAGGGCATCGTTACAAACGAGATGATTTACATCGCCCACCGGGAAAATCTCGGGCGGCAAAAAGCATATGACGACGCTGCAGCGCAAGTTGCTGATGGCGAGAGCTTTGGGGCATCTGTGCCGGAGTTCATCACGCCGGAATTCGTGCGCGACGAGGTGGCGCGGGGTCGGGCCATTATCCCCGCCAATATCAACCACCCTGAAACCGAGCCGATGATTATCGGGCGGAACTTCCTGGTGAAAATCAACGCCAATATCGGCAATTCGGCTGTTTCCTCAAGCGTCGAGGAAGAAGTCGAGAAGATGGTGTGGGCGACCCGATGGGGCACCGACACGGTGATGGATTTGTCCACTGGCCGCAACATTCACAACACCCGTGAATGGATTTTGCGCAATTCGCCCGTGCCCATCGGCACCGTGCCCAGGTATCAGGCGCTGGAGAAATGCGACGGCGATCCCGTCAAGCTGACATGGGAGCTGTACCGCGACACGCTGATCGAGCAGGCCGAGCAGGGTGTTGATTATTTCACCATCCATGCCGGCGTGCGGCTGAAATATATCCACCTCACGGCGGAGCGCGTCACCGGCATCGTCAGCCGCGGCGGCTCGATCATGGCCAAGTGGTGCCTGCACCATCACCGCGAGAGCTTCCTCTACACCCACTTCGACGAGATCTGCGACATCTGCCGCAAATATGATGTCTCCTTCTCGCTGGGCGATGGCCTGCGCCCCGGCTCACAGGCCGACGCCAACGACGCGGCGCAGTTCGCGGAGCTGGAGACGCTCGGCGAGCTGACGCAGATCGCCTGGGCCAAGGGCTGCCAGGTGATGATCGAGGGCCCCGGCCACGTGCCGATGCACAAGATCAAGATCAACATGGAGAAGCAGCTTGAGACATGCGGCGAGGCGCCCTTTTATACGTTAGGCCCGCTGGTGACGGACATCGCGCCGGGCTACGACCACATCACGAGCGGCATCGGCGCTGCCATGATCGGCTGGTTCGGCTGCGCCATGCTCTGCTACGTCACGCCGAAGGAGCATCTCGGGCTGCCCAACCGCGACGACGTGAAGGTGGGCGTTATCACCTACAAGATCGCAGCGCACGCGGCTGACCTCGCCAAGGGCCACCCGGGCGCTCAGGCGCGCGATGATGCGCTCTCCAACGCGCGGTTTGATTTCAGGTGGGAAGACCAGTTCAATCTTGGCCTCGATCCCGATACGGCTGTTGCCTATCACGACGAGACCCTGCCCAAGGATGCGCACAAGGTGGCGCACTTTTGCAGTATGTGCGGCCCGAAATTCTGCTCCATGAAGATCACCCAGGACGTGCGGGATTATGCGGCCAAGCTAAATGAGAAGCAGGAAGGCATGGATCAGATGTCGGAGAAGTTCAAGGAGCTGGGGAATGAGGTTTACGTGGATGCGGACGCGGTGACGCGGAGCAATGAGGGGCTGTAGGTCTCTCCCCACTCGTCACCCCGGGACTTGTTCCCGGGGTCCAATAAACGGTTCCTTCGATGAGTCTCGCTGAAATTAGTGATTTTCGGATTGTCTGATCAAGTGAGACAATAATGAAACAAGAAAGCGTGGCTTACGCCACTCATATCAAAACCTGTATCTTCTATCTAGGCTAACCTTATTGTAGATCGCTTGAATAATACGCCTTTTAATCAAGCAGGGTCTTTTGAATGCCGGCATTTGGAGCGCTAACGGAATTTGCGGTTGCGGAGGCACCGCCTGTCGACTGGCCCAAAAAAATCTTGGAGTCGGTGGATAGGGTAACACTCTGCGTTTCCAGTCTTGTTATTCCCGACAAGTCTGTCGCGGAAGGCGTTCTTATCAAGTCAACGTCGGTTGTATGGTCGGAGATAGTAGAGCAACTCGGTTCCGATTGGTCTGTGGCCTACCAACTACCTTGGGAAAAATGGGAAGAACTTATAGCGGGTGCGTTCACAAAGGATGGCTATGATGAAGTTACCTTAACGCCGAGGTCGGGCGATGGCGGACGGGACGTTATCGCGATCAAACACGGCGTCGGGTGCGTGAAGATCATTGGCTCTGTGAAGGCCTACAAGCCTCACCATTACGTTGACTATAACGACATACGTGCTTTGCTGGGCGTGATGAGCGGAGAACGCGATGTCTCTAAAGGCATTGTTGCAACGACTTCTGACTTTCCCCCAAATGTAGAATCAGACGAGTTCATAGCGCCTTTTTTGCCAACTCGCCTCGAACTTATTAACGGTAAGATGCTTCAGAAGTGGCTCTCGGATATTTCAAAGCAGGATAAATGACTTCTTAGTCTTGCTCCTCAGCTTTCCAGAGATGCTGATTTTTCGACCGACGGTGAATCTCTTCAGCAGATACAGGCGGTACGATCTCATCTAACCATTTGGCGCAAGCTGGAAGCCAAAGTGCTAAGCCGTAGTTGATGATCTTATGAAATGATTCTTTGTGTTCTTGCCCTTCCTCATTAACTTCGAGGATAGAATCGAGCTCAGTAGATGTTTCTATATTCTCAGTGACGACTCCGTACAAACGGCCTCTATGTTGCGTGTTAAAAATGTGCGATCCACTCAAGCCACCTGGACAGCTGAAGTTCAGTTCTGCCGCGTAATATTTGTAGCCAAGGTGGCTTGTATGTTCGAAGAAGCGCTGTGCATAGCCTTTGAACAAGCGCGGCATCGGTACAGCGGCACCGTTTACCATATGCTCTGGATACCCATAAGTCGTAACATCAACGCCGTAGCCTCTGTCGTCGAATAACTGGTACGCAGGCCAAGTAATTTGCCGTTCGTCGGGCGGGTCGATACTAACGACAGCTAGGTCCCCGCTAGGGTGAGCATTGATCCCAGTAACATGAAAAGAGGTGTTGGCAGCTCGACTTCCCGGCAGAATAACAGCCAACTGATCCGGTTTATGATCCCGCACAACGTGATGTGCACTTAGCACTACGCTTGGGTATCTAAATATGAAGCAGCTACCAAGAAACGCGCCATCGTTGCGACGTATGATGATGCCTGTGTTCTCGATTGGGTTACTATTTCTCATCCTATTTCAGTGGTAGTCATGCCCTAGTTTAAGCTTTCGACAATTAGTCTCCCGAACGCTTGATCTTAGAGCAATTCCATACGCGGACAGTGTTGTTAATTTCATAGGAGCGAAAAATTTTTCAATCTGTATGAGATTTAATCTACGCCTTCCACTACTCCTTTAAACACCACCGTTCAGATACTTCCCACCCCCCCTTCATCATTGCCAGGCTTGACCCGGGCATCCAATAGAGCTCAGCGGCTGATCTCATCCCGGAGGTCGCCCCATGCCGGGTTCATTTTCTCGACTGGTTAGATTTTCCAGCCGCGCAAAAAAATGTCACCCCCGCGGAGGCGGGGGTCCATTATGGCGGACCCGTATCCATCAAAGTTTACCGCGAGGCCTGAATGGGTTCCCGCCTTCGCGGGAATGACGAAGGAGGGACGGGAATGACGGCTAAGATAACAGCGCAATGACATCCTTCCTCCAAATCCGCATGAGTGGCGAGACGCCGCTGGAAACGTTGTTCTGGCGCGGAAGGCGATTAACTTGAACTTTGTCTTTGAGACCCAAAATTCCCGTAAGTGTCCGGAAATTGGTCTTCTCTCCACTTGATCCAATGCCGGGCATCGCGGGCGCTCGCGTATCTCCCTCTTCCCGAGGGCGGATGAGCGCCCGTTTTGTTTTGGGGGTGTCCTCTATCTCAGAGGGCTACATAATCCCGATAATTACAATGTCGGAATCGCGATTCCCGTTCGTCCAGATTTTCAGGTCCGTCGCGGTATGCGGGACATCTGTATCAAGTAGCACTTCAGCAAGAACTGTACTCACTGACAGCTTGCGGCTTGGTGTTTCAACCGCACCATCGAAGAGAAGTTTGCTATGCGTGCCAACATCTTTCACGGGTCCGAGAATGATCTTTGTCGTTCCGTCGCTATCTGGGAGACAACAAACTGCGATACATTCGGCAGTTGTCCACAGGCCCCCTATGCCGTCGATTTCGGGGGTGTCTTCGCTCGTCGGATCGCTGATGAAGATGAGCGAATTCAGGACATGCCAATTGACTGATTTTACCGTCATCGTTTTCTGTTCCTCGATCCGACGAAACCACCTTGCCGGTTGCTGCATGTCGAGCATTGCGGGTACAGTCGTTGTGCCTGCCCTCGTGGGTTCAGCGCATTCGGCAATTGATGATCCGGAATGAAATTGCCGGATGTTGTGCCAGGATTGCGGTTTCAGCAAGTATGACACCCGTCACGATAGCCCAGTTTATTCATTTCTTGGCGTTCATCGACCCTGAAACTTCTGCCTTGACCACGCGCAGATATTGACTCCTTGGCGAACGGGCCTGGTCCGAGGCCCTGAGTGGCCAGTTCGCGGAGCCGCACTTCTGCGTCACGGGCTTCGCCGCGGCGGGTATTGATGGCGCCTTCCGCAGTTTGAGGTGGCGCTGCATTCGGCCTTGGCTTCCAGGCTGGGTCAAGTTCCTGCACACGCTCGAGTAGCTTCTTTGCACGGCGATCCGCAGTACCGTACCGCATCGCTTGACTGGTTGTTGCCGGGAATCTTCGATTGCCAATCTGGATCGAACGCCGGGTACGGCGCATTTGCGCCAGCTGTACACGGGGTTTGTCTGGATTTCTGAAATCTCTTGGCGTGGAACCGGTTGAATTGTTCCTGTCTGTCCGGCTACCAGTGCCGTTTCCGCCACCACTCGCCCATTGCCCACCATCGGAGTTGCCTGCCGGCACGCGCGGCTGGTTTGGATCGAATCCTGTCTTGACCGACTCGACCCAGAGCGCGAGTTTGTTTTCTAACTGGTCGAAGGCACGCCGCCACTTCAGGCGTGCAAGTCTCGTATCGGTCTCGCTTAGGTCCAATATAGCTTCTCCGGTTAACAGGAATATAATCCTAATACCGGTAAGGTAGGCGGGGATTAGTTTTCAGGTGGCAACTGACAGGCGACCAAGACCAACTCATAAAAACAACCTTCCAGCCATCCCGCCGCTCCATTTTGCGTGTCTGCGGACCGGCAGTACTCTCGCCGCCCCGCCGATGAAGATTCGAGGGCGGATCCGGCGGGCCACTCAGGGTCGTGGCATGGCGGCTCGGATGTTGGGGTAGCATCGAGGATGCCTCCGCTGTAAAGCAGAGCAATGAGGGGCTTTAAATGGGGTGCTGACACCCCATTTATCTTCTTGAGCCACTAACCGCTGTTGGGAGCAACATCCATGAACCTGTCTGAATTTTTTGCTGAAGCCCAGAACGGCCAGGCGGTCGCGAACATGGCCAGGCAGTTCGGCCTTTCCGAGCAGCAGAGTGCAGACGCCATACGCCACCTGCTGCCGGCCTTTACCGCCGGGTTTCAGCGCAACACGGCAACGCCGCTTGGCATGGCCGAGCTTATGGCGGCGCTCAGCGGCGGCCGGCATGCGCGCTATTTTGATGATCCCGGGTCGCTTTCCGACAACACAACGCGCGATGAAGGCAACGCGATCCTCGGGCACCTGTTCGGCTCGCCCGAGGTCAGCCGCGCGGTCGCCCAGCATGCCGCCGCCCAGACCGGCATCGGCGCGGCCATCCTGAAGGCCATGCTGCCCTATATTGCCTCGATCATCATGGGCGCGATCTTCAAGAAAGGGCAGAACCCGATTGGCGATATCCTCGGCGAGATATTGGGCGGCGGACCGGCGCAGGCCGGAAGACGCGGCGGAGGAAGCTCCTCAGGTGGAGCTCCCGCAGACGATGCTTTCGGGGAACTTTCAGACATCTTCAGAAAGCAGATCGAGCCCCTGCCAACAGACGGTCCGGCGCCATCCGCGCAGACGCAATCTGAATTCCCGCAACCGGGGTCCGCACAGGCCGATGCGCCAGCCCCGCAAACACACTCCGGCGCGCCGCAATTTCCCGGCGCGGGAGCCGATATTTTCAAGGAGATATTCGAGACCGAAGGCAACCGCTCTCCGTTTGAGGATATTCTCAAGGAGATGCTCGGCGGCGGGCGCCGCTAGGACACATGGCGATCCTGCAGACTTCAGGCGTCCATCACCTCACCCTGAACGGGGCCGACCGGCAAACCTCGATTGATTTCTGGGAGGGCGTGCTGGGCATGCCGTTCGTGTTCGAGCAGCCCAACCTGGACGATCACGCGGTCAACCACCTGTATTTCGATCCCGGTGACGGGCGCCTCATCACCATCTTCACCAGCGAAGACTGGACGTCGGACGCAACGCCCAACCCCAACGGCGTCGGCAATTTGCATCACCTGGCCTTCTCCGTTTCGCGCGCGCAATACGAGGCAGCGGCCGCGCGGCTGAAGCAAGCGGGCTTTGCCCATTCCGGCGAGGTCGACCGCGGCTTCATGGATTCGCTCTATTTCCGCGATCCCCTGGGGCAGCTCATGGAGTTGGCCTGCTACAAGTTCGCGCCGCCCGAGGGCGCAACCCATGCGGACGTGCTGTGCGCCGCGCACAAAATCCGCCTCGCGCGCGGCGATGCCGCCATTTCCGACCCGCATATTGAAGAGGCGCTGGCGGAGCTTGAGGCGAAGGGGGCGTAGGGCAGGGGAACGGAGAAAACAGATCCCCGCACCACGATCCCTGCGACACTGCGGCAATAAGAGCTAAACTCCCCTCATGAACTCCTTCCTTCAAACCCGCATGCGCGGCGAGACGCCGCTGGAAACGGTGTTCTGGCGTGACATGCTGGCGCTGGGGTCGGCGCTCAATATCGCGGCGACGGCGGCGGCGCTCGGGCTTCATGCTGCCGGCTATCCGGCGTGGGTAGGGCTCACGGTCAATTTCCTGCCCCTGCCCTGGAACCTGTTCCTGGCTACGGCCGTGTGGATATCCGCTGAGCGGGAAGGCGGGCCGGCAGCCACGACGGCGATGATCGTGAGCGCGCTGTGGTTCGTGGTGATGATCGTGCTGTAAAACTGATCCCGGCTATGCGTGTCCCAGGCTCTTCGCCTCGCGCACGCCAGCCCTGACAAAGGACTCCGCCCGGGCCATGAACATGGCGCAGGTGCCCAGGAACACAGAGAACACGCTCAGCAATTTCGCGCCTTCCTCGGGGATGTCCTTCCAGGCAACGGAGATCGGCAGCAGGCTGTCCACGGCGGTGTGGATTGCATAGAAAAGAAACCCAATGCCGAAAAAGGCGGCAAAGGCCTTGCAGCGCAGGATTTCGCGGCGGAACAACGCGCCTATGACGAGCGCAACGAGGCCGTAACAGATCACGATCAAATCGTTCCAGTTGCGGAAAAAACCGGACTCTCCAATGGAGGTCAGCTCGAGCGCCGAGCCGCCGCGCTCGTGAAACTGGAGTTGTTCATCCAGCGCCAGAAACAGACAGCCCCCCGCAAGGACGAACCAGAACATCTTGCCGATGTCCCAGTCCTGCTTCTCAAGGTAAAAAATCACCAGGGCCAGGATGCTGGTCATGGCCAGGGTGACCGAGGAAAGGGCAGTAATTGCCCCGTTCTCACCAAAATGAAACATGGGGTCGGACGCCGGGCCGAGCAGGGCAGAGGCCGCGATGCAGCACAAAACCCCGAGCGTTCCCAGCGCCGCGAAAGCGGTAAAAAGAGCAGGTGGAACAAGAGTTTGGCCGTCTGCCGGGCTTAATGATTTGAGCAATTCACGTGCCGCCTTCATGGGACCTCCAATGGTTGACCGGTCTCGGTGCGCGCGCATGGCGCGCCTGATAGGAGATTTAGAGGCAAACTCCATGCCAACGGGGGTTTTCGGGTGCTGTTTTTGGGTTTTCGAGGAAGGGGAGTAGGGGGTGTGAGCGGGGGAGTATAGATTGCGGAGGATATAACTCGAAGGCTCCTTGGCTATTCCGCGCCCTCAGCAGATGTCCGCTTTACCCCTGAAAGCGGACATAAATCCACATAGGCCGGAATGTCCGCTAAGTGCCAGGAGCGGACATTGGCCATCTCCAGAGTTTGACCCCTCATAGCAAAGTGACTCAACGAACAAACATATGTGACCAATCAACCAGGAATGCCTCGGGAAAAAGCCTCACAAGGTCTGGTTTCATCAACAGGCTACTTAGGTTAGAAGGACACAACAAATATGATTAGAGTTAATCAGAAAAAGGAACATTTGAGATGGAAGCGAATTATTCTTCCAGCGATCTGGTGGAGCTCACGGCAGATATTGTGTCAGCGTATGTGAGCAACAATGCCGTTGTATCTGCTGACCTGCCAGACCTCATTGACCAGACATTCAATGCCTTGAAACAATCAGCCGCTAAAGAATTTCAGCCCTTGAAAGTGGAATTGAATCCTGCTGTTCCGATCAAAAAGTCAGTCACACCCGATCACATCATCTGCTTAGAGGATGGAAAGCAGTTCAAATCGCTCAAGCGCCACATACGAACCAGCTACAATCTCACCCCTGAAGAATACCGGGAGAAATGGGGCTTGCCATACGACTACCCGATGGTTGCACCTAACTACGCTGCAAGCAGGTCCGCGTTAGCCAAGAAGATAGGATTGGGACGTAAGCGCTCGTCGTAGCTCGACAGGAAACTCTATCTGTTCGCTTCTCAGAGCATTCAATTGGCAATGGGCCGCTGGGAGGTAGGGGTTCGCTTTCTATAAGGAATGAGACCTCAAGAATTTCTCTCAGAAATTCCTAGCGATATAAGGGTCAGCCCGCACTCCCAACAGAAGTGCCTGCTGGAAAATTGCTGGGGATGTCCGCATAACCCGCAATAGCGGACATACGCCTGAATCTGATCCGTGGTCCCACTCCAACGTTGCTCTATCGTTGGTGCCAGCGAGTCTCAGTTCCCCCCAATTTCGACAACGATCGCCTTCATGTTTCGAATGTCCTCCGCCTTCAGCTTCGCCAATTCGTGGACTTTCTTTTCATCAATGGAATATGAGCGAATATGGTAGGCGCCATCATAGCTTTCCATGAATATCATTCTGTTTGGGCTCACCATCGACGGCCGATACATTGATAGCTTTCGTTTTGCCTCAATAGTATCGTGGATCTTGTTCTGCTTATAATCATAGACGATGGCGTTATATCTCCATCCGCCCTTTTCACTTTTCGCACTCAAGAAAGTTACGAATGGTGAGCCTTTGATAGCTGATGGGCGTACGTCCAATCTATTTCCAACTTTGACGAACGGGTGGAATATGGATTTGTCAAATTCCATATTCTCGACGGAACCATCAAATTTTATTCTGTGAATCTCTGAATTTCCGGTGCTTTTGTATTTTTTGTAATTTTTGGGCAGCAGTTCTCCGATGGGACTATTCTTGAAAAAAAATCCACCGAAAACGACCATGTCTTCCAAAACACTAACTGAATGAATCACGCTCTCAAAGTTCGTCAGCCTTCGGGTCTCATGATCTTTCCCACGCAGATAAAAATCCCATTTTCGGGGGACGATTCGGAAACTATTTGCCGTATTTTTCCATGGGACGAGAGAGCCCGATGAAAAGAGTAAACCTTCTTCTGGAATTTCAATAACGTCGGATATTGATCTCTTAAGCGAAAAAACCTTTTCACATTTTTGTTCCAAAATTCGACATTTGAATAGGGTTCTAACGCCAACCGCGTAATCAGGATCAATCATTGTGGGAGGTTGGTCATGTTCTGCTTCTGTGAAGAAGATGATGTTGCTATCTATTTTGCTTAATCGCGGATTCAGTAAATTTCTGTCTTTTGATTGGAAAATCAAACTGGTTTTTTTCCTAATATCATAAATAAACGTTCTGACTTCGTCCCTGTTAAAGTACAGTGAAAACGCAACGTAACGCTCATTTGCGTCTACATTCCGCACAAACAACTTATTCGACTTTTCACTATCGGTACCGAAGCTGTATGCAGCAATTGGAGTGAATATCGCAAAACATCCAATTGAAACGATTGCTATGACGTTTTTGAGTGTCCACTTCGACTCTGAGAACTGTAGAAGGCCGGCTTTTAACACTAGCTTTCGCCAGATAATGACGGTTAGGAGCGTAGAAACTGCATATGCGCCGTAATTTATGATGGCGGCGTCCAAACCTGTTGCGACGATCCGGAAGGGATTTTCGCTGTACATGATTTGACTGAGATCATTGGATGCAGCGCTCACAATAGCTGGATAGGTCCCAGTCAATAGAGCAACCGCGATAGCTTCCTTCCAGGACACCCATCCGCAGCTCCCCGTCCGATAACCAAAATAGAGAGACGAAAACAGCGCAGAGGTTGCGCTGAAAAACAAAAAACCGATCCACGCGAAAATATTGAATCCGGTCAGAAAAGAGCCAGCATGGAAATCATGGTCGACTAGGAATGATGCGATTGTTTGCTGTGTGATGAGTAAGGAAAAAAAACCAAATATTGCATGGACGATCAAAAACGAGAAAAACGCGTAGAACGCCCGAATTAAAGAAATCCTTTCATCGTTTTGATGACTCGTAGTCATAGAGGAACCCTATTGCCTAGCGGATAAGATCCGTCTGATCTTTGAACAGAATTATCGAAATTACGTTACCTGGAGCGTCAATGAAGCCAAAGTGTATCCGCTCTTTATTGTGAAATTTTGATTACAAAAGCACCAGGTTTCATTGTGTTTGTTCTGTAATGCGCGTTCTGAGATTTCGGCGAGCTTACGGGAGATGTTCAAATCTCAGTAGTCGGTTTGCTCGGTGCCTGCAACACGCAATCAGGTAGCTAGTTCAATCTTCACTTTGCATCACACGTCTTGGTCGGGCTGGAAATGTCCGCTATGGGTCAGAAGCGGACATTCTGAGGGGTCGTGTTTGATGTCCGCTTTGCACCCGAAAGCGGACATATCAAAAACTAATCCCCGCCCTCCAGACCTCCCTTAGAGTCCGCCGCGTCTCTTCCTCATAAGGGGATGCGTGCCATGGACCGTCCGTGCATGTGGGGAAGGGAGCGGCGCTTGCGGTGGATGTGATTAACGACCTCCTCCATCCCGAGCGCGGGGCGTGCAACCCGGGGGCATTATGACCCTCGTGCCCGAGGCTGCAAGGGGTTTGGTCCTCAAACAGGCGACAGCCGCTAGGACACCAATAAACCCCGAGACGACGTGCACGTTTCCGCGAACAAACGCCGCGCGCGGGGCGCTGGAAAGCTGCCTCAAATAGTCGGATGCGGTTTTTCAGCGTCCTGCGCAGTCCCTTCTTTTTTGTCCTACCGCCTTGCGGCTACATGAGGACGGGAATGGGGACAAGACTGAGGCAAACACCGGGGTCGCCAGACCGCCGAGCGAATAATCCTGCCCGACAAGGAGACCTGATCTGGAGAAAACGCTTTACGCGCGCCATTGCCCCAACCTGCGCTGCCGCCGTGCCGGGCGGTGCCGCAAGGTACGTAACGGAACGTGCCAGGGGCTGGAGCCCTTGCGGGCGTCATTTCTGCTGCGGATGCAGGCGCTCGTGGCCCGGCTGGCGGCGACTTGAACCGCGCATGGAAAGCTCAACCCTCATCCACCACCGGGTTTGCCAGCACGCCGATATTCTCGATCTCCACCTCGACGCGGTCACCTGCCTTCATCCACCCCGGAGGCGTCATGGCGTGGGCGACGCCCGATGGCGTGCCGGTGGCGATCACGTCGCCGGGCTCCAGGGTCATGAATTCAGAAAGGGTGGCGATGATTTGCGCGGTGGAGAAGATCATGTCGGCGGTGTTGGAATCCTGGCGCGTCTCGCCGTTCACGCGGCTGGTGATCCGCAGGCCCGATGCGCCGGGGGGAAGATCGTCCGGTGTCACCACATGAGGACCGAGCGGGCCGGTGCCGTCGAAATTCTTGCCCGGGGTCCATTGCGAGGTTTTGCGCTGAAAGGCGCGCACCGACACGTCGTTGAACATGGTGTAGCCGAACACGTAGTCGAGGGCGTCGTCTTCGGCGATATGCCGCCCGCCCTTACCGATGACGATGGCGAGTTCGGCTTCATAGTCGAGCTGGTCCGACACCTTCGGGCGTACAACCGGCGCCTCGGCTGCCACCAGCGAAGTCGGCCAGCGCACGAAAAGAGACGGGTATGTGGGGATGTCGTGACCGCCCTCGCGGGCATGGAGCGCATAATTCAGCCCCACGCATATGAACTTTCCGGGTCGCGCGATGGGCAGGGCGGGGGTGATACGCGCAAGCGCCAGTTTCGCGCTCTCGGGCGCGGACTTGACGGCTTCCGCGAGGCCGTTAAGTGCACCGGGGCCGGCTTCGATCAGCGCTTTCAAGGTTTCCGGGACCCCCGCGTCGCAGAGCGCAACATCGATCACCGTTTCACCTTCAACGACGCCCAACCGCGCGGGCCCGCCGGTCTCGAACATCATCAGCTTCATGGTTTGATCCCCCGTGCTGGCTCTTGCGGCCAGCTGACTAGTGATGGCGCGTCAGGATTTTTTGTACGGGAGTTACCGCGAAGGCACCAGCCCTCATGTTTCATCCATGAAGCGAAGGAGTTACTTCGCCCGCGCCCAGGTGCGCTGGCCGCACGGCCCGCCGCCCACGCGGCAGCCTTCGATGCGGATCGAGCTGGCGCTGAGAATGGTGAGAGATGCCTTGTAGGTGCGCCCGTCATCCGGGTTGTACATCAGGCCCGACCAGCGCTTCGGCCCGGCCGGGGAAAGGCCGGAAAAGGTCGACAGCCCAAGAACCTTGCGGGTGCGATACCCCTTGTTGAGGTTGCGCTCATCGCGCAGAGGCCGGCCCTCGGAATCCAGTTTCTGGCGCAACCAGACGATCTTCCCGCACAGTCCTTTTCCGCACCGGGTGATCTTGACCATCGACTTGGCGCCGTAGGTGTACCAGTTGCCGGTGACAGGCGCGGCGAAGAGGGGCGCGCTGGCCAAAATAAGAAGGCTGGAAGCCAGCAGGGGGGTGTGAAGGCGCATGGCGCTCTCCTTTGCTAAACGAACCCGACCCGTTTCCTGCTACGGGCGCCATCATAGACAAACAGGGTTAGCAAAGGGTTATCTCCCCTGCCGTACGGGCCGCGCGGGGGTGGTGAGTTTCCCCACATGCTATGTACAAGGCTGGTAACACCAATCAGGAACAGGAGCCTCACGACATGCCTTTCTCGCGCCTACTTGCAAACTTTGTTTTCTCCGCCGTTCTCGCACTGGGGACCAGCATCATGGTGGCGGGAGCAGGCATTGCCCAGCAGCCCGGCACTGACATTGCCAAACACAAGCCGCCGTCGGAGCACATATTGCTCACTATCTTTCTCAAGCACGACCAGTCCAAGACGCTCGACGACATAGGAAAGGAACTCGACGGTACTGGCTTCTGGCTCAAGTTTCCCCCCGCTGGCGTGGAGGTGGAAAGCTGGTATGTGATGATGGGCATCGGCCAGGTGGTAACGCTGCGGGTGCCGCCGGCAAAGCTGCGCGACGTCAACCGCGCTATCGAGAAGACCGCTTGGGGTGCGTTTCGTACCGAGTTCTACGCCACCTATGATCTGTGGCCCGTGGTGCAGCAGATCAAGAAAAAGAAGGCGGCGAAGAACTAACAGATATCATTGCTTGAGCGTCAGCCTACATTACCAGCCGCACCGCGAGTCCCAGTCCGGCGCAAATGGCCAGCACGCTTAGGACCCCCATATGCCGCCAGAGCAGCAGAATCGCCGCCAGCAGCGAAAGCGCGCCAGCAAGCCAGTTGAAGGTCGTGAAGTCCGGCGTCCACAGCCTCAAGAGGCCATGGGTGACGGGTGTGACGGTTGCGAACAGCACATGCAGTGCGAACCACAAGGCGAGGTTGAGAATGACGCCGACGACCGCTGCCGTGACGCCCCCGAGCGCGCCTGAAAGCCGTGCGTTCGACCCAATGCGTTCGATAAAGGGCGCACCAGTGAATATCCACAGGAAGCAGGGTGCGAAAGTGGCCCACAAGGTCACCACCGCACCGGCAAACCCCATGAGCCATGCCGGGCCATCACCCGAGCGGTAGGCGGCCAGCGTGCCGACAAATTCAGTCACCAGGATCAGCGGACCGGGCGTGGTTTCAGCAAGGCCCAGCCCGTCCAGCATTTCACCTGCACTCAGCCAGCCATGGGTCTCGACCGCCTGTTGTGCCATGTAGGCCAGCACCGCGTAAGCACCGCCAAAGGTAACGATGGCCAGCTTGGAAAAGAACAGGCCGGTTTGTGAGAGAATGTGAGACGGTCCAAGCGCGAGAGCGATCACACCAAGGGGCACCAACCAGATGCCGAGCCACAGGGCAATCGTCCCTGCCGTGCGCGCCAGCGGCACCGGGACATGTCGTTCGGGATTGGACGGCACGTGAGTATTACCCAGCGCAGCCCCGATGAGCGCGGCCGCGAAAATGATGAGCGGGAAGGGGGCGTCAAAGAAAAATATGGCGATGAAGGAGGCAGCAGCAATGATCCAGTCCGCACTGCGTTTGAGAGCGCGTTTGGCAATACGCAACAGCGCCTCGATGACGATCACCAGAACGGCGGCCTTAACACCGAGAAAAACGGCCTCGATGATGGGCACATCCCCGAGTACGGCATAAATAAACGCCAGCGCCAGAACCACTGCAGCGCCTGGCAATACAAACAGGAGCCCGGCTGCCAGCCCGCCTTTCACCCCGTGCAGTCGCCACCCGGCATAGGTGGCAAGCTGCATGGCCTCGGGGCCGGGAAGGAGCATGCAGAAATTGAGCGCATTCAGGAATTGCTGCTCGGTGAGCCATTTGTGATCGTCAACGACCATCTTGTGCATGAGGGCGATCTGCCCGGCCGGCCCGCCGAACGAAAGCAGGCCAATGCGTGCCCATACGCCAAGCGCTTCCGCAAATGTTGGGTTGGTGCTCATCTATCGCCTGCCATCATTTTCATATGCGGGCACAACGTCAAATCCAGCCTCGCGCCAGGCTTCGAAACCGCCAGTCAGAACCCGGGCATCAAACCCGGCCTCGCGCAAGGTCCGGGCTGCATCCTGGCTTACTTCATGGCCATGGACGCAGTGGACAATGAGAGGGGTGTCCTGCTCAAGATTACCCATCCACTGTGAAATCGTGAACGGGTCATGCCAACTCGCATCCGGCAGCATAAGGCCGGATTCTTCAAAGGCCGCGTGCTTTCGCACATCAAGGATGCGCGGTGGTGTGCCCCCACCAAGGAGGGTTTTCAATTCTTCTGGTGACATAAAAAAATCGCCCATAGCTCTGCTCCGTACAAAAAACCCGGAGCGGCGTTTGGGCGATATTGCCTGATGGGGCAGCCGCATTTGGCCCCGATTTGAGCGATATATATGCGATGTGCCGCGCGTCTTCAAGTGGGGGCAGGCAGGGCGATGTGTCACAAACTCTTGGCTTGCATATGGGTGGTATCTCGACCAATGTCGGCCTATATCAGGAATATGAAACTCACAGGTACCGGTATGCGCCTTCGTCACTGGAACATCGCCGCCGCAGGCATCATGTTTGCTGCTCTCCCGCTCACCGCGTTTGCCGGTGCAGCGCCGGAGGAAGCACTCTCTGTTTTGCAAAAACGTGGTTACACGGCTGTGAAAATCAAGCCGAGCGAGAAGCCCGGCTACGAAGCATCGGCCTGCAAGAGTGGCACCCGTTTCGCCATCACCATGGACCGGGAAATCAATATTATCGATGTCGATCCCCGCGGCACCTGTGGCAAGCAGCAGCAAAGATACGCCGCAGCGCCGTCACCACACAAAGAATACCGGCAGGGCGATGGCGGTTACAAAGGCGGTGGCTTTGCTCCACCCCCTGGATACGCGCCTCCTGCATATGGCGGTCCGCCGCCTACCAGTCCGGAAGTTATCTACGCGCCGATCCTGGAGCGGCTCTATCGCAAGGGTTTCTACAATTTACGCATCAAGGACGTGGACGATGACGAGATCGAGGTTCTGGGGTGTAAACACAGGCGTCTCTACGAAATCGAAGTCAGGCTGCGGAATGGCCGTATCGATGACATAGACAAGCGGGGCCGCTGCGGCCCACGCCCCTCGGCACGCTACGGCACACACGTGGATGCGCCTTACGCAAACGTCCGTACGGGACGTGGAAATGTGGACGTGCAGGCGCCCTTCACCGGCGTCCATGTCGGGCGCAGCGAAGTACACATCCGTGCGCCGTTCGTGGACCTGCGCATTCCGAAATAGAACGCAGGTTTATTCCGCCGCCTCGGCCCTGTGATCGAGCACCTGTCCGCGGGCGGGATAATTCATTTCCAGAACCTTTGCCACTGACGCCTGAACTTCGGCAAAACTCGGCCGGGCAAAGGGCATGGTCTGGATGCTCGACCAGTAGAGTGTGTTGTCGGGCTTAACGAAGAAGAGACCAGGCTCGATAAACAGCGGCGTCTCTTCTATGCCGGAAGACGTCTTGCCTTTGCTGCTGGATATGAAAAGGCCCCATCTTTTTGCCTCGTCCAGTGAGAAACCATAGCCCATGGGCAGGTTTTTGATCTCCCACTCGGCTTTGGCCTTTTCCGCCCGTTCCTGATCGTCGTTGGTGATGGCAATGGTGGTAACGCCAAGATCAGCGAACTTGTCAATCCTGCGGTCGAGATCACCCAGGTAGCGTGAACATATCGGGCAGTGATAGCCGCGGTAGAACACGATCATGGTGAAGTTTTCAGGCGTCTGGTCAGCCAGCGTCCATGTGCTGCCGTCGAGTGTAGGGACACTCAACTCTGGTACGCTCTGACGCGGGAAAATGGTGGTGTGGGCGCTCATAAGTCTCTCCTGATCATTTGGTTGCCAGCAACCTAGCTGCATTCAGCCAAGGCGCGAAGCCCTGCAATTGGCAATGCTGCATTGCCAATTGCAGGTCAAAACCATGTGAGGTGAATCTGGCGCCGGGCTATTCAGCCGGTTGGGCTTCAGCCTGGGCGGCGGATTTTTGCACGGCCTTCTGCACTTTTTCAAAAGCGCGCACTTCGATCTGGCGGATTCGTTCACGGCTGACGCCAAACTCGGTCGAGAGGTCCTCCAGCGTGATGGTATCTTCCGACAGCCGACGGGCCATGAAGATGCGCTTTTCGCGCGCGTTCAGGTCCTTCATGGCAGACTTGAGATAATCCCTGCGGCGTTCCAGCTCCTGGTTCTTGCCAAGCGTGGTTTCCTGGTCTTCGCCCTCATCAACGAGCCAGTCCATCCACTCGCCGCCTTCGCTATCGGAGCGTACGGGGGCATTCAACGAACTGTCGCCGGACAGGCGCCTGTTCATGGAAACCACGTCCTCCTCGGGCACGCCGAGACGGGTGGAAATCTTCTTCACATTGTCCGGATGCAGGTCGCCATCCTCGAGCGCCTTGAGCTGTCCCTTGATCTTGCGAAGGTTGAAGAACAATTTCTTCTGGCTCGCCGTGGTTCCCATTTTCACAAGGCTCCACGAGCGCAGGATATATTCCTGGATCGAGGCCCTGATCCACCACATGGCATAGGTGGCCAGCCGGAAACCCTTGTCGGGTTCAAACCGTTTGACCGCCTGCATCAGGCCAACATTGCCCTCCGAGATGACCTCGCCGATGGGCAGGCCATATCCGCGATAGCCCATGGCAATACGACCCACGAGACGAAGATGTGAGGTGACCAATTGGTGCGCGGCGTCACGGTCGTCATGCTCACGCCAGCGTTTGGCAAGCATGTACTCCTCGTCCGGCTCCAGCATGGGGAACTTGCGGATTTCGTCGAGATAACGGGACAGTCCGCCCTGTCCAACGGTGGGTAGTGATCTGGTCGCCATTTGGATGAATTCTCCAGGGCAAAATAATAGGCACGCACGCGCCACTCTCCCCCCGGCACTCCCCTAATATAAGACACGAGCGGTTAAAAAACACCCTATGCGGGTTTTTTTTCAGATTTCTGACAGACTTGTGAGCACTGTCGAAATATCTGCCGGTAACGAGCTTTCAAAGTGCATGATGTCCTGTGATTGCGGGTGTGCAAAGCCCAGCACACAGGCGTGAAGCGCCTGGCGGGGCAGTTTTTCGACGACCTTTCGCGCATCATCAGGCAAAAGCTGCGCTTTTGTTCTATAGCCCATGCCATAGAGCGGGTCTCCGATTAGCGGGTGGCCGACATGCGCCATATGTACCCGGATTTGATGCGTGCGCCCTGTTTCCAGGGTGCATTTCACTCGTGAGGCCACGGGCTCGTCCGGCGGGCCGAAGACGCCAAGCACGTCATAGTGGGTAACGGCCTCATTGCCGCCCTTGGGAATCACGCCCATTTTCTGGCGTTGTTGGGGTTTGCGGCCCAGTGGGGCATCGATGGTGCCTTTACGCGGGCGCGGCACACCCCACACCAGCGCTTCGTAGCTGCGCTCAAGTGCACCCTCGCGCCCATGGTCGGCGAATTGTTTTGCAAGGGCATGGTGCGCGCCGTCGGTTTTGGCGACGACCATCAGCCCGCTGGTTTCCTTGTCGATGCGGTGGACGATGCCCGGTCGCTTCACACCACCGATGCCTGACAGGCTGTCTCCGCAATGGGCAATCAGCGCGTTTACCAGCGTGCCCGTCCAGTTGCCGGCGGCAGGGTGCACCACGAGCCCGGCGGGTTTGTTTATGACGATCAGCCAGTCGTCCTCGTAAACCACGTCGAGCGGGATGTCCTCTCCCTTGGGGATGGCGGGTTCAGCTGGCGGTACGGTGATCTGGTAGGTCTCGCCGGGTTTGACCCGCAAATTGGGCTCTACTATCGTGCGCCCGTCGAGGGTGGCATGTTCAGCCTTGATCAGCGCCTTGAGCCGGGAGCGGCTCATGTCTGGCAAATGGTGCGCGAGAAAGCGATCAAGCCGCTCGCCCTCGTCATCGCCACCCGCTTCTATTTCGAAGCGCTGCTCCATTTCTATGGTGTCTGAATCGTCCATAAGGTCAGAAAGAACAGGTTATGGCGAAATCTGAAAACCCGTCCGAGGTGCTTCCCGGCACGATCTTCACGCTACGCCAAGTACAAATCATGAAGGTGGCCGTCGTGGTGATGGGCATAATTCTCGTCGCAGGTTTCGCCTTTGTCGTGTCTGCCCTTGTCTATCAGTCATCGAAGCTGGGCGAAAGCACGTCGAGCAATGCGCCCGCGAGCGACAAGATGCAGCAGCTGGGCTTGAGCCTGCCCGCGGGCATGACCATCTCCCACATTGCGCTGGGAGATAACCGGCTCGCGGTGCACCTGAAAGGTCCGGACGGTCAGGAAATCAGGATCATAGATCTTGGAACTGGCGCGGTGGTGAACCGTATCCCGCTGACACGCGAATAGGGTTGCGCAGTCACCTCAAGACTTTAGTACCTTCCTAACCGGACTTCTTATCGCTTCAAGCAGTTGGCGACAATGAAACCGCATTGATCCCCTTGTGTGGCAAGTCCACCCGCCGCTCCCGTGTAAGTTAGCTTTGCCAAACGACCGCTTTGAAAAACCAAACTCGCAGAGCACCGTCCTTGCTGGACCGATCCAGACCCGGAGCTCGGCTGACCACCAGCGTATGTATATGTGAGAACTTCGACATCGTTGCTCTGGGCGGATTTGGCCGGTGGTCCCGCGCAAGATATTATTTCAGCCTTGCTCATGCCAATAAGATCAGCACGAGTCTTAACAGGGTCGGATGATTTCTTGTTCGCGCAACCGAATAGCAGCAAAGAAAGAGCTAACAGGGTCACCAGTTTCATTTCCCAAGCGCCTTTTGAATCATTGTTCTGACCCATAAAACGCCCATTTGATTGGGTATTTCAAGGCCACTGACAGCCTATCAGTTAATCGCCAGAATATGCGGGCCACCAGCCATAAAAAAGAGGCAGCGCGATACTGACCCCTGCATGCGATGTCGTTTCGTCTCTGCTATTTTTTTCAGCTTCTTCTTATGCGCCAGTCGTTGTGCTTCGGCTAGCTGGTCTGACCCTACAAGGACGACACGAGACCGAAGGCCATCACGATGCCCACTATGGTGATGAACAAGCCGGTGATGCCGACCATCTTGAGTGCAGTCTGTTCATATTTGAACCCGGCTATGGTGGCGATTAGCGGCCAGAACACAAAGGCTCCGATGGCCCACAGCCATGGCCGCTGCCCACCCTGGCTATTGACCTCTTCGTAGACCCATACCGCCATCACGATGGCGACAATAAGCGCGACGATGTTGCCCAACATGGAGTGCCTCCATAAAATTTCCAAATCAGCGCCAACTCGCATCAACATTAGACCCGCAATGCTGCGCTTCTTTGCTGCTCCCTCCCTGAACTTTCGCGGTGAGCACTATAGCAGTAATAGGCCGGTCATTGGCCAAGGCGCTGCCTTATTTACAGGGGGTCTTTCCGTTGTCAGCTGCCCCGATTTCGGTTGCCAGCGTCAAACAGCTAGATATGCCGTTGCAACCATGCATCGTTTTGCGAAAATGGAAGCAGGTTCAGGGGGTATATTACAGCCGAGGGCTTATTAGTTGCGCCTTTTGCCGATTACCAACGGGGTGTCAACTTCAAGCGATATCAGCCGAGGAAAATTCCATCTGGCGCTGGTCCCACAACCTCTCACCAACGGCCACGCGCAGACGCCTGTCGGGCGGAATGTGGGCGAGCTCTTCCTTGAACGAGCAATAAACATCCCAGGCGTGACCGGCACGGGTGTAATGAATGAGCGTATTGCGCCAGTTCAGCAGACGCTTCCAGGCGCGGACATCACCGCCACTCTCAGGCAGTTTAATACCCACTGCCAGGAGCTGACGGGTGATTGTCTGGGCTGAATGGTCCGGGCTCTGGCCGCTTTGAACCAGGATATCGATTATGGCGCTGGCACGCGCCATGAGGTCTTCGCTGGCTTTCACTTCACCGCGGCGTCCATCCCGGTCATACGGTCCGCTGGGTTCGGAAGTGGCGGGATGTCCGGTAAAAGCAACTGGCGCTGCGGGAGCAGCTGGCGCGGCATGAGCGTGAGGCGCTACGGGAACTCCTGGTTCGGCAGATGGGGCACTTGGTGCCTTGACGGCTTCATGAAGTTTAACCAACGGCGCCAAGTCTGCAGCCGCAATCCCCTTGTCAAACAAGGTGCGTATGGTTTCTTCCACGAGGCCCGCAAGAGCCTGGTTTTGTTCGTCGGACATTCTGTCGCCTGCTATGCTCAAAGGAGCGAATTGGGCGTAGTCTAGCGAATAGCAATTGCGGGATTCTTAACGCAAACAATGCCGATTCTTATCAGCAACCGGATTTTTATATGGGCGGTGACCAAGAAAACATGAATAAAAGCAAAGGCAAAACAGTTGGAAACGCGCGTGTTCCAGACGGTATGCTCTTATATGCAGTTGGTGATATTCATGGCCAGTTACACCTTCTGGATGCCTTGCTGGAGCAAATGCTGGTTGATTCAGGAACTGTGCAGGCTCCAAGACGCGTGCTGGTTTTCATGGGCGATTACATCGACCGGGGCCCCGACAGCGCCGGTGTGATAAAGCGGCTGGCATCGGGCTTGCCGGTAGGTTTTGAAGTGTATTGCCTGATGGGCAACCACGAAGACATCCTGCTGAAGTTTCTTGACGATCCGCAAACGTTAGGGCACTGGCTCAGAAACGGCGCGGAGACAACCCTTGCCTCCTACGGGATTGAAACGCCCGGTAGTGATGCTTCAGCCGCCGATCATACCAGATGCCGGGACCGCTTTGCGGCGGCTCTTCCTTCCGCCCACCTGGCATTTCTGAAGCGTCTATTACTCCATGTCTCTTTCGGCGACTACCTGTTCGCACATGCCGGCATCCGCCCCGGCGTTGCCTTGGCTGACCAGGGGCGAAGAGACTTTCTGTGGATCCGGGAAGGGTTTTTGGACAGCGATGCTGATTTTGGAGCGGTTATTGTCCATGGGCACACACTGGGCTCGGAGCCTGTGGTGCGTCCCAATCGCATAGGTATCGATACCGGGGCATTTGTGAATGGATGTTTGACGGCGCTCAGGTTGTTCAGGGAGGAACGCGATTTTCTGAGCGCTGCCGAATGAGGCCCTGTTGGGCTGTACCCTTACGCGTCTTCTTTTTGCTTTTTGCGTTTCAGCCCGGCGAGGCGTTCCGACAGGCTTTTGCGCGGTTTGGTGGACCGCTTGGGGCGTCTTCTCCTGGCCTTGGCGGGTTTTGTCTTCGCAGGCGTTTTCTCTTGCACCTCGTCAGAGTCCGGCGCTGTCAATTCCGGCTTGGTGTCGGGAACCTTCGGCTTAGAGACTGGTTTTCCGCTCAGCATCGAATCCGCCAGCCGGTGCATCTCGGCACGCAATTCGATGGCGTCAGCAGTATCGAGTTCCCTGAGTTGTGCCAGGTCCTCGCGTAGGCGCGAAAGCTCCGCGTGGAGTTTGCCATTCTCCTTGGCTATTTCAGCACGATCCTTGTCGCCACTGATTTCCTTACCCCAGAAGTTGACGCGATCACCAGAGACGCTTTCAAGCGCCTCGCGCAACTGGTTGATTTCATTTTCCTGGCGGTGGATCATTTTTTGCGCAAGTTCCAGGGCCTCGGTCTGGTTGTTGAATGCTGTGGCGCGCTCAGCGAGTTCAAGGTCACGCGCGGCGATAATTGCGAGCGCGTGCTCCTGTTGCGATTCAACCTCCGGGATGCGCTTTTGTACCGTCTGTTCCAGAACGGAACTCTCATGCGTCCGCTCGGTAAGTGAGCTTTTCAGCATGGCAATTTCAGTTTCAAGCTTTCCGATTTCAACCGTGTGCTGATTGCGCTCCATAAGGTGGCGTGCGGCGCGATCTTTCGACTTTCCAAGTGCGAGTTCCAGCCGCCGCATTTCAACAGCGTATTCAGCGCGCAGCAGGTCCTTGTCAGCGTTGATGTCGGCCACGGAGATAGGCATGGTGGCTTCGATCTTGCGAGTGGTCAGCTTTACAGCGCGCCGCCAAAGGGCAGGCGCAATCAACAAGGCCAGAAGGCTCGCCACGGTGAAACCGAGCGCGATAAGCATTACTGTTTCGATCATGCGGAACGAGGCCCTTTAACTACACGACGTTACCCTGAGCGAATGTGCCACCTGTGGCGGCATATGACCAGACCCGCGAGCGGGTCGCCCACGCCGATTTGCATCGACTTAGCGATCAGATGTGGCCTTAAAAGGGATTCCAGGTCGGTCTGCGAGTGAATTTGAGATAGCCCACATTCGCGCCAAGCCGCAATCCAACGCCTGAGCGGATTGGCGCCAAGACTACGTGGTCCCGCTTCTGGTATGTCAGGCCCACACCGCCGATGAAATAGGCCGATCCGTCGACACCGCCAAAGCGACCGAACATTTCATCCGCCGAGCGCAGATAATAGACCAGCACCATGGTCTTTGACCCTTCCGCACCGAAGTCATAGCCAATGGAAGGCCCTTGCCAGAATACCTTGTGTTTGCCCGCGTCCTTAGTGTGCAGCATGCCTTCGCCATAACGCAGACCCGCGACGATGGCGCCACCTGCTTCTTCGCCCAGGATGTACCCGTTGGGGCGTCCATACTTGGAGAAGGAATATTCGATAACCCGGGCGAGGCCCGTCGAAACACGCCCGAAGAAACGGTGTCCCGTGTTGAGAATTTCATCATTGGAAAAAGTATTTGCTTCGTCGCTTTGCGCCTGCGGACCCGGCGGCGGTGTGCCCTGATAAGGCTGGTCGGCCGCGGGCGGAAGATAAGCGCCCTGCGGCGCGGGTGGTTGGGTTTGCGGATAAGGCTGCCCGCCAGAGGCGGCGGGTCCAATCGGCGTTGGTGTTCCGGAGCCGGTTTGCGCAAATCCGGGGCCCGCAAGTGCCAGGAAGGCAAGCAGGGTAGCGGCAATAGCCAGGCGGAAGGCGAGAGGGATAGAAAGGCTGTGCATGGTGTGACCTTGTTCAAGCGGTGTGGTGTTGCCTGATCTTTCATCCACAAAACGAATCATTTTCGGAATCTAGCATCAAACTATGGCAAGGAACGCGCGCATTGCTTGGATTTTGTTTACCCCTGCCCGGCACAATCTGTTTGCAAGGTCGAGGGCAATGTGAAGGAGAAATCCGGGTGAAGACGGGAACAGGCAGGTTTGGCCGGGTATTCGCGATTGTCATCGCCGCCCTTCTTGTCTGGGCGCCGTGGCCCCAGGCCAGCACCGTGCAGGCCGCACCCAGCGTCTGGCACGACCAGGTTACGGGCTTCGCCCTTGGAGGGTTCGACCCGGTTGCTTACCACACACACAACAAGCCATCTCCCGGCAGCGAGGGCCTGGAACATCGCTGGGGTGGTGCCGTATGGCAGTTCATCAGTGTCGGCAACCGGGATGCATTTGCAGCACATCCCCAAATCTATGTGCCGCGTTTCGCGGGATATGATGCGCTGGCGCTGTCAAAAGGTCTGACCGTGCGGGGGAATCCGGTGGTCTGGGCCATGTACAAGGCCCGTGTCTATCTGTTTCAAGATTTTGAAAGCATGCGGACCTGGCGTCGGACCCAGGAAAAAATAACCGAACTGGCGCAGGAAAAATGGAAAAAGCTGGGTGGGGACATTCCGGGCACGTCCGAGTGGTAGTTAGCCGGTTCTGCGGTTATTGAGCGCGACCCCAGGCGATAAAGCCCGGATTGTCATAGCCCCGGTCACGCTTGCCGTATGTGAGGGGTGCGCCATTGGTGTCGAGAACAGTCCCTCCGGCAGCTTTGAGGATTGCGTGTCCCGCAGCCGTATCCCACTCCATTGTCCGCCCGAAGCGCGGATAGACGTCGGCCAATCCTTCCGCCAGGCAGCAGAATTTGAGCGATGAACCGGAAGCGTGCGTCTCCGTGATGCCATGCTTGTCCATGTAGGCTTGCGTCTGGTCGTCCATGTGCGAGCGGCTCACTGCGGCAGTGAGCGCCGACGGGTTGGCCGCCCGTGTGGTAACGGGCATCATGTCAAGTTGAGAAAAATCAGGAGCGGGATTTGATGCATCAAGGTGGGACTTCACCGCCTTGTCCGCCGCCACAGTTAAATAGAGCTTCGAGAGGGCAGGGGCGTAAACCAGGCCGAAACAGGGGGCACCATGGTCGATCAGGGCGACGTTGACGGTAAACTCATCACGACCGTTAATGAACTCCTTCGTGCCGTCCAGCGGATCAACGAGGAAGAATGGCCCCTGGGCATCGATGTCCAGTAAGGGCGAGGATTCTTCTGAAATCACCGGGATATCCGCCGCAATTGCCTTGAGGCTTTCAACGAGAATTTCATCTGCCTCGCGGTCGGCGGCGGTCACTGGAGACTTGTCGGCTTTCAACTCCACCTCGACCTGTCCGTAATGGGACATGATGCGCTGACCGGCCCTGTGCGCGGGGCCAAGCAGATCAGATGCAAGTCTTTGAGCGTCGATATTCTTCGTCATGTCATATCCGGCGGGGCAGTGGGGAGGCAAGGGCAGGTCATCGCGTCAGGTGATTCGCACTCAATTGGAGAGAGCGGGCGCTGAACGAATATATCCAACCAGCCTCCCTATTGCAGAAAAACAGAGTAGTCACAAGGTGTTACATATGACCAAACAGCTTTTCTTGGCACTGATATAGGCCTCGTGTAACAGAGTATAGGCCGTGCGCCCACTGGCTTTGTCCAGCTACCGCAAGCACCCACCAGAAGATCAGGGAGTGAACGCTCATGTCAGCCGATACAGAACTCAGCGATCTTGAACTGGCCGCACTCGTTTCGAGCCGCATCTGCCATGACATCATCTCGCCCGTGGGCGCCATTGCCAACGGCATCGAGGTTATGGATGAGGAAACCGATCAGGTCATGCGCGACCATGCCATGGACCTGATTCGCAAAAGCGTGACTCAGGCCTCCTCCAAGCTGCAGTTCGCCCGCCTTGCATTTGGGGCGGCGGGATCTGCCGGCACGGAAATCGACCTGAACGAGGCTCAAAAAGTTGCCCGTGCAGTTGCCGAATCCGACAAGCATACTTTTGAATGGAATGGTCCGTCGGCAACGGTGGCCAAGGACAAGGTTAAACTGCTCTTGAATATGGTGACGATTGCACTTTCCGCTTTGCCGCGTGGCGGTTCGCTCAAAGTTTCCGTCACCGGCGAGGGCGCTGCACCGGCGTTCGAGGTCCGGTGCAATGGCGAAAAATCACGGATTCCGGAAACATTTGAGCAAATGTTGTCAGGCTCAAGCGGGCATACACTCGATGCACATTCCATCCAGCCCTATTACGCAATCAGGCTTGCAAAAGCCGCGGGAATGTTGCTTTCAGTGAAAGCCGACGGTGATGATGTGGTGCTGTCTGCATCCTCGGCGACGTAACTTTCAGGCCACTCAACCAAGGCGTGTACAAAAGCTTTTCTCTCGCTTCAACCAATCGGTAACCCTTTCTGTTCAGAATTCGCACTTGATTGGATGCCCAAGTATTGGGTCCCCATACCAATTTTTATGCGGGAAAGGGCAGTATGCCGATGGATGACCTCCTCTCTGAATTCCTGACCGAGACAACTGAAAGCCTCGATGTCGTTGATATGGAATTGGTGAAGTTCGAGCAGGAGCCGAACAACGCCGGAATTCTGGATAATATTTTCAGACTTGTTCACACCATTAAGGGTACGTGTGGGTTTTTAGGCCTTCCTCGCCTGGAAGCGCTGGCGCATGCCGCTGAAACCCTGATGGGGAACTATCGTGACGGGGCACCAGTTACACAGGATGGCGTATCTTTGATTCTTCAGTCAATTGACCGAATCAAGGAAATTATGGGCGAACTGGAGGCGACCGAAGCCGAACCAGCGGGCTCAGATGAAGACCTGATCACTCAACTGGACAGGATTTCAGCAGGCGAATCCGCGCCTGCCGAAGTGACAGCGCCGGCAGTCGAAACGCCAGCAGAACCGGCACCAGCAGCGGAAGTAACGCAGTCTGATGATGTCGCCCCGCCTGAACCCAAGGCGGGAGAGGCCACGCTTGATGAGCTTGAGGCTGCTTTTGCAGCGGCTCCGAGCCCGGATGGCATGGATGTGTCGCCTGAAGCAGCCGCAAGTGTTGCTGCCGAAGCTGCCGGTGGAACTCAGGTCGACACCGATCAACCATCTGAGGTTGTTGCGGTAGCAGAAACTGAGCCTGTGACAGAAGCTGAAGATGTTGTGGTGCCGCCTGTCGAGGAAGAGAAAAATGCACCTCCTGCGGCCAAGGAAGGTGGTTCGGTCAAGAACCAGTCAATTCGTGTCAATGTCGACACCCTTGAACATTTGATGACGATGGTGAGTGAACTAGTGCTCACCAGAAACCAGCTTCTGGAAATGGTACGCAGGCTGGATGATTCCGAATTCAAGGTGCCTCTGCAACGGCTATCCACTGTAACTGCGGAATTGCAGGACGGAGTCATGAAGACCCGCATGCAACCGATTGGCAACGCTTGGCAGAAACTGCCACGGATCGTGCGCGACCTGGCCAACGATCTGGATAAGAAAATCGATCTTCAGATGCATGGCGCCGATACAGAACTCGACCGCCAGGTGCTGGAACTGATTAAAGACCCACTTACCCATATGGTCCGCAATTCAGCTGACCATGGTCTTGAACCAACGGCAGACCGGGTGAAAGCAGGTAAATCTGAAATTGGAGTGGTCAAGCTCAGCGCTTATCATGAGGGCGGCCATATCATCATTGAAATTGCTGATGATGGCGCCGGCCTCAACACCGAAAAAGTCACCGCCAAGATTCTTGATAACGGGCTTGCCACCCAGGCCGAGCTCGATCAAATGACCGAGAATCAAATCCACAGATTTATCTTCAAGGCCGGTTTCTCGACCGCTGCCGTCGTCACCAGTGTTTCTGGCCGTGGTGTTGGCATGGATGTGGTGCGTACGAACATTGAGTTGATCGGCGGCACTGTGGATGTGAAATCGGAAGCAGGCTTGGGTTCGACTTTCTTTATCAAGATCCCGCTGACCCTGGCCATCGTTTCTGCATTGATTGTTGAATCCAGCGGGCAGAGATTTGCCATTCCCCAGCTTTCGGTGGTGGAACTGGTTCGCACCCATAACAACGCAGATCACCGCATTGAGATGATCAACGACACGCCAGTCCTGCGGTTGCGTAACAAGTTGCTGCCATTGATGGCACTCTCGAAATTGCTGGATCTGAAGATGGCGAAAAACCTTCTGCCCGATGAGGCTCCAGATGAGGTTGCTCAGATAGAGCCCCCGGCAAGTGAACCGGAGATGGTTGAGGCACAAGCTGAGGTGCAAGAAGCGCTCGAACCTGAAGTTAGCACGGCAGAAGCTCCCATAGCAGAAGCTCCCGCGGAGGAATCTCCTACAGGTGAAACTCCGTCTGAAGAAAACGAGGACGAAAACCTTTTTGTCGTCGTTATCCAGGTCGGCGCGCAACTGTTCGGCATCGTGGTCGACAGCGTTTTTGATACCGAGGAAATCGTGGTGAAACCGATGTCCAGCATGCTGCGCGACATCTCACTGTTCTCCGGCAACACTATTCTCGGTGACGGCTCAGTCATTATGATTATTGACCCGAATGGTATCGCCCAATCAGTTGCACAGACGACAAGCAGCACCGATGCGGCTGAGCTGGAAGATGAGAAACATCAGAACACGAGCGATGATTCAACAGCAATGCTGGTGTTCCGTGCAGCAACGGATGAACCCAAGGCAGTGCCCTTGTCACTCGTGACACGGCTCGAAGAAATCGATGCTTCGGAAATTGAGCGGGCGAATGGCTGCGACCTGGTTCAGTATCGCGGTGTTCTGATGCCGCTCGTCTATATCAACGAAGAGTCGCAGCGCAAGACAGAGGGCCAGCAGCCGGTACTGGTGTTCTCGGACCAGGAACGATCCATGGGTCTCGTAGTCGACGAAATCGTGGATATTGTCGAAGACAAATTGAACATCGAAATCAAGGCAGACGATATGCCTGGCATGATCGGTTCGGCTGTCATCAAG
>JAJFHQ010000067.1 GCA_021775525.1 Hyphomicrobiales bacterium
TCCAGACCCGCTGGACGGCGGCGGCCAGCTACGCACCGATTTCACATTCGATACCGGGGCAGGCGGTGATGTGGTTGTCGTGCGGGCTTTCTATGAATGGAACCTGATCGCCAATTTTCCCGGCGGGCTTGGCAACATGCCCGGCGGCGGGCGCCTGCTGGTGGCCACGGCGGCGTTCCGCAACGAACCGTTTGATGACTAGCTTGGACAGTTGGAGACCCAGTGATGCGTAATTCCTTCATCGGACATATGAGTTCGAAAGCCCGTGTCGGTCTGTCGGCTCTGGCGAATGACACGCGTGGCGTCAGTGCGGTCGAATTTGCGCTCATCCTTCCGGTCATGATCATTATGTATATCGGCGCGGTGGAATTTTCCCATGCGCTTACCGTCGACCGGCGGGTCACGGCCGTGGCCAGCGCGGCATCTGACCTGGTTGCCCAAACCGAAGAGATCTCGTCCGCCGAGATCGATGATGTTTTCACTGCGGCCACGTCTATCATGACGCCCTATACAGCCGGACCGATTTCCATTGTTCTGACGAGCGTTGTCGCAGATACGGACAATAACACTACGGTATCCTGGAGCTGCGCCCACAATGGCGCACCCGAATCCAACGGAGCAGCCTACGCACTTCCCGAGGGGCTGACACAGCCTTTCTCCAGCGTCATTGTCGCCCAAGTCTCCTATGCCTACCAGCCGCCCATCGGACATTACATGACGGGCGGCATTAGCATGACGGAGACTTTTTACCTGCGGCCGCGCCGGTCTCTGACCGTCGAATGGCAAGGCGCCCCTTGCTGAAATCCCAAGTTTACACTTATCCCGCTGGGGAAACTCTGTTCTGCAATTTTTACTGTGCCTTTTCGCCACAATGACGGTGATATGATGCCTGCGAAAGTGGATCATCCACTCAGGAGGTATCTATGGCGAAATGGCTGCGGTTTGAACAAGACGGCCAGATTAAGTTTGGTACGCTACAAGACGATACAATTTCCATCCATTCAGGAGACATGTTCTCCAACCCGGCGGACACCGGAGAAACTGCCGAGCTGGCAGATGTAAGGGTCGTAACCCCTTGCGATGCAGGCAAGATGATCTGCCTGTGGAACAATTACCGTGCCCTCACGGCAAAAATGGAAGGCGAGATACCCGAAGAACCGCTTTGGTTTCTGAAGCCATCAAGCGCCCATCTTGGTCCGAATGAAGCGATAATACGGCCCAAATCCTATGACGGCCCAATCGTCTATGAAGGCGAGATCGGAATTGTCATCGGCAAGAAATGTTCTGAGGTTTCAGAAGCTGGCATCGCCGATTACATCTTTGGCTACACCTGTATCAATGACGTGACAGCGGTCAAGCTGATCTCGAAGGACAAGACCTTTGCGCAGTGGACACGCTCAAAAGCCTTCGACACGTTTGGCGTATTTGGCCCTGCGATCGTGACGGGCATCGACCCGATGACGCTCACGGTCAAGACCATCCTCAACGGTGATGAACGGCAGAATTATCCCGTCAATGACATGACATTTCCGCCGCACAAACTGACCAGCCTGATCTCGCACGACGTGACGCTGATGCCAGGCGACGTGATAGCCTGCGGGACATCCGTTGGTGTCGGCTCGATGAAAGAGCCGGAAAACGATGTGCATATTACAATCGAGGGAATTGGAACACTCAGCAACACGTTCAATCAGTAACGCTCACGGAGCACGGCGGCGAGGACAGGGCACCCCTCCGCCGAACTGGTTATCTGCAGAACAGGCGGAAAACAGTAGGAGAGAGGATTTCTCATGAAAGTATGTGTCGTGGGCGCCGGCGCGATTGGCGGACTTATGGCGGCAAAGCTGGCACTGGCCGGCAATGATGTCACGGTTATCGACCAGGGCGCCCATCTGGCCGCCATCAAGAAAGACGGACTGAAACTCATCTGGGAAGACGGTAGTGAGCATGTTGCCGAGGTCAAGGCAGTTGGCAGCGCGGCAGAAGCAGGCCCGGCAGACCTCGTGATCCTTGCACTCAAAGCGCATTTCCTGGATCAAATCGCTAAAGAATCAGACGCCCTTATGGGCCCGGACACCATCATCATGACGGTGCAGAACGGCTTGCCCTGGTGGTACTTCCACAAACATGGCGGTCCGCATGACGGCAAGCGCCTGGTCTCGCTGGACCCGACCGGGATCCTGACCAAGCATATCGATGCCAACCGCATTATCGGTTGTGTCGTCTATCCTGCAGCCGCCGTTACGGAACCGGGCGTCATCCATCACGTTGAAGGCGACCGCTTTCCGTTGGGTGAACTGGACGGATCTGAATCGGGGCGCGCGCAGAAACTGCATGACCTCTTGGTCGACGCCGGGTTCCGTTCCCGCATTCTTGACGACATCCGTTCCGAGATCTGGCTCAAGGCCTGGGGCAACCTGTCCTTCAATCCCATTTCCGCACTCACCCACGCGACACTGGTTGACATCTGCCAGTTTGCCGAAACCCGCGAGCTGGCGGCCGACATGATGCAGGAAGCGCAAGACATCGCCGAAGCGCTTGGCATCACGTTCCGCCACACCATCGAGAAACGCATCTCGGGCGCGGAAAGTGTTGGCGCGCACAAGACCTCCATGCTCCAGGACGTAGAAGCCGGTCGCTCGCTTGAAACAGAAGCGCTTATAGGCTCGATCCTCGAGATGGGAGAAATGGTTGGCAAGCCCGCCCCCTCGATCAAGGCGGTCTATGCCTGTGTCAAGCTGCTAAACAAGGTGATGTTACTGGAAGGCGCTGGCGTAAAGGTCGATAAAGTCGCCTGACGGGCTGATCCTTAATAGTTTTACCCGGCAGCGGTATCGCCGATTTGCATCGCGATATAGGCAGGCTCACCCATGCGCTTCAGCAGCGACAGCTGCAGCTCCAGCCATGACATATGACCTTCCTCGTCAAGGGCTATACGCTCGAATATATCTCGCGTGCCGATGTCGCCCGCTTCGTCCGCGTTGCGCGCCGCCTTGGTATAAAATTTGACCGCGTTTTGCTCATCGCGCAAGTCAGCTTCGAACATATCCTCCAGCGCCTGTGCGCGGTGAGGCATCTTCTCCGCCTTCAACTCCGGGTTCCCTTTCAGGAAGACGATGCGCCTGGCGAATTCCTCGGTATGGCCAAGCTCCTCCTGCATCTCCTCGCGCATCTTGGCAGCGAGCTTGTCGAGGCCCCAATCTTCTGCGACCAGTGCATGAAGCAGATACTGGTTCGTTGCAGAAAGTTCCATGGACAAGGCTGTCTGCAGGTCCTCAATAATTTTTGATTTTCCATTCATGTCATCACTCCTCATGGCAATCATGGCGGTTGAATGATTGCCCGCCGATCTAACCCGCTGCATGTCCTGCAGCCATATTGTTCGTAGATAAATATATATGTCCTGATATCGGGGCCTTGAGATGCATCAAACGAGTGAGGCGAGCGTGTGTCATGCGTATGCCGTGAATTATCCTGCATACCTGACGGCAGCGTTGTTCCTAGCGGGCTGACTTGCTGCTACGCTCGGACACGGAGCAGTTGCTAAAATAAAGGTCCGGGAAGACATTAAAATGAAAAACCAGAATAAATTCTATATCGGCGGGCAATGGGTTGAGCCTGCAGGGGGAGAGCGTCTCGACGTCATAAATCCCGCAACCGAAGAAGCGGTCGCAACCATCGCGCTTGGCACCGTGGAAGATGTCGACAAGGCCGTTGTAGTCGCACGCAAGGCCTTTGAAAATTTTTCGCAATCCAGCCGAAAAGAACGGCTTGAGTTGCTCAACGCCATTGCCGCCGTCTACAAGCGACGCATGGGGGAGATGGCGGAGACCATTTCCAGCGAAATGGGCGCGCCCATTTCGCTCGCACAAAAAGCGCACGCCCCAGCCGGCCTCGGACACCTGATGGCCATGATAGAGGTGTTGAAGGAATTTGAATTCGAGGAAGCGCTGGGAACAACCCAGGTCGTGAAAGAACCGATTGGCGTCTGCGGCATGATTACGCCCTGGAACTGGCCCATCAACCAGGTCTCCTGCAAGGTCGTGCCGGCGCTTGCTGCGGGGTGCACCATGATCCTCAAGCCCTCTGAAATGGCCCCCCTTTCCGGGATGCTGTTTGCCGAAATTTTGCACGAGGCCGGTGTTCCCGCCGGGGTGTTCAATCTGATCAATGGCGATGGCCCAGGTGCGGGTTCCGCCATTTCAGCGCATCCCGACATCGACATGGTCACCTTCACCGGCTCGACCCGGGCGGGCATCGATGTGGCGTTAAAAGCCGCCCACACGGTCAAGCGCGTGGCCCAAGAACTAGGTGGCAAGTCCGCCAACATCCTGCTTGACGATGTGGACTGGGACCAGGCCGTTTCATCAGGCGCCGTTGGTTGCTTTGGCAACACTGGCCAGACCTGTGTCGCACCGACGCGCATGCTGGTACCCCATGGAAAAATGGACGAGGCCGCGCGGATTGCAGCGTCAGCGGCAGACACGTTCAGGGTTGGTGATCCCACATCAGTGGGCACACAAATGGGCCCGGCTGTCAGCCAGTCCCAGTGGGAGAAAATCCAGAACCTCATCCAGGTGGGTATCGATGAAGGCGCGGAGCTTGTTTCTGGCGGCGTTGGCAAGCCTGAGGGAATGAACCGGGGCTACTATGTAAGGCCGACGGTTTTTGCCCGGGTCACCAGCGACATGACCATAGCCCGGGAAGAAATCTTCGGCCCCGTGCTTTCTATCATCGGCTACGAGGACGAAGATGACGCGGTCTCCATCGCCAATGATACGGTCTACGGTCTTGCCGGAAATGTGTCGTCATCCGACCATGACCGTGCCTGCCGCGTTGCCCGGCGCATACGGGCCGGACGTATAATCGTGAACTATGCCGGGCCCGACAGGATGGCACCCTTCGGTGGATACAAGCAGTCAGGCAATGGCCGGGAATGGGGCCGCTACGGTCTGGAGGACTTCCTTGAGGTCAAATCGATCATTGGGCACAATCCCGGTTAGCGCTGTATCGCGGAGGGGAGCATCTGAATGGCAAGCGATGATAATTGCCAGTTGTGCAAACCCGACATGGTCCTGTTCGAGGACGAGCACGCCTATGTGCGCTTCGACAATAACAGCCTGAGCAAGGGCCACGTCCTCGTCATACCGCGCCGTCACGTCGCTGACTATTTCGACATGACAGCGGCGGAAAAGGCTTCGGTTCAGACACTGCTCGATAAAGCCCATGCCCACATGATAGAAGAGCATTCCCCTGACGGTTTCAATATCGGCGTCAATATCGGACACGCCGGTGGGCAGTCTCGAATGCATGTCCATGTGCATCTGATCCCGCGTTTTGACGGCGATGTAGAGACTCCAAAAGGGGGAATCCGCTGCGTGTTGGCTGGCTCGCGTGCCGCCACTCATTAGCAAGCCCTGTTCCAGGTGCCCGATGGCGTGCCCGGTGTTGGCTCTTTGCCCGGCGGTGCAAGCTAGGATACAGCGATGACCAGGACGCGAAGATAAGGAATTCCACGTTGACGATCATCCTGTATGACTTGGCTGCCGCGGACGACCGCATACGCTTCAGTCCTTATTGCTGGCGCACGAAAATGGCGCTGCTTCATAAAGGGCTGGAGTTTGAGACCATTCCCTGGCGTTTTACAGACAAGGAGACGATTACGCCAAGCGGATCGACCCGTGTGCCGGTTATCGTCGATGATGACAAATGGATCGCAGATAGCTGGAAGATTGCCCTCTATCTGGACGAGACCTATCCCCAACGACCGCTGATGGACGGAGACGCTGTTCGAAGCCTCTGCAAGTTTGTCAATTCCTGGTGCGATATGTCGCTCAACAAGGCACTGCGGCCTCTCGCGCTCCTGCAAGTGGTTGCCATCCTGCAAGGTAAGGACGCGGACTATTTCCGAGAAAGCCGAGAAGCAAGGCTCGGCATGTCTCTGGAGGCCTCATGTGCTGACCAATCCGCAGCGCACACTTCACTCATCGAGGTTCTGGCGCCAACCGAACGACATCTGTCCGATCAATCCTTCCTTGGGGGAGGCTCTCCCAATTATGCAGACTACGCACTGTTAGGTTCGCTGAAATGGTTGCATTCCTTGACGGGTGACCCACCCCTTGCCAGCGACAGCGCAATGCAGATGTGGTTCGACAGGATGCTTGATCTGTTTGATGGCTATGCGCGCAGGGCACCCACCGCACAAAGCTGATCAGACAGCGAGTCCCAGAATTTCCCGCGCCTCGACTGGTGTGGCCGGACTGCGGTTATAGTCGCCCGCTGCATTTACGATGAGCGACACCAGTTCTGCATTGCTTGAGGCAAGACGAACCTTCGTCAAGCTGGCGGCCATGCGGCTCTGCTTGCGCGTCTATGAATCCACGACCTAGCTATTCGCGGCCAAACTATGTGATCTCTCAAGAAATGAGGCGATCAGAGGGCGCTTGGCACGAGTCGCCAAGCAAGCAACATAGAAATTGATGTGTAAATCAGCATTCGAAACCCTTAGTGCCTTTAGATTTTTGTGAGGGAGGAACTCTCCTTCCGAGATCACACTGATACCGATACAGCGGAGAATTCCCTGAATGATGGCCTCGCGGCTGTTAATCTCCATTATTGATTTAAACGAGACTCCGGCATTGTTAGCCGCATGTTCGAGTGCTTCGCGGGTCGTGGATGTTGATTCCCGGACCATCATCTTCTCCCCATGAAGTTCCTCAATCCGAAGTGAT
>JAJFHQ010000068.1 GCA_021775525.1 Hyphomicrobiales bacterium
AGGCAAGCATGGCTTTACCAAGGTCCTAAAGAATGACAAGAAGCACATGATAATCCTTGGCTCCGGAGCACTTTCACGCGGTGATGGTGCCGCAGTGTTGGCGCTCGCAGCCAAGCTTGCGGCATCTGCCGGCGTCGTGACTTCAAAGTGGAACGGGTTCAACATCCTGCACCATGCAGCTTCGCGAGTGGCTGGGCTGGATTTGGGACTCCTGCCTTCAAAGGGCGGTCTCGACACAGCAGGGATTTTGAAAGCTGCCAAGGCCGGAAAACTCGATATGGTTTACCTGTTGGGTGCAGATGAAATCGATATGGCGCACCTAGAAGGAACCTTTGTTGTCTACCAGGGGACTCATGGTGATGCCGGGGCGCACGCCGCAGATGTCATTCTGCCCGGCGCCGCCTACACGGAAAAAAGCGCTCTTTACGTCAACACTGAAGGCCGCCCGCAAATGACGGAACGGGCCGTGTTCCCACCTGGAGAGGCACGCGAGGACTGGGCAATCATCCGGGCGCTGTCCGCCCAGATAGGAAAAGCCCTGGAGTATGATTCGCTGGAACAACTCCGCTCGGCCATGTTCGCCGATCATGCCCATCTTGCAATGATTGATGAGATCACTGCGGATAATACCTTTGATATTAAGAAACTTGGCTCAGGTACCGCGCGTACTGGCGCTCAGGCTTTTGGGCGCACGGTTCCCGATTTCTATCTTACCAACCCGATTGCGCGAGCCTCCGCCATCATGGGCGAATTGAGCGCGATGAAGTCTGGTGATAAGTCAAAGGCGACCGGCACTGATGGTTGAGTTCTTCTGGACATATCTCTGGCCGCTTCTGGTCATTGTCGCGCACAGCCTTGCAGTGCTCGTGATCCTGCTCGTCTCGATCGCATTCCTGCTGCTGGCTGACAGGAAAATCTGGGCGGCTGTACAGTTGCGGCGCGGACCCAACGTGGTGGGACCATTCGGATTGCTGCAATCCTTCGCTGACATGTTGAAATTCATATTCAAGGAGCCGGTCATCCCGGCTGGCGCCAACAAGGGTGTTTTCCTCCTGGCGCCACTCGTGTCCTCGGTGTTGGCCTTGTCCGCATGGGCCGTAATTCCGGTAAGCCAGGGATGGGCCGTGGCCAATCTCAATGTCGGTATTCTCTACGTCTTCGCCGTATCTTCACTGGAAGTTTACGGCGTCATAATGGGCGGCTGGGCCTCGAACTCGAAATATCCCTTCCTCGGAGCTCTCAGATCAGCGGCACAAATGGTGTCCTATGAAGTTTCAATCGGTTTCGTCATCATCACCGTATTGCTCTGTGTCGGCTCGTTGAATCTCACGGACATCGTGCTGGCACAAAGTGGCGACTACGGGATGTTCAACTGGTTCTGGTTGCCCTTGTTCCCGCTTTTCATCATTTTCTTTATTTCGGCTTTGGCTGAGACCAACCGGCCGCCCTTCGATCTGCCCGAAGCGGAATCGGAACTCGTGGCCGGGTTCATGGTTGAATATTCTTCCACGCCTTACCTGCTGTTCATGCTTGGTGAATATGTCGCCATCGTCCTGATGTGCGCACTCACAACCATCCTGTTTTTAGGCGGATGGTTACCACCCTTTGACGTTGCGCCATTTAACTGGCTGCCCGGCGTGTTCTGGTTCGTATTGAAGGTATGCATGATGTTTTTCATGTTCTCCATGGTCAAAGCCATCGTGCCCCGTTACCGCTATGACCAGTTGATGCGGCTTGGCTGGAAAGTGTTTCTGCCTTTATCCCTGTTCATGATTGTCGCCGTGGCGTCGGTTCTTCATTTCTTTGACTTGGCACCATGAGTGGGGGGAGCGAATAAAATGCGCACTTTAATTCAAACTGCGAAATCGCTGTTGCTGCTGGAGTTCATCGCCGCCTTCTGGCTCGGCATGAAATATTTTTTCAAGCCCAAGGCGACGTTGAATTATCCTTTCGAGAAGGGACCGCTCAGTCCTCGCTTTCGTGGTGAACATGCGCTCAGGCGCTATCCCAATGGCGAGGAGCGCTGTATTGCCTGCAAGCTGTGTGAAGCTATTTGCCCGGCACAAGCCATCACCATCGAGGCAGGTCCACGACGCAATGACGGGACGCGGCGCACGACCCGCTATGACATCGACATGGTCAAATGCATCTATTGCGGTTTCTGTCAGGAAGCTTGTCCGGTAGACGCGATCGTCGAGGGACCAAACTTTGAATACGCGGTGGAGACCCGCGAAGAACTTTATTACGACAAGGACCGTTTGCTGGAAAATGGCGACCGGTGGGAACGGGAAATCGCTAAAAACCTGACGCTCGATGCCCCGTACCGGTAGAGGCCAGTTGAGGCGCAAGTAACGGATGAAAAGATGCTGATCGCCGACGCCTTCTTTTACCTGTTTGCCACGACCTGTGTGGCTGCAGGGTTCATGGTAATATCCGCACGCAACCCGGTGCACGCGGTCCTGTTTCTGATATTGGCTTTTGTCAATGCAGCAGGCCTTTTTATCCTGCTCGGCGCTGAATTCCTCGCCTTAATCCTCGTGGTTGTTTACGTGGGTGCGGTGGCCGTGCTGTTCCTGTTCGTGGTCATGATGCTCGATGTGGATTTTGCTGAATTACGCGCGGGCTTTTTGGACTACCTGCCCATCGGGGCGCTGATTGGGCTGATCTTGCTGGTTGAACTTATCCTGGTTTTCGGATCATGGGTTATCACGCCCGAGATCTCGGCACATATCACGACGCCCACGCCTCCCATTGACAAGGTCTCCAACATCGAGGCGCTCGGGCTGATCCTCTACACCAAATATATCTATTTCTTCGAGGCTGCCGGAGTGATTTTGCTGATCGCCATGATTGGCGCGATAGTGCTCACCCTTCACCACAAAGAAGGAATCAAACGCCAGTCAATTGTCACTCAAGTGGGCCGGACGCGGGACGAAGCAATCGAAGTCCGCCATGTTGAACCTGGACAGGGGCTGTAGGGGGCATGATGAGCGTTGGATTGCCACATTACCTTACCCTTGCCGCGATCCTGTTCACGTTGGGGATATTCGGCATCTTCCTGAACCGGAAGAATGTCATCGTCATCCTGATGTCCATCGAGTTGATGCTGTTGGCGGTAAACATCAATTTCGTCGCCTTTTCCGTTCACCTGGGAGATCTGGTCGGGCAGGTGTTTGCGCTTCTCGTGCTCACCGTCGCCGCAGCCGAGGCGGCAATCGGGCTTGCCATCGTTGTCGTATATTTCCGCAACCGCGGCTCCATCGCGGTTGAAGACATAAACATGATGAAGGGGTAGGGCGGCATGTACCAAACAATCGTCTTTCTGCCTCTTGCCGGGGCGTTGATAGCGGGCTTCTTCGGCCACTGGCTTGGTGCGCGCACCAGTTCAATTCTGACGACTACATTCCTGTTGCTGACGGCCATGCTCTCCTGGATCGCTTTTTTCCAGGTAGGTATTGCAGGTCAGGACGCGCGAGTGGAACTGTTTCAATGGGTTTCGTCGGGTGACTTGCAGGTTTCATGGGCGCTTCGCATAGATACGCTGACCGCGGTCATGCTGGTGGTCGTCAACACCATATCCAGCCTGGTGCATGTTTATTCGATCGGCTACATGTCCCACGATCCGCACCAGCCGCGTTTCTTTGCCTATCTGTCCTTGTTCACATTCGCCATGCTGATGCTGGTGACGTCTGACAATTTCCTGCAAATGTTCTTCGGCTGGGAAGGGGTGGGCCTGATGTCCTACCTCCTGATTGGATTCTGGTACCACAAGCCTGAAGCAAATGCGGCCGCCATCAAGGCCTTTGTCGTCAACAGGGTTGGTGACTTCGGATTCGCTCTTGGCATTTTTGCCATCTTCTACATTTTCGGCGCCATCCAGTTCGATACCGTGTTCGCTGCAGCGCCCGACCAGGTTGGAAAAACCTTCCTGTTTCTGAGTTGGGAACTCGATGTCCTGACCGTGATCTGCTTGCTGCTGTTTATGGGCGCTATGGGCAAGTCAGCGCAGTTCCTGCTGCATACGTGGCTGCCTGATGCCATGGAAGGCCCGACACCGGTCTCGGCTCTCATCCATGCCGCAACCATGGTGACAGCGGGCGTTTTCATGGTGGCACGGCTCTCGCCCCTGTTCGAATTTTCTCCAACGGCCCTGGGCTTTGTCACATTCGTGGGTGCAACCACGGCATTCTTCGCCGCCACCATTGGTCTTGTACAAAACGACATCAAGCGCGTCGTGGCCTATTCTACCTGTTCGCAGCTTGGTTATATGTTCGTGGCGCTGGGCGTTGGCGCTTACGGAGTGGGTATTTTCCACCTGTTTACCCATGCGTTTTTCAAAGCACTCCTGTTCCTTGGTTCAGGTTCTGTCATTCACGCCATGGATGACGAGCAGGATATGCGGAACATGGGTGGTCTTTGCAAAATGCTGCCCTATACGTGGATGGTGATGCTGATCGGTACACTGGCGCTTACGGGTTTCCCGCTTACAGCGGGTTACTTCTCAAAAGATGCCATAATCGAGGCTGCTTATGCCGCTCACTCCGGCGTGGGCCTATACGCCTTCACGCTCACCGTGCTGGCGGCTTTGCTAACGTCATTTTATTCATGGCGTCTTATTTTCATGACCTTCCACGGCACAAGCCGGGCGAGTGCCGAGACATTGAACAAGGCCCATGAATCACCACTGGTGATGCTTGTCCCACTCGTCATACTGGCTATTGGATCAATTGGTGCCGGTTTCTTGTTCAAAGGCATGTTTATTGGCGAGGGTTATTCAGATTTCTGGCGCAGTGCGCTGTTCACACTTCCCTCGAATCATATTCTTGAAGCCATGCATCATGTGCCCGCGGCAGTCATTGCCGCTCCCTTCGTCATGATGGTCTCAGGTTTCCTGCTCGCTTGGATGTTTTACCTGGTCATACCAAAAGCTCCGGAAAACCTGGCCGAAGCATTCCGCCCGCTCTACCTGTTCCTTCTGAACAAGTGGTATTTCGATGAACTCTATGACGCGCTGTTCACCCAACCAGCGCATCGCATTGGTCGTTTTCTGTGGAAGAAGGGCGACGGCGCAACCATCGACGGTATAGGGCCTGACGGAGTTGCCTCCCGGGTCATTGATGTGACCAGGGGCATGATAAGGCTACAGAGCGGCTACGTGTATCACTATGCCTTTGCCATGCTTATCGGGGTGGCGCTGCTCATTACTTACTTCATGTTTGCCGGGGGGGCTGCTTCATGACCACCGGCTGGCCGATTCTTTCAGCTATTATTTTCCTCCCCATGTTGGGCGCCTTGTTCATTCTGGCGATCCGGGGTGAAGACGAAATTGCCATCCGCAATGCCCGTTACGTGGCCTTGTGGACCACAATGATCACCTTCCTGCTGTCGCTCGTGATCTGGATAGAATTCGACCCGACAACCCATGTCTTTCAATTTGAGGAACAACGAGACTGGCTTGGCGCCTCGATCAGTTACCGGCTCGGCGTTGACGGTATTTCCATGCTGTTCGTCATCCTCACCACATTCCTGATGCCGCTCTGTATTCTCGCAAGCTGGGATGCAATCCAGTCACGGGTAAAAGCTTACATGATTGCATTCCTGGTGCTGGAAACGTTGATGATCGGCGTTTTCTGCGCAATGGATCTGGTTGTGTTCTACTTGTTCTTCGAAGGCGGCTTGATCCCGATGTTCCTGATAATCGGCGTTTGGGGTGGCCAGAGACGCGTTTATGCCAGCTTCAAATTCTTCCTGTATACGCTGCTGGGCTCGGTTTTGATGCTGCTGGCAATCATGGCCATGTACTGGGAAGCAGGCACCACTGACATACCCGCCCTGCTGGCTTACCAGTTCCCGCCCGAAATGCAGGCGTGGCTGTGGTTTGCATTCCTGGCCTCTTTCGCGGTCAAGATGCCCATGTGGCCTGTCCACACATGGCTGCCCGACGCCCATGTGGAAGCACCAACTGCCGGCTCGGTTGTTCTCGCCGCCGTGCTGTTGAAAATGGGCGGTTACGGCTTCCTGCGCTTCTCCATTCCGATGTTCCCGCTGGCTTCTGAACAATTCGCACCTCTCATTTTCCTGTTGTCCGTTATTGCCATCACATACACATCACTGGTCGCGCTGGCGCAGGAAGACATGAAGAAGCTGATTGCCTATTCATCGGTCGCTCATATGGGTTTTGTCACCATGGGGCTGTTCACCCTTACAACTCAGGGGCTAGAGGGCGGTATTTTCCAGATGCTCAGCCATGGTATCGTTTCAGCCGCATTATTCCTCTGCGTTGGTGTGATTTACGACCGTATGCATACGCGCCAGATCGACGCCTATGGCGGACTGGTCAACCGCATGCCGCTTTACGCTTTCTGTTTCATGGTCTTCACCATGGCCAATGTTGGACTACCTGGCACCAGCGGGTTCGTAGGTGAATTCCTGACATTGGTAGGGGCGTTTCGCGTGAATACCTGGGTCGCCTTTTTCGCAACCATCGGTGTGATCTTGTCCGCCGCCTATGCGCTATGGCTCTATCGCCGTGTTGTCTTTGGTCAACTTGAAAAACCCGAGTTGAAGGCCATCACGGATCTCGATACGCGGGAAATCGTGGTGATGGTACCGCTTGTGGTGCTCACTATACTGTTTGGTATCTATCCCGCGCCGTTGCTTGACGTCATGTCGGTATCGGTGGATCACCTCATAAAGAATTATGAAGCCGCCCTTGCGGCAGCCGAGCAAGCCAAACTGGCGCTCGTGCATTAGGGGACTGACATGACCGAAACTGTATCCCCAATTGTGAATTACTTGTCCGCACTACCAGAAATTTGTCTGGTTATTGGCGCTATGGCTTTGCTGATGCTGGGTGCCTTCAGGGGCAATCAGACGGCTGATCTTATATGCTGGCTGTCGATCGGTCTTTTGCTGTTCGCCGCAACGCTGGTCGTCGTCATGCCGGCAACGGGGAAGGTGGCATTTGACGGTGCCTTTATCATGGACCGGTTCGCTCAGTTCATGAAAGTCCTGACGCTTCTGGGCTCTGCCGTCGTCATTTTCATGTCGTTTGAATTTATGAGGAGCGCAAGGCTTCAAAAATTTGAATACCCCATCCTCATTATTCTAGCCACAACAGGCATGCTGATGATGATCTCAGCAAATGATCTCATCGCACTCTATCTCGGTCTGGAGCTCCAGAGCCTGGCCCTCTATGTCATTGCCGCGTTCCGGACCGATTCAGTGCGCTCAAGTGAGGCAGGTCTCAAATATTTCGTTCTTGGCGCCCTTTCATCAGGAATGCTGCTCTATGGTTGCTCGCTGATTTATGGCTTTACCGGCACAACGGGATTTTCCGGTATCGCTGCCGCAGCCACCCCGAGCGTGCACAATCTCGGCCTGATTTTCGGGTTGGTATTTTTCATGGCCGGGCTGGCATTCAAGATATCTGCTGTGCCGTTTCATATGTGGACGCCGGATGTATATGAAGGCGCGCCCACGCCGGTCACTGCTTTTTTTGCCACCGCACCCAAGATTGCAGCCATGGCGATGTTCCTGAGGGCTGTTCATGTCGCCTTTCCCGACATCACCCATCAATGGCAACAAATCGTCGTCTTTATCTCGATTGGTTCAATGGTGCTGGGTGCCTTCGCGGCTATTGGGCAGAATGATATCAAGAGGCTGATGGCCTACAGCTCTATTGGCCATATGGGTTTTGCCCTCGTTGGCCTTGCCTCTGGCGACCAGGCCGGCGTGCAGGCTGTCATTGTCTATCTCACCATCTATCTGGTTATGAATGTCGGTGTCTTTGCCTGCATCCTTTCCATGCGGCGCAGCGATGGCATGGTCGAGGAAATTGATGAGCTGGCAGGGCTTTCGCGCAACAGCCCGATCATGGCCTTCCTGCTGGCCATGTTGATGTTTTCTCTGGCCGGGATCCCTCCGCTCGCAGGGTTCTTTGCCAAGTTTTACGTATTCCTGGCGGCCATAAACGCTGGCCTGTATGTGCTTGCTGTCATCGGCGTTTTATCAAGTGTTGTAGGGGCTTATTATTATCTTCGGATCATCAAGATCATGTATTTTGATGAACCGGCAGAAAAATTTGAACCCATGCCAGGAGCACTTCAGGGCGTTCTAGCCGTCTCCGGAGTGCTGGTAATCTTTTTCTTCACTTATCCTGCGCCCTTGGTGGCGGCGGCAAACATTGCCGCCAAGTCACTATTCTGAGGGGATGGAAAATTCAATTATCTCTCTACCCCAAGGCTACAGATTAGCTTTCGTCGACCATGTGGATTCTACCAATACCGAGGCACTTCGCCGGGCCGGGCAGGGAGAACCCCATGGCTTGTGGGTCTGGGCTTTATCTCAAGGTGAGGGGCGGGGCAGGTTGGGGCGCCGTTGGGACTCGGTGGAGGGAAACCTGTTTGCTAGTCTGCTCGTGCGGCCAAAATGCCAGGCAATGTCAGCAGCCCAACTTGGTTTTGTTAGTGGCATAGCTCTTCATGATACAGTCCTGGAACTTGCGTGCAGTGGTGGTAAGCAGGCTATTGCCCTGAAGTGGCCAAACGACCTGCTATGCGATGCCAAAAAAACCGGGGGTATCCTGCTGGAAAACACAGGCAATAACAGTAGTGAGAGTGCCGTTATTATTGGGATAGGCCTTAATCTAGTTACACATCCACAAGACACCGATTCTCCCGCAACCGACCTATCTCAGCATGGAATTGACGCAACGCCATCAGACACACTGGAACAGCTCGCAAAAGCATTTGATCGCTGGTACGGGGTGTGGAACAACGGGACTGGGTTTGATGATATCCGAACGGCCTGGCTCGAGCGCTCCTTACCCGAAAACGCACCTTTGTCAGTAAGATTGAGCAAGGAGCGGCTACAAGGAACGTATCAGGGCATTGACAGCCAGGGCGCTCTGATTCTCGCTCTCGCTGACGGCAGCGAAAGACTCATAACCACGGGTGACATTTTTCCGCTATTACGAGAAACCCAAACTTCAAATACCTGATATTTCATGTCAAAAAAACAAAGTAAGTCACAGAGTGAACTCGTTTTTCTTCCGCTAGGAGGTGTTGGCGAGATCGGGATGAATCTCTATCTCTACGGGGTCGGTCCGCCACACAAACGCAAATGGCTGATGGTCGATCTGGGTGTGACATTTGCCGGACCTGGAGAGCCTGGCATTGATCTCATTCTTCCCGATATTCGCTTTATCGAGGAGGAGCGCGACAATCTCGCGGGCATCGTGATCACCCATGCCCATGAGGATCATTTCGGCGCCATCATGCACCTCTGGCCGAGATTGAAGGTGCCATTATTCGCAACACCCTTCACAGCGGCTCTCTTGCGCGCAAAGCTAATTCAAGATGGCATGGAAGGCGACATACCCATCAAGGAAGTGCCGTCCCGCTCCAAACTCGATATCGGGCCGTTCCATGTTGAACTCGTGGACATGGCCCACTCTATCCCCGAAACCAACGCTTTGCTGATCCGGACTGAGGCGGGAACGGCGTTTCATACCAGTGACTGGAAACTCGACCCTACGCCGATTGTCGGTGCCACCACGGATGCAGCGCGGATCAAGCAGATTGGCAAGGATGGGCTTGATGCGCTTGTGTGCGACTCCACCAACGCCATGCGTGAGGGACTCTCACCATCTGAAGCTGATGTCGAAAAGACGCTTAAAGAGATCATTGGCAACGCGCCTCACAGGGTGGCTGTGACCACATTCGCCTCAAATGTCGCTCGCTTGCGCTCCACTATGGAGGCTGCCAAGGCGGCAGACCGGCATATCGTCATCGTCGGGCGCGCCATGAAGCGCGTGGTGCAGGTGGCGGAAGAAACAGGTCACTTGCCGTCAGGCTATGATCTGCTGACCGAAGACGATTATGGGCACCTGCCGCGAGAAAAAGTACTGGCGCTGTGTACAGGGAGTCAGGGCGAGGGCCGGGCAGCACTCTCACGTATTGCCGCTAATGCTCACCCGCGCGTGAGTTTTGCGCGCGGTGACTTGGTACTCTTTTCAAGTCGCACAATTCCCGGCAACGAAAAAGCCGTAGGCAGGGTTCAGAACAATCTTGCCGACCGAGAAGTCGAAATCATGACCGACCAGGATGCGATGATCCACGTCTCCGGTCACCCCAGGCAAGGCGAAATGGAACAACTCTACAAATGGTCAAAACCCCGCTCAGTCATCCCGATGCATGGTGAATCGCGCCACCTGGAAGCCCATGCGGCATTTGCCAGAGCACAAGGAGTGAAACAGGTGGTCTCGGGCCGAAACGGTTCGCTCATTCGACTGTGCCCTGGTAAGCCGGAAATCATAGATGATGCGCCATCGGGCCGGGTCTACATGGATGGCCGGCTCCACGTTTTTGAAGGTGAGGGACCGGTTGAAGAACGTCGTCGGCTGGCCTTTGGCGGCGCGGTTGCCCTGTCTGTCGTTTTGACAGCCAAGGGAGATGTTATTGCCGATCCGCAAGTGACTGCCATAGGCATTCCTGCCATCACACAAACCGGCGTCCCGTTTCCTGAGATCATATTGAGCGCGGCGCGGGGTGCGCTTGACGGCATACCCAAACCCCGTCGCCGTGACAGCGCATTGGTTGGTGAAGCCGTTCGCAGGGCCGTACGCGCAGAAGTGCGGTCCCATTGGGGCAAAAAGCCGCCCTGCAGTGTTATGGTTACGGTGATATAGAGCCTCTGCCGGGGCAGACACGCACGCTATCGCGGCTCAACAGGAGGGCTTCACCCCATGATCGGACGTCTCAATCACGTGGCCATCGCCGTACCCGACCTCGAGGCGGCTGCAGCGGTTTACCGCAACACTCTGGGCGCGTCGGTGTCTGATGCCGTGGCTCAGCCCAATCACGGGGTTACGACGGTTTTTATCGAGCTTCCAAACACAAAAATCGAACTGCTGGAGCCATTGGGAGAAGACTCACCAATCGCCAGTTTCCTGGAGCGAAATACATCCGGTGGCATTCACCATATTTGTTATGAAGTCGATGATATTTCGTCCGCCCGCGATCGCCTCGTGAAGGATGGTTTGAGGGTTCTGGGTGATGGAGAACCTAAGATAGGAGCCCATGGGAAGCCCATTCTGTTTCTTCATCCAAAGGATTTCAACGGCACACTTGTAGAGTTGGAGCAGGCCTGAGGTCTGACGGCAAAAAACATATGAACATCGTTTTCGCCATCGCCATCTACTTCGTCTGCTGGTGGATTGTGCTGTTTGCGATTCTTCCCTTCGGCGTCAAGACGCAACAAGAAGCGGGGGACGTCTTACCAGGAACGGTCGAAAGTGCACCAGTTGCACCGAGGCTTATCCCCAAGCTCATAGCGACGACAATCGTGTCCGCAATCATCTTTGTTCTGGTTTACTGGCTTGTTGAGAGCGACATAGTGACTCTGGACAACATCCCATTCCTACCACGTTTTGAAGATGCCGCTCGCCTGAAACCCTGATCTGGGAATGTGAGATTTCCAGATTTTTAACAAAAAAAAGAAGCAAGGCCGAAACCTTGCTTCCCAGTCGTTCGGCTCCCGTATCCAGCTGAAAACGCTAACGCCTTGCATATACGCAATACTGGCAAGAGGCGCTTCAGAACTGGCAACGCTTGCGAAATCTGAAACGATCAGCAGCGCTAGGAGCTATCTTCCTCCCAAGACTTGGACCAAATACTTTGCCCCTTTACGAGGCTTTGACGTGTTCCGGTCCAGAACGAACATCTGTTTTTTTATTTACAGTATCGGAATGGCCCGGCCTTGTCATTTCCTTTTTGAGGTCATTGAGGAGGCTTTATTCCAAAATTATTTTTTAGTGTCTTCATAGTGGCTTATGACTTTAGACCGATATATCGGGTGCATTTTCTGAGCCGTTAGGGCGGTATTAAGCGCAACCTGTTTATACTGATACGCATGAGACATGGAACTTATACGATTGAGCAACTTCTCATGTACGGACTTGCCGCATCGCTGGCGGTTGCCATCGCATTTATACCAGCTCCAGCCAACAGCGATTCTTACACGACTGATGGACCCAAACGCACAGGACCCCGATGGTCGAATGATCACCACCAAGAGCACGGGTTGATCGTTCGTCCTGATTGCGTGGGCCTGCCGCCAGGAGCAAGTGCTGAATATGTCCCCGGAATTGATCCATGGGGCCATCCCATCACCCCGGCGGAGCAACCCAAAGGGTTTTCAGACTCATTTCCGGTTCAGGTCGATCTCGATGTAAAACTTGGCAGCAGGTATATCGCAGGCAAGGAAATAGAGATGAATGCCGGGCATTTTACTTTTGATCCTGCCACAAGCGAACTGGCTCTGAACGGGAGAACGTGGCAGCGGGATTGCCACCCCTCGCCAAAGTAAGCTATTAGCGCGCAATCATTCGCTGTTCCGCGTGCCTTAGGGTACGGAGGATCAGCTTCGCCCTAACAGCAGGCAGTGCCTATGAGGCTGAGCCAGTATTTTCTTCCCACACTGCGTGATGATCCCAAGGAAGCGGAGATCGTCTCGCATCGGCTAATGTTGCGCACCGGCATGATCCGCCAGTCGAGCGCAGGAATTTACTCATGGCTGCCGATGGGGCACCGCGTTCTGCGTAAGATCGAACAGATAGTGCGGGAAGAGCAGGACCGTTCCGGCGCAATCGAAATGTTGATGCCAACCATACAGTCAGCAGACATCTGGCGCGAAAGTGGGCGTTACGAAGACTATGGCAAAGAGATGCTGCGTATCACCGACCGCCATGAGCGCGAAATGCTCTACGGCCCCACCAATGAGGAGCTGATCACTGAAATATTCCGCGACTCGGTGAAATCTTACAGGGACTTGCCGCGCAATCTCTATCATATCCAATGGAAGTTCCGCGACGAGATCAGACCCCGTTTTGGAATCATGCGTGGTCGCGAGTTCCTGATGAAAGACGCCTATTCGTTTGACCTCACCGAAGAGGGTGCACGCGAATCCTACAACAAGATGTTCGTCGCCTATTTGCGCACGTTCGAGCGCCTTGGTCTTAAATCAATACCAATGGCGGCAGATACGGGTCCTATCGGGGGGGATCTCAGTCACGAATTCATCGTGCTCGCCGAGACCGGTGAAAGCCAGGTCTATTGCGACCGGGATCTCATAGAACGCTCGGCTCCGGGCGAAGACATCGATTACAGCACGGATCTCTCGCCGATTATCACAGACTGGACGGACAAGTATGCCGCCACGGAAGAAAAGCACGATGCCAAGCGTTTTGAAGCGGAAGTAACGAGTGAAAACCGTATGTCCGCACGCGGCATCGAAGTTGGACATATTTTCTACTTCGGGACGAAATATTCTGAACCGATGAATTGCAAGGTTCAGGGGCCTGACGGCAAGCTGGTCGCGGTGCAGTGTGGCTCATATGGCATCGGGGTTTCCCGGCTGGCCGCTGCGATTATAGAGGCCAGTCATGATGAGGATGGCATCATCTGGCCAGAATCAGTCGCTCCCTACCGAGTGGCCTTGATAAACCTGAAGTCAGGAGACGAGAATACAGATGCCGCCTGCGAAGACCTCTATGGAAAGCTGGGACACGCCCACATTGACGTGCTCTATGACGACACGGACGAGAGGGCAGGAGCCAAGTTTGCGACCATGGACCTTCTCGGACTGCCTTGGCAGATCATCGTCGGGCCACGAGGATTGAAGCAGGGCGAAATTGAAATCAAACGGCGCGCAACGGGTGAGCGTCAAACGATGACACCGGAAGCGGCATTCCAACGTATAGTGGATACGGTCTAGCCTCTTTACAAACTGATCTGGGCAGGAACATGAGCGAAACGACCCATACAAAACCCTTTGCAGCATTCGAATGGATGCTTGCCGTGCGTTATCTGCGCGCGCGCCGTAAGGAGGGATTCATTTCTGTTATTGCCGGATTTTCCTTCATCGGCATCATGCTCGGAGTGGCAACACTCATCATTGTGCTGTCCGTCATGAACGGCTTCCGTAATGAGCTGTTTGACAAAATTCTCGGGCTTAACGGCCATGTGGTAATTCATTCCATGACGGGTCGGTTTACGGATTTTGAAGACGTCGCCACACGCCTGCGCAAGGTCCAGGGTATCAAGCGCGTCATGCCACTGATCGAAGGCCAGGCCATGGTTTCGACAACTTCGCTGGCAAACGGGGCATTGATACGCGGACTCTCGGAAAAAAGCCTGAAATCACTCAAAGCTGTTTCAGACAATGTGCGTGCCGGCACCTTTGACCAATTCGACGATGGCAAGGGCATTGCCATGGGAACCCGGCTCGCGAACCAGTTGCGGGTAAAAGTCGGTGACAAGGTAACCCTGGTATCACCACGCGGCGCGACAACGCCATTTGGAACAGCACCACGAGTAAAGCGATATAATCTGAGTGCTATTTTCGAGATGGGCATGTCGGAATATGACAACACCATCATCTTCATGCCACTGAAAGAGGCTCAGCGCTATTTCAACCAACAAAAAACCGTGTCCGTACTGGAGGTGGTGGTTGATCACCCTGACAAGGTAGGGGCATTGCGCCCTGCGATCCTGGAAGCAGGCGGACCTTCAATTTACGTAACGGACTGGCGACAACGCAATGCGAGCTTCTTCAGTGCGCTTCAGGTGGAACGAAATGTGATGTTTGTGATCCTGACACTCATCGTACTTGTTGCCGCGCTCAATATCATTTCCGGCCTCATCATGCTGGTAAAAGATAAGGGTGCGGACATTGCCATATTGCGAACCATGGGCGCCACGCGCGGCACCATCATGCGGGTATTTTTTATCACCGGCGCGAGCATTGGCGTGGTCGGAACATTGGCCGGACTGATCCTAGGAATTGTTGTGTGCCTCAACATCGAGTCAATACGTCAATTTGTGTCATTCTTGACCAGCACAAACCTGTTCTCACCAGAGCTGTATTACTTGTCCCAACTGCCGGCTGAAATCGATACCAACGAGGTTACAACCGTAGTTCTCATGGCGCTTGGCTTGTCGATCATTGCAACGCTTTACCCATCCTGGCGCGCCAGCCGCCTCGATCCTGTAGAAGCCCTGAGATACGAGTAGCCCAGTGGATAGCGGCACCCGGATACCGGTATTGCGACTTCGTAACCTCGACCTGACTTTCCATCAGGGCGAGCGGGATATTGAAATCCTGAAATCTGCCAGCGGTGACGTCTTTGCGGGCGAAACAATCGCGCTGCTTGGGCCTTCAGGGGCCGGCAAATCTTCCTTGCTCCATATTCTTGGACTGCTTGAACGCCCCAACGGCGGAAGCGTGTTTCTCGAAGGTAAGGACTGCATCCCCCTTTCAGACAGCGAGCGAACGCTCATGCGCAGGGCCAAGCTGGGCTTTGTCTATCAGTTCCACCATTTGTTGCCTGAATTTAATGCGCTTGAAAATGTGGTTTTGCCGCAGCTCATATTAGGCAACACCTACTCCGAAGCAGAAAAGAGCGCCCGGCAGTTACTTATGGAGCTTGGGCTGTCTGACAGGCTCGAACACCGGCCTGGACAACTCTCAGGCGGGGAACAGCAACGCGTTGCGATAGCCCGGGCTGTGGCCAACGGGCCAAAAGTGCTGCTGGCGGATGAACCTACGGGCAATCTCGATCCAGAGACCGCCGAGAGCGTGTTTCAGCAACTCTTGACGCTCGTGCGCGATACCGGCCTCACCGCCATTATCGCCACACACAATCTGGATATTGCAAGGCGCATGACGCGCATTTGGAAACTGGATCAGGGCCAGCTAGCGGAAGTCGCACCTGTTGACATCTAGGACAGGTGTACGCCGCCACCTTGTCTGAACCCGCGAATCTGGCATTCTTCAGTTCACATCGCGCGGGGCAAGGAAACTATTGTGTCAGAGAAGGAAACCGCAAGGCCATTCGTCCATTTGCGGGTTCATTCCGCCTATTCGCTTCTTGAAGGCGCGCTGACCGTATCCAAGCTTGCAGAACTGGCGGCTGAGAGCGGAATGCCAGCCTTGGCGCTTGCTGACCGCAACAATCTTTTTGGCGCTCTTGAGTTTTCTGAATCTCTGGCAAAAGTTGGCATCCAGCCGATAATCGGCTGCACTCTCCGTGTGGACTTTGCCGACGTTTCGCAATCGAATGGCAGAGGTAGCGGGCAGGGGGAGTGCGCTGAACTATCGGATGCTTCAAGCGGCTTCCTGGTTCTACTGGCAAAGGACGAAACCGGATACGCCAATTTAATGCACCTCTCCAGCAATGCATTTCTGAACCATGCAGGCACGGCGGAGGCTCATGTCTCTCTTGACGAACTCATAGATGCAAATGCCGGGCTGATTGCACTTTCTGGTGGCCCGGAAGGCCCCATCGACAAGACGCTAAAGGCCGGTAACAAGGAACTGGCAAGGCTGAGACTAGAAAAGCTCGTCAGCGTCTTCGGCGATCGTCTCTACATGGAATTACAACGCCATTCCCTGGACGAGGAAAAAGCCATAGAGCCGGAATTGCTCTCGCTCGCCTACCGGCTGGAAATACCACTCGTTGCCACCAACCAGCCCTACTTCGCATCAGCAGACTATTTCGAGGCCCACGATGCCCTCATTTGTATCGCCGAGGCCACCTATATCGGTGTCGATGAACGCCGCAGGTTGAGCCCGGAGCACTATTTTAAGAACGCGGATGAAATGCGTGCACTTTTCTCAGATGTGCCCGAGGCCCTTGAGAACACGCTCGAGGTAGCGCGACGTTGCGCATACCGGCCTCTCACACGCGATCCAATTCTTCCTCAATGGACCCGCGATGACGCTGAAAAAGCTAAAGGCACTCTGAAACTGGAAGCCCGGGAGCTCAAAGCCCAGGCCGAGGAGGGACTGCGCCTGAGGTTAAGCGAGGAAGGACCAGCTGAGGGTTACGAGGAAAAAGCTTACTGGGAAAGGTTGGAACTTGAGCTCAAGATCATCACCGGAATGACATATGCCGGTTATTTCCTGATCGTTGCGGATTTCATCAAATGGGCGAAGAACGCCCACATCCCCGTGGGTCCGGGACGCGGTTCTGGCGCGGGTTCAGTGATAGCCTGGGCACTCACGATCACGGACCTTGATCCCATCCGCTTCGGGTTGCTGTTTGAACGCTTCCTGAACCCCGAACGTGTGTCCATGCCGGATTTCGATATAGATTTCTGTCAGGACCGCCGTGATGAAGTTATCTCCTATGTTCAGGAGAAATATGGCGAAGATCGTGTCGCGCAGATCATCACCTTCGGTAAGTTGCAGGCGCGTGCGGTTCTGCGTGATGTGGGACGCGTACTGCAAATGCCCTATGGCCATGTGGACAAACTTTGCAAAATGGTGCCCGCCGATCCGGCCAATCCCGTGACCCTTGCCGAAGCCATTGCGGGTGAGCCCAAATTACGCGAAGAGCGAGACAGCGACCCGATCGTCAAGCGGCTGCTAGATATCGGCCAGCGCCTGGAAGGCCTGTATCGGCATGCTTCAACCCATGCGGCCGGCATGGTTATTGGCGACCGGCCCTTAAGGGAACTGGTGCCGCTCTACCAGGACCCGCGTTCCAATATTCCAGCAACACAATTCAATATGAAATGGGTTGAAGCCGCAGGGCTCGTCAAATTCGACTTCTTGGGACTAAAAACCCTCACGGTTATTGAAAAAGCCAAGGTGTTTATCTCACTGTGTGGAGAAAAGATTGATCCCGTCCGCCTTCCGCTGGACGACGAGAAAACCTTCAAACTTTTGGGCGATGCGGAAACGGTCGGTGTGTTCCAACTGGAAAGCACAGGCATGCGCGACGCTTTGCGCAAGCTTAAGCCCGACCGGTTTGAAGACATCATAGCCATGGTGGCCCTGTACCGCCCAGGGCCTATGGCCAATATCCAATCGTTCATCAACCGGAAGCACGGAACAGAAGAACCCGACTATCTTCACGAACTGATCAGGCCCATCCTGGAAGAGACCTACGGCGTCATCATTTACCAGGAACAGGTGATGCAGATTGCCCAGGTATTGTCCGGCTATTCGCTTGGCGAAGCAGACCTGCTGCGTCGCGCCATGGGCAAGAAAATAAAGAAAGAGATGGACGAGCAACGTGCTCATTTTGTCGACGGTGCGGTTGCCAACAAGGTGGACAAGGGCAGGGCAGAATATATTTTTGAGCTTGTAGCCAAATTCGCTGGCTACGGCTTTAACAAATCCCATGCCGCCGCTTATGCGCTGTTGGCCTACCAGACCGCTTATCTCAAATCCAACCACCCGGTTGAGTTCCTCGCTGCGTCCATGACCCTCGACATCGGCAATACTGACAAGTTGAACATATTCGTTCAGGACGCCCGCCGCGGAGAAATCACCATCGAGCCGCCTTGCGTGAACGCATCACAAGCAGAATTCAGTTCAGGTGGAAATTCTATCCGTTATGCACTGGCGGCTTTGAAAAATATGGGCCGCGCGGCAGCTGAACGCATTGTCGAGGAACGTGAGAACAACGGATCGTATCAATCCCTCGCTGACTTTGCACACCGCCTTGATGTGAAGAGCATCAACAAGCGTGGACTGGAGGCCCTGATTGCTGCCGGGGCACTGGACAGCTTTGACCCGAACCGCGGAAAATTGTTCGCCAATTGCGACCGGATTTTGCGTGCAGCCGCTACACCAGAAAACGCCAACCAGAATGATCTTTTCGGGTCTGAAACCGCCCGTGAACTGATCCTGCGAGATGCGGAACCCTGGCTTCCAATGGATCGCCTAAACAGGGAACAGGAAGCCATTGGCTTTTTTGTTTCCGGTCACCCGCTCGATGAATATGAAGACGTATTGAAGCAGGAAGGCATTCTCACCTGGGCTGATTTCTCTTCCCGCGCGACAAAAGGCTCAAATTCCGCACGGCTGGCGGCAACGGTATCTTCGCGACAGGAACGTACGTCGGCACGCGGCAACCGGTATGCTTTTATCGGTCTCTCAGATCAGGCCGGTCAGTATGAAGCCATAATATTTTCAGAACTTCTCGCCGCCCATAGCGATGTCCTGACCCCGGGCATGGCAGTGCTGGTGGATATAGAAGTCGAGGCAGGTGCGGAGGCCCTTCGCGCGCGCATAACGGCTGTCGCACCACTTGAAGCGGTCGCTGGCCGCACCCAAAAAGGTATGCGCGTGGTCATTGACGATCTCAAATCGCTAGATGAGGTTCGCACGCGTATGTCGGGCGGTGAAGGAGAGGTCCGGCTGGTCCTGCACCTTTCCGAATTGGGTCGTGAAGTGGAGGTCAAGATGCCCGGGGGCTATGACATCTCGGCCCATGGCCGCGGGGCACTCAGTGTTATCGACGGGGTCTCATCCATAGAACCAATCCTGCCCGAGGCAACGACCAAGGGCGCGCCCAAGCGAAGAGGGGCTGCACTCTCTCTTGCCAAGTCCTGAGTTCGCGCTTATAAGGCGCCCATCTCACACGCGGATGCCAAGCGGCAAGCCTTATTGGGACCTGCCACTTTCCGGTGCGCCACAGTTATCTGGGGGCGTCAACTTCATCCGCGGCGGTCGAACCGGAAAAAAGGAGCGCAGTCATGGCACTGCCTACATTTACTATGCGTCAGCTGCTTGAAGCAGGCGTACATTTTGGACATCAAAAACATCGCTGGAATCCGAAGATGGGTCCTTACATCTTCGGCACGCGCAATAATATCCACATTATCGATCTGGCACAGACGGTGCCATTGCTCCATCAGGCACTTGTCACCGTGTCAGACACCGTTGCCAAGGGCGGACGGCTGCTGTTTGTCGGCACCAAGCGCCAGGCGTCGGAAGTTGTCGCTGAAAGCGCACGACAATCTGCGCAATATTTCATCAACCACAGGTGGCTCGGCGGCACGCTTACCAATTGGCAAACCATTTCAAAATCCATCAAACGGCTGCGTTCGCTTGAAGAATTGCTCGATGGCGGCGAGGCTCAGGGCCTGACCAAGAAAGAGCTTCTCCAACTCACCCGCGAACGCACCAAGATCGAGCGTGCCTTGGGTGGCATTAAGGACATTGGCGGTCTTCCCAATGTGCTGTTCGTGATCGATACCAACAAGGAAGCCATCGCGATTGCTGAGGCGCGTAAGCTGAAAATTCCAGTCATTGCGGTGGTCGATACCAATTGTGATCCCGACGACATTGATTTTCCAATCCCAGGGAATGACGACGCGGGCCGGGCTGTTTCGCTGTTTTGTGACTTGATTGCCCGCGCCGCGATCGACGGCATTGAAAGGGCTCAAGGCTCTGCCGGTATCGATATAGGTGAATCCGAGTCACCCGCAGCAGAAGGCGTCCTTGCCAAGCCGAAAAAGGATAAACCTTCAAAGGCACAAGAAGCTAAGGCTGCCAAAGACGACAAGGATCCAGCGAAAAAAGGTGCGGATAAAGAATCTGAAGATAAAAAACCTGCTGCCAAGAAAGAACCTGAGAAAAAGGCTGACAAGAAAGAGGATGCAGCGGCGAAAAAAGCCGATGGATTTGAACGCCTCAAAAAACCTGATGGAGATCCGGATGATCTCAAGGAACTCTCAGGCGTTGGCCCTGTGCTGGAAAAAACGCTCAACGAGTTTGGTATTTATCATTACAGGCAAATTGCCGGTCTCAGAAAAGCCGATGTCGCGGAAATTGATGAGGCTTTGAACTTCAAGGGCCGCATTGAGCGCGATGACTGGATCAAGCAGGCCAAGGAACTGGCAAAGAAAAGTGGCTGACGCCATTGCCGTCCTGACACCGCAAGACGCTGATAGGGAAATGACATGACGACCATTACAGCAGCGATGGTAAAAGAACTGCGTGAGCAGACTGGCGCAGGCATGATGGACTGCAAGACCGCATTGACTGAAAACGGCGGCGACATGGAAGCGGCCGTCGACTGGCTCAGAACCAAAGGACTTGCATCCGCAGCAAAGAAAGAGGGCCGGGTCGCGGCTGAAGGTCTCATCGGATTGACTGCCGAAGGCACGACTGGCGCGGTCGTGGAGGTGAACTCCGAAACCGATTTTGTTGCTCGCAATGAGCAGTTCCAGGAAATGGTCTCATCGATTGCTACCCTTGCCTTGAAAGCAGATAGTACTGAGGCACTCTCATCCATGCCTTATGGCGATGGCAAGTTGAACGTCGAGGACCATCTGAAAGAAATGGTTGGATCAATCGGCGAAAATATGATGCTTCGCCGCAGCCGAAATATCTCTGTCTCCAAGGGTGCAGTTGGCAGCTACATTCACAATGCTTCCGCACCTGGCTTGGGGAAAATTGGCGTTCTAGTGGCGCTGGAGTCGGATGGTGACAAAGACAAACTGGAAGAACTTGGCCGCAAACTGGCCATGCATGTTGCTGCAGCCAATCCACTTGCCATTACCCAGGATGATATCGATCCTGCCGTTATTGAACGCGAGCGTACTGTGCTGGCGGAACAAGCCAGGGAGTCCGGTAAGCCCGACAACATAATCGACAAAATGGTCGAAGGGCGGCTTCGGAAATACTATGAAGAGGTCGCGCTAATGTCCCAGGTTTATGTGATCGACGGCGAATCAAGGGTTGAAGATGCCTTGAAGGCAGCCGAGGCGGACATCGGCGCGCCCGTAAAGGTCACGGATTTTGTCCGCCTTGTCCTTGGTGAAGGTGTTGAAAAGGAAGAAGACGATTTCGCGGCTGAAGTGGCAGCAGCGGTTTCAGGCGACTAGCTCCTTAAATTATCCTCATTTTTTCCAAACCGTGCCCGCTAAATGGCAATCGCTCTTGCTCGCCAGTGCGTAATACCCATAATTGGACCATTGATTACGTTTGCGAGGGGTCTTGTTACCTCGGGCTTCACGTATGCTATGGCCGGGGGCCGAGTAATTCGGATTCAACACTGATATACACATCCGCCAGACATAAGATAAGGCGGTTAGTGAAGGTACACACAGGAGTGCGACGATGTCTAAGTTCGATTTCAAGGATTTGGAGAGGCGCATGCAAGGCGCTCTGAATGTGCTGAAACAGGAGTTCAGCGGCTTGAGAACAGGCCGGGCCAATTCAAGCCTTCTGGACTCAATTAACGTGGATGCCTATGGCACACCGATGCCACTCAATCAGCTTGCAACGGTTACGGTCCCTGAACCGCGCATGATATCCGTTCAGGTGTGGGACAAATCCCAAATTGAAGCCGTGGACAAGGCCATCCGCGAGGCTGACCTCGGGCTCAATCCAATCGGCGAAGGCCAAGTGCTGCGCATACCCATTCCCGAGTTGAATGAAGAGCGGCGTCAGGAAATTGCCAAACTCGCCGCTAAATATGCAGAACAGGCGCGGATTGCGGTTCGTAATGTCAGGCGAGATGGCATGGAACAACTTAAGCGCCAGGAAAAGGATGGAGACATCGGCCAGGACGAACAACACACGCACGGCGCCGAGGTACAGGACCTCACGGACACGATGATAAATCAAATTGACGAGATACTTTCTCTCAAGGAGACAGAAATCACGACGATCTGAATTCAGCCGACATTGTTGATATAAGACGATAAAATGGAACCGCAGATAACGTGACAATATCTGAACACGAAACCAGCCAACCAGACAACGATGATCAAATGCCGGAACATGTGGCAATCATCATGGATGGCAATGGCCGATGGGCTGCCGAGCGTGGCCTGTCGCGTTCAGAAGGTCACAAACACGGCGTTGAAAGTGTCCGCGCTGTTGTGCGCGCCGCCATCAAGATGGAAATACCTCATCTGACCTTGTTCAGCTTCTCGTCAGAAAACTGGTCACGGCCGCAGTCAGAAATTCGAGATCTGATGATGTTGTTGCGGCGTTTCATTCGCACTGATTTGGCTGACCTGCACAAGCATGGCGTCAAAATCCGTGTGATCGGCGCTCGCGGAGGCATAGAGGGTGATATCATCCGTCTGATTGAAGATGCGGTTGCCCTGACCTCAAGCAATGATGGCCTGCAACTGACCGTGGCGTTCAATTATGGCTCCCGTGACGAAATTACCCGAGCGGCGCGCAGCATGGCGGAACTGGTCGCACAAGGGAAACTCACACCTGAAGACATCACTCCCGAAACCATGAGCAGCTATCTTGACACTTCGGAGCTGCCGGATCCCGATCTGCTAATCCGGACCAGCGGGGAAGTGCGCCTGTCCAACTTTCTGCTCTGGCAATGCGCTTACACGGAACTTGTGTTCCTCGATATATTTTGGCCGGATTTCACGCGGACAACCTTGGAAGATGCCATTGCAACCTTCCGACACAGGGAGCGCAGATTTGGTGGCCTGCGCAAGAGGTCCAGCGCGTGACCGGCACATCCCGGCATGACCAGAATACAAAAACTGCCCCCAAGAAAGAACTGGCCCAGCGCATCGGTTCCGCCATTGTTCTGGCCACTATTGCCGGCCTTCTTACATATGCAGGCCCGTGGCCATTCACGGTCATGATTGCGACAGGGAGTGTCATCCTCGCTTGGGAATGGGCGCGGACCACCCGCCAGAAAACATTGGACGCCAGCTTTTATATCCATGCGGTATCTGCAGTTACAGCCTGTGTACTCGCGGCCATGGGGGAGGGGTGGATGGCATTATCCATTCTTGGAGTAGGTGCCTTCACTTCGATTTTTGCATCGCCAACACCTCTCAAAAGCGCATGGTCGGCATTTGGCGTGCTCTATCTTGCGCTTCCATGTTTGTTGCTGGTGTTGTTTCGCTTCGATCAGACGCATGGCATGGCGGTCATCTTTTTTTTCTACATCGTGGTTTGGTCAGCAGATACTGCCGCATATTTTACCGGACGCGCGTTTGGTGGCCCAAAACTCGCGCCGCGTGTCTCACCGGGAAAAACATGGTCAGGTTTCGCTGGTGGGCTCATGGTGCCCACTTTGCTCAGCGCCGGTTTTGCGCTATGGCTTGGTGGAACATCAGTAGAAATTTTGGCAATTTCCGGCGCCGCCCTGGCAATATGCAGCCAATTGGGCGATCTGGCAGAGTCGGCAATTAAGCGGAATTTTCAAGTCAAGGATGCGGGGCAGTTGCTCCCCGGTCACGGGGGTCTGTTTGACCGTGTGGATGGTTTGATTGGTGCGGTACTGGGAGCCGGTGTTATAGCGGGCTTTCGGGATTTTCTCATTAGCGGCAAATCGCTTTTAATCTGGCCATAATGCCTGACGCAGGCATCGTTAATGTCTGAGGCAATTCAGCGGGAAAATATTTTGGCAACAGCAGCGGCATACGCTAAATCACCAACCTCGCAGGCTCAACGCCGGGTGAGCATTCTTGGAGCGACCGGTTCGGTCGGTTGCTCAACGCTGGACCTGATTGGCCGCCATCCCAATCGATATGACGTGGTTGCCCTAACGGCCAATTCCAATGCGGAGTTGCTCGCTAAACAGGCTATTGCACATGATGCGGAGTTAGCCGTATTGGCTGACCCGGCCGGATTGGACGAACTGAAATCCGCACTTTCGGGAACATCAGTTGAGGCCGCGGCAGGCCAGGAAGCGCTTATGGAAGCTGTCGCCCGGCCCGCAGACTGGACCATGGCCGCGATTGTCGGCTCTGCTGGTTTAAGGCCCACACTGGAAGCTGTGAGGCAGGGCAAGTCAGTGGCTCTGGCGAACAAGGAATGTCTTGTTTCTGCGGGAGACATTTTCATGGAAACCGTGGCGAGTTCCGGAACCCGGCTTCTGCCTGTCGATTCGGAACATTCCGCCGGTTTTCAATCCATTGATCCAAATGCCAGCGATGCCATTGAAAAAATAACGCTGACAGCGTCGGGTGGGCCGTTTCGCACTTGGACGCGTGAACAAATTAAAACTGCCACCCCTGAGGACGCATTAAATCATCCGACCTGGTCGATGGGCGACAAGTTGACGATTGATTCTGCAACCCTCATGAACAAGGGGCTGGAACTGATTGAGGCATTTTTCCTGTTTCCCGTTGAGCCGGATCAGCTTGGTGTTGTTGTCCATCCGCAATCTATCGTTCACTGCCTCGTTGAATATTCGGATGGTTCCGTCCTGGCCCAATTAAGTTCACCTGACATGCGCACACCCATTGCCTATTCGCTGGCCTGGCCGGAGCGCATGTGGGCACCGACGGAACGGCTCGATCTGGCCAAAATAGGATCGCTCGATTTTGAAGCGCCCGACAATGATCGTTTTCCCGCTCCGCGCATGGCCATTGAGGCCCTGAAAGCCAATAATGGTTCAACGACAGTTTTGAACGCTGCCAATGAAATCGCTGTTGACGCGTTTCTCAATCGCAGGATAGGACTCCCCTCAATCTGCACACTAGTAGCGGATACCCTTGAAGCTGTGGCCCGCGATGGGCTTACCAAGCCGAAAACACTGGATGATGTATTGGCCCTGGACGCGTTAAGCCGAACACTGGCACGCTCATTGCTACCGGAATTGGTCTAGTCCTTTGAGTGCGATATCAGCCGAGATCGAACAGGAGACCTGAATTTATGGAAATGCTCACGAAAATGGCCGGTTATGGGGAATCATTCTTTTCCTACCTGCTTCCGTTTCTGTTCGTTCTGACCGTGGTCGTGTTTTTTCACGAGCTTGGTCATTTCATTGTGGCACGCTGGTGCAAGGTAACAGTTCGCGTGTTTTCACTAGGCTTTGGCCGGGAAATTTACGGATTTAATGACAAGCATGGAACACGGTGGCGCCTCTCGTGGATTCCACTTGGCGGGTATGTTAAATTTCTTGGCGATGAGAATGCGGCAAGCGTTCCTGACCAGGACGCCATGAAAAAGATGACAGAGGATGAGCGTACAGGAAGTTTTCACAGCAAATCTCTGAGTCAGCGCGCTGCGGTGGTGGCGGCGGGTCCCATCGCCAATTTTCTGCTGGCAATCGTCATCTTCGCCTTCATGTTCACCTTTATTGGCCAGCGCCAGACACTTCCGATAGTTGATGCGGTATCTGCAGGCAGCGCGGCGGAGGAAGCCGGGTTCAAGGCCGGCGACCGCGTCCTGAGTATCGATGGTGAAGCCATTGAAAGCTTTGGGGAAATGCAGAGAATTGTGAGCACTAGCGCAGATCAGTTGCTCAATATCATGGTCAATCGTTCGGGCGCTGAACTTGCCTTGAAAGCAACCCCCCGCAAGCAGGAAACCAAGGATGTTTTCGGTAATGTCTTACGTAGGGGCCTCCTAGGCATAAGGCGCAGCGCATCTCCCGATGATTGGGTCTTGAAGAAACACGATCCTCTCACATCCGTCTGGATGGGGACAAAGGAGACCTATTTTGTTATCACGAGGACACTCCATTATCTCTACGAAGTGGTGACTGGCCGGGAAAAGGCCGATCAGCTCGGCGGACCCATCCGAATCGCACAGGTTTCCGGGCAGGTGGCCTCTGCGGGCTTCCTGGCGCTGATGAATCTCGCCGCAATATTATCTGTCAGCATCGGTCTCATTAACCTCTTCCCCATTCCAATGTTGGATGGAGGCCATTTAGTGTTCTATGCCATAGAAGCGGTACGGGGCAGGCCACTGAGTGAACGCACCCAGGAAATAGGCTTTAGAATTGGCTTGGCGCTGGTGCTTATGCTAATGATTTTTGCCACTTGGAATGATCTGATTCATTTGAGTTCGCTGTAATCTCGCCAGTTCCAATATGGCAAGCCAGACAAATGGACAACCACTTGTCTTGACTGGGAAAAACGAACAAAAAACGGCCACAAAAGGATGTCCTTCTGGTCAACGTTTCGTACTGCGTATATGGGGTTTAGCGTAGCCAGGGAAAATATAATAAAAATGCGCGTTGGGAATCTTGGAGTGAGGGGGCTGATAACACTCCTGCTGCTGTTTGTCGCTGCGCCGGTTACGGCGTTGATCGGCATCTCGGCGGGAGGGTCTGGCGCGTGGGCACAGTCCGCGCCGGTTATTCGCTCGATTCAAGTGCAAGGTAATCGCCGTGTCGAGCCCGAAACAGTCCGCTCTTATCTCCAGTTTTCGCCCGGCAGTCGCTACAATCCGCTCAAGGTCAATGAATCTCTCAAATCGCTGTTCGCTACTGGATTGTTTTCCGACGTCAGAATCGGGCGCAAGGGCAGCACCGTTATCGTCAAGGTGGTTGAAAACCCGATCGTTCGTCAGGTCGCATTTGAAGGCAACGCGGAGATTAAGAGCGAAACGCTAGAAACTGAACTCCAGATGAAATCCCGTGCCGTGTTTACCCGGGCCCGCGTGAAGGCAGATGTCCAGCGCATCCTGAACGTCTACCGACGTTCGGGACGATTCGCAGCCCGTGTCGAGCCTAAGATCATCAACCAGGAACAAAATCGTGTTGATCTTGTTTTCGAAATCGATGAGGGGCCGAAAACTACCGTCCGCAGCATCAGTTTCGTTGGCAACGACTCTTTTTCTGATTCTCAATTAAGAGATATTGTGACGACCTCCGAAACCGGTCTTCTCAGTTTCCTGAATCCCACGAATATTTACGACCCAGACCGGCTTAATCTCGATCGCGAACTGTTACGGCAGTTCTATCTGAAGAATGGTTACGCTGATGCCCGTGTCGTTGCCGCAACGGCAGACCTGGACCGGGATGGGCAGGGCTTTTTCATCTCGTTCACAATCGATGAGGGAGAGCAATACAAATTTGGAAACATCGATATTGAGACCAATCTGGTATCACTAGACCCGGAAGCTGTTCGTGAAAAAATCGAGACTAAAACCGGCAAGATTTATGACGCTTCAAAAGTCGACAAATCACTTGAGAACATCACTACTGAAGTTGCCGCATTTGGTTATGCATTCGCCCGGGTGCGCCCGCGCGTTGACCGGGATACCGTGGCTCGGGTCATCTCCATCACATACACTATCGAGGAAGGTCCCCGGGTCTACATCGAACGTATCGATATTGTCGGCAATGTTCGTACACTGGACAAAGTCATCCGCCGTGAATTCCGTCTTGCCGAAGGTGATGCCTATAACCGTTTACTTGTAGAAGCCGCCCGCAGACGCCTGACTCGTCTTCAATATTTCAAAACAGTATCGATCAACAGCGAACCTGGCAGCGCCCCGGACCGGCTTATCATAATTGTGCAAGTCCAAGAGCAGCCGACTGGTGAGCTTTCCCTTGGTGGCGGCTACTCAAGCGCTGATGGTCCTATAGTCGACATCACACTGTCCGAACGTAATTTACTTGGCCGGGGTCAGTTTGTGCGGTTGAAGATGACCGGTGGATTTGAAAGCCTTAATGCGGAATTCTCATTCACCGAGCCAAAATTCATGGGCCGGAACATGTCTGCAGGTATAGATCTTTTCGTGTCCGAACGAGATCGCTCTGATGAGTCTTCCTTCAGTTCGAAGCGGGTTGGCGGCGGCGTGAGATTCGGCGTGCCGTTAAATGAGGATTGGCGCTTCAACACTGGTTACCGCCTTGTTCAGGAAGAAATATTTGATGTTCAGAGCGATGCATCTCCTGCCATTAAAGGTGCCGAGGGCGAGACGCTGGTTTCATCCATCAACTACTCGTTCGTATACGATACTCGCAATCATCCCAAAAATCCTTCACGGGGTATCTTGTTTCACATTGGGCAGGATCTGGCCGGGCTTGGTGGCGATGTGAATTTCGTACGCACAACATCAGAAGTACGTGGCTTTTATCCCCTGCCCAAGAAAATGGTGCTCGCGGGGCGTGTGCAGGGGGGCCATATCGCAGGATTTGGTGGCGATGAGGTTCGGATTTTGGATCTCTTCTTCAAAGGCTCCGAGACCATTCGCGGCTTTGATAATTCGGGTATAGGCCCTCGCGACCTTGCGACAAAAGACGCATTGGGCGGCAAAATATTTGCTGCTAGTTCACTTGAGTTGAGATTTCCCATACCCAAGCTACCTGAAAAAATGGGTTTGTCCGCAGCCGTATTTTTCGATGCCGCCACACTTTACGATACGGGTGACTTAAGCGGCTTGTCCGTCTCCAGCGTTGGCGATGATAAAACTATAAGAACTTCTGTCGGCGCCAGTTTGATCTGGCAATCCCCCTTGGGACCTTTACGTGCAGATTTTGCAACTGCACTTTCAAAAGAATCCTATGATGAAGAGAAATTTTTCCATTTCGGCGCCGCGGCCCGGTTCTAATTTGCACAATTGCCAGTCCATCTGCTCCAAAATCCAGTAATTGATTGAAGACCTCTTAGGGTAGAGAATAAATGCTATGGAACATCCTGGATTCTTCAAACGGGCAGGACCCTTTACGCTGGGTGAATTGATCACTCGCGCCGAGGCGCAACCATCCCCAAAACTGGATACGTCACTCGAGATCACTGATGTGTTGCCGCTTGATGAAGCGGGCGATACGCATCTGTCATTTTTTGATAACACCAAATATCTGAAAAGCTTTGAGAAATGCGGTGCGACGGCGTGCTTTGTCGCGGAACGATATGCCGAACGTGCACCAGAGAAGGTAGCCGTTCTGGTGGCGGATAATCCTTATCGCTCCTTTGCCTTGTCTCTGGCGATGTTTTATCCCGAGGCCCTCAGCCCCCGCACCATTGGAGCTGAGGATACCGGGTTTACAGGGGGCGTGCATTCTTCGGCCATGCTTGAAGAAGGTGTCATCGTGGAGCCGGGCGCCTCCATTGGACCCGAGGCACATATTGGCAAGGGAACTGTGATCTGCGCTGGTACATGCATTGGTTACAGGGTGTGTGTGGGGCGTGATTGCTTTATAAGCCCCAATGTCACGATTACGAATGCACTTGTTGGCAACAACGTTATTGTCCATCCCGGCGTATGCATCGGGCAAGACGGGTTTGGTTTTTCGATGGGCCCGCAGGGTCATTTGAAAGTCCCGCAAATAGGGCGTGTTATCATCCAGGACTCAGTTGAAATTGGCAGCAGCACGACCATTGATCGGGGTGCCCTCAAAGACACGATTATCGGTGAAGGAACAAAAATTGATAATCAGGTCCAAATCGGGCACAACGTCGTCATGGGCCGGGGCTGTATCATCGTTGCGCAGGTTGGAATTTCAGGCTCGGTCGAAATGGGTGATGGTGTAGTTCTAGGCGGGCAAGTCGGCGTGGTTGGCCACGTCAAGATCGGTTCTGGCGCTCAAATAGCAGCCTCAAGTAATGTAAATGGTGATGTTCCCCCAGGGGCTAAATGGGGCGGCACTCCCGCCAAACCTATTTCCAAGTGGTTCCGGGAAATCGCTCTTGTACAGAAGCTCGCCGAGAACCGCAGTGAATTATTGAAGAAAGATGATCGTACCAAATCTTAGAACAGGTTCTGAATTGGTTACGTGAAGATGGAGAACTTGGGATGAACGATACGACTGGGGCAAAACAGGACAATGCCCTCGACATCAAGCAGATCATGGATCTTCTTCCGCATCGGTACCCTTTTTTACTGGTTGATCGAATTATTGAAATTAACGGCGACCAGTCTGCTATCGGCATCAAAAATGTCACCGCCAACGAGCATTATTTTCAGGGCCACTTTCCGACGCATCCTGTAATGCCGGGTGTGCTTCTGATTGAGGGAATGGCACAAACCGCAGGTGCTCTTTGTGTTTCCTTCCTCGATGATGAATTTGACAACAGTCTGGTCTATTTCATGGCAATTGACCGAGCCAGGTTCCGCAAACCTGTCATGCCCGGCGACACCGTCTACTATCATATGGAAAAAATTCGCAATCGCGGCCGCGTCTGGCGGTTCAAGGGCGAGGCCAAGGTTGATGGACATATCGTAGCAGAGGCTGAAATCAGCGCTACGATTGTGGATATTTGATCCGACGGTTCCCATGAGCAATATTCATTCGAGCGCTATTGTCGACCCCGATGCAAAATTGGGATCTGGTGTAAAAATCGGCCCATATTGCGTGATTGGTCCTCATGTCGTGTTGGGAGATGGGTGCAAACTCCACTCCCATGTCGTGATTGAGGGTCACACCACGATCGGCGCAAATTGTGAAATTTTTCCGTTCGCCTCTCTTGGTAATCCGCCCCAGGACTTGAAATTCCGAGGAGAAAAAAGCCAGGTCATCATTGGCACAGACAACATCATCCGTGAATATGTAACCATTCACCCAGGCACGGAAAGCGGCGGTCTTGTTACCAGGATCGGTTCCCAGTGCCTGCTGATGGGGCAAGTCCATATCGCCCATGATTGCCAAATCGGTGATCATGTGGTGCTTGCCAATGGCGCCGCCATAGCCGGTCACTGCGTCATTGGAGACCATGCCATTCTTGGAGGTCTGGCTGCCGTTCATCAATTTGTACGCATCGGTGAATATGCCTTTATTGGCGGCATGTCGGGTGTGGAAAGCGACATCATCCCCTATGGCATGGCCGTAGGCCCTCGCGCATCGCTTAAGGGCCTCAATATCATCGGTATAAAAAGAAGCGGTCTCGACCGCGCACAACTGAAACATTTACGCAGCGCCTATGATCTCCTGTTTGCCGACGAAGGAACTCTGTCAGAGAGGACCCTGATGGTGGAGAAAACCATGCCAGATGATGAACGGGTAGGTCGAATAGTGGAATTTATTCGCGAAGACTCATCGCGTGCGCTTTCGGTCCCGAAGCAGGACTCCGCTTAAGGCGTCCCTACTGTCAAAGCAATGGTCACATGGCCAGGACAAAACATAAATCGCCAGTCGGTTTGGGAATAATCGCCTGCAGCGGGAACATGCCGCTTGAGGTTGCCAGAGCAGCCGAGGACACCGGTCTGCCAGTCCATATCATCGCGATAGAAGGGGCTGCAAGCAAAGGTGTGGAAGCATTCCCCCATAGCTGGGTTCAACTCAGCAAAATCGGGCGCATGCTGAAGCTCTTGAGAGAAAACAATTGCCAGCAACTGGTGATCGTCGGGGCAATGAAGCGCCCGGATTACGCGCGCCTGAGACCCGATTTCGGGGCCATTATAAATCTTCCAACCATTTTGAATTTAACCGTGGGTGGCGATAATTCGATCTTGAGCGTAATCGTCAATTTCTTCGACAAAAAGGGGTTTGAAGTGGTTGGAGCACAGGATATAGCCAAAGATTTGCTCGTGGGCGTTGGTCCCATGGGACGTCACCGGCCAAACAAGAAAGATTTGAGAGACATCCAGACCGGCCTCAACGTTGTTGAGAAGCTCGGTGCTCTCGATGTCGGGCAGGCCGCTGTCGTTGCATCACAATATGTGTTGGCAGTTGAAGCTGCCGAGGGCACCGATCTTATGCTGGACCGATGCAGGGACTTGCGGCAATCGGGTTCCAGAAAAGTTGGCAAGCAAAGCGGCGTACTCGTCAAAGGTCCCAAGCCCGGGCAGGAGCGACGGATTGATCTGCCGACCGTGGGACCACAAACGGTACGAAAGGCCGCAGAGGCCGGATTGAAAGGAATTGCTTTAGCCGCGAACAATGTCCTGGTGATAGATCGCGATGAAGTTGTCAAATTGGCGGATGACGCCGGGATTTTTATTTTCGGCGTGGAGGCATGATCCAGAAACCCGACAAGATTAAACCACTTAGCATCTTTGTGGTTTCCGGCGAGCCTTCCGGAGACCAGCTCGGTGGCAATCTGATAAAGGCTATCCGGCGCGCGGTCACGGGCCCGGTACGCTTTCAAGGGGTTGGCGCAGAGGCCATGGAGCGGGAAGGGTGCACGTCCCTGTTTCCCCTTTCCGATGTCGCTGTCATGGGTCCGATCGCCATATTGGCGCGGCTGCCAAAACTTGTGCGGCGGGTTTACCAGACGGTAGATGCAATTCTTGAGGCAAATCCGGATGTGCTCGTTATTATTGATAGTCCGGAATTCACTCATCCAATCGCCAAACGTGTGCGCAAGCGAAATCCTTCAATACCAATCATCGATTATGTCTCTCCCACAGTCTGGATCTGGCGTTCCGGGCGCTCCCGCAAAATGCGCAGCTATGTAGATCATGTACTTGCCTTGCTGCCGTTCGAGCCCGCTGTTCACAAGCGACTGGAAGGCCCGCCCTGCACATATGTGGGTCACCCTTTAATCGAACGCTCAGACTGGATCAGGAGCCTCAAGCCGCGCGAACTGGCAAACACGCATGGTCTGAAAAAGGGGCGCAAGATTCTTACCGTTCTGCCCGGAAGCCGACAAAATGAAATCACCTTGCTCATGGAATGCTTTGGCGGTGCCCTTGAGAGGGTTATCGAGGCCATTGGTGAGATTGAGGTCATGGTGCCAGTCGTTCCATCGGTACGGCATCTAGTAGAAGAGAAGCTGGAGAGCTGGCCCATCAAACCTCATCTCGTAGAGGGAGAAACAGCCAAATTTCAAGCTTTCAGGCTATCGGATGCAGCCTTGGCCGCTTCAGGGACCGTCACGCTTGAACTTGCATTGAGCGGAACGCCCATGGTGGTCGCCTATCGCCTGGAATTTATTGCATCGCTTGCGCGCATTCTTGCGACATTTCCCTCGATCGTGTTGCCAAATCTCATACTTGAAAAAAATGCCTTTCCCGAATTCCTGGAAGAGACTTGTACATCTGAGAATCTTGCCGCCGCACTGCTGCCATTGCTCAAAGGTGGGAAAGCCCGCGAGATACAATTGACCGCAATAAAGGGGCTTGAGAAAAAAATGCGCCTGGCGTGCGGCCAACCAAGTGATCTCGCGGCCAAGATCGTGCTCGAACACGTCAGAAAATAGTGACCCTAGAATTCGGACGGGATCACAGTCACCAACCTTCTGGAGCCTATTTGCGGTCCTCGATTTTTACATAGGGGCGTTTATCGGGCCCGGTATAGAGTTGGCGGGGCCGCCCGATACGTTGATCAGGATCCTCGATCATCTCTTTCCATTGAGCAATCCAGCCGACCGTGCGCGCCAAAGCAAATAGCACGGTGAACATCGAGGTTGGGAAGCCAAGAGCCCGCAGAGTGATTCCGGAATAAAAATCGATATTCGGATAAAGTTTTCGTTCTACGAAATATTCGTCTTCCAACGCGATTTTTTCCAGCGCCATCGCGACTGGTAGTGCCGGGTCCTTGTCCGCGCCAACGGCCTCAAGCACTTCATGGCAATTTTTCTGCATGATCTTGGCGCGCGGGTCGTAATTTTTATACACCCGGTGTCCAAAGCCCATGAGACGGAACGGATCGTCCTTGTCTTTGGCCTTTTTCACATATTCAGGGATGTTATCGACGCTGCCTATCTCTTCAAGCATTTGCAGGGCCGCTTCATTAGCGCCTCCATGCGCCGGCCCCCACAGACAAGCGATGCCCGCAGAAATGCATGCAAACGGATTGGCTCCTGAAGACCCTGCCAGCCTTACCGTAGATGTTGAGGCATTCTGTTCATGGTCGGCATGGAGGATGAATATGTTGTCCATGGCCGCTGCCAATATCGGATCTGGCTCATATTTTTCACAAGGAACTGAAAAACACATATGCAGAAAGTTGGAGGCGTAATCCAGATCATTGCGCGGGTATGTGAAGGGCTGGCCAATGGAATATTTAAATGCCATGGCGGCGATAGTTGGCATCTTTGCGATCATACGAATTGAAGCAATGTCGCGCTGAATCGGATCCGTGATGTCAGTTGAATCATGATAGAAGGCGGACAACGCGCCGACTACACCCACCATAATCGCCATGGGATGGGCGTCACGGCGAAAACCCGTGAAAATCCGGTGCATTTGCTCATGCACCATCGTGTGCATGGTCACACGCTGCTGGAAATCCTCAAATTGCGCCGCGTTAGGCAATTCGCCGTAAAGAAGCAGGTGGCAGGTTTCAAGAAAATTACCATTATCAGCCAATTCCTCGATCGGAAATCCGCGATGAAGCAGCAATCCCTCATCGCCATCGATATAAGTCAGTTTGGATTCACAACTCGCCGTGGAGGTAAACCCCGGATCGAAGGTGAAGCACCCCGTATCACCATACAAACGGGTAATATCGATGACATCAGGACCAATGCTGCCCTGATAAACAGGCAACGTGTGATCCTTTTCGTCTAACCTTAATGTCGCTGATTTCTGATTATCTGTCGCAGGTGCAGAACCTTGCGACTCGCCGGATGTGCTCATGCACGACCTCCATCGTCTGGCCCAAACGCTATCCCATTACGGAGACAGCTATAAGTTGAATTGAAGAGTTGCCCCCTGCCTAATCGATTTCAGACTTTGGAGCAAGATCACCAAAGGACGCATTGACGTAATGCTTGGTATTTTAATGTGCAAAACGTGGATAACTCACCGGATTCAAGCTGTACATTCAAATGGCCTGATCACGGATTCGTGCAATTGCCTCATCTTTGCCCAAGGCCAGTAGCACATCAAAGATTCCCGGGGATGTCGTGCCCCCCGTCAAAACTGCACGCAGGGGTTGTGCTACCTTGCCAAGTTTTAAATTAGCCATTTCTGCAAAACCACGAACGGCTTGCTCAATGGTATCTATTTTCCAGTCATCCAGCGTTTCCAACGACTCTAATAAAGCGCCTAGAGTTCTCAGCGCCTCATCATCTAGCAATTTTCCGGCTTTCTCATCCATTTCCAGAGGACGCGACACGAACACAAAACGTCCATTGTCAAGAATATCGACAAGGGTTTTGGCGCGCTCTTTAAGGCCCGGCATGGCCAGGGCCAATTTCTGCCAGCACACTTCATCATCCACGTTGGGGGGAAGTTGTGTCTTGTCCAATTCAGGGATCAAAGCCCTTGTGAGGCCTGCCAGTTCCTCATCACCACTGTTCTTGATGTATTGCGCATTGAGGTTGGAAAGCTTGTCAAAATCAAACCGGGAAGGGGAGCGGCCAATACCAGGCAGATCAAACCATTCGATCATCTGCGCGGTGGTGAAAATCTCATCGTCGCCGTGGCTCCACCCCAATCTCGCGAGATAGTTGCGCAAGGCTGCAGGCAGGTATCCCAACGCACGGTAAGCTTCAACGCCAAGAGCGCCGTGGCGCTTTGAGAGCTTGGCTCCATCAGGTCCGTGAATCAATGGAACATGGGCAAATATGGGCACCTGCCATTCGAGCGCATTATAAATTTGCGCCTGGCGGCTGGCATTGGTGAGATGGTCAGCACCACGTATGGCATGGGTTACGCCCATATCATGATCATCTACCACCACGGCCAGATTGTAGGTTGGGCTTCCATCACTACGTGAGATGATGAGGTCGTCCAGATCCTTGTTGGCCACGGTAACGGTGCCCTGCACCTGATCGTCAATGACAGTCTCACCTTCATTTGGAGCCTTGAAGCGGATGACCGGATCAACCCCAGCCGGCGCGTCTGAAGGGTCACGATCACGCCACATACCGTCATAGACGGCGCTGCGGCCTTCTGCATGGGCGCTCTCGCGCATCTTCTCCAACTCATCGGGCTTAGCGTAGCATTTGTAGGCAAGACTCTTGTCTAGCAGTTTCTTGACGACCTCACCGTGCCGTTCAGCCCTGGCGTGCTGGTAAAATGGCTCTCCATCCCATTCCAGGCCAAGCCATCTCAGGCCATCCAGGATTGCATCGATGGCGTCAGCGCTTGATCGTTTCCGATCTGTGTCCTCAATGCGTAAAAGCATCTTGCCGCCATTGGCTTTGGCATAGAGCCAATTGAACAGCGCCGTGCGCGCCCCTCCAATATGCAGATAACCTGTGGGTGAGGGGGCAAACCTTGTAACCACGCGTTCGCTCATAGAAAAGAATCCAATCTTGGATTTATATTTTCACGAAACAAAATTATTTCGGGCTTCACCGCGCGCTCATGTACCATAAGAGCCGGGTCTGCGTTAAGTGCGGAACCCTGATAAATTGGAGGGACAGTGGACCATGTCGGTATGGTCCTGGGAAAACCGGCAAGCAAATGGCAGCAGCCTGGTTCATCGGGCTGTCGGGCTGATCGCGCGGCAGGTTGAAGAAGAAAATGATCGCTGGTTCCTGTGGATTCCAGTCTATTTTGCTGCTGGCATCGGTCTGTATTTTGCGCTGCCGGGTGAACCAGCACTTCATTCCATCATTGCCGCACTCATCATCACGCTCTCATTATGCTTTGCCACCCGGCGAATCCCCTTGTTCTGGCTACTCAGCGTGGCTTCTTTTTGCATGAGCCTTGGCTTTGCCGACATTTCATTTCGAACCTATTCGATGAAACAACCCACTTTGGAGCAATCAGGCGGCTTCATGAAGCTAACTGGCTGGGTTGAAAAAATCGAAGCACGTCTTCCGCGGGGATACAGAGTAACGCTCAGGCCGTTCGACTCAACAAACAAGAAGACCAAATCCTTACCATACCGGGTACGTTTCACCAGCCGTTTTGACGCGGTTCCTCATACTGGAAGCGCAGTCGAGGTGCGCTTGCGCCTGCGCCCGGTCCCCGAACCCGTCATGCCCGGAGGATTCGATTTTTCACGCAAAGCTTATTATGTAGGCTTGGGGGCCGTGGGTTTTGCGCTTGCACCTGCCAAACCGCTTGATCCCGCCCCGGCAGCACCACTCGATATCCGACTGCGTGCAAAGATTGATGGCCTGCGCCACCAAATTGAGCAGCGTATTTTAAAAATCACACCCGGTGAGCGCGGAGCAGTAGTGGTCGCGTTGATAACGGGAGAACGCGGACGAATTCCTGAAGCGACCCTGCGAGCGCTCAGACATTCAGGTCTTGCACATATGCTGGCAATATCTGGCCTGCATATGGCACTGATGGCCGGATCCCTGTTCTGGTTGTTGCGCATGGGTGCTGCCGCTGTACCCTTCCTCGCATTGCGCTGCCCTATCAAGAAATGGGCAGCCATCCTGGCACTCCTGGGTGGCGGGTTTTATTTTGTCATCTCGGGTGGATCCATTGCCACTCAGCGCGCCTTCCTGATGATGTGTATCGTATTCACCGCCATTCTGCTCGACCGTCCCGCACTCACCCTGCGTAACGTTGCCCTTGCCGCTTGCGTGATACTGATACTTTTTCCTGAAAGCTTACTCGATGTCTCATTCCAGATGTCATTTGCAGCAGTGACGGCACTGGTGGCCGTTTACGAGCGTACCAGTAAACGCAAATCCTCCACGACAACTCTCTCCATCTGGGGCAATCTCATGAGGAAAGGCTTCTGGTACCTGGGTGGTATTGCATTGACCACACTCGTGGCGGGGATCGCTGTTGCACCATTTGCCGCGTACCATTTCCACCATCTTGCACAATTCTCACTGCTCGCCAACTTGGGTGCGATGCCGCCTTTTGGTCTCATCGTGATGCCTGCTGCACTGGTTTCATTAATAACCATGCCGTTCGGATTTGAGGCTCTGCCATTGCAGATCATGGCATGGGGCATCGATCAGGTTGTCGGCGTTGCCAAGGAAGTCTCCAGCTGGCCCTCTGCAAGCGTGCGCGTGGCCACAATGCCGGTAGCCTCGCTGCTGGCTTTGTCTGTTGGCGGTCTATGGCTTTGCCTGTGGCGCACGCCCTGGCGGTTCGCAGGGCTAGGTATTGCCAGCCTCGGCCTGTTGATGGCCGGGAGCGCTCCACGACCGGATTTGCTTGTTGGGCGTGATGGCAAACTGCTCGCCGTTCGCACACAGGATGACACGCTCTCTGTTACGGGTGGCAAGAAAGCCAGCTATTCCCTGGAACAATGGCTGAGCGCCGATGGTGACTCGCGTGATCCAGTCCTGGCGCTGAAGGGGGATAATTTCAAATGCGATGAATTGGCCTGCATCGCTAAAGTGAAAGGGAAAACCGTTGCTTTTGTCCGACACCCGGCAGCTCTCGCCGAGGAGTGTTCCCGGGCTGATATTATCATTGCACAAATCCCCATCAACCACCGTTGTCCTAAAGTTCGCGTGAAGGTCGACCGAATTGATTTGTGGTCCGATGGTGCGCACGCGCTCTATTTAGATGGACAGTCCATCCGCATTGAAACGGTTGCGCAGAGCAGGGGAGAACGTCCCTGGTCTCGCACGATCACAAGACGACGCAAGCGGTCAGCACCTGATGGTAATGCCTATGCAGATGAAGACAATGCGCCTGAATGAGAGCGGTTGAGTTAGTAAACCCGTATTAGCCCTACCAGCGTGCCTTGCACATCAACCCTGTCAGGCCCGAAAATACGGGTCTCATATGCCGGATTGGCGGCTTCCAGCGCGATGGAGTCGCCACGCCGGCGCAAGCGCTTGAGCGTCGCTTCTTCCTTGTCGACAAGGGCAACGACGATGTCACCGGTATTGGCTGTATCGCCACGCCGGACAATGATGGTGTCGCCTTCAAGAATACCGGCCTCTATCATTGAGTCGCCTTTGACCTCGAGCGCAAAATGCTCGCCCTTGGTCAGCAACTCCGGGGGCACTTCGATAGAACGGCTGCTGTGCTGAATGGCCTCGATGGGCACGCCGGCAGCGATCTGACCCATGACAGGAATTTCAACATTAGCCGGCAGGGCTTCGCCGTCATCTCTCTCTCGCACGCGGCCAAGGCTGCCTTCGATAACGCTGGGTGAAAAGCCGCGCCCGCCGCTGCCCGTCGCGTAGCCGACAGATTCAGGCAGTTTGAGAATTTCCAGCGCCCGCGCCCGGTGGGGCAGGCGGCGAATAAATCCACGCTCTTCGAGTGCAGTTATAAGCCGGTGAATACCCGACTTGGACTTGAGATCGAGCGCTTCCTTCATTTCGTCGAATGACGGCGGAACACCGCTTTCCTTCACCCGCTCATGGATGAACATCAGCAATTCTTTTTGCTTGCGCGTCAGCATCTAAGCCCCTCGCTTGTTATCACCGTCATTGATCTGGTTGTCCCGAATCAAACTAGACACCAGATATGGACAAATCATGAACATTTATACATGTTCTAGTTGTGTTCTGCAAGGGTAGGTCCAGGGGGTGTAAACGCGGAGATGCGAACGGGCGCAATCTCAAAAATCCAGATGCAATATCGGCACGGCTTCGCCTGACTCGGCCGCAGGTGCACCGGGTGCCCGGACAATCAGGCAGTCTGCCTGGGACAGGGGGGAGAGCAGGGAGCTGTCCTGTGAGCGGACCGGTGTCACCACATCCTGCCCCTCATCGCCCTTATCAATCGTGGCGCGCATATAATGCTGACGCGGTCCGTTTTTTTTCACTCCGGCGCCAAGCATGGCTGTTTTCTGGTCAACGGAAGCACCTTCAATTCCGAGCATTTTATCCAGCATTGGCAGCAGGAATATCCGTGAGCACACCATGGCCGAAACCGGATTCCCGGGCAGGCCCAGTACGCGTTGATCCCCCAATTGCCCGAACATCAAGGGCTTGCCGGGACGCATGGCGATTTTCCAGAAATCGAGCGTCATGCCGGCTGCTTCAAGGGCCGGCTGTACAAGATCATGATCGCCCACCGATGCCCCACCGATGGTCAGGAGAATATCCGCATCGCTGGCGCGGGCAATGTGCTCAGCCAGGCTCTCTTTTGTATCCCTCGCGATACCCAGCCTCACTGGCTGCCCACCGGCACTTTCGATCATGGCGGCAAGACCAAAGGAGTTGGAGGAAATGATCTGTCCCGGATTCAGCTCTTCACCTGGCATGACCAGTTCATCTCCCGTTGCCAGGATTGCAACAACCGGTTTCCGGCGCACCCTGAACTGCGTCACGTTCATGGAGGCCGCAAGCGACAGATCCCGCGCTAGAATTTTACGCCCGGTTTTGAGCAGAACTTCGCCTTCAGAAAAATCAAATCCACGAGGCCGAACATAGGTGCCATGTGCCGCCCCCTCATTCACGGTGACTACATCACCCTCGCGCGATGTGTCTTCCTGGATAATGATGGTGTCGGCGCCCTCCGGAACTGCGCCGCCAGTGAAAATGCGTACGGCCTGACCATTGCCGGCCTTTCCCTCAAAAGGATGACCCGCCGCAGCTTCCCCGATGATCTTCAATTCACGGGGTATCTCAGTCAGATCACTGGCGCGTACCGCGTAGCCATCCATGGCCGAGGCGTTAAAAGGCGGTTGGGTAATGCGGGCGGCAACGCCCTCTGCCAGCACGCGGCCATGACCGTCTTCGAGTGGGATAGTTTCTGCTTCACACAGACCAAGCCCATCCACCACGCGCGCGAGGGCTTCGTCTACGCTCAGCATTGAATTGGCAAGCTCCCTCACGCGTCCGCCACGTAATGACCTGATCTCCCGCCGGATTTTTCAACCAGCCGGATGCCGGAAAAGGACATGCCCCGATCAACCGCTTTCACCATGTCGTAGATGGTAAGGCAGGCGACCGATACGGCCGTCATGGCTTCCATCTCAACGCCGGTCTGACCGGACACTTTCACCCGCGCTGTGACACGGATTCCAACGGGCTCTGAACTGAGTTCAAAATCCACCGTGACCTGAGATAGTGCCAGGGGGTGGCACAACGGGATGAGCTCATGGGTACGCTTGGCCGCCATGATTCCGGCAAGACGCGCGGTCGCAAGCACGTCGCCCTTCTTGGCGTCGCCTTCCTCAATAAGCTGTAGAGTTTCGGCATCCATGGAGACAAAACCTTCCGCCACTGCAACGCGATTGGTCACTTCCTTGTCCGCCACGTCAACCATATGCGCTTCACCGCGCTCATTCAGATGAGTGAGAGTCTTCTTTGTCATTGCGCAACGGCTCCCTGTTCCCGGGCAGGTGCACTGAGGAGTGCGCGCGTTGCTTTCTCAACATCCCCTTGCCGCATCAGGCTTTCACCAACCAGAAACGTGCGCACGCCATAAAGCTCGAGCCGCGCCAGGTCGCTGGGCGTGCTGATACCACTTTCAGACACGGTGATCCGGTCACTCGGGACCATCGGGGCGAGACGGCCAGTCGTCAAAAGCTTGGTCTCAAAAGTCTTCAGGTCACGATTGTTAATACCGATGAGTGAAGTGTGAAGGCTGAGGGCGCGCTCCATCTCCTCCTCGTTATGGACTTCGGCCAGCACATCCATGTTCCAGTCTTTTGCAGCAGAGCAAAGCTCCTGCGCTTGGGCATCACTGACACCCGCCAGGATGATAAGAATGCAATCCGCGCCCCAGCCCCGCGCTTGCGGCACCTGGTAGGGGTCCAGCATAAAATCTTTGCGCAAAATGGGCAGGGAACAGGCCTCGCGTGCTTCACCCAGGTAATCGGGGTGACCCTGAAAGGAGGGCTCATCTGTGAGCACGGACAGGCAGGCCGCTCCACCAGCCTCATAGGCACGGGCAAGCGCGGCAGGAGCAAAATCTTCGCGGATCAAACCCTTGGAGGGACTGGCCTTCTTGATTTCCGCAATCAGAGCGAACGACCCGCTGCCAGATTTTTGCGCAATCGCATCTGCAAAGCCACGTGGGGGCTTTGCGCTACGGGCCTGCTCCTCAACTCTCGCGAGTGGATGCTCAGCCTTGGCGGCGGAAATTTCTTCGCGCTTGTAGTCGTTTATCTTGTCGAGAATATTGGCCATGGTCTCAAGCGTTGGTGATGCGCACAAGATCGTCAAGGCTTTTACGCGCCGCCCCATTGTCGATAGCCTCAGCGGCCAGCTTCGCCCCCTCGCCAAGCTCTTCAGCCTTGCCGGTCACGACCAATGCGGCGGCGGCGTTCAAGACCACAATATCGCGGAAGGCCGCGTGCTGACCGGCGAGGACATCTTCTATCGCCTTGGCATTTTCATCCGCTTCGCCACCAACCAGATCATTTGGGTTTGCCTGCCGCAAACCCGCATCTTCGGGAATGACCTCAAACGTGCTCACCGATCCGTCCTTCAATTCAGCCACATAAGTGGGGCCGGTGGTTGTGAGTTCATCAAGCCCATCGCTGCCATGAACAACCCAAACGCGTTTCGAACCCAGGTTGGAGAGTACTTCGGCCAGAGGCACAATCCAGTCACGCGAGAAAACACCAATCACCTGATATTTTGCATCCGCCGGGTTGGCCAGAGGTCCGAGCAAATTGAATATGGTCCGCATACCAAGTTCTGCCCGCACGGGCCCGACATGGCGCATTGCGGAATGATGTTTGGGGGCAAACATGAATCCCACACCGGCTTCTTCAATTGCTTTTGTAACAATCTCCGGGCCGACATCCAGATTGACGCCGAGTGCTGCCAGAACGTCTGCGGAGCCTGATTTCGACGACACAGACTTGTTGCCATGCTTGGCAACTGGCACACCTGCGCCCGCTACCACGAAAGCCGTGCATGTTGAAATATTATAGGTGCCCTTGGCATCACCGCCCGTGCCGCATGTATCAACGGCTCCGTCAGGCGCAGAAACGCCCGTTGCCTTGGCTCGCATTGCTTGCGCCGCGCCGGTGATTTCCTCAACCGTTTCACCGCGCACGCGCAGGCCCATAAGAAACGCGCCCATCTGTGCTGGGCTGGCATCACCGGACATCATGATGGCGAAGGCGTCCGCGGCTTCATCGGAGGACAGGGATTGGCCTTCGGAAACCTTTGAAATAAATTGGGAAAAACCGGACATCCTCAATGCTCGCTATACCGCTGCCATGGCTTCATCGAATGGCCCGGCCGGCTCATGTTGAATACCAGCCAGATCGAGGAAATTTGCCAGCAAGGCATGACCATGTTGAGAAGCGATGCTTTCAGGATGAAATTGAACTCCGTACAGGGGCAACGCTTTATGTTGTAGCCCCATGATAACGCCACCATCAGTTTCAGCAGTGATCTCAAAACAGTCCGGCAAACTATCGCGCTCAACAGTGAGGGAGTGATAGCGGGTCGCCTCGAATTCTGCCGGTAACCCGGCGAAAATGCCCGCGCCGGTGTTGCGCGCCGATGAAGCGCCAGCTCCCAGAACTCGAACCGTGGAAAGTTTCCCGTGCATGAGGGTTGGAGCGCGTACTACTTTGCCACCAAACGCCTGGCCGATGGATTGATGCCCCAGGCATACACCCAGGATTGGCACATCGGCGCCAGCGTGCTTCACCAGTTCAAGGCAAATCCCGGCCTCGTTCGGTGTGCAGGGGCCGGGCGAGAGTACGATGGCCTGTGGACTCTCCTCCAGCACCTGCTCGACGCTTACCTTGTCGTTGCGGTAAACACGGCACTGCGCTCCCAACTCGCCCAGAAAGTGGACGAGGTTGTAGGTGAAGCTGTCATAATTATCGATAAGGGTCAGCATGAGAGTGTTCTAACCTGTGCGTGCCCCAAGCCTCAAGTGATGTCGCAAAGTGGTTAAAGCCGAAAGAGGCAATTAGGCAGGATCCAGGAGTTTTCTAGGAACGATAAAGCGCTGCAAATGACCCGCTTCCGGGGCAAGAGACGTCCAATCTCCTTCAAAATTTATCACGGCAAGCGCGGCCGTCGGAAAGTTGGATTCAAGCTCATCAAATGCATCGGCCTCTCCATCCCCGGATAGGGACGCGGTGAGAGAATACATACCCGGATTGTGCCCAATTACCATCGCATGGCCACAACTTGCAGGCAGACCCCGCAATATCTGCAACATTTGGGCAGGACCCGAATGATAGAGCCCTTCCTCAAAACGGATTTCTGGCTCGGCTTTCCATTCAGCTTGTGCAAGTTCCAGTGTCTGGCGGGCGCGTTTGGCGGTCGAGCACAATACCAAGGCCGGGACAAGCCCCTCCTGTTCCATATAAACGCCCATGCGCGGTGCGGCTTTTTCACCGCGCGGGGCAAGGGGGCGCTCAAAATCGTTGAAACCGGGCTTGTTCCATGACGATTTGGCATGGCGGAACAACGAAAGGGTCACCATGACGCTTCAACCATCATTTGAGCCGGTGGCGAAGCGGACCGCTTCTTCCGCCGCACGGAACAACGCCTTGGCTTTGTTCTGGCATTCGGTTTGTTCTGACAGTGGTACGGAATCGGCCACAATGCCGGCCCCGGCCTGCACATGCATCACCCCGTCTTTTACCAGCGAAGTACGAAGCACGATGCAACTGTCCATGTCTCCGTTTGCGGAGAAATAGCCGACACAACCGGCATAGATGCCACGTTTCTCCTGCTCCAGCTCATCAATTATTTCCATGGCGCGCACTTTCGGCGCACCGGACACCGTACCCGCAGGGAACCCGGCCATCAGGGCATCAATTGCATCATGATCAGGATCAAGTTCCCCGACCACATTTGAGACGATGTGCATCACCTGGGAGTAATATTCGAGGAAGAAACTGTCGGTTACACGAATCGTTCCAACCTTGGCCACGCGGCCCACGTCGTTGCGCCCCAGGTCGAGCAGCATCAGGTGTTCCGCTAGCTCCTTCTGGTCCGCCAACAACTCTTTCGACAGGGCAGCATCTTCTGCCTTAGTGCTCCCGCGCGGACGTGTCCCGGCAATGGGGCGAATGGTCACTTCCCCGCCGCGCGCGCGCACCAGGATTTCCGGGCTGGAGCCGACAACAGAGAACCCGTCGAGATTGAGAAAATAAAGAAAAGGAGAGGGGTTCACGCGCCGCAATGCCCGGTAAAGCGAGAAGGGGGGCAGTGTGAAGGGTGCGGAAAAACGCTGGCTGAGCACGACCTGGAAGATGTCCCCGGCGCCAATATACTCTTTGGCGCGTTCAACCTTCGCCATGTAATCATCAGGAGACGTGTTTGACTTTGGATCGGGCCGAGGCACATCGGAATAATCGAGCCTTGCCGAATGGGGCAGGGGGGAATCAAGACGAAGCAACGCACCGCGCAGGCGTTCAGCAGCCCGGTTATAAGCGTTTTCCGCAGTTACGCCCTCTGCCGGGTGAACCGGCGTGACGGCCGTTATTTCATCGGTGACCGCGTCGAAGATGACCATGATGGTTGGCCGGATCATGATGGCATCGGGCGTGCCTATCGGGTCAGGATGACTGCTGGGCAAATGCTCAACGAGCCTTACGGTGTCATATCCCATATAGCCGAACACACCGGCGGCCATCGGTGGCAGTTCTTCAGGCAATTCGATGCGCGATTGTGCCAAGAGCTTACGCAGGGCCTCCAGCGGGCCACCTTCGCAAGGAGTATAATCTGAACCTTCGAGGGGAGCCTCGTTGATTTCCGCATTGTCCCCATTGGCACGCCATACAAGGTCTGGATCAAATCCGATGATCGAATAGCGCCCCCTAACCGCGCCGCCTTCCACCGATTCAAACAGAAATGAATAGGGACGCCCGTCGGCCAGCTTGAGAAAGGCAGAGACGGGCGTTTCCAGATCGGCCACCAGCCGCGTCCACACGACCTGTGGCTGGTCCTTGTCATAGGTCCTGGAAAAGAGTTCTGAAGACGGTTCTACCCGTCCGATACCGGGCTTTTGTGACATGGCGGTCTCTCAGCCCGAGGCCGCTTTAGCGGCGATCCGCGGAATATTGGCGCCCGGTAATCGCATCGTCCAAGACAATCTGGTTGATTGTAACGCCGTAATCTTGTCGCAGGGCGCGTACATACTGGGCAATGAGATCATCTCCGATTTCTGGAGCAACCGACTTCTCCAGTGCTTCGCGCGCCTTGCTGTCGAGTGATGCTGGAGCGTTTGCCTCAGTGACCTGAAAGACCAGACGACCCTTGCCCTCCGCTGCAATGCTTGAACCATAATCACCTTTTTTGAGCGCGAAGGCCTGCTGCAATGTTGCTAGCGGTATTTTGGCATCCTGATCGTTACGCTTCAGTGGCTTGCTCTCCATAACCTCAAGCTCAAAACCCGACGCAAGAACGGCGAGTGTCTCACCGTTACGCAATTTGTCGACGAGTTCCTGTCCCTTTTTGGCAAGAAGCGCACGCTCTTCGGTTTCGCGCAATTTCTTTGCCGCCTCGTCCTTGACGTCATCAAATGGTTTCAGACGCTGCGGCGTCACCTTCTGCACCTCGTACCAGATAAAGCCCCTATCACTTGTCTCTTCCGGATCTGTCTCAAGGTTTACTTCGGCCGCAAAGATTGCTCTCAAAGTCCCTGCTTGCCTGGCCAAGAGTTCGACCGGTTTGCCATCACTTCCCATCCCGCGCGCGTCGATGTCCACGATCTCGGAATATTTCAAACCCAGTTTCTTGCCAATTTCTGCCAAAGTCGCCCCACCGGCGCGTTCGTCCTCGATTTTATCGTAGGAATCCAAAATGGTCTCGGCAGCCTTTTCCGCAGCCAAACCCGTGGAAATGGTGACGCGCATATCATCAAGCGTCTTGACTATGGCGGGTTCGATCTTCGTGACCTTGGCGATCACGGTCGCGAGAGCACCGTTGATAGGCTTGCTGACTTCATCCTTGGGCAACGAAAAGACAGCATCCGCCACTGTTTCGTCGGAGAGACCGGTCTTGGCGATAAGCCCTAGGTCGACATCTTCCTTCGTCAGGCCGCGCCCTTTGGCAACTTCCATGAAATCAGCGCCATTCTGTATTTTCTCATAGGCCGCATCGGCCATTGCTTTGTCAGGAAACGGTAACTGCAGTACGGCGCGTCGTTCAGGTGTGTTGAAGCGGGCTTTGTTGTGCTCGAAGTAAGCCTTGATGTCCTCGTCGCTGATCTTGATGTCTTTGGCCAGGGCCGATGGAGTCAGTACGATAGCGCCAACCTTACGAGACTCAGGCGCCCTGAATTCACTGTTGTGGGTGTTGTAATAGTTGCGGGCATTTTCCTCTGTCGGCTCGTTGACCTCACCAAACTTCGAGAGCGGTACATTGATATAACTTAATTTACGCGTCTCGTTTCGGAACTTGTTGGTAGCGTCGAGCATGACCTTGGGAACCTGGTGCGTTGATGTAACCGTCCCCGTAATCTGTTGCAGTATGACTGCGCGCTGCTGGCGTTGCATAAATGCCTGTTCACTCAGGCTGTTGGCCTGCAACAACTGGTAAAATCTTGCCTGGGAGAAATTACCGTCGGATCCCTTGAACGCAGCTTCCCGTTTGATCCTCGCTGCGACCGCATTTCCTGTTACGCCAAGCCCCATGGTGTTGGCCTGGGATTCAATCGCGGCATCGCCGATGAGGCGCAGAAGTATCTGCTGATCGAGGCCCAGCGAACGGGCATCGCTGAAGGTGATATTACGGCCCAGCCGCGTGCTGAGCGTACGCATTTCACGCTGGAACTCGTTTTGAAAGTCTTGGGACGATATTTCCGTATCACCAACTTTGGCGACTGTCTGCGTGCCATAGCCACCAAAGATATCGGCAACCCCCCAAACGGCAAAGCTCATCACCAGCAAACCGATGAAGATTTTGGCTATCCAGGTTCCAGTGCCCTTGCGCAGTGCTTCCAGCATGATGGTTTCTTTTGCCTCAGGTTATATTTGATGCCTTGATATGCGCATCGATTTGGTAAAACTTGCCAAGCGCGGGCATCATATGGACCAGAGCCTCATGCGGCAAGGCGGCTCTGCGACATCTCTTCACTGCGTTAACGGGCCGGCTCGCACGATGCTAAGCAATTCATTATTATGACGTTTCCTTGCCTATATATGGAGTTACTTTAATGACGCAACCACGCCCACTCGTCGCCGGTAACTGGAAAATGAACGGGGAGCAAGCTTCATGGAAAGAAGCCGAAAGCCTGGCTGGATTACTGGCCGCAGAAACGGCGGTACGCGCCGAGGTCATGCTCTGTCCCCCGGCCACGCTGATCACCTCGTTTGGACACCAGTTAGAAGGCTCAAAACTCATGGTTGGCGGTCAGGATTGCCATGGTGAGTTATCCGGGGCGCACACGGGCGATATCTCTGCGGAGATGCTGGCCGATGCGGGCGCTAGTGCCGTGATCGTCGGCCATTCGGAGAGACGTACAGACCATGGTGAAACCAGTGAAGCTGTCCGCATCAAGGCTGAAGCAGCACACAGGGCAGGGCTGGTTGCTATCATTTGCGTGGGAGAAACCGAAACCGAGCGAAAGCAGGGCGACACCCTCAATGTCATATGTGAACAGCTTTCCGGATCACTTCCACAGAATGCGAAAGCCGGGAATACGGTCATTGCTTATGAGCCTGTCTGGGCCATCGGGACGGGGCTAACGCCAACTCTGGACGATGTGGGCGAGGTTCATCGGCATATTCGTGCAGAGTTGACCGGGAAGCTCGGGGAGGACGAGGCTTCAGGTATGCGTATTCTCTATGGCGGCTCCGTAAAGCCAGACAATGCCGCGGATTTAATGGCCGTTGCGGATGTTAACGGCGCACTCGTCGGTGGCGCCAGCCTGAAAGCAGATGATTTCTGGGGCATTGTTTCGGTATATTCCGAAAAGTGACATACCGTCACCGTTTCCATCCTATTGCCACTGGCAACTGAAGCATCAAACAGTTAGTTTGGCGCCGCCCACCAAGAATCCCACCCGATAGCGAGAGCTAATTTAGTGACGAGCTGTTTGAAACGAATTTGCGCAACGTTTCTTGGCCTCATGGCGTTTGCGCTGTCACTTTCACCGGCAGCGGCAAAGCCGTTGCTCAGTGAAACCTGCGTCAAGTTGGCAGGCGAGCATGTTGAGCTTCGCAAGGCCGGCATTGAGGAGGCCATGGACCAGCAGGACCCGCAAAAAGCCGGCGAGGCGCTGAAACCGGACGATCTTGCAAAAATCGAACGCTATCTCTTCATCGAGGGTCAAATTCGCTTTCGCTGCCCCGAAATCAAGCTGCCAAGCATCAAGAATCCAAAAAATGACAAATCGAAGGAGAGTGGGAGTGGAGCGGCAAAAAAGAAACCCGCCAAAAAATCTCGAGGCACTCCGTCGCCAACCAATCAAAATTTATTCACTCAACTTGAAGACAGGGGTTAAAGGACAGCTATAAACCCTGTATCGCCCCGTACTGTGTAAGGGCTGGCCAAAATGCAAGCGCTCCTGTAAAAGGCGAACCGCATAAACACCCGATTACTTGAACTGGAATAATTCTATGGCAACTGTGCTTTTGGTCATTCACATCATGGTGGCCGCCGCGCTTGTTGGACTGGTGCTGCTGCAACGCTCGGAAGGCGGTGCGCTGGGCATTGGTGGCAGTGGAGGCAGCGGCGGCGGATTAATGTCGGGCCGTGGTGCAGCCAATCTGCTCACACGGGTGACGGCTGTGTTTGCAGCCGCATTTTTCGCGACTAGCATTTTATTGACACTCATCGCCCAGCAGGGTTCCGGGCCATCAAGCGGGTTGGAGGGTTTTACTATTCAGGGTGATCAGGGCCAGACAGGCTCAGGCAATCCTCTTGAAGGTATGCAGCTGCCAACGAAGCCGCCATCAGGACCGCAAGTCCCGCAATCTCAATAGCCGTTAATTGCTTGGGCAAAAAGTGTCACAGGCACGCTGATTCTGCTTCGAATCAGTGATGGCTTTGTATATTCTACAAGCCCATGGCTCGCTATCTGTTCATCACCGGCGGCGTGGTTTCCTCACTTGGAAAAGGACTCGCTTCTGCGGCACTGGGCGCACTTCTGCAAGCGCGCGGCTACAAGGTGCGTTTGCGCAAGCTTGATCCTTATCTGAATGTAGACCCGGGAACCATGAGCCCCTACCAGCACGGCGAAGTGTTCGTTACCGATGACGGGGCGGAGACCGATCTTGATCTGGGACACTATGAACGCTTCACCGGTGTTCCTTGCTCCCAGGCTGACAACGTCACATCCGGGCGCATTTACCAAACGGTACTGAACAAGGAACGCCGGGGTGATTATCTGGGTGGTACCGTGCAGGTCATTCCCCACGTCACCGACGAGATCAAGGAATTCGTGCTCGCCGGCAATGAAGGCGTTGATTTTGTCCTGTGTGAAATCGGCGGCACGGTTGGAGATATCGAGGGACTGCCTTTCTTCGAGGCTATACGGCAACTTGGCAATGAGCTTCCACGCGGAGACGCCACGTTCATACATCTCACGCTTATCCCGTTTATCGGTAGCGCTGGGGAGTTGAAAACCAAGCCTACACAGCATTCCGTCAAGGAGCTGCGCTCCATCGGCATTCAGCCCGATGTGCTTCTCTGCCGGTGCGACCGGCCAATACCTGAAGATGAGCAGCGTAAAATAGCCCTGTTCTGTAACGTACGCCCATCGGCCGTTATCCAGGCGCTTGATGTCTCCACCATCTATGACGTGCCGATTGCCTATCATGAAGAAGGTCTCGACCGTGAGGTGCTGAGCGCATTCGGCATTAAAGACGCACCGGAACCAGACCTGGAACGCTGGAAGAAAATTTCCAGACGAATCGCCAATCCTGAAGGTGAGGTCAATGTGGCGGTCGTTGGCAAATATACCGGCCTCATGGATGCGTACAAGTCATTGAACGAGGCGCTGGTACATGGTGGAATCGCTAACAAAGTGAAGGTCAACCTGGACTGGATTGAATCGGAAATATTCGAAAGCGATGACCCTGCAGCGCATTTGGGAGAGGTGCACGGTATTCTAGTACCGGGCGGGTTTGGTGAACGGGGAGCTGAGGGGAAAATCCAGGCTGCCCGGTTCGCGCGCACACGCAATGTACCTTATTTCGGCATTTGTTTTGGAATGCAGATGGCCGTGATCGAGACCGCTCGCGAGCTTGCCAATATTCCCGATGCGGGTTCCACGGAATTCGGCCCCACGGATGAACCTATTGTGGGGCTGATGACGGAATGGATGAAGGGCAACGAACTGGAACAGCGCGAAGCCAATGGCAATCTTGGCGGCACCATGCGGCTTGGCGCTTACGATGCGCTTCTGGCCAAGGACAGCAGGGTTGCGGCCATATATGGATCAACCGAAATTTCCGAACGCCACCGCCACCGTTATGAAGTGAACACAAGGTACCGCGACAAGCTGGAGGCGGCTGGCTTGCGCTTTTCGGGACTTTCACCAGACGGACTGTTGCCGGAGATCGTGGAAATCCCGGAACATCCCTGGTTCATTGGGGTACAGTTCCATCCTGAACTCAAATCGCGTCCTTTCGATCCACATCCATTGTTTGCGTCGTTCATTGAAGCTGCCGTGGAACCGAGCAGGCTGGTGTAACCATGATCCCAAACAGTGTTGTCAAAATTGGTCCCGTGACTGTCTCCAATACCTCACCCATTGCGGTGTTTGCCGGCCCTTGTGCCCTTGAATCACGTGCCCACGCTCTGGAAACCGCATCCGCTCTGAAAGAAATAGCCGAGCGGCTGAATATCGGCCTCGTCTACAAATCCTCATTCGACAAGGCCAATCGCACCAGCATGTCGAGCGCACGCGGGTTGGGACTGAAAGAAGCTCTACCCATATTCGCGGAAATCCGAGAGACGCTTGGTGTGCCTGTCGTCACCGACGTTCATGAGCGTGAGCAATGTGCCGCTGTTGCAGAAGCCGTCGATGTCCTGCAGATCCCGGCATTTCTCTGTCGCCAGACAGATCTGCTTGTTGCAGCGGCCAAGACGGGCAAGGTGGTCAAGGTCAAGAAGGGCCAGTTCCTTGCCCCTTGGGACATGAAGAATGTGGTTGAGAAAATCTTTGAAGCTGGAAACCCGAATGTCCTCGTGACCGAGCGTGGCGCCAGTTTCGGTTACAACACGCTTGTGTCCGACATGCGCGCGCTGCCTATACTGGCCGAGACCGGTTGTCCGGTCGTGTTTGATGCGACACATTCCGTGCAACAACCGGGAGGGCAGGGCGCAACAAGCGGTGGCCAACGCGAATTCGTACCCGTCCTGGCGCGCGCCGCCGTTGCGGTCGGCGTAGCGGCGCTATTTATCGAAACCCACGCAGACCCAGACAAGGCGCCCTCCGATGGTCCCAACATGGTGCCTCTCAACGAATTTGAAGCACTGCTGAAAGAGCTTCAGGCCATTGATGCAGTTGTGAAGGCCTAGAATAACTGGCAAATTCAGTTGCCTCGGCAAGAGCAATTTTTGGCCCTCGGTTAGTGAGTCTGATACATGGCAACGCCCCCTCGACCAGCAGTTGACACAACGCTTGCCGAAGCGATCTCAAATCATAAGGTTGGGCGCATCGAGAAGGCATTAAAAGGGTATCGCCGGGTTCTGAAACGCAATCCGGTACACTTCGATGCCCTGGTGCTTGGTGGACAGGCGGCGTACGCCGCGGGCAATCAGAAAGATGCGCTGCGCTGGCTCAAGAGAGCTTCGGAAAAATACCCGGATGACCCGCAAGGTTCCTATAATCTTGGTGTCTTGCAGCAAGCACTTGGCAACACCCTGGAAGCTCTGAACGCTTTCAGGCTTGCCGGGAAAGCCGGGCCGGATTTCGCACCAGCCCAGTACAATCTGGCAGTCACCCTGTTCGAAACTGGCGCGAATGACGAGGCGCTGGACTATTTTGACCGAACGATTGAAATTGATCCCAACCACGCAGATGCATACGCAGGCAAGGCATTTGTACTCAGAGGCCAAGGTAAAATTGATGACGCCATTGCGACTTACAAAGTGGCTGTCGGCCTGACACCCGGCAATGCAAAAACATGGTCAGGGCTTGGGATATCCCTTCAAATGGCTGAAGAGATGGAACTGGCTCTCGAGGCTCATCGCAATGCGATATCCGCTGATCGGGATTATCCCGATGCCACCGGCAATCTGTCCGATGCCCTCGTCCAAATGAAAAAACCGGCAGAGGCAATCGCGGCGTGTGACGAATTTCTTGCCCGTCACCCGGTGGATGCTGGCGTTCTTGCCGTCAAATCAATCGCCCTGAATGAAGCGGGGGATGCGAAAAATTACCAAGCCCTTATTGACCTTGATCGACTAGTCCAGCCAATAAAACAGTCAGCTCCTTTGGGCTTTACAGACATGGAGACGTTTAACAAGGCACTCGGGACCCATGTCCTCAACCATCCGACCTTGATCACATCTCCTTCGAGCCACGCGACGAGAAAGGGGAAACACACGGGCCATATCAATGAAGGCGTTAAAGGCCCAGTCGCTGAATTCGAACATCTTATTGCAAGTGCCATCGACAGTTATCTGGATGATATTCAGGATTTGAAGCACCATCCGATTTGCGTTCACCGGCCGGAAAACTACGAATTGGCCGTTTGGGCCGTGGTGCTTGAGGGGGAGGGTTACCAAGTGCCTCACATCCACCCCGCGGCATGGCTTAGTGGAGTCTATTATGTCCAGGTTCCGGACATTGCCAACGCAGGCGGTCATGATGGCTGGATTGAATTCGGGCAGCCCGGCCCTGAATATCACTTCTCGGCCAAACCAACGCTCAGGCTTGTCAAACCCGAACCTGGATTGATGGTCATGTTCCCAAGCTACCTCTTCCACCGCACCGTGCCTTTCGAGTCGGAAGAGACGCGCATCAGCATCGCATTCGATGTCATGCCGGCATAAATGATAATTTTATTTTATTTGAATGAGTAAAACCGGAGACGCTTAGGCTGGTGCGACCAGTTCATTTTTCTGATTGTCCCATCGCCACAAATTATTACTTGTCAGGTGGGTGCCGCCAATCCAGCGATCAATCCGCGCCGTTTCCGCATAATCCGCCCCGCCGCCAAGAACTTGCAAACCCAATGCCGTCAGGCGCAGGGAGCTTGCTACATAGGCCTTGAACTCATCTTCGCCCATCTCGGGGCTAAACCGTCCTTCAAGTTGCTCAATCAAGGCGCCCGGGCCTGCCGCCATGCCGTCCAGCCAAACCCAGAAACTCCAGTCGCCCATAAAGGCGGCCTCTTCCATTTTCTCGACGGCACCGAACAGTTTGCGCGGCTCGCGAATGCCCTCATTTATGGCCAAGAGAATCTGGTGCTGTGTTCGGGCAAGACCGGATTTTGCGCCCGGCAATTCCTGGAGCATTCGGAGTATCGCCTGTTCGAGATAGGGGAGTGCAGCAAGGTCCTGCTTCAATAGCGCTGACAAGTCGGCGGGTTCTGACTGACGAAACGCTGCCCATGCCGCACTCGCAAGTGACAATTGCTCATCGCTGACGGAGTTTGACTTGTCCTTGAACTTGACGATGCTTTGTTCATTTTGAGTGCCGAGAAAGTCATCGGCCTGCACCAGTCGCAATCCCTCACGACCCCCTGGATTTTCATGAAACCAGTCGAGTATCTGGATCAATTGGAGCTGGTCATACAGGTCATGTTCAAACCACAGGGTCACCGTCTCGAACAGTTCGTGATGGGCCAGACCCCGGTCGCGGGCCTGGAAATTTTCCCGCAATATGTCGGGGTCGCCCCAGTTGCGTTCGGCCAGGAAATCCGCACGCAACTCGGAAAGCTCTTCAAATGTGCCGGTCAATGGCACAGGACCGTCATGCAGCACGTCGCGCCATGGCAGCACTTCGGTGCTGGTGAAAGCCTTGCGCAACAGTTCCCCGGCGGAATCGCCGTTGGTGATAATGAGATCGTAACCCTGTTGCAGTGACTGGCCCAATGTCTCAACCGCGCCCGCGATAGGGGGGCACGCCTTGATCAGGCACCCACAACCCTTCGGGCAACATGCCTTCCTGCCAGAATACATCGATGGGCATTCCGCCGCGCGGATACCAGTAGCCTCCAATCCGTAACCACTGTGGTTCAAGCTCCGCCACGATGCGCTTGCCAATGGCCACCGTGCAGTCTTCGTGGAAAGCACCATGGTTGCGAAAGCTGGCGAGGTAAAGCTTCAGGGATTTGGATTCAAGAATCCATTCAGCTGGTGCGTAGTCAATTACCAGATGCGCAAAATCAGGCTGGCCCGTCACCGGGCATAGCGATGTAAATTCTGGGCAAGTGAATCGCGCCAGATACAGCGTGTCAGAGTGCGGGTTTGTCACACGTTCCAGCGTCGCTTCATCGGGAGAAGCCGGGACGGGTACTTCAACACCCAGTTGAGTGAGCTTTTCCTCGCTGTCGGTCATCAAGATTGATCCGCAGTGCGGTCCGGTCCGGTGTAAACGCAACCCTCCTGACAGGTGTCACGGGAAATGACAATTTCCGCCAAACCTGGAACACGATTGTGCAGCCGGTCCCATAGCCATTTTGAAATCAGCTCAAGGGTCGGATTTTCAAGCCCCTCGATCTTGTTCAGAAAATTATGATCGAGCGTGCCACGCAGCTCATCTATGGCGCTTTTCAGATCATCAAGCGGGAATACGAGGCCGGATTCTGCCTCCGGCTCCCCGTCAATACTCACGCGCACACGGAATGAATGACCGTGAATCCGGGCGTTCGGATGGCCTTCGGGTGCGGAGGGCAGGTAGTGCGCGCCCTCGAATGTAAATTCCTTATAAATACGCATGGGCCGCTCTTTACGGGATTTTTCGCTGCAATACCAGATGGCTTTCAGGCAATTCCGATGAGTTTATGCGTTTGCAGGCTGAGCCGCCATTGCGGATGCTCAAGACAGTAGTCGAGGGCGGCCTGCGTGTTTTCGGTCCGGGCCTGGCTATCCATTGGCTGCAGCAGGAATGTGCCGAAATCCAGCCCCGCTAAATCTTCCAGTGAAATGCCTTCCTGCGGATAGACGAGCTTCAACTCATCTCCCCATGTCTGTACCAGGTCAGCGCCTGCCTTGGGACTGATGCAAATCCAGTCAATGGTACGTGGCACTGGTAGAGTCCCGTTGGATTCTATTGCGATTTCGAAGCCGGCCATGTGAAGAGCCTCGATGAGCGCATCATCCACCTGCAGCATGGGTTCACCGCCGGTCAACACCACCAATGGCTTTTCGTTATGCTGCGCGCCCAAGTGGCCCATGCAGGCATTCGCCAGAGTGTCCGCCCTTTCAAACTGTCCGCCACCTGGCCCGTCCGTTCCGACGAACTGCGTATCGCAGAACCGGCAGACTGCATTTGCTCGGTCTTGTTCGCGCCCGGACCACAGATTGCAGCCCGCGAAGCGGCAAAAAACCGCACGACGGCCCGTTTGTGCGCCTTCGCCCTGCAAAGTGAGATAGATTTCTTTGACCGAGTACATTTTTATGCCGTCGTGGCGTCCACCATTTTAACGTGCCACTCCTCAAAACCCTTGGCGCGCAATTCGCACGCCGGGCATGTCCCGCAGCCATAACCCCAATCCTGACGCGTGCCGCGCTCCCCCAGATAACAGCTATGGGTATCCTCGACGATAAGATCGACAAAGGGTGTTCCGCCCAAGCTTTGCGCCAACTCCCAGGTCTGAGCTTTGGTGAGATGCATCAACGGCGTTTCGATAGTGAACCCCGTTTCGGTTCCGAGCTGTATCGCTTTTTCAAGAGAATCCAGCGTCTCTCTGCGGCAATCGGGATAACCTGAATAGTCCGTCTCGCACATGCCACCGATGATTGCATGGAGTCCCCGCCTGTACCCAAGCGCGGCTGCATAAGTAAAGAACAGCAAATTACGGCCCGGCACGAAGGTGTTCGGCAAACCGTTCTCATGCATCTCAATCTCAACGTCGCGGGTGAGAGCACTCTCACTGATTTTGCCCAATGCGGGGAGTTCTATTCTGTGATCAGACCCAAGCCGCCTCTGCCATTGTGGAAATATTTCAGTCATCCGCTGTAGAAGCGTCTCACGGCATTTCAACTCGATGTCGTGACGTTGACCATAGTCAAACCCCGCCGTTTCGACCCGCTCATAGCGCGACAGCGCCCAAGCCAGGCACACGGTTGAGTCCTGGCCACCTGAAAACAGAACCAAAGCAGTAAAATGTTGGCGGTCTTCGCCCGTCATCGACATCGTCCTTTATTTCAAGAACCCCAAGCATCGGCACCCTTTAACAAGGGGCAGCTTTCGGCTAAGAGGGTGCACAACTTTTCGCACGGGCGGCAGCCCCCTGCAACTCAGCTTCGTATCCAGGGATTGAAAAAAATGACAGCGATTGTTGAAATCGTCGGCCGTGAAATTCTCGACAGTCGTGGCAACCCCACAGTTGAAGTAGATGTGATGCTGGAAGACGGCTCCATGGGCCGCGCAGGTGTCCCTTCAGGCGCATCAACCGGTGCATACGAAGCCCATGAATTGCGCGACGGCGGGAAGCGATATCTTGGCAAGGGCGTTCTCAAGGCTGTAGAGGCCGTGAACGGTGAGATTTTTGATGCGTTGGAGGACCTCGAAGCGGAAGATCAGCGCCGTATTGACCAGATCTTGTGTGACCTTGATGGCACTGAAAACAAGGCCCGCCTCGGCGCCAACGCTATCCTCGGCGTTTCTCTCGCCGTTGCAAAAGCTGCGGCCATGGCGGCCGAGATGCCGCTATATCGCTATCTCGGCGGAACGGATGCCCATATCCTCCCGACGCCGATGATGAATATCATCAATGGTGGCGAGCATGCTGATAATCCAATCGACTTTCAGGAATTCATGATTATGCCTGTCGGGGCGGATACGCTTTCAGACGCCGTCCGGGTGGGATGTGAAATTTTCCACACCCTGCGCAAGAGCCTCGCCGAAGCCGGACACAATACCAATGTGGGCGACGAAGGCGGCTTTGCCCCCAACCTGGCAACCGCGACAGAGGCTCTGGATTTCGTCATGAAATCCATAGAAGCAGCGGGATACAAGCCCGGTGACGATGTGGTTCTCGCTCTCGACCCGGCCTCAACTGAATTTTTCAATGACGGCAAATATGAACTGGCAGGTGAGGGCAAGACCCTCGATGCAGGGGGAATGGTCGAATATTACACCGAGCTGGTCTCGAAATATCCAATTCTTTCCATCGAAGACGGCCTCGCTGAAGATGACTGGGATGGCTGGAAAGCGCTGACACAGGCGATAGGTGATAAATGCCAGCTGGTTGGTGATGATCTGTTTGTCACAAATGGCGAGCGTCTTAGCAAAGGTATTGCCGAGGGTGCGGGCAATTCAATCCTCGTGAAGGTCAATCAGATCGGAACACTGACCCAGTCCATGGAAGCAGTCTCGATGGCTCAAAGCGCATCCTTTACCGCGGTCATCTCACACCGTTCCGGTGAAACAGAGGATGCCACCATTGCTGATCTTGCGGTGGCTACCAATGCGGGACAGATTAAGACCGGATCGCTGTCGCGTTCAGATCGGCTGGCGAAATACAACCAGCTGATCCGTATCGAGGAAGAACTTGGCGACAGCGCGAAATATGCCGGCCACTCGGCGTTGCGGACCGCGAGATAACCTCCGCTTAAGACAATGGCCATAGCCTGAAGGTCCGGCTTGGAGTGAATTCACACCGGCTCACTCCGCGCGCAACAACTGACGGCACCAGAATGACAGTTCGCAAAGCACTCTTTCCACTCACTTGCCTGGGTCTCATGGGCTACTTCACCTATCACCTGATCGTCGGTGATCATGGTCTGGATTCGCGCGCACGTCTCCAGACACAAATCAAAACCGTTGAAGGGGAACTCAAGGGATTGCAGGCCGTACGCGAACGCCTCGACCGCGATGTGGCGCTCATGCGCGCTGACAAGCTAGATCCAGACATGCTTGATGAGCGCGCGCGGACTATCCTCAATTTCTCCCACCCTGATGACATCGTGATCATGGACAAACCGTCCGCATCGGCCACAAAGCCCTGAGCCACCCACCGCGTAGCAGATCATCAAATCTTGCATAGCTTATATTTTGTTTGTTTTTCAAATCACTGGTGATTTTTATTAATCCCTCAAGCGATGTGGCATATGGCCAACAGTTCGTGTTACTTTTTCCTTTGAGGGAAGTAGTACAGGGAGGCTTGATGACCGCGTCTGAAGAACACGCTAGTGTCCACGCTGACGAAGATATCATGAACATCGTGGAGACCGCCGGGTCCAACGCCTCTGTTCCAGATTTTAATGCCGAGCAGGAACGTCACGCATATCGCGAGATGCTTCTTATCCGCCGTTTCGAGGAAAAGGCGGGCCAGCTCTACGGAATGGGGTTTATTGGCGGCTTTTGTCATCTTTATATTGGCCAGGAAGCCGTTGTTACCGGCATGCAGATGGCCATCAAGAAGGGTGACCAGCTGATCACAACCTACCGCGACCACGGCCACATGCTGAGCGCCGGCATGGACCCGAAAGGCGTCATGGCAGAGCTGACTGGCCGTGAGAGTGGGTATTCACGCGGCAAGGGCGGCTCCATGCACATGTTTTCCATCGAGGCCAACTTTTATGGCGGACATGGCATCGTCGGGGCTTCCACACCCTTGGGCAGCGGGCTTGCATTCGCAAACAAATATCGTGGCAATGACAATGTGTGCCTGTCATATTTCGGTGACGGATCAGCCAACCAGGGTCAGGTCTACGAAGCCTTCAATATGGCCAAGCTGTGGAGCCTTCCGGTCATCTACATCATTGAAAACAACAAATACGCCATGGGCACGAGTATCGACCGCTCATCCTCCACCACGGATCTCTCACAACGCGGCGCGAGCTTCGACATCCCGGGTGAACAGATTGACGGCATGGATGTACGCGCCGTGAAGGCGGCTGGCGACATGGCAGTTGCACGGGCGCGCGAGGGCAAAGGTCCGTATATCCTGGAAATGCTCACATACCGCTACCGCGGTCATTCCATGTCCGATCCGGCTAAATACCGCACCAAAGAGGAGGTGCAGAAGATGCGAACCGAACATGACCCGATTGAACAGGTGCGGGCACGTATGCTGGACAAGGGGATTGCCGGCGAAGACGAATTGAAACAGATAGACAAGGATGTCCGCGCCATTGTCAATGAGGCGGCTGAATATGCACAAAATGCTCCTGAACCAGCGGCATCGGAGCTTTATACGGACATATTGAAGGAAACGTAGGCGGCGTATAGCGCACCGCCAGGGGGAGGCTTTAGTACATATTATGGCGACCGAAATTCTGATGCCGGCTCTCTCGCCGACGATGGAAGAGGGCAAGCTCTCAAAGTGGCTTGTCAAAGAAGGGGACAGCGTTCAGTCCGGCGATGTCATTGCCGAGATTGAAACCGACAAGGCCACCATGGAAGTGGAGGCGGTCGATGAAGGCACGCTTGCCAAAATTCTGGTTGAGGAAGGTACCGAGAGCGTAAAGGTCAATACGCCGATCGCAGTTATTGCCGAAGAGGGCGAAGAGGTTTCAGCTGAAGCGCCATCAGCAGCCCCGGTTGAAGCAGCGGCCCCACCTCCAGAGGCAAAGCCAGCCTCATCCCCTGAACCCGCACCCGCTGCCCCGGCAGTGATGGCGGCGGCGGATCCTGAAATTTCCCCGGACACCGAAAGCTCACCCTTGACCGTGCGCGAAGCTCTGCGCGATGCCATGGCGGAAGAAATGCGCCGGGATGGCGATGTCTTCCTGATGGGTGAGGAAGTGGCGCAATATCAGGGCGCCTACAAGGTAAGTCAGGGGTTGCTGGATGAGTTTGGCGACCGGCGCGTCATCGATACACCCATCACCGAGCATGGCTTTTGCGGCATCGGCGTGGGTGCTGCATTGGCTGGCTTGAAACCCATTGTCGAGTTCATGACCTGGAATTTCGCCATGCAGGCGATCGACCACATCATTAATTCCGCCGCCAAGACACTGTATATGTCAGGTGGCCAGATGGGATGCCCGATCGTGTTCCGCGGCGCCAATGGCGCAGCTGCGCGCGTGGCCGCCCAGCACAGCCAATGCTACTCGGCCTGGTATGCCCATGTTCCGGGTCTGAAGGTAATTGCACCTTACACGGCCTCTGACGCCAAGGGCCTGCTAAAGGCTGCAATCCGCGACCCGAATCCAATCGTGTTCCTGGAAAATGAACTCCTCTACGGCCAGAGCTTCGATGTGCCCAAGGATGACGATTGGGTCTTGCCTATTGGCAAGGCCAAGGTGGTCCGGGAGGGAAGCGATGTGACACTGGTCTCTTTCTCTCATGGCATGGCCTACACGTTGGAAGCCGCGGAAGTTTTAAGCGGGGAGGGCATCAAAGCAGAAGTCATTGATTTGCGCACCCTACGCCCACTCGACATGGCAACAATTATAGATTCGGTGAAAAAGACCAACCGGATCGTGACGGTCGAGGAAGCCTGGCCGGTCTGCTCCATCGGCTCCGAAATATGTTCCTCAGTTGCACGGGATGCGTTCGATTATCTCGACGCGCCCCCAACACAAGTATCGGGTGCAGATGTTCCCATGCCTTATGCCGCCAACCTTGAAGCGCTTGCATTGCCGAGCGCAGGGCAAGTGGCCGATGCCGCGCGTGCAGTTTGTTACGCGAAGTGAATACAGGCTGTGGTCCGGAAGAATTCCAGGAATTAAAGAGAGGCCCCGATGCCCATTGAAATTTTGATGCCAGCGCTCTCGCCGACCATGGAAGATGGCAAACTTGCCAAATGGATGGTCAAGGAAGGCGATACGGTTTCTTCCGGTGATGTTCTGGCTGAGATCGAGACCGACAAGGCAACCATGGAAGTCGAGGCGGTCGATGAGGGCGTCATTGGAAAAATCCTCATCGGCGAAGGCACCGAACACGTGGCCGTGAACAAGCCCATTGCTGTTCTGCTTGAAGAAGGGGAGGACAACAGCGCTCTGGAAGGTTTTGAAGGGGGCGGCGTACAGCCTGCAGCCGCAACTCCCGAGACGCAAACACCCACTCCGACGGCAGGTCCTGCACCTGAACCAGAACCGGCAACCTCATCCCAACCGACGGCAGCCCCTGCATCTAGCACGTCCAATGGCCAGGGTGGGCGCGTCATCGCTTCACCGCTCGCGCGCAGATTGGCGAGAGACGGCAATCTGGACCTCTCAGGCTTGAAGGGCAGTGGGCCAAACGGACGCATCGTCAAGCAGGATGTTGAAAAAGCACTTGCTGGCGGAGCAGCACCGGCTGCTCCTGCTGCTGAGGCGACTTCGGCCGGGCAGGTCATGCCCGCCACAATGCCTTCGTCTGCTTCGATCCCCGCCATGGCGGACGATGAAATTCTGGCGCTTTATGAGCCCGGCACATATGAAGTCGTGCCTCATGACAATATGCGCCGCATCATCGCCACGCGTCTGACACAAGCAAAATCGACAATCCCGCATTTTTATCTGTCGCTGGATTGCAGGCTCGATGCGCTGCTCGCCGCGCGCCAGCGCCTCAACGCAATGAGCGCGCCGGAGGGACCGAACGCCTTCAAGATTTCCGTCAATGATATGATCATCAAGGCCATGGCCATGGCGCTTCAGAAGGTGCCGGATGCGAATGCCACCTGGACGGAGCAGGGGGTCCTGCGCCACCGCTCGTCCGATGTCGGCGTTGCGGTTGCCATTGATGGTGGGCTGTTCACCCCGGTCATCCGCCATGGTGAAGTCAAAAGCCTGTCGGAAATTTCCAACGAGATGAAAGATCTTGCAGGTCGCGCCCGTAACCGCCGTTTGGCGCCCCACGAATATCAGGGCGGCACCACGTCGATTTCCAATCTCGGAATGATGGGCATCAAGTCGTTCGACGCGGTTATTAATCCGCCGCACTCGTCAATCCTGGCTGTAGGGGCGGGTGAGAAACGACCAATCATCAAAAATGACAGCATTGAAGTCGCAACCATGATGAGTTGCACCCTGTCTTGTGACCATCGTGTTGTCGATGGCGCACTAGGCGCAGAACTTCTCGATGCCTTCAAGGGATTCATCGAAGAGCCTGTAACGATGCTGGTTTAAGGCGGAGCGTCAACCACCACTTCTTGTCTGTGCAGCAACCCCTATTGGAGAGGCCAAATGTCTGAAAACACCTTCGATCTGGCCGTCATCGGAGGCGGACCTGGCGGTTATGTCGCCGCCATTCGCGCAGCCCAACTGGGCATGAACGCTTGCGTCATTGAACGCGAGCATCTTGGCGGCATTTGTCTGAACTGGGGATGCATTCCGACGAAAGCGCTCCTGCGCAGTTCGGAGCTCTATCATCTGTTCAACCATGCGGACGAATTCGGATTGTCTGCCAGTAATATAGAGTTTGATATTGAGAAAATAATCAAACGTAGCCGCACGGTCTCAAAAAGGCTGACAGGCGGTGTTGGTTACCTCATGAAAAAGAACAAAATTACAGTCTTTGACGGCACGGCAAAACTCAAGGGTAAGGGTGTTATTGGTGTGTCTGGGCAGGACGGCGAAGCGCAGCCTGATGTGCAGGCAAAACACATCATCGTCGCCACGGGCGCTCGGGCACGCTCACTGCCAAACCTTGAGGGAGATGGCAAGCTGGTCTGGACCTACAAGGAAGCCATGATCCCTGACCATATGCCCAAATCGCTGCTGGTGGTGGGCTCAGGCGCCATTGGCATCGAGTTCGCGAGTTTCTACCGCACGCTGGGCGCTGAAGTGACGGTCGTCGAGGTCATGGACCGGGTGCTGCCGGTCGAGGATGAAGAGATCTCTGACCTTGCCCAAAAAGCGTTTGAGAAACAAGGCATGAATATTTTCACTGGCACGACCGTGGAAGGTCTGGTGAAGGGCGAGAACAGTGTCACGGCAACGCTCAAAAAGGCCGATGGCTCATCTGAAGCCATCACTGTAGAACGGGTCATCCTCGCTATCGGCATTACCGGCAATGTGGAAGACATCGGCCTCGAGGAGGCCGGCGTCAAAGTTGATCGTGGGCATGTTGTCATCGATGAGTGGTGCCGCACAGACGTTGATGGCGTTTATGCTATTGGCGATGTCGCAGGCCCGCCATGGCTCGCGCACAAGGCAAGCCATGAAGGTGTAATATGCGTTGAAAAAATAGCCGGCGTTGATGGAGTCCACCCGCTGGACACCTCGAACATACCGGGCTGCACCTATTGCTGGCCGCAGGTCGCCAGCATCGGTATGACAGAACAGAAGGCTAAGGAAGAAGGGCGTGAAGTAAAGGTCGGCCGCTTCCCCTACCAGGGCAATGGTAAGGCCATCGCCCTTGGCGAGACTGACGGACTGGTCAAAACCATTTTCGATGCAAAGACCGGCGAGTTGCTCGGAGCGCATATGATCGGTGCAGAAGTGACTGAACTGATTCAGGGTTACGGCGTGGCCAAAACGCTGGAAACCACGGAAGCGGAACTCATGCACACCGTCTTCCCCCATCCCACGCTGTCAGAAATGATGCATGAATCCGTCCTCGACGCCTACGGGCGAGTAATGCATATTTAGCGGTCACAGTCAGGACTGGACAAAGAAGGGTCAGTACAGATGGAATCACATGGTTTGCTAGGAATGCCGGGAGTTGGATTTTTCGGCATGTTGTTTATCGGGATCATTGCCGGATACGTGGCTGAAAAAATTACCGCCAGCGACCACGGCCTGTTCACAAACCTTCTGGTCGGCATTGCCGGCGCATTTGTCGGCGGAACATTGGCCACGACACTTGGCGTTCATGTCTACGGGTTCCTGGGCTCGCTGCTCACCGCGTCTGTTGGCGCGGTGATCGTGTTGTGGGTCTGGCGCCGCGTCACATCGGGTTAAAAGGAGACACGCACATGGAACTGATTATTTTTCTGGTCGTCGGCCTGATTGCCGGGTTTATCGCCGCCCATTTCATGGGAGCAAAGCAGGATTTGGTCACCAATCTGATTGTTGGTGTAGTGGGAGCTGTTATTGGCGGGATCATCGCCGGCGTGCTTGGTATTGCAGCCTATGGACTTATCGGACGCATTGTTATTGCAACGCTTGGCGCAATGCTGACCCTGTTCGTCTGGCGGAAATATAAAAGCCGTTAGGCTTATCAGATCCGCAGATCAGGAACACACGAATGGACCCCTTCAGCATCCTCATGTTCGTGGCCGTCGGGCTGATCGCAAGTCATGTGGCGCATAAAACCAGCGAAGGCGAGATAACGCTTCCCCCGGCACTTTCGTTCGGGCTTGCGGGGGCGCTTGTTGGTGGCATTGCCGCGGTGGAAGCCGGTATGGAATTCTATGCCATTCTCGGCCCGATGGTTGTTGCAACCGGATGTGCCACTGTGTGCCTCCTGACATGGCGGCAATTGCAGGCTTAAGGCACGGACAGGTTTTCCATGGTGACGATCCTCGATACGGTCTCGAAAGCAAAGCAGGAGCGACCGCGCCATCCTGAAAAACTCGGGAATCCTGATACGCCCCTGTTGCGTAAGCCGTCGTGGATTCGGGTCAAGGCACCCGGATCGCCGGTCTATAACGAAACCCGGGCGATCATGCGCGAAAACGGGCTGCACACGGTGTGCGAAGAAGCAGGATGCCCCAACATCGGCGAATGCTGGTCCAAGAAACACGCCACCATGATGATCATGGGCGACACCTGCACGCGCGCCTGCGCATTCTGCAATGTGCGCACGGGCCAGCCGGAACCGCTTGATGCATCGGAACCTGAGAATGTGGGGCGCGCCGTTTCCAAGCTGGGGCTCAACCACGTAGTCATCACATCAGTTGACCGCGATGACCTTGAAGATGGCGGTGCTACACATTTTGCCAAAGTTATTGCCGCCACGCGAAAGCTATCACCGGGCACTACCATCGAAGTTCTGACACCCGATTTCCTGCGCAAGGATGGGGCTATCGAAACCGTGGCCGACGCGAAGCCCGATGTGTTCAACCACAATCTTGAAACCGTGCCCTCGCTTTATATTTCAATACGTCCCGGCGCGCGTTACTTCCATTCGCTCAGGTTGCTGCAGCAGGTAAAGGAACGCGACACGAGCATGTTCACCAAATCAGGCATCATGGTGGGGCTGGGCGAGGAGCGTCACGAAGTGCTGCAGGTGATGGACGATTTGCGCGCCGCAAATGTCGATTTCCTGACCATTGGCCAATATCTCCAACCGACCCGGAAGCATGCAGCCGTTGAACGCTTCGTCACGCCCGATGAATTCAAGGCCTATGAACGCATGGCTTACGGCAAGGGTTTTCTGCTTGTATCCTCAAGCCCACTGACCCGCTCGTCTTATCATGCGGGTGACGATTTTGCCCGCTTGCGGGATGCTCGCACCTCTTCAATGGCAGGCTAGAAAGCACATACCCATCATGAAGACGTTCCAGAGCTCGCGCCGGGTCGCACACTCGGCCAATGACATGTACGCACTGGTGGCCGATGTCGAGCGGTACCCTGAGTTTTTACCGCTTTGCAAGGCGCTGAAATTACGCTCCCGTGACACAATTGAGGGCAAAGACATCCTCACTGCCGACATGACGGTCGCTTACAAGATTTTCAGTGAAACTTTTACCAGCCGCGTGACGCTTGAGCCTAACGGCCCGAAGATTCTCGTTGAATATATGAACGGCCCATTCAGCCACATGGAAAACCGGTGGGATTTCCGTGCTGTTGGTGAGAGTGAGTGCGAGGTTGATTTCTATATCGCCTACGAATTTAACGCCGGGCCGTTGGGGCTGATGATGGGGACGATGTTTGACCAGGCGTTTGGCAAGTTCGCCGAGGCTTTCGAAAAACGAGCCGATGTCGTTTACGGCAAAAACGATGTCACAAATCATGCCCGCCTGGGCGGTTGCTAGCTCCAGCTTAAATCATTGAGCGAACAAGCCTCAAAGCCTCCACCACCGACCGCTGACGGATCTGGCTGCGACCAACATCACCGAATGTGCAGCAAAGATGGTTGACAGTGCCGCCACGGCGTGCGGTGGCTATGTGGACAAGGCCAACGGGTTTCTCCGAGCTCCCGCCACCAGGACCCGCGACACCGGTTACCGACACTGATAATCCGGCAGGTGAATAGGCCAGTGCACCCTCTGCCATGGCGCAAGCGACTTCCATGCTTACTGCCCCATGCGCCTCGATTAATTCTTCCGGCACGCCCAACATTTGCGTTTTTGCTGAGTTGGAATAGGTCACGAACCCGCGCTCGAACACGTCAGATGATCCCGCGACTTCGGTCAGGCAGGCACTGATCAGCCCTCCAGTACAGGATTCGGCTGTTGTCAGAGTCAGCTCCTCTGCCCGCAACTCCTCGAGCAGCAGGGTCGCAGTTTGAATCAGATCAGGTGTTGGCATAAGGCATCCCCCTTAGCCGAATTGAATCATGGCCGTTGCCTGCGCCGCTATACCTTCACCGCGCCCGGTGAACCCCAAACCTTCCGTGGTTGTTGCCTTAACGCTCACCCGCTCCAGTTCAATTTTGAGAATATCGGCTACGCAGGCCCGCATCCTTTCGCGATGCGGACCAATTTTTGGCGTTTCACAAATGAGAGTGATGTCCACATTGACAATCCGCCCCCCCCGCGCACTGACCCGTTCCGCGGCATTGCTCAAGAACTGATCCGAGGCCGCATCCTTCCATTTGGGATCACCTGGCGGAAAATGCGCGCCAATATCGCCATCGCCAATGCTGCCAAGCAGCGCATCTGTCAGGGCGTGCAAGCCCACATCCGCGTCCGAGTGCCCGGCGAGTGAATTATCGTGAGGAATTTTCAGTCCGCACAACATCACATGGTCGCCATTGGTAAAGGCATGCACGTCAAAACCCTGTCCGATGCGGCATTCACCTGATTGCTCAGCATCTGACTTCAGCATGCGATCCTCAGCCAGAATGAAATCAGCCTCCGTTGTCAGCTTGATATTAGCGGGTGAACCCTCAACCAGCGCCACTTTCATCCCGTGCCACTCAGCGAGGGATGAATCATCGGTGAACTCAGTCCCTTTTGCGCGCTCCGCTACCCTGTGCGCCTCGAGCAGTTTTTCATAGTGAAATCCCTGGGGCGTTTGCACACCCCACAGGTTTGATCTGTCGACGGTTCCCTCAATGAAACCATCACTGCTTTTTTTCAGTGTGTCGGTAACGGCGAGTGCAGGGGCCGCACCTTCATTATCAGCCAGCGCGCTGATAACTCGTCCGACAAGCTCATGATCAACGAACGGTCTCGCTGCATCATGAATTAATATGTTTCGAGGCTTCTGCCCATCAAGTCTCTCAAGCCCTGCGTGCACTGATTCTTGACGCGTAGCGCCTCCCAGGGCCGGCTCCAGAATCTGCCCCGCAAAAGTTGAGGTGGCTTCATGATAAAGATTTCGGTCATCACCATGAATGACAATCTGAACCGCATCTACCTTGTCATGGGTTACAAATTTTTCCAGTGTGCGCGTCAGAACCGGTACGCCGCCAAGCGCGCGATATTGCTTTGGCAAGTCGCCCCCAGGGGCTCTTACACCACGCCCGCCCGCGACTATGACCACTGCTGTTTCCACTGCTTTATTTTGCTCCTGAAGTGCTTCGCCGGTCAGACTTGCATGATCCTACCGGCACATAGTCCCGCTTGCCAGCCTCAGCCCCAATGAGAAAGTGAGCTAGTGTATTGCTTAACGGGGTAATTCCAACTAGTTTGCTTACTGGATATGCATTTTTTTAACTGACTATATTTTATGCACAATGTCGCAGAAAGCCAACAAATCTCAGTATCAAGCGCCTCCTGAGCCCATACGCATCGGGCCGGTGCAATTGCCCAACCGTGTTCTGCTTGCGCCCATGTCCGGGATCACAGATCTACCATTTCGTAAGCTGGCACAAGACCTTGGGGCAGGGCTTGTGGTGAGCGAGATGATAGCCAGTAAATTGCTCATCACCAACAGACGTGAGGAATTACGTCGCATTCAAAAGGGGGATGAGCGTCCCTTTGTCGTTCAGCTTGCCGGGCGCGAAGCTCAATGGATGGCGGAAGGTGCAAGGATTGCCGCTGACAATGGCGCTGACAACATCGACATAAATATGGGTTGCCCTGCCAAGCAGGTGACAAGAGGTGCTTCCGGCTCGGCGCTAATGCGCGATTTGGATCAAGCGCTCTCCTTGATAGAAGCCGTTGTAGGTGCGGTTGAATTACCGGTGACGCTCAAGATGCGCATGGGGTGGGATCACGGCAACCTGAACGCGCCTGAGTTAGCCCGGCGCGCCGAACAGGCCGGTATTAAAATGTTCACGGTCCACGGGCGCACACGCTGCCAATTCTTCAAGGGACAGGCCGACTGGGGTTTTATTTCCCAGGTCAAGAAGGCCGTCAGCGTTCCTGTTATTGCCAATGGCGATATGCGCTCCATGGCCGATATCCGCGATGCGCTTCATGCGTCTGGCGCGCATGGTGTGATGGTCGGGCGAGGATGTTATGGCAGACCCTGGTTTACAGGTCATGCTGCGAAAGCACTCGATGAGGGTGGGGTTGTCACTGCACCCTCCCTGAGCAAGCAAAAAGAAATCACGCTTCAGCACTTTGAAGACATGCTGGCTCATTACGGATTGCAGTCCGGCATCCGAAACGCGCGCAAACATCTCGGCTGGTACGTGGAAGAATTTTTGGGGCAGGGCGATGCGGCCCGGCAGTGGCGCCGGCGCCTGTTCGAGGAAGGCGACGCTAGCCAGGTCCGATCACGTATCTCGGAATTCTATGACCATCATATGCAAGAGGCCGCATGAGCGACGTAGCCGGAATAAGAATTGAACCAGCACGAATGACCGGTGACCGGCACTTGGCGGAACACCTGCTCGACGGCCTGCCGCATCCTGTTCTCCTACTCGGCGCCGGCAATGCGATCCAGTATGCCAACGCGCCAGCTGAAATTTTCTTCCAGGCAAGCGCCACGCTTCTCCAGCGCCAAACCATGGACGATATCGTCTCATTTGGAAGCCCGCTGCTCGCGCTGATCGATCATGTCCGGCGCACCGGGATTAATGTGAATGAATATGGCGTCGATCTGGGCTCCATTAAGGATGGCAGCCACAGGCTGGTCGATGTGTATGGTGGCCCAATTGCGGAAGCCGACGGCCAGATCATGGTGATGCTGCAACAACGCACCATGGCGCAAATGATAGAACGGCAACTGACACATCGTGGCGCCGCGCGGTCTGTTTCGGGTCTTGCCGCAGTGCTCGCCCACGAAATCAAGAACCCGCTCTCAGGTATCCGTGGCGCAGCACAGCTTCTTGAGAGCTCCCTGAGTGATGAGGACCGCTCGCTCACCCAGCTTATTTGTGCTGAATCCGATCGTATCTGCGATCTGGTTGACCGCATGGAAGTGTTCGGTGATGAGCGCCCGCTGTCCAAGGAACCGGTCAACATTCACGACGTCATGGACCATGTGAAGAAAATTGCGCAAGCGGGTTTTGCAAGTCATATCAAGCTTGTGGAGAGTTATGACCCATCGCTTCCCGCCATTCCCGGCTCCCGCGACAAACTTGTTCAGGCCTTCCTGAACTTGGTGAAAAATGCAGCTGAAGCAATTGGCGAAAAACGCACTGACGGGCAAATCTCTCTGAGCACGGCGTTTCGACCCGGCGTGCGGCTCTCCGTTCCTGGTTCAACTGCCCGTGTTTCGCTGCCGTTGCAAATTGAAATCAGGGACAACGGACCGGGCGTACCGAGTGATTTGAGGGCCCACCTGTTCGAACCCTTTGTGACCACGAAATCATCCGGAAGCGGTCTTGGACTGGCGCTCGTCGCAAAATTTGTTGGCGATCATGGCGGCATTATCGAATGTGACAGCACACCGCGCGGCACCATATTTCGTGCGCTGATGCCCATGCATGAGGGCAAGTTCTCCGATGATGTTTATGGAGAGGCATCATGACCAAGGGCAATATCCTGGTAGCCGATGACGACGCCGCTATCCGCACGATCCTGAACCAGGCTTTGGCGCGTGCAGGCTATTCGCCGCGTGCGACCGGTAATGCCGCAACGCTATGGCAGTGGGCGTCGCAAGGTCAGGGAGACCTGATTATTACCGATGTAGTGATGCCTGATGAAAATGCCTTCGACCTTATTCCGAAGATCAAGAAAATCCGGCCTGATTTACCAATAGTTGTCATGAGCGCGCAAAACACGCTGATGACCGCCATCACGGCAACAGAATGCGGGGCCTATGAGTATCTGCCCAAACCGTTTGATCTGAACGAGCTTATTTCCATCGTTGCACGTGCATTGGCCGAACCAAGGTCTGCTCCATTGCCTCAGCGAGACCCGCGTAGCGACGAGTTACCGCTGATCGGGCGTTCCGCGCCGATGCAGGAAATTTACCGCGTGTTGGCGCGCCTGACTCAAACCGACCTCACGGCGATGATCTCGGGAGAATCTGGGACCGGTAAGGAACTCGTTGCGCGCGCTCTTCACGAATATGGCACACGACGCAATGGTCAGTTCGTGGCCATCAACATGGCGGCAATCCCTCGAGAACTCATCGAGTCCGAACTGTTCGGTCATGAAAAGGGGGCTTTTACAGGAGCCCAGACACGCCACCATGGCCGGTTTGAACAGGCCGAAGGTGGAACGCTGTTCCTTGATGAGATCGGCGACATGCCGATGGAAGCTCAGACACGGCTGCTTCGTGTGCTTCAGGAGGGTGAATATACGACCGTAGGCGGGCGTACACCCATCAAAACCAATGTGCGCATCATTGCCGCCACCCATCGCGATCTTCAGCACCAGATAGACCAAGGCCTGTTCCGGGAGGATCTGTTTTATCGCCTCAATGTCGTGCCCCTGCGTATGCCGCCCCTACGGGAACGCAAAGAAGATCTGGCCGACCTGGCACGACACTTTATGAATCAGGCAGAAGCTGAAGGTTTGCCAGTCAAAAGCATAGATTCGGCAGCTCTTGAGCGGCTGAAACGACATCATTGGCCGGGCAATGTCCGGGAGCTCGAGAATCTGGTGCGCCGTATCGCTGCCCTGTATACTCAGGACACCATAACGCTCGATCTGGTCGAGACCGAACTCTCTACCAACACATCGGTGAACTATGATGAGGGCGACCTGCAAAATCCGAACGTTGCCCAGTCACTCGAACTTTACCTGACGGAGTATTTTGCCAGTTTCGGAGAGGAATTACCGCCACCGGGTCTCTATCAGCGCATATTGCGAATGATCGAGCCCCCGCTCATCACCGCCGCGCTCACGTCAACTCGCGGCAACCAGATCCGAGCATCAAAACTGCTTGGTCTCAACCGCAACACCCTGCGGAAAAAGATCCGCGATCTGGAGATCAAAGTCGTTCGCACGTCAGGCTGACACGGAACACCAACTTTCCTCAACTTGGCATTAGGATTGTTGTCCAATTTTCGCAACAATTTGTCGCCATTGTGCAACATTGTGATGAATTTGCATCATGGCTAGGGTGCTCCGGGCTGATAAACAGGTAATTTTTGGCACAAAACCCCAAAAAATCATTGGCTTTACATTCCGGCATCTGCGCCTGAGTTCAATATGAAAAACGCGCACACCAATTGGCAAAGCACGTTTTTAGGCAGGAGACCCAATTATAATGGTGTCTGAAACAGCGGGCCATTCCCAGAGTGACCAATCGCGCCTCCAGAGTTGGAGCGACACGACAGGTAAACCCTTATTTCTCTTTGGGCTGGTTCTTGTCGCCCTGTCCCTTATTTCGGGCCTTGCCACATACCTCATTCTCACCGGCCTGACGCCGATCCGCCCCACCCATTCGGTCGTGGTCACGGTTCTTCTGATCAATGGGGTCATGGCTCTGGGCATGATCTCGCTCATTGCCTGGCAGGTCACCGGCTTATGGATTGCCCGGCGGCGTCAGGCGGCGGGTGCCAGGCTTCATGTTCGCATCGTCTCCTTATTCAGCATTATTGCGGTGTTGCCGGCAATTCTTCTCGCAATATTTGCCAGTCTGTCACTCGATCGCGGTCTCGATCACTGGTTTTCCAAACGCACAAAATCCATCATCAAGAATTCAGTGGACGTCGCCACCGCTTATTTGAACGAGCACGGCCAGGTGATCCGGACGGATGTTATCTCGATGGGGGACGATCTGGATGCCGCGGTTAATCTCATCAGCACCGATTCTCAAAAATTTGGAAGGTTCCTGACAGCGCAGGCCACGATACGCTCCATCCCTGTTGCCTATCTCATCGATGGCAAATCAGTTCTGCTGGCATCCGCCGGTCTTCTGTACGACGACCCTTATGTCAAGCCGCCAGAGGGCGCTATCGAGAAGGCTATTGAAGGTAAAGTAGTCATCATCGCGCCTGGAAAAACCAACAAGGTCGCGGCAATCAAGAAGCTTGATAACTTCGACGACACTTATCTCTACATTGTGCGCCCGGTGAACGAGAAGGTGCTGACGCATCTGCGCGCAACACGGGCGAGGGTGAAAGAATACCGGGCGCTGGCCAAGCGACGAACAGGGGTGCAGATCGCATTCGGATTGATGTATGTCGCCATTGCCCTGACGTTGCTGCTCGCGGCAATTTGGACTGGGCTCTGGTTTGCCAACCGCCTGGTCTCGCCAATCCGCCGCCTTATCGGTGCGGCCCAACAGGTTTCGGAAGGCAATCTCAATGTTCAGGTTACATCCAGCGCCTCTGAGGGGGACCTGAGACAGCTCGGCAGCACGTTCAACAATATGACCCAGGAGTTACGTGTCCAGCGGGATCAACTGGTCGACACCAATGCCATATTGGACGAGCGGCGGAGGTTTATTGAAACCGTGCTGTCTGGCGTCACCGCTGGTGTAATCGGTCTGGATACAAAAGGCGTTGTCACCTTGGCCAATCCGTCCTCTGAACAGCTGCTGGGCGGAGGCAAAAAACAGCTTGTCGGCAAAGCCATCAAGAGCGCCGTGCCGGAATTCGCAAAATTGTTCGAGCGCGCGACGAAACAGGGAGGCAAACCTGTCCATGACCAGATCCACCTGGTACGCAATGCGCAAGAGCGCAATTTTGCAGTACGCGTAACCAGCGAGCGCTCTGATGAAAAGGAGTATGGTTATGTGATCACATTCGATGACATCACCGAGCTTGTCACGGCACAACGCTCCACCGCCTGGGCCGACGTTGCGCGGCGTATCGCACATGAAATCAAGAACCCGCTGACCCCCATACAGCTGTCTGCTGAACGTATCCGCCGCAAATATGGCGACTCCATCACGGGTGACCGGGAAGTCTTCGACCGCTGCACCGATACGATTATCCGACAAGTGGAAGATATTGGACGCATGGTCGACGAATTCTCAGATTTTGCGCGCATGCCCAAACCGGTCATGGAAAAAAGTGATTTACGCGAGATCGCGCGTGAAGCCGTTTTCCTGTTCCAGGTCAGCCATCCCGAAATCAGCTTTGAGCTGGATTTACCCTCCAAACCGCTGACTATGAATTGCGACCGTCGGCTCATGTCCCAGGCAATTACGAACCTTGTCAAGAATGCCAGCGAGGCTATCGAGAGCGGAACGGGAGTGCGTGGCGAAATCATAACCCGTATACGCACGCGCGTCGGACGCGTCATCATCGAGGTGATTGATAACGGCAAGGGCCTGCCGAAGGAGAATCGGAACCGACTGGTTGAGCCCTACATGACAACGCGTGAAAAAGGCACAGGTCTGGGACTGGCAATCGTCCAGAAAATTACGGAGCAACATGGCGGTCGCTTACAACTTCGCGATGCGCCCAAGCGCAATGGTCATGGCGGGGGAGCCTGCGTACGCATTGACTTTCCTCAAACCGAAGATGCATCTCCGGCCAAAGAGACCAGAAATTCAGTCAAAAAAACGACACGCACACGTACGCAAAAAGCCTCAACCAAACGCAGAAAAGCTGGAAAACGCAGCACCGCACAATCAGGAGTGACCCATGGCGTCTGACATTCTCATTGTTGACGACGAGGCTGATATTCGAGAGCTCATATCCGGCATATTGGAAGATGAGGGCCACAACACGAGACTGGCCAAGGACAGCACGGAAGCCCTTAGCGCCATCGAGGAGCGGCGACCTTCACTCATCATACTGGATATCTGGCTTCAGGGCAGTGATCTGGACGGGCTTGAATTACTGGACCGGATCAAGAAGTCCCATCCCGATCTGGCCATCGTGATTATTTCAGGACATGGCAATATTGAAACCGCGGTGGCTGCGATCAAGCGAGGCGCATACGACTACATCGAAAAGCCGTTCAAGGCCGACCGGCTGGTTCTGATTACCGCCCGCGCGCTCGAAACGGCTGCGCTGCGCTGGGAAAACCGGCAGTTAAAGGAGCGCACAACGCAAAGCTCTGAAATGATCGGAAAATCTAGTTCTATCAATCACTTGCGCCAATCAATCGAACGTGTTGCCCCCACCAACAGCCGGGTTCTGATAAGCGGTCCCTCCGGAGCGGGCAAAGAACTCACCGCGCGCGTTCTGCATGACAGTTCAACGCGTAAAGATGCGCCTTTTGTCATATTGAATGCAGCTGCGATGGCCCCCGACCGGGTAGAAGTCGAATTGTTCGGCATCGAGGAGGGCAGCAGCGGCCAGCAAAAAGTTGGCGCACTGGAAGAGGCCCATGGCGGCACTCTTTACATCGACGAAGTGGCCGACATGCCGATGGAAACCCAGGGCAAGGTATTGCGGGTTCTGGTCGATCAGAAATTCCAGCGTGTCGGCGGAGGACCGATGGTCCATGTCGAAGTGCGCATCGTGTCGTCAACCAGCCGCGATCTGGAGCAGGAAATTGCGGAGGGTCGTTTTCGCGATGATCTGTTTCACCGGCTTGGCGTCGTCCCAATCCACGTGCCTTCACTGGCTGACAGGCGCGAAGACATCCCCGCGCTGGTCAAGTATTTTGTCAAACAACTCTCTGTCGCATCCGGTCTGCAGCCACGCCGCATCGGCGACGACGCGATGGCCGTCCTGCAATCCCATGACTGGCCAGGCAATATTCGTCAGTTACGCAACAATGTTGAACGCCTGCTCATTCTTAGTGGCGGCGACCCCAAGACGCCTATCTCTGTTGATATGTTGCCAGATGAAATCGCCAATCCGGTGCCGCTGTCTCATGAAGGCAATTCTGGAGAGCAACTCATGTCCCTTCCCTTAAGGGATGCGCGCGAAATATTCGAGCGGGAGTATCTGATTGCCCAGATCAACAGGTTCGGTGGCAACATTTCTCGCACTGCTGAATTCGTCGGCATGGAGCGTTCGGCCCTGCATCGTAAACTTCGCGGCCTTGGAGTGCCCTCGGGTGATCGCGGCGTCTCCGCCTGAGCTTCTTGGGTGCAATAAATTAACTATATATTTCAGTGCAATAAAAAAATTTGACCCATTAGGTGCCTGTCCTGCGCTATACCTTGCGGCCTGCACGGGTTAAGCGGCTGAAAACCTTAGGGGCAAGGTGCAATGAAGGTCCTCATTTGCGGGGCGGGGCAAGTCGGTTTCGGAATAGCGGAACGGCTGTCGGCGGAAAATAACGACGTCTCGATTATCGATAATTCAGCTACCCTGGTTCAAAGGGTTAGCGACATTCTCGACGTGAGCGGTTTTGTCGGGCATGGCTCGCAACCCGACGTCCTTGATGAAGCAGGGGCGCGCGATGCTGACATGATTATCGCCGTCACCTTGCATGACGAGGTGAACATGGTTGCCTGCCAGGTCGCCCACTCGCTATTCAACATTCCCACCAAGATTGCCCGGATCCGGGCACAAAGCTATTTGGAGCCTCATTGGCGCGACCTGTTCTCCCGCGAGCACATGCCGATCGATGTCATTATCTCACCCGAAATCGAGGTTGGCGACATGGTGCTGCGCCGTCTGAGCCTTCCTGGAGCTTTTGAAACGGTGAGTTTCGGCGACGGCGCCGTGAGTGTCGTTGGTGTAACCTGCGAGGAAGACTGTCCCGTTGTCGATACGCCGCTGCAACAATTGACGGAGTTGTTCCCTGACCTGCCTGCCGTTGTTGTCGCCGTGGTACGCGAGGGAAAATTGTTCGTTCCCCATGGTGGTGATCATCTACTTGCTGGCGACGACGCCTATTTTGTTGCCCCTAACGATCAGGTCGAGCGAACGCTCAAGATTTTTGGCCATGATGAGCAGCAGGCCCGCAGGGTCATCATAGCTGGCGGGGGAAATATTGGGCTATACGTGGCCAAGCGGCTGGAAGAGTTGCACAGCGCAACACGCCTCAAGCTGATCGAGACGGACCGGGAGAGGGCGGTCTCGATTGCCGAACAATTAAACCGAACTGTTGTTCTGCATGGCAGTGCCCTGGATGAGGAAGTCCTCAAAGAGGCCGATATCGACAAATCCGACACTATGGTGGCCCTCACCAATGACGACCAGGTGAATATCCTGTCCTGCATTATGGGTAACCGCCTAGGGTGCGCCCGCTCACTTTGCCTTCTCAACAATGACGGATATACAGCGATGGTGCGCTCTTTGGGGATCGACGCCAGCATCAATCCACGTGGTATCACGGTGTCGCGCGTGCTGCAGCATGTACGTAGGGGGCGCATCCGGCAGGTCCATTCCATTCAGAACGGGGCAGGGGAGGTGATTGAGGCTGAAGCCCTTGAGACATCCCCGCTGGTCGGTAAACCATTACGCAAGATCGACCTGCCTGACGGTTTGCGCATCGGTGCAATCGTCCGCGATGGAGAAATTCTCATACCCGACGGCAGTATGCAGATCGGTGCGCATGACAGGGTCATCATGTTTGCCACGGCTGAAAATGTGCATGAGGTCGAACAGATGTTCCGCGTCAGCCTCGAATTCTTTTAGAAGGCCCGGCCGCTATGAGATCAGTGGCAGTGCTGTACATTCTGGGCTGGGTTCTTGCGGCTATTTCAGCTGCCATGCTGATCCCCGCCAGCTTCGCAGTGGCGCTCGACTCAATTGCGCATGTACAGGCCTTTGTCGTTCCTGCCTTCGTCGTAGGATTTCTCGCCGGCGGCATGATCATTGCCTTTAAAAGCCGCGAGGTCTTTTCCGGACGCCGCCAAAGTCTGCTTCTTTTGGCGCTAGTGTGGGTGGTTGTTCCCCTGGCCGGGGCTCTCCCTTTTTATACATCCGGATTTCCAGGCAATGCGGTCGCGGCTTACTTCGAAGCGACATCCGGTTTCACGACCACCGGTGCAACGGTACTAACGGACCTCTCGCAGACACCGGCCAGCATCATCGTCTGGCGGGCACTGCTTCAGTGGCTGGGAGGTCTCATCACGCTCATTGCTCTTGCCACATTGCTTGGGCCATTGTCCGGCTCTGCCTCGACGGACAGACAGTTGCGTTTCATCGGCCACAGCACCCATGGCACAGCGCTGCATATGAAAGAGGCCATCCGCTCGATCTCACCGCTATATTCCGCGCTCACAGCGGCCTGCTTCATCGCGCTATCGGTCTCCGGAATTCCGTCCTTTGATGCATTTTGCCTGTCACTTTCTACGATTTCGACAGGGGGCTTCATGCCGCGTGACGGTACATTCGTGCTCTACGGCGCGCCGCTGGCTGAACTCATTCTTGCAATTTTCATGGTCATAGGTGCCATCAGCATCATCTGGATGCGCGCTATTTTCCAGATGCGATGGACGCTTGTGCGCGAAACACGTGAACCTGTCTGGATAGCGTGGGGCGTGTGTATATTCGGCATTGTGCTGGCAGGAGCCCTGGCGATCAAAACCGGTGAGTTGAGCGCAATAACGTTGCTCCACTCGCTCACGCTCGGTCTGGCATCTTCCGCTTCAATTCTTTCAACCAGCGGGCTGGCGATCTCCAATCAGACCACCGACCTCATCCCCTACATGGTGCTGTTGAGCGTGTGCATCATCGGCGGCGGGCGTTTCTCGACTGCCGGTGGACTGAAAGTCTACCGCATCGCCTCCATGTTGCGGCAGCTTGGCCGCGAATTCCGGTTGCTGATTTACCCCCATGGCGTGCGTCCATCCCGATTTGGCGCCGAGGCACTCGACAGCGAAATCGTCAAGGCAATCTGGATTACACTAACTGCCTTCATGCTGATCATCGGAGTCATCGCCATGATCATTGCATGGGCCGGCGTGCCATTTGCCGGGGCAATGCTGGCGGCGGCCGGTTCGGTCTCTAATATCGGGCCGGTATATGAATTTGCCAGGGTGGTAGATTTCCCCAATGCGCCCACTTACGCCGAGATGGGGTCCGTGGCGCAACTGGCCCTGTGCGCCGGCATGATTTTCGGAAGGGTGGAAATCCTGGCGCTTCTGTCCATCTTCAACGTCATGTTCTGGCGCGATTAGGTCAGGAATTTTCTGAATGACAGCCATGTGAAATGCATGTGCGATATCACGAAACCACCATTGGAATACCGTCTCACACGATTCGCAACAAGCGTATCTAACCGTTTCTATTTCAGGTTGCAGGGCGCGCGGACATGCTCTCATGAATATAATGACAAGCTGTTTCAACACTTTAGCATAGACGAGACTCTTGCGGCTTGCAGTGATCCATAGGCATGGCGTCTAATGAAAGACGGTTGGTGTATCTGCACAATGCAAATGTTTTAAAACATGGTACATTGCCAATAAGCGGGCGAAATGTTCACCGCATAAAAAACACGGTACTCCCATGGCGGCAGAAAGATCGCAAAGTCTTCAGGATATATTTCTAAATCACGTTAGAAAGAACAAGACACCACTTACGATCTTCCTAGTAAATGGCGTCAAACTACAAGGCGTGGTCACCTGGTTTGACAATTTCTGTGTCCTGCTTCGCCGTGACGGGCATTCCCAACTGGTCTACAAACACGCAATCTCGACGATTATGCCGGGACAGCCTGTTCAATTGTTTGACGAGGAGGAGCCCGGAGAAGCCGTGCCGGAATAATCATTGCGTAGCGCAGACCCGAAGAAGCTGAAATCAGAAACGACTGATACCGACCGCAAAGGCCTGGACACCGCTCTTGTGCCGATGCGGACGCTCGTGCTGTGCCCGGTGCTGCAGACCAGAGCCGCAACGACCAAATCTGGCGCGCCGGCCAAACCACAGACACGCGCCCCCGAAGCCCAGCTTGAAGAGGCGATCGGGCTGGCAAGCGCAATCGGGCTGGAGATATGCAGCAGCGGGGTGGTGCAGATTGCCAAGCCACGGCCGGGTACATTGCTGGGGAGCGGCAAGGTCGAGGAGTTGCGCGGGCTCGTAGCCGCTGAAGATATCGACCTGGTGATTGTCGACCACCCGCTGACGCCGGTACAGCAGCGCAACCTGGAAAAAGCCTGGAACGCCAAGATCCTCGACCGGACGGGATTGATCCTGGAGATTTTCGGGGACCGGGCGCAGACGAGGGAAGGGCGCCTGCAGGTGGAACTGGCCCATCTCACTTACCAGAAAAGCCGGCTGGTGCGATCATGGACCCATCTTGAGCGCCAGCGTGGCGGAGTGGGCTTTCTCGGTGGCCCCGGTGAAACCCAGATCGAATCTGACCGGCGCGCACTTCAAGTCAAGATCACCCGCATCCGACGTGAGCTGGACCAGGTGAAACGCACCCGGTCTCTCCACCGCGAGAGCCGCAAGCGGGTGCCGTATGCAATCATCGCGCTTGTTGGCTATACTAATGCGGGAAAATCCACGCTTTTCAATCACGTAACGGGCGCTGACGTTTCCGCCAAGGACCAGCTGTTCGCCACCCTCGACCCCACCATGCGGGAAATCCAGTTGCCCGGAGGCACCAAGGCCATTCTTTCAGACACGGTCGGGTTTATCTCCAACCTGCCGACGGGTCTTATCGCTGCTTTCCGGGCCACGCTGGAAGAAGTGCTGGAAGCTGATCTCATCCTCCATGTGCGCGACATCGCCAGCGAGGAAAGCGACGCCCAGGCCCGGGACGTTGAGAATGTACTGGGTGAGCTGGGGATTGAAGCGTCAGAATCGCAGGAGCGCATGTTAGAGGTCTGGAACAAGGTGGATTTGCTCGATGAGGAGCGTTTGAGCGAACTCCGCAATGCCGCCGGCCGCACCGACGGCGGTGCATATTGTGTTTCGTCCATAACGGGCGAGGGGTTGCCGGAGTTGCTGGAAGCGCTGGAGACAAAGCTCAACGCATCGGACCGGGAGGTGGAAATCACGCTTGATCCGACTGAAGGCGCCCTCATGAACTGGCTGCATGAAAATACGCAAATTCTCTCAGCAGATACCGACAGTGAAGGCCGGACCACATACCGGTTGAGGATTTCGCGCGCCCGGGAGCAGCAATTCACCAAGCGTTTTGCCAACAGGCCAAGCGCGAGCGCCGCGGAGTAGGAACTACTACGAGGCCTCTTCCTCGCCCGCCTTCACCTCGTCCCACAGCGCATCCATCTCTTTGAGGTCTGATTGCTCAGGCGTCTTGCCCCTGGCTTTCAGCAGCTCTTCGACGCCTCCAAAGCGCCGGATGAATTTCGCATTGGCCTTGCGCAACACGTCTTCCGGATCAACCTGCAAATGCCGCCCGAGATTGGCGACGACAAACAGCAGGTCGCCATATTCCTCGGCGATTTTCTCCCGGCTGGGATTTTCCAGCGTCGTTGCATCTTCCAGCTCAGCAATCTCTTCGCGGATCTTGTCCAGCACCGGCTCCATATCAGGCCAGTCAAACCCGACGCGGGCGGCCTTGTCCTGCAACTTGATGGCGCGCACAAGCGCGGGTAGGGCGAGGGGCACACCGTCCAGCACGCTTTGCCCTGGTGAAGGCTTGCCTGATTTCTCCTCCGCCTTCGCCCGCTCCCAGAAGCCTTCCGGGTTAAAATTGGCGCGCTCTTCATCGCTGCCAAACACATGGGGGTGGCGGCGGATCATTTTTTCTGAGATAGCCTGGACCACATCGTCAAAGGAGAAATGCCCATCCTCGCGCGCCATCTGTGAGTGGTAGACGACCTGCAACAGCAGATCGCCAAGCTCTTCCTTCAGGTCGTCGAAATCGGAGCGTTGAATCGCATCGGCAACTTCGTAGGCTTCCTCAATGGTGTAGGGCGCGATTGAACCGTAAGTCTGTATCACGTCCCACGGGCAGCCGGTTTCAGGCTCGCGTAGGGCCTCCATGATGCGCAAGAGGTCGGTGATGGATTTCTTTTCGGGAGGAGAGGGTGACATACCCGTCTGTTTAATCGAGTTCCACCTTTACGCAAAGTCTCACGCGCTGGCAGATCAATCCCGATGTGGAGAAGCCTCCAGCACCAGCAAATAGATCAACTAAAATGGCCTCAGCCATGCCGCCAGGCACTCATCAGCAACCGCGACCAAGAAGGACACGTAAACGACGCGTCTCACCCGCTGGCAGGATCGCCAGGGGGCCCTTCAAACGCTCCTAAGGGAATAAACGGGTGCTGATCGTAGTGTGCCTCGAAGGTTTGTAACGGGCGCTCATCAGTGTCCGCGTGCAAACCGGCTAAACCTTGCAGCGGGAGATGTCCGTCGTGCTGATCATAATGTGCCTCGAAGTTTTGTAACTGGCGCCTACCAGTGCCTGCGTTCTCTGCATACCCGCCTATTTGCCCAAAACCGGCTAAACCTGGCAGCTGGGGATAGTCGTCGTGTTGATCGTAGTGTTCCTCGAAGGATTGTAACGGGCGCTCAGTGGAGGCTGGCGGCAGGACATCTCCATCGACCAAATAGCCTCCCGTCATGGAGGGTAACTCATTTTCGATGCCATGAAACTGTGGAACAGCTTCTAAGATGGGACCCACGTCATTGACGTGAGTATGGTCGATCAATTTGTTGAGGCCCTTCGAGCCCACACGAGACACGAGAACGGAACAACAAATTGAAGGGCAAAATATGAGGAAAAATGAAGCTATGATCTGAATGTACGACATCGTGGGTATCGGGTAGTTCGCGACCAGAAATACAAGAAAAGTGCTAGACAAGACCGCGAACAACGCAACCGAAATATTGTTCCACCAACTGGCGCGATACTTCACACGCGCGTTGTGAATCGCATCCCCTGTCTTCTGAGTGTGCATTCTGTACTCCAACACTCCAACTTCGAATCAACTGTTGTGCGGATAGGTTCACGTACAATTGTGGCAACTCTTTGCCAGACTTACTGTCTCCTATTTGGCTTCGCATAGTCGCCCGATCGGACGCCTTGAGCGCGCGTTTTACGGTGCTCTTCGAGACGCCGTAGCGATCCGCGAGCCTCTGATTGGTGACACCGTTTTTTGCCTCACGCACGATATCCCGGTCTCTCTGGCGGCGTGTCCGCTCGCCGGGTGTCTTCATGAAATGACTATAATGAGCTTCGACAAATTCGGGGAAGGTGTCCATCATCTCCGCCATCTGGCCAAGAGATTGTTCAATCCCTCGGCCTTGAGCCGGTCCACGAGGTGCGGGGCGGTAGCGACATTGCGGCTCAAGCGCTGCCAGCTATGGGCGCTGTCGCGGTATGATTTGGCAATCTCAATAACCCCCTGAATAACCAAACACAAACACAAGGGGAGAGAGGGCTCACGCCGTTAACAATCGTCAACAAGCGTGTTTAATATCCACGCCTGTAATTCGCATAATGTATATTATGACAAATTATAGATGGGCCGTTTGAGCGCGTGGTGGGGAGGACTGGGACACCAGATCGGCAGCTCTTATTTCTCCACCGTCTCGGCGATTAACCTGTTCAGCAGCCGCACGCCAAAGCCGGAGCCCCAGGAGGTGTTAACGTCTGTCTTGGGGGCGGACATGCCGGTGCCGGCAATGTCGAGATGCGCCCAGGGCGTGTCGTCCTTGATGAAGCGCTGCAGGAATTGCGCGGCGGTGATGGAACCGGCCCAGCGGTCACCGATGTTTTTCATGTCCGCAACTTGAGACTTGATCATCTCGTCATACTTGGGGCCGAGGGGCAGGCGCCAGAGTTTCTCGTTGGTCTCCCCTCCTGCCTTCGTGAGTTTTTCACTCAAGTCATCATTGTTGGAAAACAGTCCCGCATGTTCCTTGCCGAGTGCCACGAGAATGGCGCCCGTTAACGTCGCCAGGTTCACGATCCATTTGGGCTGGAACTTCTTTTGCGCATAAGTGAGCATATCTGCCAGCACGAGGCGGCCTTCAGCGTCCGTGTTAAGAACCTCAATAGTCTGTCCGTCCATGGAGCCGATGACATCGCCGGGGCGATAGGCATTTCCGCTCGGCATGTTTTCAACCAGACCGATCAGACCAACCACGTTGGCTTTGGCCTTGCGCGCCGCCAGCGCGTGCATCAGGCCGACGACGCAGGCCGCGCCCGCCATGTCGCCCTTCATGTCTCCCATGCCCGCTGATGGTTTGATGGAGATACCGCCGGTATCAAACGTAACCCCCTTCCCCACGATGGCGACCGGCTTGCCGCCCTTCGCGCCCGCCCCTTGCCATTGCATGATCGCGGCAAAAGAGGGTTTGTCACTGCCCCGCCCCACGGCCAGCAGCGCTTCCATCTTGTTGGCTTTCAGCGCCTTCTCATCGAGCAGCTGAACCTTGACGCCGAGCTTGGTGAGCGCCTTGGCCTTGGCTGCAAACTCCTTTGGCCCCAGTATGTTGGCTGGTTCGTTGACCAGGTCACGGGCGAGAATCACCCCCTCGCCCACCGCCTTGCCCGCCACAAATGCGCGTTTTGCGGCCGCGGCACTGGCGCATTGCACCGTGATCTTGCTCAAATCTGTGTCATTACTGCCACTGTCAGGATCTTTTTTGCCCGCCTTTGTCTTGTACTTGTCGAACTTGTAGCCCCGCAGCATCGCCCCGAGGGCTACTTGAGCTGCCTGTTCACCACTCACGTCAAAGGGGCTTTTGGCCCGCTCCAGCACCAGAACGGTGGGGTTATCCTTGCCTGAGAGCCTCGCCCTGATCTGGCCGCCAAGCTCCAGCCAGTCATTGTCGTTATAGTCTTTCAGCTTTCCCGTACCGACGATGAGAAGACGCGAAAGACCCAGTTTCTCAGGCACCAAGATGTTCAGGGAGGATTTCTTTTTTCCCTTGAATTTCCGCAGCTTAACGGCTCGTGAAATGGCCCCGCCGCTGGTTTTGTCGAGCGCTTTCGCGGTTTTGGAAAGCAGCGCGCCTTCCTCGCTTAACAGGATCAAAACGCCGCTCTTTACGGGCGAAATATTGGCGAAGGAAAAGGCGGTTGGTTTGCTCATGAGGGCGTCCTTTTGGCGTCGATTTCTATGGCGAGTTTCAGGTGCAACGGCAGTCTTGCGACACCCTGATAATCATGCAGCTTCAAAATCAGCTCGATTGGGGTAACTAAATCGTGCGCGCCGCGAAGGCAAGTGGCGCCCCTTTTGGTCGAATTTCCGCCATGTTGGGGTGGTGAAAATCTCAGTCATTACATGCTCATGGCGACCATGACGACGAGAATCACATATTGTGGCGTCACAGGGCAGACAACGGGGAGCGTAGAGCGTCTGAATGGACCTCTTTAGTCGATATTTATTCAAGCAGCTTGCGGGGAGCTTTCTTCTGATCCTTGTCACGCTGACGACGATCATTTGGCTGTCCAGCGCGCTGGCCAAGCTCTCCCTGCTGACGACCAAGGGGCAGTCGGTGTTGATGCTGCTGAACATCACCGGCCTGGCGCTGCCCGCGCTGATCGGGATCATCGCCCCCAACGCCCTGCTGGTCGCCTGTATATACACGCTTGATCGTCTCAACGGCGACAGCGAACTGATCGTCATGTCGGCGTCCGGCGCGCGCGTCTGGAGATTTGCCGCTCCCTGCATAGCGCTCGCCAGCATCCTGTGTGTGAGCATTCTCATTCTCAACCTGGTTCTCGCGCCGGCAAGCCTTCGCAAGCTGCGGTCATTCATCACCCAGGTGCAGACGGACCTTGTGTCCCAGGTGTTGCAGCCCGGGCGGTTTTCTGCTGCTGAAGACGGCCTTACCTTCCACATTCGTGACCGCGATCTTAATGGCGAGCTGGTCGGACTGATCGTGCATGATTCACGCGCCAAGGATCTGACCATGACCTACCTGGCGAACCGCGGGCAGATCGTCTCCAACGATGACGGCTCATACCTGGTGATGAAGGACGGGCATATTCATCGGCAGGAAACCGCGAAGAAGGAACAGGAAGTCCAGATCGTCGCTTTCGAGCAATATATTTTCGACATATCCCAATACGGGCCCAAGTCCGATACCAACGCCCTGCGGCGCGGCGAGCTTTATTTGCCCGAGCTCATGAACCCGGACCCCAACAATCAGGATTACAAACGCAACCCGGGCCGCTACCGGGCGGAGATCCATGAGCGCTTTTCATCAGCGCTCTATCCCCTCGCCTACGTCATGATCGTCATCCTCTTTCTTGGCCATCCGCGCACCGTTCGCGAAAACCGGATGACCAGCCTCGTGATGGCATTTGGCGTGGCGGTTGGACTGAGAGCTGCAGGGCTTGCAGCCACCAATTTACTGACATTTCAACCCTCTGCTACGACTTTAGTATATGGCATCCCAATCGGTGCGATTCTCGTTGCAGGGATCACAGCACACGTTAGAATGGCACCTTACGCACGACCTAGAATCAATCTGGATGCTCTAGCTAAGCTTCAGATATTAAACAATAAAATTCTGGTGGTGCTGGGGGTTAAGACCGAACAGAACGGCGGACGCGTGGGATGACTGCTGCCGGTACCTTTGCGCGCTACGTATCGTGGCGATTTTTAACGGCGATTTTGGCCGTCACCGCGCTATGCGTGGTGCTGCTGTTTTTTGCCGACATGATCGAATTGCTGCGCCGTTCCGGCAAGGACAACGCCAGTGACATCAGTGCCCTGCCGCTGGTCGCCATTGCGCTTTTGCGCCTCCCCTCCAGATCGGAAATCATCCTGCCCTTTACCGTCCTGATCGGTTCAATCGGGGCGTTTCTCATGCTCAGCCGGAAATCGGAACTTATCGTTGCGCGGGCGGCGGGCATGTCCGTATGGCAATTCATCATGCCCGGCATCGTCGTGGCCATAGTCCTCGGCATCACCATGGTCACCGTCGTCAACCCCCTGTCGGCCATGGCGAAAGCCGCATCTGAGCGCATGTACGCCGAGACCTTCGGCAAGGAATCATCATTGCTGGACACCAAGTCCGCGGGTGCATGGCTGCGCCAGGACGGCACCGATGGACAATCGGTCATGCACGCAAATGTCGTCTCCAACCGCGGCCTGTCGCTCGGCGGTGTGAGCGTGTGGCATTACGGCAAGGACGGCAATTTCTCCGAGCGCATTGAGGCGGCTAAGGCCGACCTGCAAAAAGGCTACTGGGTTCTCAGCCAGGCAACCATCAGCGCCGTTGGCCGTGAACCCGCCCTTTACGACAAATACCTGGTGAGCACGCATCTCACTCCGACCCACGTCAACGACAGCCTCGGGTCAGTCTCATCTGTTTCCTTTTGGGAATTACCGGATTTTATCGATCTTGCGGACAAGGCCGGTCTGCCCGCCACCCGCCACAAGCTGCGTTACCAGATGCTTTTGTCGCTCCCGTGCCTGCTGGCCGTCATGGTGCTGCTGGCCGCGACCTGCTCCCTTGCGTCGTTCCGCTTCGGTAAGGTCCAGACAATGGCCATCATAGGCCTGGGATCGGGCTTTCTGTTTTTCCTGTTTCGCGAGGTTTCCCGGAATATCGGGATGTCGGGTCTTGCCGCGCCAGAGGTCGCGGCGTGGGCCCCTGCCGCGATTGGCACTCTCCTCACAGTCACAGTGCTGCTGCATCGGGAGGACGGATAACCGTGATGCAGATTAGGCACAGAAATAGCAGTGCGACCCGGGCCAGGACCCCTGCCCGGTTTACGCACGCTTGGGGCAGAAACTGGTTGGCGAATTCCATCGCCAGCCTGCTTCTGCTCGCTCCGGCAACGTTGCTAGCTACAACGCTGCCAAAAACAGCCATGGCGCAGACTCAGTTCGAATCGGTAAACCGAACGGACTCGAGCCTGCCCATGCTGCTGCAGGCCGACCAGATGATCTATGACAATCAGAACAACAGGGTCATCGCCCGGGGCAATGTGGAAATCTATTACAACAAC
>JAJFHQ010000069.1 GCA_021775525.1 Hyphomicrobiales bacterium
GATCTTCGCTTGCCTGGTGATTATGGCGGAGTGTCTACACCCGATCCCATTCCGAACTCGGCCGTGAAAAGCTCCAGCGCCGATGGTACTGCATCTTACGATGTGGGAGAGTAGGTCGTTGCCAGGCATGCAAAGATCAAATCGAGATCGCGAGATCCCCTTCATTCATGACATACAATTTCCAGCACCCATTTTCTGGAAACCTCACAAGCCACCGCGCATCAGCCCGGTGGCTTTTTTTATGCCGCGCATTTTGTCCATTCCAATGTACTGAACCGTGTATTTTGAAGAGAGTATGTGTAAATAATTATATGATACAATAACTTACAAAAATTCTATTACCTGCAACAAATAGTTGTACTGAAAAATATTACACGTTTGTAGTTCATTAACCACGGCCACGTTACATATCTTCCAGGTTGCAAAAACACACTGATGCCAGTTTTGAGTGTTGGATGGAAGGTTGCGAGAAATGAAAAAGATAAAGTTGAATTTAGGGTTGGCCGCTCAGATATTCTCCGGTTTTGGCGCGGTTATCGTGGTAGCAGCCATTGCGGGAATCATCGCTGTAACGGCGATGTTTAGTTTCTCAAATTCCTTCAATACTTTCGAGGACATGGCGGAAGATGCTTTGCTGGCATCTGAAATCAATGCCGACATGGCAAAGGCCCTGTTGAACACTCGTAAATATATAGGCAGCCGTGCCGAAAGTGATTTGGCGAAGGCGAACCAGTTCATCGGGGAAGTGCGCGAAGGCGTAACCCTTGCGAAGGACGAGATCAAGAAACCCTATCGCGCAGAACGTGTCGCCAAGATCGCAGTTGATATTGAAAAATACGACACCGGAGTAAAGCGGGTGATCGAGCTCTACGCAGAGCGAGACAATCTTGTGAAGACCAAGCTCGACGCGATCGGTCCGGAAGTGCGCAAGGGATTGACCGAAATTGCAAGGACGGCGGCACGCGATGACGATCTGCAATCCGCCTATGATGCTTCGCTGGCTCAGGAAAGCCTGATGCTGGGACGGTTATTCGTTGCAAAATATCTGCTGACGAATTCTCCTGAAGATCTTGCCCGCATGGCAAAAGAGCTGGATGCGGCGGAAAAGTCCACGGTGGAACTGGCAAAGGGTATAGAAAACCCCGCACGTCAGGCGATTCTGAAGAAAATTACACCCGCATTTGATGAATACAGGCAGGCAGCCAATGCCCTGGGCAAGGTGATCGCAGAGCGCAATCAGATTCGTACCGAAACCATCGACAAGCTCGGTGAGGGTATCGGCACCATGGCTGCGGAGATCAAGGCCAGCGCCATAAAAGACGAGAAAGCACTCGGTGAGCAGGCACATGCGGATATCTCATCAAACCAGATGATGACCATCGGTGCTAATGTTATCGCGATCATTATTGCCATGGGTCTCGCATGGTTTATCGGTAACGGCCTCGCAACCCCAATCCGCAGCATGACGTCTGCAATGGGACGCCTGGCGGAAGGCGACACGGAAGTCGATGTGCCGGCCCAGGGCCGCAAGGACGAAATCGGCCAGATGGCGTCCGCGGTACAGGTCTTCAAGGATAACGCCATTGAGCGTGCCAGGTTGATGACCGAAAGCGAGAAGGAACAGGAGGAGCGTGCGCAACGCCAGAAGAAGGTCGACGATCTGATCTCCGGGTTCCGCGATGCCGTGCAGAGATTGCTGGAATCGGTCAGTTCGAACATGACCCAGATGCAAACAACGGCCACATCCCTTGGCCAGATTGCGGAAAACTCCGAGAAGCAGGCTACAGATACGGCCGCATCGTCAGAAGAGGCTTCAGCCAATGTACAGACGGTTGCATCGGCAGCGGAAGAGCTATCGGCGTCCATCGACGAGATCAGCCGCAAGGTGACGGATACGACGGAAATCGTCGGCAAGGCCACGGCTGCCGCACGCAACAGCAACGAGAAAGTCGCAAGCCTTGATGTGGCTGCACAGAAGATCGGTGATGTGGTGAGTTTGATCTCGGATATTGCCGAGCAAACCAACCTTCTGGCACTTAATGCGACAATCGAGGCAGCGCGTGCCGGTGACGCCGGTAAAGGGTTTGCGGTTGTTGCCTCCGAGGTGAAAACTCTTGCGGAACAAACTGCGAAGGCGACTGAAGAAATCGCGGCGCAAATCAGTGCAATCCAGTCGTCGACGACCGATGCTGTGGAATCCATTACGGAAATTGCCAAGACCATGGAAGAGGTCAACGAGTATACGACGACGATTGCAGCGGCTGTCGAGGAGCAAGGTTCGGCGACAACCGAAATCAGCCGAAATGTCCAGGAAGCCGCGACCGGCACCAAGCAGGTCTCGGAAACAATGGCGGCTATGACCAGCGCAGCGGCAGAAACAAATCGCTCAGCTGAGGAGGCCGGGCAATCATCCTCCAATGCGGTGACACAAACAGACGAGTTGAAGGTGACGATCGACAAGTTCCTCGATGAGGTTGCAGCCGCATAACCGGAAACTAAACTCAATAAGAAAACCCGGTCATCCGTGAAGGTGGCCGGGTTTTTTATTGGGGCAATCAGATAAAAAATCCCCCCAAGCCGTAAAGCCCGAGGGGATTGATTTGATAGAGGAGGAGAGATTAGGGCTTACCAGTAGCCCATGCATTTCATGTACTTCTTCTTGTATTTGAATTTTCCGGTCTGTTCGTATTTGAACCAGTATTTGTCGCAATAATTCCAGCCTGGTCCGAAATTACCAGTACCGAACGTAACGCCTGAGAAACCGCCGGACCCGAAGTGCAGGTCTATCTGGAAATTGGACTTGGCTTGCGCCGCGCCTGCCAGGGTCATGGTCGAAACGACCAGTGCGCCCAGTCCAAGTGCGATTTTGCGGCTCAATGTTGTCTTGCTCAACGTGGTCATTTCTAGGTTCCTTCGCAAAATGTGTTTAGCGGTTCATATCCGCTGTTACCCATCAGTCGCGTCGGAACACAAAAAGGTTCAAAATGATCTGAAAAAAGCGAGAATGGTCGTAAAAATGGCGGATTTCTGCGCAAAAAATGCGGGATAAAGCATGCGTACAACCCCTTGATATACGTGGCGATACGCGCGACAAACGCACTTCTTTACTCAAATTCACTCAAAAAGCAGGTCTGTCACATGAACCTCACACCACCCTCATTTCCCGTTTTCCTGATTTCAGCAATCATGGTCGCGCTGGTCGTGGCCGCTAAATATTTTGGTGCCACCATTCCAGTACTCACACCGATCGTGAAGAAAAGCATGTTTGAGGTGTTGCTCGTGGCCTATGGGCTGCTGTTCATCGGCGTCGTTTTCCGCAGACTGTAATGCCCGTGAACTTGTTCTCAGGTTTAAAACACACATATCTCAATTGTGTGTTTTGCTTTGCGTGATTGAAATTGGTACCTGAGCAGGACTTGGCTCACGATGTGCTCGCGAATTCGTATGATTGTTTGAACTGGCAGCGGGTTGTTATTCGGGCCATTGTTGTGACATCAAACCATGACATTACGTGCCATGCACAAACGGCCATGCATGGTACGAGAAGGCAGGCGCGTTAAAATAACAGGACGAGAAAGTATCTCATGCATGACGGACCAAAGAGCGGACCTTATATGAAGACCGCACTCCCGCGTCACCGCAACATCATCTGTCTCTCTCTGGTCACGGCGCTGAGTCTGGGGGTATCAGCCTTGATATTGCCGGGTCAGGTCCAGGCTGATCCTGATGGCAGATGGTTCAGCAACAAACGCGAACTCACCTTGCAGGAGCGGCGCAAGCGCCGGCAGCAATTCAGTGACGCCTTCGAGGCCCGGCTGGGGCCGGAATACCAGACCAATATTCCATATGTCAGCCAACAGGCCATCGACGGAATGGGGCAGGCTATTGCGCGTTACCGCAAGATCGTCGCCGCCGGTGGGTGGAGGAAATTTCCCGGCAGCATGACCATACAGCCCAACGATCACGGCAATCATGTTGCCGAACTGCGTCGTCATCTGGCTCTGACAGGGGATTTGCGCGTCCAGTCACGCCGCGTGCGCGCATTCGATTCCGGCTTACAGGAGGCTGTCGGCCGGTTCCAGCTGCGACATGGCCTGCGGGTTACCGGTTTCGTTGGCTCACGCACCCGTCGCGCACTCAATGTTTCGGCACGCGAACGGCTTCGCCAGCTTGAAACAAACCTGGCTCGACTTCAGGACCTGCTCAAGATCAACAAGTCTGAGCGCTACGTGCTGGTCAATGTGCCCTCATACACATTGCAAGCGATTGAGCGCGGGACCATCGGTCTTCAAAGCAAGGTCGTTGTCGGCAAACCTTCGCGGGCCACCCCTTCAGTGACGGCCCAGATCAGGGAGCTGAATTTCTTTCCCTACTGGCGTGTGCCGGATTCAATCGCGCACAAGGATCTCATTCCGCAAATCAGGAAGGACCCGAGTTATTTCACCAAGGAAAATTTCTCGGTTCTTCCAACATGGGGCGCCAAGCCCATTCCGCAGGAAAACATCAACTGGTCGTCACCGGACATTTACAAGCGCAAGTTTCGCCAGGACCCCGGGCACAATAACGCGCTCGGCGTTGTTCGCATCAACATGCCGAACAAACACATCGTTTACATGCATGACACGCCTCTGAAACAGCTGTTCAACCAGAATTCACGCGCCTTCAGTTCCGGATGCGTGCGCGTGCAAAGGGTCCTCGACCTGGCTGGCTGGCTGCTGAACAAGAAGAAAGACTGGACGCCGATGCGCGTCAACGTCGCCGTGGCTCTCGGGAAAAGTGAAACCGTGAAATTAAAAAAGTCAGTCCCGGTGCATTTCGTGTATGTCACGTCCTGGTCGACGGGCAACGGCATTGTGCATTTTCGCCCCGATATCTACGACCGGGACGGCTCGGGTGTCCAGATGGCCGAGGCTCAGGAAGCGATACCCGGCCAGGGCGCTATCTCTCCTTAAGGTGCACTATCCCACCATATTCAGAATGTAACCCAGCAGGAGCACCTGTGGCACCGTTACGAGCGGCAGGAAGAGGGCTATCTTCCAACTGCCGGTGCGCTCCTTCAGGCCCATGATCTCGGTATAGTCGGTCGCGGCCCCCGCCATCAGGAAGGTGAAGGCATTGCCCGGCGCGGAGGCCCGTGTCAACAGATCAGCCGCGATGGGGCTTGAGCCTTCCGAGCAGACTTCGATGATGGTCGTGACGACCAGGGTCATGGCCAGGCCAAACAGCGTCGGGCCAAAATACGCAGTAAACGTGTCGGTGGTCATGGACACGCGGATCAGGCCGGCCAGTACGATACCGAGGAAAACCCAACGCAGGATCATGCGGGACTCTGAAAAGCCGTCGACAATAATATTCCTGAAAAGGGACGGCGACCAGGTGATGCCGCTCCACTGCGCTTTCAGGGTTTTCCAGAAATCCACGGGTTCGCCCATCTGGGCACGATGAGGATTATCGGGGAGGGCCCCCGCGGCAACAAGTTTTTCAAAGATCATGCCTGAAAAAATCGCGATGACCCCGGACAAGGCAATAAACACCAGCGTCCATTTGATGCCGATGAGTGCCACGAGGATGATAGTCAGAGAAATCGAGTTCCACGGGCTGGCTATCAGGAATGCCATGGTCTGGCCAAGGCTGGCACCACGTTCATAAAGCTTCATGCCGACGAGCAGGATGCCATGGCTGCACAAGTCCAGTAGCAGCCCAGCGCCGGTTGCACGCAGTATGCCGCCAAGGCCATCCTTGCGGCCCAGTACACCCATGACCAGTTCTCGGGGCACGCGGTTCAAAATTCCAACAAAGACAATGCCGAGCACGAGGCCCCACCACATGGTGTTCAGAAATTCGAATATTGCGTGGGAAAAGTGCCAGACTGTGTCCGGCAATATACCCTGTGCGATGATCAGGTGCGTTGCGTATCCAAGTGCTACTATCGATCCGCAAATCCATAGCAGCCAGTCCCGTTTCCGCTCAGAGGGACAACAGGCGGATGCATCTTCAGCGTGCTTTGCGGGTTTGTCTGAAGCACAACTGCCCTCATCACCAGGGAGCTGTTGTGAATGCGCATCACCGGATGTTGAACTTACTTCTGACATAACCTGACCTGTTTGTGATGGCATGTTTGCATCTCGCCATGCATCAGTTGCGTATTCAGTTTGTGATGTTGGAAGCCAATCATGATGAGTGGCGCGAACACTATTATATCTGGTGTTCGGTTTCGAGAACTACAAACTTTGGAGAGTGCAATGTTGAGCAGAAGAATCTTGATGTTTTCAATTTTTACAGCGCTTGCTTTGCCCGTCATCCCGCTTGATGCCAAGGCTGAGGAAGTCCTGAAGCAGGGGACCTTTTCCGGCAAGTCCGGTCATAAAACGTCCGGTTCCGTTTCTATCGTAAAGACAGATACGGGAATTGAAGTCCGGTTGGGCGGTACCTTCAAACTGGATGGTGCACCTGCACCATATCTTGGGTTTGGCAAGAGCGGAAAATATGACAAGAAGAGTGAGTTCTCCAAGCTGAACAGCAAAACGGGCGCGCAGGTCTACAAGCTGCCCGGTACAATCGATGTGACGACATTTAACGAGATCTACGTGTGGTGCCGGCCCTTTAACGTGCCGCTAGGCGTCGCCAAGCTGAACTAGGCCGTGCACACATAAATGAGTATCGGCTGAGCCGCTTTGGTGAGAGTCCGCTTTACTCCCAAAAGCTGCCGTCATTCAGTAGGCCACCGCACGTCAGCTATGTGCCATGTGTGGACGTTTCAGCAGATCGCCATCGTCGTCGGCTCCGCCTGTGAAAGCTGCCTACCCGTCCCATATTCCTGATCCCGAACCGCGGCTTGCGTTCCGGCGCGGCTCGGCGTGACCTGCCGGTACAGCCATACCCGCACGAGAAATTTGGGCCCTGACCCTGGTGCATGTGGTGGCCATGCGCCCGGGCACTGGGCTGTGGTTCAATTGCCGATCTTGCGCGTTATGGCAAAGCGAACGACCTTGACAAGATTTTCGGATCTGAAACGCGAATTCGTGCCGCCTGGGATTGTGTCAACCTTATTGGTTACGTCGCCGAAGTCCATATAGAGGGCTTCAACCCGGCCAGACCAGTTTCCGGTCTGTGAGATCAGATCGATACCGCCGCCTGCAACCCAACCTGTGCGCGTCTCAGTGTCGGTAAAGGAATCATCCGGATCGAACACCGGTGGCACAGCATCAAAATCGCTCAACTTGTTCGTGATATCGGCGATCGCGATCCCACCCGTTCCAAATACCAACACCCTGCCGATGGAATAGCCGAGACGACCGCGAATCGTTGCTATCCTATTGTAAATGGTTTCTGCTGTTTCATCGCGCTCGTCGGGGTCAGAATCGAATGTGAAGGCTGAAAAGTCACCAAACGTAATGTCACCTTCGAGACCAATAACCAAATTATTGAACTGTCGATTATGTCCGATCAAGAATCCGGCTGCGCGGGTCCTGTCAGAAAAATCTATAGTCGTCCCGGGTACTGGAGTTGAATAACCATCCAGATCCGTATTCTCGGTCTCGATCCAGGCTAATCCTAAATGAGCCCCCACATAAGAACCTGCGTGTGAGGCCGCGGTAGGACCTTGTGCGTTTGATTTGTTGGGCAAGCTTGCAGCCAGACAAAAGACCAGCATGGAAAGAACCATACCCGAGCGGAATTTGAACATATGCTGAAGACCCCCCCAGGTCAGAAAGCTCGAATAACCTAGCGGGCATTCTCACCATATTGACATCAACAGAGCAACGAAAAAGCTTCTATTGTGCAGAAAAACAACTTCTGAAGTTGTATAATTAGAACCCGCCAGCGAACCGTTGTGGCTTCGTAAATTGTGGAAATCGGAGAACTTTCTGCCAGATGCCGCCGCCGCTTCGGGTCACAAGCGGACATCAAAGATGGACGCTCTCCGCGTCCACCAGCACGGGGCTTGTGCAAAGAGAACAGCAACCACCAATGTCGGGCGCTTACGCCGTGTCCTGACAACGAAGATCCATGCAGTGGTTGATGCGAAGGGCTTTCCCATGACAGCGCGCTTCTCGCCGACCGGGCATATGACTTTGACGCTATCTGTGAATTTGTCAGAGAGCGCGGAGCCTGGGCCGATATCCCACCAAAGCGCAACCGCAAGGACGCCATCTGCTTCAGCCCATAGCACTATCGAGTACGCAGTCACGGCGAGCGGTTCTTCAACCGGATCAAACACTGCCGCCGAATCGCAACGCGTAACGACAAGCTGGCGGCGAACCACCTTGCCTTCGTTAAGCTCGCCGCAATACGGTTGTGGCTGGGCGTTTATGAGTCCACGTCCTAGGTCAGGAGACCGCACTGCGCGCACCAAGAGTGGGTAATGCGTACGCTGGCAATAACCCGCGTACGGAATTGCCCAGGAACACTTCCTGGGCGCGTGCGATGTCATCCAGCGTCAAAACACATTCCTCTGCCTGGCTATTCGCGATCATTTCAGCGCGGTAAGTGCCCGGGAGAAGACCGCATGCCAGTGGTGGCGTCAGGAGTTTGCCGTCAATGCGAACAAATATATTCGTGCGGCTCCCCTCGGTAACTTCGCCGCGTTCATTGAGGAAGATCACTTCATCGGAACCCAGCCGGTCATGGCACGCTTGCCATTCTTCGTCATAAAGTTTCCGCTCGGTGGTCTTGTGATAGAGAAAGACATCGCCGCTATCGACGCTGTGCGCTGACACGGTATAGGACATCCGGGTCAAGTCGCTGCCTTCCGGCAAGAGGGTTTCTGCGAGTGTTGTGCTGCCATCGCGAAATAGCAGCAGGCGGACACGATAGGCATCCTTTCCAAGTCGTGACGCGTGATGCTTGAGGTGATTGAGCACTTTGTCGCGCTCGAATCCGAAGTTTAAATATTTTGCCGAGGCTTCCAGCCGGGCAAGATGGCGTTCCAGCAGTACATAACCCTCATCGGGTGAATGTAGCATGGTCTCGATGAGCTGAAAGTTACGTACAGGATCGGTCAGGAACCGCATCTTCAGCAGGCATTCATCATATTCGGCCTGGGCTTGGGAGTCGTGCACGACTCCCGAGCCGATACCGACCTCCGCCATGCCATCGGGAAAAATCGAGACTGTCCGGATCGCCACGTTTAAGTTGACGTCACCCTCGGGGGAAATTGAACCGATGGCGCCGGTATAGACACCGCGCGGTTCACTCTCCAGCTCGCTGATAATTTCCATTGCCCGAACCTTGGGTGCGCCGGTGATGGAGCCGGGCGGAAACAAGCTGTAGAGTAACTCTTTAATGCCTGTGCCCTTTTCGAGCCGTGCCTCAACGCCCGATGTCATCTGGTGCAGCGTCTCGTAAGTCTCGACGGTAAAGAGGTCCGAGACGCGCACGCTGCCGGTTTTGGCAACGCGGCCAAGGTCATTGCGCATCAGGTCAACGATCATGAGGTTTTCAGCGCGGGATTTGAGGTCGGCAATCAGCCAGTCTGCTACGCCCTCGTCCTGCTCCAGGGTAAGTCCGCGCGCAGCTGTGCCTTTCATGGGACGGGTGAGCGCCTTCCCCTCCTGGACTTGCAAGAACAATTCCGGGGAGGCGGAAACAATCGTGAATTCGTCGCTCTCAATGAGCGCGGCATGTGACACCGGTTGTTTGCGTCGCAGATCGCGATAGAGATCAACAACGTCACCTGAAAACTTCGAGCGGCCCTTCAGGGTGAGATTGAGCTGGTAGATGTCTCCGGCAGCGATGTACTCCTTGACCGCCTCAAAGCGTTTTACATAACTCGCGGTATCCCAAGTGAGTTGAGGTTGCGACAGTTCATAGCTCCCGCTTGAGACCGTCTCGAGAAAATCTTCAATCTCCAGCCCGGCAAGAGATTTCAGCTTCTCGAACACGCCAAACCACAGGAGAGGGACAGTGCGACCCCGGGGCATCAGTTTCTCGATACGGGGTTCGAGGGCATAGCCCAGTTCGTATGAGAAGAAGCCTGCCAGATGTGCTCCTGAAGCCCTGGCCTTCTCCATGGCCTTGAGCGCGGGTCCTATCTGCGCGGGTTCGTCGGCGCGTATGATTTCCCGCGCGTCCTCATAGAGGCTCGCAGCGCCGGGGCGTTCGCGGGCATTGTCTATCAGGATGCGTGTTTTCACGATGATCGTTGCGCCGTACCGATTGGAATAACCGAGATGTAGTGCAGTGGGGCAAGCTTACCAAGTCCTATCCTCAAGGCCATTCAATACCCGGTTTTGTGATTGCTGGGATACTTGCTTCATTTGGCCATAAAATTGATGTTGTTGAAGAGAGAGATTACAAAGTGTTCTGAAATTTACGGGACCGATAATGGTCCGTATGCAGAAAGGTAAGCCCAATGCGTTCACTTCTCGCGATAGCACTCTCACTGCTGATCTTTGCTCCGGCGGCCCATGCTGAAAAACTTCTCGTCGTAAAACAAAGCCCACATTCGGTATCCAAGACACTCGACCGGCTGACAGCCGTCATGCAGAAAAAGGGCATTACAATTTTCGCACGGGTAAATCATGCAGCTGGCGCAAAGAAAGTCGGAATGGACATGAAACCCACCGAGTTGCTGATATTCGGCAACCCGAAACTGGGCACGCCGCTCATGCTGGCCAAGCGGGAAATCGGCGTTGATCTGCCGCTCAAGGCGCTTGCCTGGCAGGATGACGGTGGCAAGGTCTGGCTTGGCTACACCACCCCGTCGGCGTTGAAGGCCCGTCACGGTGTCAGCGGCCGTGATGAAGTATTTAATAAAATGACCGGCGCGCTCGACAAGCTTACAAGTGTGGCCATCAAAGCCGAGTAAAGCACAGGATCAGTTGCGTAGCGCATCAGAGAAATACCGATGTCTGCAAGCCCCACCTTGACTGAGCGGATGACGCGCCTGGCCGCTTATGAAAAAGCGGCCCTGGCGCTGTCTGTGCTGGTGTGCGCCTTCCTCATCATCGATCCGCTGGTGCTCAAGGTGGTGCGTGAATTCGACCCTGGAACGCGCAACTTTTTTCGTGGCCTGACCAATCTCGGTAAATCGGGCTGGATCCTTTCCTTCTCAGGCGTGCTGGTCCTGTTGTTCACATGGCTGGGCGCGCAGCAGATCAGCCGCAAGAAATCTGCGGGTTACCGGCTCGCCCAGCAGCTGTTCCTCTACTTGTTTGCCACTGTGGCCCTGTCCGGCGTAGGTGTATCCTTGCTGAAAAATATCCTGGGCCGGGCGCGCCCGAAATATTTTGAAAAACTTGGTCCTATCGAATTTCAACCCTTCACCTTTGACCATAGTTTTGCATCCTTTCCCTCGGGCCACGCGACAACAGCGGGGGCCATGGCTGGTGTACTCGCATTTGTCTGGCCGGGAGCCCGTGTGCCCCTGTTCATCGCCGGGGCGTGGATTGCTTCGACCCGGTTCCTCATAGGCGCGCACTATTTCTCTGACACCGTTGTGGGCTGTGCTATCGGGGTGGCTGCTGCCTATTTCGTGCGCGATCGACTGGCACTCAGGGACTGGCTGTTCAGGAAGAATAAAGACGGCTCCATAAAGCTTCGCGGCCAGGCTCTGCTGAATTCTTCAACCCGTAGCCTGACCTCCAGGGTGGAAGCTCTGGGCGAAGAATTAAAGGAACGGGTCAGTGGGGAAAACGAACCGCGACAATAGGTTTCACCTCCACTCCTTCTGAGGCTGTATTCAAACTCTCGTGTAGCATGTTATAGCTCGCGTCCGATTTGTCGGACATGAGGAGCGCGCACTTTCACGGCCTGTCACAGCATGACACTTGCAAATATATTTGATGTTGATTGTCGCTTTCGTGCGCGGCGTAACTCGGTTGGCGACACTGCCGCTGGCCGGTTCGTGCGTGTAGGAATTCTCGCTCTCGGTGCAGCACTGACCAGTGGCCTGGTATGGTTCAGCCTGAATGATATGTCCGCGGCCTCCGCGCTGATAAACCGGTTTGGTTCCATTCACGCCTTTTTTGGCACGGTGCTGGTGTCGGGCATTTTGCTCGCTGGCCTGTCTGCATTTTCAAGCCTGGCCGGTGCCATCGTGCTTATGGCCGAAGCGGCTCCCCGGATAGCATTTGGCGGGGCACTTTTGGGCATACTCCCCTTTGCGCAGGTTTCCGATACGCCAACGGGCAAACCGGGTACGGGAGAATCGTCACATTCCCTGCGCCCGGAAATGCAGGTCGGATTTTACATGGGCCAAAGCATTGCGCCGCGCTCAGACGTGAGGATACAGGGGCCGGATGACACGGACCTCACCCTTAAAAAGGTGAAATGGAGATCTGATTCCTTCAAGCCCTCGCCCTATTATGGCGGCCGTGGCATCGACTGGAATTCCAGGATGCCTGCATTTGGCGCAATGGTGGACTATACCCACGCCAAGGCAACGGCAGATCGCGGCCAGACGCTTACGCAGAAGGGCAAGTTTGAGGGCAAGGAGTTACCCGATATCGAGAAGTTCGGGGTGACTCTACGCAAGCTGGAATTCACCCACGGGCTGAACTTCCTGACAATCAACGGGGTCTACCGGGCATCAAGCCTGCACCGGCGTATCATCCCCTATGTCGGACTTGGTCTCGGCTTTACCATCCCCTATGTGCATGCCCGCTTCACCGGCAAACCGAAAAGTGAGCAGGTTCTAGAAGCGCAAATGAGTGGCGTCGCCTACCAGGTGCTCGGCGGCATTGAATGGCGCATTTTCAAGTCGGACAGGCGCTCGCTCTTTACCGAGTACAAGCTGACCTATACCACCCATGATGTAGACCTGAAGAAGGGTCGCAGGCTGTACACGAATATCCTGATACACCAGTTCAACGTTGGTGGTTATTATACGCCCTGGCGTCAGGGTTCCGGAGCAGCGGCGCACTGACAATTCTTCAGCCAGCCCTGTAGAGGCAAGGAGTGATTTATGACCCAGAGATCAACTGGAAACATGCCAACCAGTTTGCGTGCGCGGCGCACGCGCCTGGTAAGCGTGGCGGCGTCTCTTGGCGCTGCTGGCGCTCTTGCCGCCACTTTCCTGTTCACCCATCCCGATTTATCACCCGAACTGATGGGGCCATTCACGGCCATTCACGGCCTTCTTGCGAGCGGCACGCTGGCCATGGTCGCCTATGCCGCGCTGATGGGTGTGCTATGGCCGCTGGCACAGGTCATGGCGTCGGTGGAAGCCATCGCCAAACTGACCGGCGCGGCCAGCCTCGCGGCTGTACTTCCCTTTGCGCAAGTCTCAGGGCCTGGCGGTGGCGCTGCATCATCTTCTCATGGGGGGGAGGCTGCAAAGGCCGGGCAGGAAATCCAGCTCGGCTTCTATGCCGGTTTCAACCGCACCATGCCCAATAAGGTACACATGGTGCAGCCCGGCGGTACGGACCTCACTTTCACGGACGTGAAATGGATAGGTGAGTCCTTCAGGCCGGAACCCTATTGGGGCCTGCGCGCGAGTTACTGGAACCCGAAGCTGCGTGGTCTTGGTTTCATGTTTGATTACTCCCACGCCAAGGCGTCGGCGCTGAAAACCCAGATGGTCAAGCAATCGGGCAAGCGCGATGGCGTTGATGTTCCCACTGTTGAGCCCTTCAACAAGACGTTCCGCAAGCTTGAGTTTACCCACGGGCTAAATTTCTTCACCCTCAATGCGCTCTACAAGGCGCAGGGGCTGCATGCGCGCTTTGCACCCTATGCTGGTGTCGGCATAGGGCTTTCAGTTCCCCATGTGGACACGCGTCGCGCAGGCGCTCCTATTGAGAGCCGCACCTATGTACATCAGATCACCGGTTTGACCTTCCAGGCGCTGGGCGGCATCGAATGGCGACTTGGGAAAACCGGCAAGGTATCGTCCTTTGCCGAGTATAAGCTGAACCATTCCTCCAACCATGCAAAGCTGAATGGTGGTGGTACGCTGGACACGGATATGTGGACGCACCAGATACCGGTTGGCATCTCTTATCACCGTGCGCTTGGAGCCAGGTGAAGCCGCATGTGGGCCCGCTTCTTACAAGATGTTACGGGGGTCATTGACGCGCCGCGGCGCATGGCCTAGGAGTACGCCCTGAAATGACGCTTCGATCACAAGTGATCGAAGACATTCACCGCACCCGGGCACGTTCCGGGTCTCAGACAATTGGCGCGGGGTGGAGCAGTCCGGTAGCTCGTCAGGCTCATAACCTGAAGGTCGTAGGTTCAAATCCTACCCCCGCAACCATTAAGACCCTACAGCCGTCTCCATTGGAGGCGGTTTTGTTTTTTTGCTGTGTGAATGTGAGGATTTCCGCCAACGCACCGACCAATATTACGTCGGGCTTGCCTCGTTCTTTCCCTGAATGAACCTCGATGCTCTCGACCATAGAGCGGATGATCTCCATGGCCTTGGACCGGGCCTTCTCGTCATTCAACAGGCTTTGCAACTCAGAGATCTTCCGGCGATAGAGTTCCGCCATGTTGGGGTGCGGCTCGATCACCGCTTGCTCGCGGGTTGATGCAAGGGCACGTTCCAAATCCTTTTTGCGTCCCTCCAGATCGCGGAGCTGGTCGCGTACAAGCCCAGGATCACCATCTCCGCCGGTGATGTACTTGATGCAGCGGGCAATGGCGGTGTTGAGCGTATTGAGTTCTTTCTGAGATTGTCGCTCTTGCGTGGTTTTGTTCTTGCGCAGGCGGGTGACCTCTGCTTTGAACTCAGCGACAAAAGCTGCGATGAGATTTTCCTGACCGAGCAGGATGTCTTTAAGGCCATTGAGAACGCGACTTTCGAGTTCAGCCGCTCCAATGCCAGCACAGCTTTCACAGGTGCCACGCTCGCGCTTGGCGGAGCAAGAGTAGCGCGCGCGGTTTATGATGGTCATGGATCCGCTGCAACGGCCGCATTTTACGAGCCCCGTGAGCAGGCGTTTCTGAGTCTGTCGCTTGTTTCCCGCCTGAGATGTGTAACGCCCCTTGATGATTTGGACCTGTTCCCAGGTCCCATCATCGATGATGCGAAGGTGCGGAACCTCACTAGTTATCCATTCGTGTTCGGGGTTGAGACGTGAGACCCGCTTGCCCGTGTCCGGGTCCTTGACGAAGCGCTGCCGGTTGTAGGTGATGCGGCCGAGATAGAGCTCGTTATTGAGGATCCCGTTGCGGCGCTGCCTGCTGCCATTGATGGTCGAAGCATTCCACATCCCGCCCCGCGGCCCGGCCACACCTTCACTATTCAGGCGCATCGCAATCTGGCGCGGGGCCATGCCGTTGGCATATTGTTTGAAGATTCGCCTGACGATTTGGGCCTGGGTCTCATCAATCTCCCTTTCGCCGGTGGTGACGGTGCCGTCATCAAGCAGGCGGCGGACAATCGCGTAACCATAGCTGTTGCCGCCGGGAATCTTGCCAGCTTCCACACGTCCGCGCTGGCCGCGCCGGGTCTTGATTGCAAGGTCCTTAAGGAAGAGCGCGTTCATGGTGCCTTTGAGGCCGATATGCAGTTCATTGATCTCACCCTCTGACAGGGTAATGATCCGTACGTCCGCATGGCTCAGACGCTTATAGATGGCGGCGATGTCTTCCTGGTCCCGGCTGATGCGGTCCAGTGCCTCGGCGATCAGGACGTCGAAGTTTCCCCGTTTGGCGGCATCCAGCAGCCTCAGCATGCCGGGGCGGTTGGCGAGCGAGCCGCCGGAGATGGCGAAGTCGGTATATTCGTCAACAACACGCATGCCCTCGCGTGCGGCCTGCTCCTTACAAAGCCGGATCTGATCCTCGATCGAGGCTTCCGATTGCAGATCTGAGGAATAGCGGGCGTAGATCGCAGTACGGGTCATGGGGTAACCTCCTCGGGTGCATTCTCTTCAAGCAGCATCGCCTGGTAGGCGTGAACAGCGCCGATCATGTTGGCCTGGTTATAGTGCTTCTGCGCCACGGTTGAGCTCTGGTGGCCGTGGATGGTCATGGCGAGACCCATATGGGCACCGTGATGAACCGCGGTGCTGGTTGTCAGGCAATCACGGAACAGGTGCGGGTTGATCGGCTTGCCGAAGGCAGCATTTGTCCTGTCGGTGATGATGCGAGCAAGGCTGCCGTAGCTCAAGGGGCAACCCTGCTTGCTGGCCCACAGGTGATGTGTTTCGTCAGCTTTGGGAAACAGCGGTCGATAGGCCTCGATGTAGCGGTCGATGTGAGAGGTAATCCAGTCGGGGAGAGCGGCCATATGGGGACGGCGCGATTTCATCTCGCATGCGGGAACATCCAGGCTCCAGCGGGTCGCGTCTCGCAAGATGGTGCGACCGATCTCCAGTTGGGTGATATTTTTGAGACGAAGCGGGTCGGTGGCGAGCAGCGAGATCATTAGCCCGTCGCGATACAGGATCGCCCGGGACTGGGTGATGGGGGCCTGACGGGCCTCGGCCTCGTCCATGAGGCGGCGCCCGAGTGCGATCAGCTCTGTGATCTCAACAACGTCGGAGCGCTTGTCCCGGGGAGTGGCGCGGGCGGCGAGCCGGCGTACGATGCGCTGCAGCCAGGCCCAGTCGCGGCCAGGTGCCACACATTTTGCCACGCGGGCGATCTTATAGAGGCTCTGGGCGAGCGTGACGGAACTGAGAGCGGCCTCCACATGCACCACATAGTGCATAATGTTCCCCTGAGTGACGTTAGCTGCAGCGATACCGTGCCTCACAAGTCTTCCCCGCTTGTCGAGGAAGTCGAGATAACAGGCATAGCGCCGGGTCAGGTCATCACGGGTTTTAGCCGCCATGTGGCTTGCCAGCCCGCCATCATCGAGGGGTCCACCACCCACCTGGGCTGCGAGCCAGCCTTCGCGGTCGGCTTCTGGCCAGTGCGAGAGCGGCAGGGATTGTTGCACTGAGGGCCGTTTGCGTGGGTGTGTCGTCATGCATCCTCCTCCAGGATGAGGGCGGCAAACTGGCGCACCGCATCGAGTGTTTCCAGACCGACATAGAACTTGATCGTGGTCTCAAGGTTCTTGTGACCAAGGATGCGGCGCACAAATTCATAGTTGGCCGGATCTTTCTCCAGGATGGTCGCCGCGGCCAAATGGCGGAACTGGTGTGGGGTCACGTGGATGCCAAGCCTCTTGCTTACCAATTTGGTGATCTGAGAGCTCAGCGTCCCCTTGGTCTTGTGTCTGGAAGCTTCTCCCGGGAACAGCCAGGAGTTCTCCTCCCGGCAGAGTCGTGGGCGGAACATGCCGAGATAGGCCCCGAGCATCTCGTTCAAGGGTTGTGGCAGGGGAAACTCGAGTGGTTGGTCGTTCTTCACGTCTTCGCCCGGGATGACGAGGTGCCAGGCGGGGGTCTTGCCGCCTGTGCGCACCACATTCACGTCCAGGTTCAGGGCTGCAAGATTGGCAAGCCGCATCGGCGCAAACTGCAGCATGAGAATGGCAAGCGAGATCTGGGCTTTGACGGCGGCCTGGATCATGGCCTCGCGCTCAGCCAGCGCCTCCTCGAACAGCTGATCCGGCAGCATGAGGAACTGCTTCCGGGTTGCCGGGTCCTT
>JAJFHQ010000070.1 GCA_021775525.1 Hyphomicrobiales bacterium
TTGATGGACTCTCTTACGCAGACGGCCAATCGGGAGGCCTTTGACCAGAACATCGCAGCTGAAATTTCCGAGGCTAAGGCGAACCAACACCCATTATGTCTTTGCATGGTCGATGCTGATCACTTCAAGAATTTCAACGATACCTATGGTCATCTGGCGGGTGACTCAGCACTTCAACTCATTGCCAGTGTTCTCAAGAGCGCGGTTAGGGATCATGACACCGTTGCCCGGTATGGCGGGGAGGAATTCGCGATTATCCTCAAGGGGGCTGACTTGAAAACAGGCTTGATCGTGGCTGAACGAACGCGAAAGAGCCTTGCCAATAAAAAACTCACTAAGCGGGGTACAGGCGAGAACCTCGGGAGCATTACTGTGTCAATCGGCCTGGCTCAGCTTTCACCCAGTGATAGCGCCGACTCATTGGTGGAGAGAGCGGACAGTTGTCTGTATCAGGCAAAGCATGCTGGCAGAAATTGCGTAGTTTCTGAATCAGGCGCTCCAGCCCAGCAGGATGGCCTTGCTGTAAGAGCTGGCTGATAATGCCTGAAAATCTCAATATCACTGGCAGCCAGATACCACGTCGCGAAGCCCGGCATTGACCAGCGGCTATTTGAGCGCCTTCCCGATCATCTCACGCGTCTCCTCGATCCCATATAACTCCACGAAATTCCCGAAGCGCGGCCCCTGGCTCTGCCCCAGCAGCACCTCGTAGAGCGCCCTGAACCAGTCGCGCAAATTCTCGAACTCGTGCGCCTTGCCAACCTCGTACACAAGCGTCTGGATGTCCTCGCCGGTCGCGCCCCCGGGCAAACCGGAAAACTTATCGTTCAGTTCAGCCAGCGCGGCGCGTTCCTGATCCGTGGGTGCGCGATACTTTTTATTCGGCTTCACGAAATCATGGAAATAGCGAATCGCGTAACCCACCAGATGGTCGAGTAGCGGGTGCTCCTCGGGAGTCGCTCCGGGCGCATAGCGCTGGATGAAACCCCAAAGCACAGACGCGTCCTCCGAATTCGATGCGGAGACCAGATTCAAGAGCAAGTTGAAGCTGATCGGCAGTTCACCCGCACCGGGTGCGCCCTCATGGATGTGCCATACAGGGTTGTTGAGTTGCTTGTCCGCCTCCAGTGACGGGTAGGAGCCCAGATGGCTCAGATATTCATCTACCGCCTTGGGGATGACGTCGAAATACAGCCGCTTGGCCTTTCGGGGAGACTGGAACATGTAGAGCGAGAGACTCTCGGGTGAGGCATAGGTGAGCCACTCTTCAATAGTCAGCCCGTTGCCGCGCGATTTCGAGATTTTTTCCGCGTTCTCATCGAGAAACAGCTCGTAGGAAAAACCTTCCGGAGGTTGCGCACCCAGGATGCGCGCGATGGCGCCGGACAGGCGAACACTATCGATCAGGTCCTTGCCGGCCATTTCATAGTCGACGCCGAGCGCGACCCAGCGCATGGCCCAGTCTGCCTTCCACTGGCATTTGACAGCACCCCCGGTAACGGGCGTGGTCATCTCGTCGCCAGTCCCCGGGTCTTTATAGGTGATGGTTCCCGCCGCTTCGTCGCGTGCGATCATCGGCACCTGGAGCACCTTGCCCGTGCGCGGGCAAACAGGAAGGAACGGCGAATAGGTTGCCCGGCGCACATCTCCAAGCGTGGGTAGAATCACGTCCATGACCTTGTCGTAGTTGGCCAGGAGTTTCAGCAGCGTTTCATCAAACCGCCCCAACCTGTAGCACTCGGTGGCCGAGAAAAATTCATAGTCGAAGCCGAAGGTATCGAGGAAGGCCATCAACCGCGCATTGTTGTGCGCGCCAAAGCTGTCATGGGTGCCGAAGGGATCGGGAACGGTGGTCAGCGGCTCATCGAGATGCTCCGCCATCATCTCCTGTTCAGGCACATTGTCCGGCACCTTGCGCAGGCCGTCCATGTCGTCGGAGAAACAGATCAGACGTGTCTGCCAATTATCTTCCGTCAGTGTACGGAAAGCATGGCGCACCATGGCTGTGCGCGCCACCTCGCCGAACGTGCCGATATGGGGAAGGCCCGAAGGGCCATAGCCCGTCTCGAACAGGACCGTCTCCGGTTTTTCCTTGAGCCGGTCCAGGCGCTTGAGGAGCTTGCGCGCCTCGTCAAACGGCCAGGCTTTTGAGTCCTGCGCCAGGTCCGCAGTTGTTTTGTCGAATGTGGTGCTCATGATTGGGCGGAACCTATGCGCGCTTCGACAAGCCGTCAATCTCGCATCAGGGGTTGACGCTAGCGCTGCAATCTCTACATGTGCTGACTTACCAAAACCGAGATCACCAAGCCGCAGCCAGGGGAACCAGACCCATGACCAAACTGAACCACCACGAAGCGCTCGTTTATGTCATGGTCGCCATGGCCGCGGTTGACCGCACCATGACTGATGCCGAGTTCACGCGCATTGGACAGATGGTCTCGCACCTGCCGATCTTCGTGGATTTTGACCCTGAAAACCTGGTGGACACGGCGAAGAAATGCGGCGAAATGCTGAGCAATTCGGGTGGGCTTGACGAGACCCTTGATGCCATCGGTGACGGCATCCCTGACAAGCTGAGCGCGACTGCCTATGCGCTGGCGGTCGAAGTCGCGGCGGCCGACTTTCAAGTCAAGCCGGAAGAGTTGCGCTTCCTCGCCCTGCTGGGCGAGCAGATGAAGCTCGACAAGCTGACCATGGCGGCAATTGAACGCGGCGCCAAGGCGCGGCTGGCGATTCTTTAGACTCACGCCATTTGGCAATTTGCTGTGCTTTTGATGGGTAAGGCAGCGCAGTTTGCTAGTACGCTGCCTGGCATCAACTTACCTGAATCCTCACCCTCGCCCCAATGTCCCCGGCGTCACCCCCATGGTCTTGCGGAACGCAGCCGTGAAGGCGCTGGCGCTGTCATATCCGTTGGCGCGCGCGACAGCGCCCACTTGTTCGCCGCGCACGATCGCTTCCATGGCATTATGAAACCGCACCCGCTGGCGCCACTGGGTGAAGGACAATCCAACTTCGCTTGAAAACAACCGTGACAGGGTACGAGGGCTGGCGCCCGCCTCGTCCGCCCACTCATCAAGCGTCTCATCGCGCGCCGGGTCGTCCAGCAATGCCCTGCACAAACGTTTAAGGCGTTCATCGCGCGGCATGGGGATGACCAGCTGCAATTGCCGCGCACGGGCCAGTTCATCGAGAATAAGCCCTGCAAGCAAACCGCCGCGCCCATCAACATCGTAAAGTACAGGCTCTTCCAGCAGCGCCAGGATAAGCGAGCGCAACAGCTCGGATATATCTATCACCGCGGGGTTTGAGGGCAGTCCGGGCGCCGCGCCCGGCTGAATGTAAAGCGTGCGCATTTCAACGCTGCCCCGCATTGCCACGCCATGCTCAAGACCACCAGGCATGTAGATCGCGCGGTCCGGTGGCACGATCCACGCCTCGCGCGCCGTCGCCACGCGCATTACGCCCTCGGTCGCATAAAGCACCTGGTCACGTTCATGGGCGTGAGGTGGGATGGTATCGCCGGGGGAGAAACTCTTGGCCATGGCGGCAATAGCGCGCGGCACGGACTGGTAGTCTCTAGGATCTGTGCTGCGGGTCATCTTGGTCATGGCTTGCTGGTGGCGCTCACTAGGGCTGTTTGCGGGTGAGATTATACAGGCCATCAGGTTCAAACCAATTCGCTAACCATATTCAACATTCTGCCCAGCAACCCGTATGGGTAAACGGAATATTCGTCATGCTGTGCTGAACTGTACGCTGCAAGGGGTCAGTTGACCCCGTGTATGAGGCAGTAAAATGGCGAAGTCTGGTCATAAAGACCGCATATTTCGCATCTGCAGTGAACGCGATAATTTGCGGGCCCTTCACGCACCGGCTGCTAACCTGGACCGGAGCCGAGCCTTCCTATTGCCTTTTCATCCGCTGAAACATGTTCGGAGTATGTTTGCTGCTCTCACGCTGGGCGCTGGCATCATGTTCTCCAGCCTTTGCCTGAGCCCGCCCCGCGCGCTCGGCGCCGACATGAACTGGTGGACACTCGGCACCTTTATGCAACCTCTGGATCCGGGTTCTGGGAACACAGAGCAAAAGCTTCAATCTAATGCACCGGCCTGGATGGCACTGCGAGAAGCCAGCACCGCCGCCGGGGCCGATAAGCCAGAAGAGGCCGCCGCCAGCTTTGCCCGTGCCATCAAACTCTATGGCCCGCAAAACCCGTTCATCTCAAAATTGTACGTGAAACATGCGACATCACTTCATCGCCATGGTCTCCATCTTGAGGCCATCCGGACCCTTGATGCCCTGGTTGCCAGGGATCCTGGGGCGCCGGATGGTTTATGGGCCCGTGCCCAAATTCATTTGAAAATCCGCAATTACACCAAGGCGCTCAGCGACTTTGAAGCGGTCGCGCGGCTTTCGCCGAACCTTGTGGGCGCGCACATGAACCGGGGACTGATACTCTATAATTTGAGGCGTTCGGAGAAGGCGCTGGATGCCTTCGAGGAAGCCATCGAGGCCGCCCGAAAACGCTTTGTCGCGATCTCCGTCTACTGGAACTCAGCCCGGTTCACCAAATCGGCACCGGGTGTCGCCTCGACAATGCTCTCCTTGCTGGAGCATGACCGCGATATGACCATCGCCGAGGCCCATCTGTGGCTCGGCAGAACGCACTTCAGGCGCTCGCGTTTCTGGGCCGCCTTGAGGTCGTATGAGGAGGCCATCAAGATCGCCCCGGAGTATGAGATGGCCTACAAATACCGCGGTTGGCTGAATGAGAAGATGGGCCACATCTCCGAAGCGCGGGCGGACTATCGCACCGCAGCCAATCTGAGCGAGGGCGACCCCTGGATCAAGAAAGCCCTGAGGCGCGTGCGCTAGCGGCCTGCCCGGGCCGCTCTGTCAGTTTTGCAACAACAATTGGCATGACATCGATATCACGCCACGGCTAAAGTCCGCGCTGAACCCAAGGGGACACAGCGCCATGACACTTTCGCGGCTCCATTTCGCATTCTTGAACATTGGCCACTTTCTCGATCATTTCTTCATGCTTGTCTTTGCGACAGTGGCCGCGCTGACGCTCTCTTCCGAATGGGGCTTGAGCTACGCAGAGCTGATCCCTTATGCCACGCCGGGCTTTATCGCCTTTGGCATGTTTGCCCTGCCCGCCGGCTGGCTCGCCGACAAATGGAGCCGGCATGGCATGATGGCAGCGTTCTTCATCGGCATCGGCGCCTGCTCGATGCTGACGGCCCTGGCACAGACCCCGCTGCATATGGGCATCGCGCTGTTTGCCATGGGTGTGTTTGCAGCCATCTATCACCCGGTCGGGATCCCGCTTGTCATAGAGGGGAGCGACAGCGGCAAGACCGGAATGCCGATTGCCATTAACGGCGTTTACGGCAATCTGGGCGTCGCCAGCGCGGCGCTGATAACCGGCTTAATGATCGACAATGTGGGCTGGCGCGAAGCCTTTGTCTGGCCCGGAATCCTCTCGATTGCCCTTGGCCTTGTCTATATCTGGTTGATTAACAGGATGCCCCGGACAGAGAAAACAACCGCGCCAAAGAAAAGCGCGAAAAACAATCGCGGCTACCAGGGCGTGCCTCTCATTCGTATTTTCGCGATCATCCTGATGACGACAGCGCTCGGCGGCATCGTCTTCCAGTCCACGACCTTCGCACTGCCCAAGATCTTCGACGAACGCCTCGACGGTATGGCGCTCTCAGCCACGCTGGTGGGCTGGTATGCATTTCTTGTGTTTGCCCTGGCTGCCCTCGCGCAGATCGTGGTGGGATACCTGCTCGACCGGCATTCAGCGCGCAGTGTCTTTATAGGCGTCGCGGCGCTTCAGGCCGTCTTCTTTGCTCTCATGCCGGGGCTTCATGACGTCGCCGCGCTGGTCGTATCGGTCGCTTTCATGCTGGCGGCGTTCGGGCAAATCCCCATCAATGACGTGCTTGTTGGCCGGTTGACCTCTAGCGAATGGCGCAGCCGTGTCTTCGCCTGCCGTTATATCGTGACATTTTCAGCACTAGCGGCCTCGATCCCGATGATCGCCTGGATACATGCCAATTGGGGCTTTGACCGGCTGTTCATGTTGCTGGCAGTGGTGGCGCTGTTTATCTTGCTCGCCGTCCTGATGTTGCCACGGGCCATTCCATCGCGCACGCAAAGCGCCGCCGCTGAATAGCCTGACAGGATCAATTCTATTTCAGAGACGTGGTCGCCAAAGCTCTCTGGAAGGGAACGACGAGGCGGAAACGCATCTCGTGCACTTCTGGGCGATGCTAAAAGTCTGCCACCAGCAGTAAAATTCCATTCCTCAAAATCCGTGAAGCTGTATTCCATGCCCCAGCGGATGTCTCGCCCGCGAATTGTGCCCTCGCGCTCGAAGCCCGCGCCGACGGTAAGCCCGAAAAGGCGCTTGTTGCGTTTGGTGTTCGTGGTGGTGGTCGTGGCGATGACGACGGTAACTTCATCATCAAAGTTCAGCGCAAGGACCGTGTTGGATATCGAGACTTTCGCCTTGAACTGGCCACTCGAAATCCCGGCCACGGTGAAGAGCAGCATGGACGGAGTATGGAAACGGTCCAATGCGACCCAGAAGCATCACTTTATGCCGCGCTAGGGCGATATCTCCCATTACGTCGTGGAAGCTCAGGTCGGTTTTCAGCCCTACCCGATAACGATCCGTCAAATAAGAGTTGTGGCCGCCAACGATGCCGCCCGTGACTCCTTCATAGGTATCGGAAAATGTGTTGGGTGGAATTGCAATGTCGACATCGGTCCAGGAGAAGCCGAGCGTACCACCGGCATACCAGCCCAACCAATGATCGGTCACGCCCTGAGCAGCAGCTTGCCAGCGTGGCAAACCCAAACCCGTCAGCAGGCTGATTACCCCAATTGCACGCGTTAGCCTGCATCCACGCATGTGCAGAATCCACCGATCACGTGTTTCGTCAAACGCGAACTATGAGACCACTGCCATGCCTGCGGAAAATTGCCCGTAAGCCGCAGGAATACTGGATTCGGTACGATTGCCGTATCAATCAGGAAAGGAAACAATTCGTGAATCTTACGTCAATCTATTCCAGTAGCAACGGATTTCCTGATGCCACAACGTAATAGACTCAGAGCGCGGCCCGAACACGGGTTGCACCAATCTTCCAAGGAGACAATTGATGCGTAAAGGGATCAAGATTGCATTGGCCGCAAGCGCTATTGCCATTGTTGGCGCGGCTGGACTTTCAAGCATGGCCATTGCCGAATATCGGGGCTCTTCAGGTTGGGGTCATCACGGTAAGAGCCATCATTCAGAAAGCCGCGGCGGGGGCTATCACCGGCGAGGACATCGCGGCCGCCACCATAAAGGCTGGGGTATGCACCGGATGATGGAGCGGTTTGACACAAATGAAGACAGCAAGCTCACGCAGTCAGAACTGGATGGGGCCCGCACCAAGCTTCTTGCCACGCATGACGGAAACAAGGACGGGAAACTCAGCTTGGACGAATTCGAAAAACTCTGGCTTGAGGTGAAACGCCGCCGTATGGTGCGCGGCTTCCAGAGGATCGACAAGGATGGCGATGCCTCGATCACGCTGAATGAGTTCCTGAAACCCTTCTCAAAGATTATCGAACGCCTTGATCGTAATGAAGACGGCGTTCTCGACAAGCAGGATCGGCGCCATCACAAATGGCAGAGCCGGGGTCATCACGGAGGGGGCAAACATCATCGTGGTCCTCACGGTGACGATAAAAAGACCGGCATGGAAAAGCGCGAAGGCTAAGTACTGCGCGAAAAGTATTTCCCCCAGACCAATGCAACTGAGGCGGCGCTGATACAGCGCCGCCTTTTTCGTGAAGAGCAAGATTAAGGGCGTGCTGTAACCATCTTCGGTTGGGGCCCCAGAGCGATATTGATTGAAATTTCCCGTAGCAACTTGTTACGCATGCCAATCACGATATCCGCATAGTCATTTACGGACATGACGAAGGCACCTGCTCCGCCGATGACATTCTCGGCAAAATAGTGATGCAGATGAGGCTCGTCAGTCAAAATGGTGAGGCCGTTCACGGTGATACCTTCATCGGTCACCATGTCACGCACAAGCCCCGGTGGAATGCCCGAATTGTTGGCACCGTCACCCGACACGTCGATTGACTTGCGCCGCCCCACGAACCGGTTCCGCCTGATGAGCCTCTCGGAATATCTCAACACGCCGCCTATCCCCGTACTATCTGAAAATCTGCGGGTAGGTGCCGCGGCGATAGCGTCGGCAAAATCATGAGCAGTCTGTTCATTTTTCAGCACCGTCCAGGGAACGGTCTGCTCCTGCTCGTTGGCAGAACTCCAATGCACCAACGTTGCGGCCACACCACCTGCGGCGCTGGTACCAATGATCGCCGCAATGACAGCAGGGTCGCGGAAGGCGAGGACCAGACCCTCGATCTGGAGTTTATACTCGTTGCTGTCGACGCTGCCGGACGTATCCACCGCCAGCACCAGTTCCAGATCCACCCGAGTCATTGTCTGTGCACTTGATGGTGCCAGCTGCGCGAGAACAGCCACGCCGAAACAGGCCAGAACAAACCAGTCCCTGAGATGAGAAGTCATCATAGTGCCGATACTAGCGGTACCGCTTGGGGCTGGTAAAGCAAACGCGATGAACAGATGGTGATCCGCGCTGCAAAAAACCGCATCTCCAAACCCCTACTCACGTATAAACTGTCACCATGGAAATTTTGAACGGAATCGGTGAAGCACCGCTGCGACTGGCGGCTTTCCTGGGCATTTTTGTCGCCATGGCGTTGCTGGAACTCGCCCTGCCTCGACGCACACCGGAAAAAGGGAAAGGCACGCGCTGGTTCACAAACCTGATGATCACCGGCATCGACACCCTCGTTATCAGGGTCATGGCGATGCTGTCCGTTCCCCTGGCCGCGGTTGCCGCCGCTGGCTGGGCGCAAGCGCAGGGCTGGGGCCTGTTGAACGGGTTGGAAGCCCCTCAGTGGATTGAGGTCATGCTGGCCATGATCGCTCTTGACCTTGCAATCTATGTCCAGCATCTCGCCTCGCACAAAATTCCGCTGCTGTGGCGGCTTCACAAAGTCCATCACACGGATGTGGACATCGATGTCACCACCGCGTTGCGGTTCCACCCGGTGGAGATTGCACTCTCCATGATCTGGAAAATTGCCGTGGTTCTCGCCCTTGGGGTCT
>JAJFHQ010000008.1 GCA_021775525.1 Hyphomicrobiales bacterium
CGATCACCATGATGGTGACCGTTGCGCCGCTGATAATATCGATTTTGTGTTCCGCCTCCTGGCCTCGGGCCATGGCAGTGATATTGCGGCCGGCATACCCGTCAATGACGGTGGTGACCCTCTTTTCGGGAATACCTATCAAAACAATGGGCTCGTGATGGTCGACGAGTTGTGCGCCGGTGAGGATTCCCTTCAAGTCGAGGCCAACCAGCACATGAATGGGTTTGCCCGAATATCCTGTCGCCCCGGCAAAGTCGGAGTTCAGGTACACATACCCCGCGATCTTGCCTGCGGTGATGACCGGTGCCACCGGCGGGTTGCCGGAGGGTTCGTCGAGGCGCTCCGCCCCTGGAAAGACCTTTTGCAGATCAATTTTGGTAATCAGGCGTTGAAAGTCTCCGGCCGCACTAACTGGCCCCGGCGCGTGTGCCGCCATGAGAAGCGTGAATACCAGAATAAGGAACCGCTTGAGATCTGAGTTTAGTCCCATGAGCCTCTCGTGGTCATCCCACTGGTGCGATCTTGCGTCTGCCGCAGCTTCACGCGCTCAATCCTGCGCCGCAATGTTGGCACTCTAGCGATGGCGCTCTTGCGCGTATTTGACCTACGTCAACCAAAGTTTCCGCAAAGGATGATTGATTGATATCGATGTTGGTAGGTCAGCTGCTTGAGATGGATAAGCCGCGCACAATGAGCCGCATAAGCAGTAACGAGGAACTTTCTTCCTTTGTAATGGAGCACCGTCAGGCTCTCGCCGACCGCTATGAACGTCTGGCGTACGAGATGGCCAAGTTCGGTGAGACAAAGCTTGAAGCCATCTACCGGTCACTGGTTGATGATGCTGTGCCGCAGGTCGCTGAGGAGACCAAAACTGCAAGCGGAGCGCCCTCGAAAGGGGCGGCGTATGTTCCGGTGCCGGCAAAGGCTAACCTCCCCGACGTTGCCAGTCTTTCGACACCCTATTCCATCTGGGCTTTCGCGGTGAGCAATGAGGTTCAACTCTTCGAGCAGCTGGTGGCTGTGAATATCTCTATTGAGAGTTGTCGCCTGCAGTCAGCTCTCGCGGCTGAAGCATTGGCGTGCCTCGATCGTGCCGCTAATTACAGGGTCCAACGCCGCCTTGCGTTCCATGCCGGGAGGTTAAGTGACGAGATTGCCCAGTTTCCTGACATCCGCCGGATTGACACAATTGAAGATTTTGCACATGTGGCGCTGGCAATTGAACGCTATTTCAAGCGTCTGTTTGAGAATTATGACGGATCCGCCGGTGACATCAGCCATATTGTTGAAGCCTCCCGGAGTGCCATCAAGTATCTCGAACCGATTGCCAAAAACGCAGATATATCAAAACGGCTGGAAAAACCTTTGACCAGACTCGCAAGAGCCACATCAAGTCAGTTTGGCGGTGCTGCTACCGACACACGCAGAATGATGCAGATCACTTTAGAGGCGGACAGGATTTTCGACTATTATGATCGCATATTTGAAACGGCCCAAGATTCACAGATCACCTTGGCTGCACAACATCTCAGCGCCAGCATTCTTGATCGCCTGCGCATGCTGCGCGGACTGCAGGACGTTACGGGTGCCTCCGGGGAAGTTCGTGTTTAGGGGCTTGGTAAATTTTTCTCATTTTACCAAATGTTAGCCCTCTGTTGGATAGCCGGTTTGTGGCGAACGATTTCCTAATTAGGGTGGATAACCTGGCATTTAGATGATTGTTCGAATATGTCTGCTTTACCCCCCAATAGAGGACATAAATCCGCATGGGCTGGAATGTCTGCTTTGCCCCCGAAAGAGGACATTGATCAATGGCAAGCGGTTCTGATGCAATTGAGCTGATAATGGTCACAGCTGATGCATTTGGTAATCTGTGAATTCGGGCACAAACTCAGAATTTTGTTTGTTAAAGGAACGCTCGATCCTGAACGGTACGATGGGCAAGTCTGTTGCTCCGTCGACGACTAGGTCACTGAGTATTTTCCCCGCGATGGGTCCGAGCTGAAAGCCATGTGCTGAAAAGCCGAAAGCATGACTGGAAGATGAAAGCGCGAACCGCAGCTATACCGTTTAGTATTCAACGGTTTTAACTGCGGTTCGCGCTTTCGCGGGTGGGCCAGAACGTCCGCCAAGTGCCAATTGCAGACTTCACCAGCAAGCCCTTACGAAGAGTCGTATATAGAGATAAAAAGGGAAGATCATGGATGATGTCTCGTCACTTCTGCTGGCCGAACTCAATGGACATATCGCCCGGCTGACCATCAACCGTTCTGAAAAACGCAACGCGATGACACTCGCTATGTGGCGGGAGCTTGGCGACCACCTCGAGGCCTGGGTCAAAAACAAGCAGGTGCGCGTTCTGGTTCTGGCTGGCGCTGGTGACAAAAGCTTCTGTGCCGGCAACGACATCAGTGAGTTTCCGCAATTGCGCGCCACACCGGAGCAGCGCTCACATTACGATGCGGTCACAACGCGCACCTATGATGCCTTGCGCAATTTCCCCAAACCGACCATCGCGAAAATCAGGGGCTTTTGCATTGGCGGCGGACTTGAACTGGCGCAATTGTGCGACCTACAGATCGCGGCGGAAAGTTGCGAATTTGCAGTCACACCGGCGAAGCTCGGCATTGGCTACAAGCTCAACGACATTCTTCTCCTGACGTCCAGCATCTCCGCCAAGCATGCGAAGGAACTGTTGTTTACAGCTGAGCGTTTCCCTGCCTCTGACGCCCTGCGCTGGGGCTTGATAAACCGGGCGGTCAGTGATGGCAATCTTGATGAAACCGTCGATGAGCTAGCCAGCAAAATCTCCGCGAATGCGCCTCTCTCCGCGGCAGCCGCCAAGGCTATCATTCATGAAGCCGTAAAGGAGGAAACGGCTCGGGATCATGAGCTATGCGCAAGACTGGTCGCAGAGTGCGATGCAAGCGAAGACAGACAGGAAGGGGAAAGCGCATTTGCTGAAAAGCGCAAACCTCAATTCAAAGGAAGCTGATGCGACAAGAGTTACCCGGCAGCCGCATTAGAAGGTGTAGTTCCTTCTTGCTGCACTAGCACCGCCAGCGCATCAACAGCATCATCCACATCACTTTCAGAGATATCGAGATGCGTAACCGCGCGCATTCTGCTCTCGGTTTCAACGCCGATGCGAATTCCCTGCCCCAGAAGTTCCTCGCAGATCACTTCTGCTGAAAGTCCTGTGCCAGCAACATCAAAGAAAACAAGGTTGGTAGGTGTGTCATCAAATTCCAGCCGCACACCGGGAATTTCGCTCAATCGCCTGGCAAGGCGCTTTGCATTCTCATGGTCCTCTGCCAGCCGATCGACATTATGATCAAGCGCATACAGTCCCGCAGCAGCAAGAATACCCGATTGTCGCATCCCGCCGCCAAATCGGTACTTCCATGTCCAGGCCTCTTCCATGAAACTCCTGCTGCCTGCAAGTACCCCACCGACCGGACAGCCCAGTCCTTTTGAGAGATCAAGCCACACGCTATTAAAATCTTGAGCATAGTCAGACGCTGATATGCCCGATGCCACCACGGCATTTAACAATCGCGCCCCATCCATATGCGTGGCCAGACCATTGGACTGGGCAACGTTGACTACTTCTTGCAAGGTTCCGCGTGGCCAGATTGAACCGCCACCTCGATTTACGGTCTGCTCAATATTTACCAGCCGCGAACGCGGCGACTTGGGCCGCGGGTTGCTCAACGCCGCCGTTAGGTCTTCAGCATCAAAAATACCCTTCCGGGATGGCAACGCACGGATAAGCGACCCGGCAAACACCGCCGCACCGGCCCCTTCCGACCCGATGATATGTGCGTTCTCGGATGCCAGGATTTCGTCTCCGCGCCGGCAATGCACCGCAATCGCAATCTGGTTGCACATGATGCCTGAGGGCAGGAACATGGCTGCCTCTTGTCCAAGCAGATCCGCAACACGCTCGCATAGCGCATTGGTGCTGGGGTCCTCGCCACGCTGTTCATCGCCAACGTCAGCCTTCGCCATCGCTTCACGCATGGCAATACCGGGGAGCGTTGCCGTGTCGCTGACAAGGTCAATATGGAGATTTGCCGGCATCAAATGACTTCCAGGTCAGCGACCGCGGGCGACAGCGGAAAGACCATCTGTAAAGCGATCGATATCTTCATGGTTGTTATAGAAATGAACTCCCGCGCGGATATTTCCGTCCTTTGCGGCCACAACAACACCGCGTTCGCGCAGCAAGGATTCAATATCGTCTGCATCGTGATTGATGATTGCAGAGACCAGCCCGGCACGTTCTTCCCATGGCTTGGGGGTCACCACCCTGAATTGCCTGGCTTCAAGTTCTTCGATCAGATACGTGCTGAGTTCCCGAACCCGCGCTTCGATATTTTCCAGACCGATCGAGGCAATGAACTCTGCCGAGCGTTTCTGAACCCACATTCCAAGAAAATTTGGATTGCCATACTCGTAACGATGCGCATCCGGCGCCAGCTCGAGTTCAGGAACATTTCTGTCAATCGAGGTGAAAGAGAATTTAGCCGCATAGGGCTGGTCCAGCAGGCCTATCATCTCGTCGGTAAGGTACATGAATCCAGCACCGGTCAGGCTGAACTGGGCCTTGTGCCCCCCCGTGCACAGAACATCGGCTCCAAGCGAACTAATGGGGGCGGCCAGAACGCCGATGCCCTGAATGGCATCAACAACAAGCTTGATATTTTTCTCTCGGCAATATTGCGAAATAGCAGGAAGGTCGGCCCGGTATCCATTGCCATAAGCCACATAGGCCGCAGCAATAATCCTTGTGCGGTCATCAATAGCCCTGGTGTAGGCATCTACCGTGACGCGCCCCTGCTCATCAGGTTCTGCCCAACGTATCCCTATTCCCTTGCGTGCCAGATGTCGCCAGGGAAAGGTGTTGTTTTCATGCTCCAGTCTGGAGATGACAACATTGTCGCCCTCGCTCCAGGGAAAACCGGCAGCAACTATATTGATGCCTTCAGAGGTATTCTTGACCAGAGCTAGATTTTTTTCAGGCGAACCGAAAACTTTCGCAATTGCGCGCCTCGTCTCTTCCTGGCCCTCCATGTCGAAGGCGTTCTTGCCAATATTGTCGTAAACGTCATCCAGCCAGCTCTCCATCGATGTCCTGACGGTGCGGGGCAGTAGGGCTTTGCGACCGATGTCCAGATAAGCGAACTTCTCGGTCGCGGGAAATTCTGCCCGCAGTGCCTCCCAGTCCGGAGCTGCCTGTTGCGTCGGCAATGAAGCTTGAGTCTGTGGGTTCATGGTCTGCCTCGCGTCTTCAGTGCGTCAGAATTTGATCGAGAAAGAGCTGCGTCCGCTCGTTTTTGGGTTTGGTGAAGAATATGTCGGGCGTCGCAATCTCCACGATCTCTGCCTGATCCATAAAGACCATCGTATCGGCGACCGTCTTCGCAAAGCCCATCTCATGGGTCACGACGATCATGGTCATGCCTTCCTTGGCCAGCTCGACCATGACGTCCAGGACCTCCTTGATCATTTCCGGGTCGAGCGCCGAGGTCGGTTCGTCGAACAGCATGATCCGCGGCTGCATGCAAAGCGACCGGGCGATCGCAACCCGTTGCTGCTGTCCGCCCGACAGCTGACCCGGATATTTGTAGGCCTGCTCCGGGATTTGCACGCGCTCCAGATAGCCCATCGCCAGCGCTTCCGCTTCCGCCTTGGGCATTTTCCTGACCAGCATGGGCGCCAGGGTGAGATTGTCGATGACCCGCATGTGCGGGAACAGGTTGAACGATTGGAACACCATGCCCACTTCGCTGCGCACCGCCTCGATATTTTTCAGATTGTCGGTCAGCTCGATCCCGTCAACGATGATCTGACCGCGTTGGTGGTGCTCCAGCCGGTTAATACAACGGATCATCGTCGACTTTCCTGATCCGGATGGACCGCAAACGACGACCCGCTCGCCCTGTTTGACGCTCAGGTTGATATCAATGAGCGCTTGAAAGTCGCCGTACCATTTGTTCACGTCGACCAGATGAATGGCCGCCGTGTCAGCGGCGGTATTGGAATTGGTATCCGGGGTCTGCTCGTTCATGCGGAACGTCCTTGTCGTGGGAGGCTAAAAACGCTTGTCCTCGCTTAGCCAGCGTTCGACGCGGTGGCTGTACTTGGAAAGCGCGAAACAAAACATGAAATAGACGAACCCGACACATAGGTAGGCCTCGACTGTGAAGCGCCGCCAAACCGGGTCCTGGAGGACCGAGGTGGTGGCGGTCAGCATGTCGAACAAACCGATGATCAGGACGAACGATGTGTTTTTGAACGCGGCGATAACATGATTGACGATGCCGGGCAGGCAAATGCGCAATGCCTGGGGCAGGATGATGCGCGTCATCGTGTGCCAGTATCCGAGGCCAAGCGCCTCGGCCGCTTCATATTGGCCGCGGGAAATGGCCTGCAAGCCACCTCTGATAACTTCCGCTTCATAGCAGGCAAAAAACACTGCCATACCGACCATGACGCGGAGCATTTTGTCGAACTCCAAGCCCTGCGGCAGGAACAGGGGAAACACGTTGACCGCGACGAACAAAATGGTGATTAACGGAACGCCGCGCAGGCTTTCGATGAATATAACACTCACCGCCTTGACGGTCGGCATGTGCGACCGCCGGCCTAAGGCAAGAACGATTGCCAGCGGAAAACCGACGACGATCGTTCCGGAGAAAAGTACCATGGTCAGCGGCAGTCCGCCCCATTGGGTAGTATCGACGGCGGACAGACCCAGAACCCCTCCCCAGAGCAGAGTCAAGGTAGATGTCAGTGTGAATAGCCAGAGCGGCACGAGAATCCGGTATGACCAGAACCGCCGAATCATGGTCATCCCCACGGCGCCAATGTAGATCATAACGGCGAGCACCAGACGCCAGTGTTCCTCATATGGATAGACGCCGAAAAACATGGGCCGATGTTTTTCTTCGATTACCGCCCAGCAGGCGCCGCTGGCGGCGCGGCAATCCTCGTGGCTGTCGGCGGTAAACACGGCGTCGATCAGCCCCCATTCCACGAAGGCCGGCACGATATAATACAATGCGACAAGACAGACCGCGGTGACGAAGGCATTGAAATAGGAACTCGCCAGATTTTCCCGGGCCCAGCGCAAGACTGGTATCCGTTCTGTCGGCGGAGGCACCGTCCGGCCACGTTTTCGGGGCTTTGTATCCGCGGTCGCGGCGGCCCCGTCTGGCGGCGCCTGGGGGATGGGTCGTTCCGTCGGTAGGGCCATCCGCTTATCGCTCCTTGATCGCGACAAGGCGGTTGTAGACATTCATGAATGTCGAGATGACGATGCTGATAGCCAGATAAACGACCATCATGATGGCAATGGCTTCGACCGCCTGGCCGGTTTGATTGAGCGTCGTGTTCCCTATGTTCACGAGGTCTGGATAGCCAATAAGGACGCCGAGCGAAGAATTTTTCGTAAGACTCAGATACTGGCTGGCCGTAGGCGGGATGATGACCCTGAGGGCCTGAGGCATGGTTACGTAGCGCATGATGAATGATGGCCGCAGGCCGACGGCACGGGCCGCCTCGATCTGGCCAGACGGCACTGACTGGATGCCGGAGCGTACGATCTCGGCGATGAAGGCTGCCGTATAGACGGTAATACCGATCAACAGAGCCACGAATTCCGGGGATAACTGAAGGCCACCCTGGAAATTGAATCCGCGCAACGCAGGTACATCCCAAACAAGTGGAGCGCCGAACGCGATCCAGACGGCGGCCGGCAATCCGATGAGAATTCCCAACCCGGCCCACAGGGTGGAAATGTACTGTCCTGTCTGCTCGCGCCGCCGTTGCGCCCACTTGTTCAAAAAGACGACGCCCAAGATGGCGGCAACGAAGGCGGCGCCGACCCATGGATAGGCCGGATCATAAACGGGAAACGGCATGACCACGCCACGGTTCATGATGAAGGCACCCTCGAACGGGACCATGGCCTTGCGCGGACTAGGCAACAGATGAATGACTGTGCCCCAAAAAATGACATGCAGGACGACTGGAACGTTTCGGCAGATTTCCACGTACCAGGATGCCAGCGTCGACAGCAGCCAGTTCTTCGAGACCCGGGCGATTCCCATGAAGACGCCCAAGATGGTTGCGAAAAAAATGCCGAACAAGGCAACACGGATAGTGTTCAGAATGCCGGCGAGAAGTGCTTTGCCGTAGGTATCGGCAGCACTGTATTCGATGACCGATTCACCGATATCAAAGCCGGATGACGTGTTGAGAAAATCCCAGCCGGTCGCGATCCCCTGGCGTTCCAGGTTCGCGTTAACGTTGGCGTAGAGTGTCCATGCGAGGTACGCCAGTACGCCGCCCAGAAGAACCTGATAGGCAATCGAGCGGAAGCCTTGATTATACAGGAAAGAGCCACCGGTTCGGGCTTGATCCTCTGGCTTGGATATGTCGCTCATTAGCGCCTTTTAAAATGTTCAGGGATGGAGTGGCGCGCCCGCGACACGGACCGGGTCAACATCGCGGGCGACACCTGAAGTTCGGTAAGGCAGTTGCCTGCCTTTACTTCATGGGGAAGCCGTACATCAGGCCACCCTCGGTCCACAGCTTATTGACGCCGCGGGCCAGGTTCAACGGAGGACCCCAGTTGCGATCGTAAATCTCGCCGTAGTTACCGACCTGTTTGATGACGTTATAGGCCCAGTCATTCGACAGACCGAGCTTTTTGCCAAGGTCACCCTTCACGCCCAGGAGACGCTGCACGTTGATGTCCTTGGACTCAGCCTTCATCTTGTCGACATTGGCCTGCGTGACACCCCATTCCTCGGCGTTGAAGGTCACATGGGTAACCCACTTGATGATATCGAACCATTGATCGTCACCGGCGCGCACGCCAATTCCCAGCGGTTCTTTGGAAAACACGCCAGGTAGAATCTCGTGTTCGTCAGGGTTTTTCGCATCGAACTGCTTGTGTCCGGGCAAACCGGCCTGGTCCATGGAGAGCACGTCGCAGCGGCCTGACATGTAGGCGCCAACCAGCTGCTTGGAGCTTTCAATAACGACAGGCTTGTAGTCCATGCCCTTGGACGCAAACAGTGCGGCAATGTTCTTTTCAGTCGTCGACCCCGGGAACACGCAAACGGCGGCGCCTTTGAGATCGTCAACCTTGGTCGCGCCAATCGACTTGCGGACCATAAATCCAGTGCCGGTATAGAATGTCGGTGGTCCGAAATTCAAGCCAAGCGCTGAATCGCGGGTCAAGGTTACCGTCGTTGTCCGCGACAGCATGTCGATTTCGCCGGACTGTAAAGCGGGGAAGCGCTGCACGCTGCCCATCGGCAGGTATTTCACCTTGCTTGCATCGCCAAGCACGGCGGCGGCAACCGCCTTGCAATAATCAACATCCAGGCCTTTCCATTTGCCTTTGCTGTCAGCGATGGCAAATCCGTAACGGCCCTGATGAACACCGCACAATACCTGGCCGCGTTCCTTTACTTTTTTCACGGTCGGGCCGTCCTCAGCATGTGCTGATGTAGCTGGTTGAAATGCGATCACCGCTGACGCAAGCACCGGAAGAAACGATAACTTCAAGATTTTTCTCATTACTTTCACTCCCTTTTTTCACTTCACAGATACACGACCGTGCAGCTCAATCTTTTTATTGATCTGGCCTGCACCGACCACTTTTCTCCGTGCGTTTCCGCAGCGGAATTTCTATAATCTTGTACTGCCTCACTCCATTTCCGCCATCTCGAATGGCTCGAATTCCTCAAGCGAATTGAACATCTCCAGACGCATGCTCCAGCCGCTGGCAAGGTGCTCGCACATCAAGTGCTGCGCCCTTGAGGCATCACCGGCGGCAATTGCATCGAGGATTCCCATATGCTCATTGACAAGCTGCTGAACCACCGCCTCGCGGGTGGCGCGGACCAGCCCGCCTTCAAGTAGGAATGGCAATCGAAATTGCCGAAACACTTTTTGCAGTGTCCGGTTTCCCGTTGCCTCGATAATTTTTAAATGAAACTGGGTGCCTAGCTCGTCAATGTCTGCGGCGCTGGTGGTCTCTGGATTCCGGGCCAGTTTTTCAAATTTTTCCCTGAATGCAAGAATCTCGGGCGTCACGCCCCGCTTCGCCGCGGCAAAAGCCGCCATCCCCTCAAGCGCGTATCGAATTTCATAAATTTCACGAAGATCAGCCAGCGAGGGTGTTTTCACGAATGTCCCGCGCGCCGGTATCACTTCGACCAGGCCGCTACGCTCAAGGTCCCTCAACGCCTCACGTACGGGCGTGCGTCCAATGCCGATTTTTCCCGACAGGCTACGCTCTGATAACGGCTCGCCTGGACCAAGACTGCCCCCAAGGATGAGTCGTATCAGGGCGTCATATGCGCGTTCACGCTCTAGCTGAGATACCACTGCCATACCAGTATGCAATCATTTATGATATGAGGGAGTCAAGGAGTATCACCGAACTGAATGGACGTATGGCAGGACAGGCAGTGGAGCATAGCCGGTGCATCGTGCTCTGCAAGCGCACATACCCGGGACAGCATCAGGAGCAAAAAGAATGGCCAAACTGAAACCTGCGGCCCGGGTGGGACGGATCAGCACATCGCCAAGTGCAATCGCCTCTCAACGTGCGCGTGAACTGCGTGCCCAAGGACAAGACATCCTGGCGCTCAGCTCTGGAGAACCCGACTTCCAGCCGCCGGCTCACATCATCAACGCTGCACATAAGGCCATGCTCGATGGGCAGACCAAATACACAACCATGTCCGGTACGCCTGAGTTGAAGTCAGCGGTTAGGGACAAATTTTTGCGTGTGAACGGCCTCGACTACAGCAATGACGAAATTATTGTTTCGACTGGTGCCAAACAGGTCATTTTCAATGCCGTCATGGCCAGTGTTGAGAAAGGCGATGAGGTCATTGTGCCCGCGCCATACTGGATCGCCTATCAACAGATCATCCAACTGGCCAACGGCATCACGAAAATTATCCACTGCGGTGCCGAGACCGGCTTCAAGCTGTCAGCGCAGGCCCTCGAAGATACCATCACGCCCAATACCCGCTGGCTGATGCTGAACTCACCCTCCAATCCAAGCGGAGCGGTCTACTCGGAAGCTGACCTGAAGGCTCTTGCAGACGTGCTGCGCGCTCACCCTCAAATCTGGATTCTCACCGACGACATTTACGAGCACATCGTTTTTGATGACCGTAAAGCGGCAACAATCGCCGCCGTTGCCCCGGACCTGAAGGACCGGACGCTGACCGTGAACGGTGTTTCAAAGACCTACGCGATGACGGGGTTTCGTATCGGCTATGCCGGAGGGCCCAAGGCGTTGATTGCCGAGATGCTCAAGATGCAGTCGCAATCGACCTCCGGCGCATCTTCTGTGGGTCAGGCGGCAGCGGTCGCTGCCCTGACCGGGCCGCAGGATTTTGTCGAAATGTGCCGCAACGCGTATCAGGAACGCCGCGATCTGATCGTTTCGATGCTGAACCAGACAACAGGGCTTACCTGCCGATCACCTGAAGGCGCCTTCTACGCATTCCCCGATTGTTCAGGCCTCATTGGCACGACGACACCCGGTGGCAAAAATATTGAAAATGACCGCGATCTTGTCATGCACCTGATGGATGACCATGGTGTAGCGCTGGTCCATGGTGCTGCCTATGGCTTTTCACCCCACTTCCGCGTTTCGTTTGCTGCTTCCATGGAAGATCTGGAAGAAGCCGGCCAGCGAATCCAGAACGCTGCCAATGCCCTGATCAAATCCTGACACTCTAAGGCTGCACTCTGTACCAGTCTCGAGACAGGTTCAGCACACGGTCGACGTCATTTTTGCTGTTGTAGATGTGGAAAGCGAAGCGGATCATGCCGCGGCGTATCGAATGTACAACATCGGCTTTGGTCAGATGTGACGAGAGAGATGCGATCCCGGGATCATCGGAAGTGTCGTGCCCACGGCCGAGTTCACCGATGCAGACAATGCTGCTGGTGTGCCGCCCAGGCGCGCCGCCAGCGACGGTCAGGCCCAGATCAAGAAGACCATCAATGAGGCATATTGAGAGATCTGTCACATGGGCTTCTATTGTCCGCGTGCCGATGCGGTTCAGGATTGAAAGGCTCTGCTCGGCAACAACGACACCGGGATAATTGTAGTTGCCGAGATCGAAACGGCGCGCGCCCGGCATGAGACTGATTTCATCAGACCCGAGGGACGCCTCGTGCGCATCCTCGCCCAGATCAACACCGAACCGGGCCAGATAGGCGGGTGTAAATCGCTCAGCCCAGTCACGCCGGCAGTAGAGGAAGCCCATGCCGTAAAGCCCGCACAGGCCTTTCTGGGTTGAGACGACAAGTCCGTCGACGCCAAGGTCTTCAACATCAGTGTCCAGAACGCCAACAGATTGCACGGCGTCCGCCAGAAGAAAGACACCTCTCTCCCGGCACACCCGGGAGATTGCTGCTACATCGGTGCGAAAGCCGGGCGAAAAACTCACCGTGGGCAGTGTTACCAGTCTTGTGCGCTCATCAATCTCCGCGATGATACGATCTGCATCTACATGACCGTTCCTCGGCGGCACGGCCCGCACTGATATTCCCGCGCGGTCCCGCAAGTTTAGCCAGGGATAAACATTATTCGGGTGCTCCATGTCGAGGCAGACAACAATATTGTCGCCCGCCTGCCACTCAATTGCAGTGGCAATGATGTTTAAACCCTCCGAAACATTCTTTGTGAAAGCCACCTCATCGCGATGGCAACGGATTAACCGGGCGAATGCCTCCCGGACGGTCTCGACTTTTTCGAACAAGGCCGCCTTATCGGTTGTGCCCGTTTCCAGTTCCGTGAGATGGGCAATCAGGGCTTCGCGGGCCGGTACCGGAAGCAGCCCGCGCGTGCATGTGCTCAGATAGGTATGTTCGCGCGATGCCGGGAATATATCCCTCACATCGGGTACGGCCAGTTCAGGCTCAATGAGGTCGTTCATTTTCATCTCCACGCTAGGTATACAGAAAATGGATCAAACTTCACTTAGTCAAGATCAGCGTCATTTCGTCCATACCCGGAAGGGCTTCGTCACGACCGGAGCGTGGATAAAGCCCAAGACCGGCGAAACCGGACTCTATCCCGGTTTGAATATGCCCATGGAATAAATGAAAGCATGATATGGCGCATGGCCTCGCTTCATGTCTCTTGTAAATACCGGGAAAACTCTGCTTGCCAAAGTCACCGGAAGGACGAGCCATACCAAGCCTTCAGGGCGATTGCCATACAGACCTGGCTGTCTGCTTAGCCCCACAAAAGTAGACATCGCCAGCAAAGGAGATCGTGAATGTTCTGACTTTAGCCGCTGATCATGTATCGCGATCCAATCGCATCGTTAGAGATACATCACTGCTCTCGGCAAAAAACTCACGGATCTTGAGCAAAGCCTCACTCGGGAATTGATTGATAATTGTCCCGGAGGTGCGATGGATTTTCTGAACAATGACGCGTCCAGAGCGCTGATCATACTCAACGTTCCGGACTGATTGGCCAGTTGTCGTGGTGGATGGCTGACGATTTAGATTGCCAATTTGGTTGATCGACGTGTCGGAAGATTCTTGCCGAACTTCCGAGCCACCTGACTCAACAGTCAAAGAATACTTAGCCAAATGTAATGGTGATACAAACATCGATACCGAATCCCCTAATTCGATGATGTTTGACGCGGGCCCTTAACAAATCTCTTGGTCCAACTCCTGCTAAATAAGCCAGCTTAGACTCTTAGATGATCTGTAGACCGAATATTAGGTGGCAAATATTAACCTAGGGTTGAAATTAAACCCGAAGCGTATCCATTGGCAGTTTGCGGCACTTTCAGTCACCTTCCATGTGTCAGCTCAAAATGTTCGCCTTGTGCCATAAACTGACATTCTGCGGTGTCGCGTTTTATATATGCTTTCCTCCCGAAAGCGGACATCGCACGGCATAAGGTGGAATGTCCGCTAAGTGCCAATAGAGGACATTGAGCATCTCGGCTTTAGAGAGCCAAGAGCGGAGGTCACCGTCAGATGTCTCTCCGCTTGAGATGTAAGTCAGGCGTTGGCTTGGGTTGCGGGCTGAGGCCAGATGCAGCAATGAGATGGCCAAAATCCTCCGACCTCAAAGGCCAATTCCCACAAGCTCATCACATCCCATGATCAATCATGGACTGACAACCGGGAAATTATTGCCTTTCCTCCCTGATTATGGCTTGCAGCCAATCTCCTCACGCAGACAAAATCTGGTTTCCCTATTGATACAACTAGGGGTCTCTTCCCCTTCGCAACCTTCTATGGCTCTTGGTTTGCAAAAAGCCCAATCTGCGGGGTAGCAAGTGTCCGGGTTTAGTGCCTTCTTCTTGCGCTTCTTCCGTTTCGGCACCTTTCGGACCGGCTGGCAGTAGCCTGGGTCCGTCCTTAGGGCCTCATTCAGAGCGTTCTGTGACGGCTGGTTGCCAAGGCGCAGGCCCGCCTGACTGGAAAACCGCCTGAGCGCAGATTGGCTGCCAGGACCCCAATCGCCATCAATCCCGCCGGTATAGCAGCCAATACGCTTGAGTTCGCGTTGCAGGTCGAGGGCAAGATTGACCGGCTGCACCGGTGTTGCAGGCGCAGGCCGGGTTGGCCGTGCCGTCGGCGCAGCGCCAACAGCAACAAGTCTCTCGGGCAAAATAATGTGGGCGCCGGCGGGCGTAAGCGACCTCAGTGCCGGTGCACTTGAGCGGTCATCTGCAATGAGAACATCACAGGCACCCTTGATATATTTGTCACGGGCGTCGCTACCGGAGCTGGCCGCTAAAGGTTCGTAGGCCATCCGATTGTTCTGAAAATAGCTGGTGATGGCGGAGACGGATGGCGTGCCCGCGACCGTGCAAATTGTCGCTCCATCCAGTTCACGTGCGCTACTCACCCCAAGCGCTTTTCGAATAATTAGCACCCACGGACCCGTAGACGGACCGGACGGAGACGGCTGGACGACGGCTTTACATTGTCCTCCCGAAAATGTGTACCCGGCGGGGCAACTCGGCGCTGGCGCGCCCTTGACGCAATTGTTGCCAGAAAGAGTGTAGCCCGGCGGACAGGTCGGAGCGACGGTCTGGGCAGACGCACCCCTCAGCGGCACGAGACACGCGCACAGGAAGGAGACAATGACCAGAATTCTGGAGAGTGGAATTAACGACACAACTTTTCCTCCCAAAAAAACAAGCGCGGGGAAAACAAAACGTTCAAATGCAGACAGCATCGCGGTCTCGCCCCCCGGCAAACATCACACATTGCCGAAGGTCACCCCGTCTGTTGGGGCCTTTTAGTCCGGGGCCATGAAATGTCCCGGTCCGCGGCAGGAAATGAGCCTGGCACGGCCTTGCAGTCACTCGGCTATATAACGCTTTAAATCAACACAGAGACTTTTTGCATCATTGCCCGCACAAAAAATATACGCCTTTGAGCCGTTCTGTTGACATATAATATACGCAATATTGGGTCCAATTTCCCCTTTGACGCCGGATTTGCCCGAATCGCGGATGTTTTCAAGACTTTCGTGCGCCAATGCGTCATTTGCCACGTTAAGACAAGAATTTTGGCTTCCGAGGCCCGTATTTCTTATCCACCAACTCGTTTTCGGAAGATGCGCCAGGCTACCGGATGAACTCGCTAGCAGTACCGTACCTGCAACCGTTGCCAGCCCCGCAAGAAAACAGAAGCTCTTGAACAAAGTCTGCATTGTCTTAAATCCTCCCTTTAACGCCTTCATCGAAGGCTTTTTCTCAGCCAAAAGCCGGCCCTTTTAATTGTTTCGAGGCGTATCCCTTATTTTACAAGCGCCTTGCACTGCGCGGAGTCATCACCGCACCTGTCGCATATGCAAATGGCATGGAAGTAATCGCATTCGTCGCCACCATCAGGTGTTTTCACCTTCGGCCTCTTGCGGCATTCGGCAAGGATCGAATTGCAATCGCCCGGACAGCCGCCGTTGACCTGCCATACGGGCAAGGCACCCTGCCCCGGGATCTTGCTCTTGGGCTGGCGTGGATCGGCTTTTCCCGGCGCGGTCAAAGAATAGGCACCACTTGAGGCGAGCGAACCTTTCAAAGGAGCGAGAAACGCACACAGGAACCCGACAATCAGCAGTAATCTTGCCAATGAACAGAACGGCACGTTTTTTCCTCCCTTGGGAACAGGCCCGAGAGAGAAACAATGCGCTCTGAAGCTTGGTGCATCGCGATTTCGCCCCCCAGCAATCATCACAGTTTGCCGAAGGTCAACCCATCTGTTGGGGCCTTTTAGTCCGGGGCCATGAGATGACCCAATCCGCGACAGGAAAAAATTCTATTTACAGGTCAGTAGCGCGTCAAGCTCAGCGTGCGGACGGTCTTTACACCTTGCCAGCACTCAAAAATGAGTGGCAGATATCCCCTGGCGTATGACCGCAAGGTTGGCTGGGACTCGGAACCAGCGCGCGTGCGTTTGGTTTTGTGATATAAACCCCGACCGTAAAAAAGGGGGCGGCCACGCGACCATGAACATGTTGCGCGACATATTTTCGAAGTCAGGCGATACGGTTGACAGCGAAGCGCTGATCACGCTCAGCGCATATGTCATGCTGGGCACCGCGATATTTCTGTTCGTGCTCGCGATTTTCTGCATGAAGGATTTCGTTCTGCGTGGCGGACCATCGGCCAAAGGGGAGAAAAGCCCTCCGTTTCGCTTCAGCCTGCTCGTTGGCGGCATCGCGGCATTTGCGCTGGCTCTGGGCACGTTGTATGCCGCCGATACGTTGTGGGCCTGCCGCATGCCCGGCGTGAGTTGCTAGGCACCGCTGATTTGGTGCTCGTCGACCAGTCGCGTAGATTGGCAACCTGGCACATGTCCGAGATGTAGCGCCTGGAATATCCGCTACAAATGGATAGTCAGGGATGGTGACATGCCCGCGCGCTGATGGATCGTTTGTTGATTTGAGGCATTTCACTACCGGTTTAACCACCACGACCAGAGGTCAACAGCTTTTGCAATTGATTGTCATTGTTCCGAAAATGGGTAACATTGCCGGAAGCCCCGTTTTGATCCGCCTGCATTTTGTGCGTCTTGTTCAGTAGAGGTGATCGGAATTGCCGACACTCATCGGACGTAACAATTCTGCGACTGCAAAGGGTTTCCGGGCCTTCGCCCTGGGCATGCTGTGCGCCCTGTTGCTGTCCCCCAAAACCGTTACCGCCCAACAATCCGTTGGCTCCGGGCAGGACGCAGCGCCTCAGTCCACTGATGCTTCCCCGTCAGCACCATTCCATATCGGCAAGCCGTCGCTGCACAGGCCCGAGGGATCGGCAGCCCATATCGGTAAGCCTTCACGGAAGAAACAAGATGATCCCGTAATCCATATCGGCAAGCCATCACGGCACAAGCCCGAGGGGTCCGCGGTCCATATCGGCAAACCGTCGCGACACGCGCCTGAGGGGTCCGCGGTCCATATCGGCAAGCCGTCGCGGCACGAACCTGAGGGGTCAGCGGCCAATATCGGCAAACCGTCGCGGCACAGCCCGGAGGGTTCGGTTGCACATATTGGCAAACCCTCCAGGCACTCCCCGCCCGGGTCAATTGCTCAAAAGCCCCTTGGCACGAAAACCACCCACAAGCCGGTTGGATCGAAGCTGACTCTGCACAAGCCCGCAGGATCATCATTGACCCACAACCCGGCAGGCTCAAGGGCGAGCCCGCGCCCACCCGCCGGGGCGAATGTGAAGCTTCACAAGCCCGTGGGGTCCACCTTGATTCACAAGCCGGCGGGGTCGAGCGTGAAGGCCCCCTAGCCCGTGGGTTCACCCGGGCTTACACTCGCCTGGAATTTTTCTGGCCCGCCTGGAGACGCGTTGGATGTTGAGTTGTGTTCGCCGAGCACTTTCATTGAGGCCCGTTTTCGTATCCGTTTCCGGCTCGCTAACGCTCCTCATTCTGATGCTGATGCTCATGGCCTCCAACGCCGTGCAGGCCGCTGATCATTCATCAACAAGCGGGGGCAAGACATCTCGTCCCGAGTTGCGTACCAACCAGCATTTCATCGAGGAGCTTGGCCGAAAGCCGGAATTTGACGTGAACTCGCGGATGGACGTCTTCCGGTACATTTTTTCCAGCCTGCCGAACACTGTTCGCGTCTACCCGACCGAGAACTACTACTATTTCAAATTTTATCATCAGGGCATCAGGTATGCCGGCAATGTGCGCCTGGCAGCGGTGGACCGGGACGAGGGCATCTTGCACTTCGCCTACTTTGCCGATGCCAACGCCTCCAGCAGCGAGGGGTCAATGCACTACCTGAAATTAAATGCAAGGGAGGGTGTTCGGGTCGAGAAAACCGGGCCGCTTGAATATAGCGTGAGCTATGACGGCAGGCGGGTCACGTTTCACTTGAACGATCTATCCGACATTGCGCCGCCAAAAGACCTGCTGCGGGCGAAGGAGATTTACCTCGGGCCGGTGTTCGATGAATCAGGTCTCCAGTTTTACCTGCTGTTCAACACCGAGCTTAAAATCTTCCATTACATCCTGATCGAAACCTCTGGTACGGGCGATCAGCTCATTGCATCCGAGGTGGCCGACCGCATCCTGATCGGCAAGCGGTCCGGATTTGCGTTTTACCAGGATCATCATATTGACCGGAAGGTTCTGATCGCCGTCCACGCGGCGAACGTGGTGGTCAACAATTACTTTGACGGGCCGTTCGACCAGCTTCCTGACAATTTCATCAAGGGGGACAGCCTAAAAGACGCCATCGTGGCTTCAGATCCAAAAATGGCGAGCAAGATCGACCGTTTCGGATACCTGGCCTCGGGCGAAGGCCGCTACCTGATCGGACCCTACATGCAATATTCCGACCCGGGCGATCTGGCTGGGATTGACGCTTGCGCCAGCGAACCCGGCAAGCCGCGCAATCACTATCCAAGCTGCTTCGCCATACAGGGTGGCGGAGACTAACACCCCAGGATCATCACTCAGGATTGGCCGTCATCTCTCCAGGCAGCGAGGTCTCCCGGCTCGTCTATATCTCGCAGGACATCCCCACTTTCCAGCGGAACGCCTAGGGTTTCCGCTGCATGCTTACCGAGAAGGCGCTTGGCGCCGGCGTCGCCCGTGAGCGACGTCAACTGCTCGAAATAGTGTGCGGGCCAGATCACCGGATTTCCCTGCACACCCCCGCGCTCCGGGTAGATGATCTTGTTGCAAGCTTCCTGCTGGTAAGTCGCGAGTAACTGGTCGATGAGTTCTGTCGTGACGCCAGGCATGTCGGCCAGCACGATCATGGCCCCAGATACGCCCTCCGGTAGGGCGCCAATTCCTCGTCGTAGAGATGAAGCCAACCCTTCGGCAAAATCCGGATTTTCGGTAAAATTCAGATCGAGACCGGCAAGCACGCCGCGCAGCCTCTCACCTTCAAACCCGGTAACCACTCTCACGCCTGCAAGTCGGCTCGCCAGCAAACGTTCCGCCACCCGGCGCACGAGTGGCGCGCCGCCGAGTTCCGCCAGCAGCTTGTTATCCTCACCAAACCGCCGCGATGCGCCAGCTGCCAGCAAAACGGCATGGACTTTGTGAATGTCCGTATCAGTGGCAGCCACACCCTAATCTCCGTTTTGAATCCGCAGTGTTTTCACGAGCTCGGCAATGATGGAGAGTGCAATTTCCGCCGGGCTCACCGATCCGATGTCCAGACCCACCGGCCCATGGATGCGGCTGAAGCCGTCAGGGTCACACCCCTTCTTCTTGAGCCGCTCCAGTCGTTTTGCATGTGAGCGGTTGCTGCCGAGGGCACCGATATAGAAACTCTCGCTCTTGAGCGCAGCTTCCAGCGCCTCATCGTCAATGTCCGGCACATGGGCCAGGCAGACGACGCCGCAACGCCGGTCGAGACCAAGATTTCCCAATGCCTCGCCCGGCCACTTAGTGATAATCTCGACATCGCCAAAACGCTCCTTTGTGGCGAAGGCCGTGCGCGGATCAATCACAAACGGCTCCACACCAACTTCACGGGCCAGCCGCACGAGCACCTGCCCGATATGCGTCGCACCGATGATCATCAGCCTTGGCGCGGGCAGGAATGCCTGCAGGAACACCTCGCCACCTGGCGTCTCAACGATTTTACTGCGCCCGGTGCGAAAACATTCCGCTAGCTCACTTGCCTGTGGGTGATCCTTTGGCATGTGGTCCTCTGACACGAGGTCATCGGCACCACCTGCAAGCGGTGATATCCGCACGAACGAGCGTCGTTTCTTCTGCGCGTCCAGCAGGGCCTTGAGTGTGTCCTTTTGCATTCAGGGCTATCCCAGCTTCTCGACGAACACGCGGATGCGCCCGCCACAGGCCAGGCCAACACCCCACGCCGTCTCGTTGGCAACGCCGAATTCCAGCAGTTCCGACTTGCCGCTGGCCATGACGTCTTCAGAACGCGCCATCACCTCCGCCTCGACGCAACCGCCTGACACCGAGCCGGCAAAATTGCCTGACCCGTCGATGATCAGATGCCCGCCAACAGGAACCGGGGCTGATCCCCAGGTCTCCACAACCGTTGCCAAGGCAACATCGCGGCCCTCTTCCAGCCAGGTTTGCGCCGTATGCAATGTGGTGTTCACGTGTCTTCCTCGTCATCACCGGGAACATCTCCACCGACGATTTTCTGAAAATTTTCGAAGAACTCGGCAGCGAGTTTTTTCGCCGCGCCGTCTATGAGCCGCCCGCCAAGCTGGGCCAGCTTGCCACCCACCGTCGCGCTTACGTCATAGCTCAAAAGAGTAGCGTCACCATCGGCCTTCAGTTGAACGCTGGCTTCACCGCGTGCGAACCCGGCAGCCCCGCCCTTGCCTTGGCCTGCCAACGTATAGCTTTCAGGTGGATTGAGGTCAGACAATGTGACTTCGCCGCGAAACCGCGCGCGAACCGGGCCGACCTTGGCGCGAACGAGCGCGTTGAACTGGGTATCAGAAACCTTCTCCAACTCCTCGCAACCGGGGATTGACCGGTGCAATGTCTCCGCATCATTCAGCGCGGCAAACACCTCGTCCCTGGTCGCTTCAATTCGTATTTCGTCGCTGAGTTTCATTTGCTGGTCCTTTGCGGCCCGTCCTTATACGTCCATTCTCCGCATGCGGTGAATAACAGAGTTAAATCCAGCAGTTGTTCTCAATTTTCCCAATCTGATATATTGTGTGGCTCACACTTTCGCGCCTGCCTTCCTCACATTGGAGTTCGTCAGTTCGATGCCCGTTATATCCCTGACCGTGAACGGTAATCCAGTTACCGCCGACGTTGAGCCACGCTGGCTTCTCTCACGCCTGCTGCGTGACCATCTGGGCCTCACCGGAACACATGTGGGTTGCGACACCAGCCAGTGCGGTGCCTGCGTGATTCATGTGGACGGAAAACCCGTAAAGAGTTGCGCCATGCTTGCCGCCCAGGCGGACGGGGCACAGATCACAACAATTGAGGGGCTGGCGCAAAAAGGCAAGCTCCATCCCATGCAGGAAGCTTTCCGCGACAATCACGCCCTTCAATGCGGCTTTTGCACACCCGGCATGGTGATGATGTCCGTTGCGCTTGCAACCGAGCAGCCGGACCTCGACGAACCCGCTGTGCGGAAGGGGCTCGAGGGTAATCTGTGCCGTTGCACCGGATACCAGAATATCATCAATGCCGTCATGGTCGGCGCCAAAGCGATGCGGGGTTAGAGCCATGTACGAATTTGAATATCACCAGCCAAAATCTCTAGAAGAGGCCACCAAGCTGTTTGCGGATGCCGATGATCCACAATTCATGGCCGGCGGGCAGACCATCATCCCCGTCATGAAGCAACGCCTGGCAATGCCATCGGACATAATTGATCTCGGCAAGATTTCAGACCTGCAAGGCATCTCGGTTGATGGAGGTGCACTGACGATCGGCGCCATGACGCACCACAACGAAGTCGCCGGTTCGGACGAAGTGCGCAAGGCCATTCCGGCACTGGCCGAACTTGCCAGCCATATCGGAGACCCGGCCGTACGCAACCGCGGCACCATCGGCGGCTCCATCGCCAACAATGACCCAGCCGCGGATTACCCGGCGGCACTCGTCGCGCTTGGCGCAACGGTTCAGACGACCTCGCGGGAAATCGCAGCGGAAGACTTTTTTACCGCCATGTTTGAAACCGCACTTGATGAAGGTGAGATGATCGTCAACGTCACTTTCCCGGCGCCCGAAAAGGCGGCCTACGAGAAATTTCCCAACCCTGCGTCTCGCTATGCCACCACAGGTGTGTTCGTTGCCAAGACCGGGGAAAGTGTGCGCGTGGCAGTGACCGGAGCTGGCGCTTGCGTGTTCCGGCAAATCGATTTTGAGAAAGCGCTTTTGGGTGACTTCTCGCCCTCGGCCTTGGATGGGCTCACCGTTTCGACGGACGGTCTGAATTCTGACTTGCATGCGTCGGCCGAGTACCGTGCAAATCTCATCAGTGTGCTTGCAAAGCGCGCAGTGAAACACGCCGGCTGAGCGAGGGACAGGACAATGGAAAAATATGGAATTGGCCAACCCGTTCGCCGCAAGGAAGACGTGCGCTTTCTCACCGGGACCGGCACTTATATCGACGACATCAAGCCGGATAATCTGATCCACGCCGTGGTTCTGCGTTCTCCCCACGCGCACGCGAAAATTCTTGACCTTGATACAAGCGAAGCTGAAACCATGCCCGGCGTGCTTTGCATCGTCACCGGCAAAGACTGGGTTGCGGAAGATTTCCAGCCCATGCCCACCAAGTCTGCCGTGAACAAGAAAATTGACGGCACGCCGCTCAACCAGCCTCCGCGGCACGCCATTGCCATCGACAGGGTGCGTTATGTGGGTGAGCCGGTTGCGCTCATCGTTGCGGAAACGCTCGTCCAGGCGCAGGACGCAGCCGAAGTGGTCGAGGTGGACTATGAAGAACTCGAAGCAGTCACCGACCAGATCAAGGCCCTGGAGCCGGGCGCACCGCAAATCTGGGATGATATCGAGGGCAATTTCTGTATCGACTTTGAACTCGGCGACAAGGAAGGCACCGGGAAAGCCTTCGAAACGGCTGACCATGTGGTCAAGCTGAAGTTGCGTAACCAGTGCGTGACGGCGGCTCCCATCGAGACGCGTGGCGCCATCGCCAGCTATGACAAGGATACGGGGAAATACTTCCTTCAGAACGCCACGCAGAATGTGCACGCCAACCGTGACACCTTCGCCAGTGTGTTGAAGATCCCGAGCGAGGACCTGCACCATATGGCCCCCGATGTGGGCGGCGGCTTCGGCGCCAAAAATTCCGGTTACCCCGAACCCTCCCTATTGCTCTACGCGGCGAAAAAAACCGACCGCCCGATCAAGTGGATCGGCGACCGCAATGAGAGCTTTGCCGCCGACACCCATGGCCGTGACCAGGCCACGACGGTGGAAATGGCGCTCGACAAAGATGGAATGTTCCTTGGCCTGCGCACCCGCACGGTGGGTAATATCGGCGCCTATTGCTGGACCGTTGGTCCTTTCACGCCCACCGGTGGATCGGCACGCACGCAAGGTGGCCCATATTATATCCCGGCCATGCACTACACCGGCATTGCCGCTTTCACCAACACCATGCCGCTTGACCCGTATCGCGGAGCGGGACGGCCTGAAGGCTCGTTCCAGATCGAGCGTATCGTCGAGCTGGCCGCACGTGAATTGGGGATGGACCCGGTTGAGCTGCGGCGCAAGAACCTGATGCCCGCAGACAGCCTGCCGCGCAAAACACCGATGGGCCTTGATGTGGACACGGGCAATTTCCCCGAGGTGTTCGAGCGCACACTCAAAATGAGCGACCGGGCCGGCTTTGCGAAACGGTTTGAGGAAAGCGCCAGGAAGGGATTGCGGCGCGGCTTCGCCATCGCGCCCTACCTTGAGTGCACCGGCGGCGGCCCGAAGGAATTCGCCGGAGTGAAATTTGGCAAGGATGGTTCGGCGACGCTTCGGGTCGGTTCGATGTCCACAGGCATGGGGCAGGAAACATCCATGCCGCAAATCCTCAGCGATACGCTGGGCATCGACTTCGAGAAAATCACCTACGTGCAGGGCGACACCGACGCGACGCCTATCGGTGGCGGCCATGGCGGCTCGCGTAATATGGAAGTGGGCGGGAGCGCGGTCCTGCAATGCGCCAGGGAGGTGCTCGTCAAGGCCAAGCAGCTGGCAGCCCATCTGCTCAACTCAAACGCGGATGACATGGAACTCAAAGAGAGCGTCTTCACGGATGTGAAGACCGACCAGAACGTCTCCATGGCTGACGTGGTGGCCGCCTCTTTTGACCAGAGCCGCCTTCCCGACGGCATGGAGGCTGGCGCGCTGGATACCGACACAATTTTTGAGCGCGAAATCATCTCCTGCCCCAATGGCTGTCACTCCGCCGAGGTCGAAGTCGACCCGGAAACCGGAACCGTGCAGGTGGAGCACATGTGGATCGTCGACGACTTCGGCACCATCATCAATCCCATGCTAGCTGATGGCCAGGTGATGGGCGGCGTCGCCCAGGGTCTGGGCCAGGCGCTGATGGAAGAGATCGTCTACGACGAAGACAGCGGCCAGTTGGTGACCGGCTCGCTGATGGATTACGCCCTGCCACGTGCTGATTCCATGCCGAAGATGGAAATGGCTTTTTACGAGGACGCGCCGACCGCCAAGAATCCCCTCGGCGTGAAAGGGTCAGGTGAGGCTGGATGCTGTGGTGCCCCCCCGGCCATCGTCAACGCGGTGCTGGATGCACTCAAGGAGGATGGCGTCACCCATATCGAGATGCCGCTTACTCCTGAGAAAGTCTGGCGCGCGATTCAGGACGCGAAGCAGCAGGGCGCTTAGTGCCGGAAACGGACATCGCCAGCGACGATAGCTGAACAGGCGGTAATTGAGAAATCTAAGTGGACGGATGGCCACGTCTGAACGAAGATAGTGCCATGTCCATGAAATACGAACGCATAGCAGTCAAACCGGTTACCACAAGGATCGGCGCCGAAATCGAGGGCGTGGACCTTTCAAAACCGGTGGACGACCGGACGCACCGGGAAATTCACGAGGCACTGAAGGCGCATTGCGTAATTTTCTTCCGCGATCAGAAACTTGACCATGAAATCCACAAGACATTTGGCAGGCGATTTGGCGAGCTTCATGTCCATCCGGCGATCCCCGGCCCCGAGGGGCACCCGGAAATCCTGCCGATACATACGGATGAAACATCAACCTATATCGCGGGCGAGCGCTGGCACTCGGATGTCTCGTGCGAGGAAGAGCCGCCTTTGGGATCAATCCTCTACCTGCATACGGTTCCCGACTATGGCGGTGATACGCTGTTTTCCAACATGTATGCGGCCTACGATGCGCTCTCTGATCGAATGAAAGACTATCTCGACGGCCTGACAGCGCGCCACGACGGCGAGATGCAATACCGTGGCCGCTACAAGGACAGGGTCGCTGACGACTCCGCCATGGTCTACCCATGGGCAGATCATCCGGTTGTACGGACCCATCCGGAAACAGACCGCAAATGTCTGTATGTCAATCCGATATTCACAACCCGGATCAACGATATCCCCCGGCTTGAAAGCGACGCGCTTCTCAAAATGCTCCATGAGCACTGCGCAATGCCCGATTTCCAGGTGCGCTTCCGATGGCAGCCGCATTCGGTGGCTTTTTGGGACAACCGATGCGTTCAGCACATCGCGGTCTGGGACTATTTTCCAAACGTCCGATCAGGCTTCCGCGTCACAATCAAGGGTGATCGGCCCCTTTAAGCAGGGCCTGTCCAATTCACCAATGGCAAGGTGATGTTTGGCGCTGATTACTCCGCAGCTTCGCGCATGCCCAGCTGACCCGACAATCCACCAAGAAAACCTGAGACTGCCATCATGCCGGCACGATCCGTGCCGGCAATGCCTGCTTTGGTCTCGGCCTGACCGTTATAGTTGGTGTTGATATTGATGTCGTAGGTCCAGGCTTTGCCCTCGTCGTCGAACAGGAATTCAACGCCTGCGATCTCGATATCCTCACCGGCCAGCATTTTCTCGAACTTGGCAATGTCCGGATGCGTAAAGTCGGTCAGCACTTCGAACTTGTTCGGCGCGTCCGCTTCCTCACCCACGGGGCAGGCGGCATCGCCGATCTCGCAAATATCTGCCGGGCATAGTTCGAAGCCGCCGGATGTATCGACTTTAACGGAGTAGAGATGCTTACCGCCGACAATTTCGTTGCGGATGATGAAAGGTTCAGCCGGTTTGATATAGGCCTGAACCAGCATGGTCGTGAACGGATCGGGTTCGACATCACCGCTGGCGATGAGACCGGCAAGCATCTCTCCTGTTTCATACAGGCTCACGCCTGCGCCCTTACCGCCGCAATCGGGCTTGAGGATGACCGGGCCATCGAAGGTACGCGCCGTCTCGGCAATGTCGCGCTCACCAACCGCCAGCACGGAACGCGGTGTGCGAATGCCATTGCGCTCTAGAATGACCGCCTGGCGTGCTTTTGAAATTTCCAGATCCAGCGCGCGGGCCTTGTTGACGACGCGCCGCCCGTGGGCCTGGAGGTTTTCAAGCAAGGCAAGGGTGAGTTGCGGGGCAGCACCGTGCTCTCGCGTCCATGAAGAGGCGCTCATGCGATTGTAGTAGATGCCATCTTGAGGAGTGGTGGACAGATCAACCGAGCGTCCACTCATGAAAATCTCATCCCAATCGAGACCACGCGCATCAAGCGCTGCGGCAAGCGGCGGCAGCCACTCTTCATTTTCGTGAATGACAAAGATACGGCTCATGACACTTAACTCAATTCGCGGACGGTGCGTGGCCCGGGTTGATGCCCCGTCCTGTTCGGCCCACTGTGCAGTTAGGCAGTTTGCGCAAAATAATCAATGTTTATCGGACGCATAGCAGGGTTGCGAAGCATATATTTCTAATAAACATAATATATCAGTATTATTTTCTACTTTCTGCAAATTCCACACAAGGCAAGGATGCAACACCTTTTGAAAAAACTGTACCAATTTGGGGATTAGTAGGTCTTGCGGGGTTGCCGCTCGGACCTCTGCCAACTACCAATGAAGTCATGTCGGAAAAGCAAGCCGTGCTGGCAGCCAACGAAGCTTTTTACGCCGCCTTCCGCGCGGCCGACTTCGAAGCCATGGAACGCCTCTGGTCGCGGCGGCGCGATGTCAGCGTGTTCCATCCCAACTGGCCGGGCATCAATACGCGCGACGCAGTGATGGAATCCTGGTACCGGATTCTCATTGCTGGCAACCCACCCCATGTGAGCGCACTTGATGCCACTGCAATCGTCACCAAGAAATCAGGGCTTGTGATCTGCGAGGAAAATCTCGGCGGAACTCACCTTATCGCCACCAATGTGTTCGTGCTCGAAGATGGCCAGTGGCGCATGACCAACCATCAGGCGAGCCGCCTGCCCGTCACCACGCCGCAAAGCAACCAGATCAAAAAGCGCGAAGAGTAAGCTTTTTACAGGGCCGTTTTAGATAGCCCGACCGCCATCCACTTCCATGCAAACGCCGGTGATAAACTCGGCATCTTCGCTGCACAGGAATACCGCAGCGCGGGCGATGTCGTCAGGGCGGCTCATGCGCCCGAGCGGAATACCTGAGATAAATTGCTCACGCATCTCGGGCGTATCCGGTCCGCCCATGAAGGATGTGAGCAGCGCCGTTTCCCCGATCACCGGGTTGATAGCGCAGACGCGGATCTTATCGCCGGCCAATTCGACCGCCATTGATTTCGTCAGGGTGATGGCCGCACCCTTGGTGCCGTTATACCAGGTGAGACCCGCACGCGGACGCACGCCCGCGGTCGATGCGATGTTCAGGATAACCCCGCCCTTGCGTCTTTGCAGCGCCGGTACGCCGTGGATCGCACCGTGATAAATGCTTTTCACATTTGTGGCGTACACCTTGTCGAACTCATCTTCGGGGACCTCCAGCATGGATTTGCGCTGATGAGTCGTCCCGGCATTGTTCACAAGAATGTCCAGCCCGCCATAGATCTCCTCAGCCGCCGCGACCATGGCCTTCACATCTTCGCTCAACGTGACGTCACAGCGTACAAAGAGGGCCTTTGGCAATGAGGCAGCGACCTCTTCTCCTGCCTGCTCGGAGATGTCAGCGATGATGAGACTGGCGCCCTCATCTGCGAAGGCGCGGGCAATGCCCTCGCCGAACCCCGACGCGGCCCCTGTTACGATGGCAACCTTGTCCTTGAGTCTCACGGATACTGCTCCTCGCGCGGCGTGTGCAAAGAGCCCGTTTTACGAATTTCCCCTGGCGTTGGCCACAATAACCGCGAGGGCCGCCGAAGCGAGGCGTGCCGAAGGCGGGTCAGACCGGCTGGTAAGCAAGATCGGCACCTTGGCGCCGAGAACAATTCCGGCGGCACATGCGCCCATGAAATGCACCATCATCTTGAACAACGCATTTCCCGAAACAATGTCAGGCACCAGCAGTATATCAGCCTGCCCCGCGACCTGTGCGGTGACGCCCTTAATCCGTGCCGCATCAGGCGAAACCGCAATATCAAAGGCCAGCGGTCCATCCACCACAGCGCCAGGAACATTCTCCTTGGCCCATGCTGCCAGCTCCGCCGCCTCTATGCTGGAAGGTATGGCTTTCGAGGGCTCTTCGGTGGCCGAGAGAAGCGCGATGTGAGGCGATGCGATCCCAAGCGCATGCGCCAGGTCGACCGCGTTCAGCAAGATTGCTTTTCGGGTTTCCATGTCGGGATGAGTATTGAGCGCGCCATCAGTGATGAACAATGGCTTGTCATGCGCTGGGGCAGTCATGTGAAAGATGTGGCTGAGCCGCCTGTCTGTGCGCAACCCGTAACGTTTGTCGAGCAGCGCCCGCATGAACACATCCGTGTGCACATGGCCCTTTAGGATGCCCTCCACCCGGCCCTCGCCAGCGTGGGCAGCCCCTTTCAGGGCAGCGTCTTCTTCATCTGCCGCAACATCGATGGTGAAGCGTTCCGCGTCGAAACCTAGCTTGTCCCCGGAGGCCTTGATGTCTTCAGGGTCACCGATCAGCAGCGGCTCGATGAGCCCTGCCTCAACGCAATCGCGCACGCTCTCCATGATGACCTGGGTGCCTGCGTTCACCACGGCAGTACGCATGGGGGCGAACCCGCGCGCCGCCTCCAGCAATTCGGGCGGGCATTGCGCGCGGTGTATCCCGGACATGGCTGCTCCTAAGGGCTATGCGCCCTGCTGAGGACGCATATCTTTCGGATCGATCCCGGCAACTTCAACCGGTGTCTTCATGGCGTCGCGGCGGAAGGGCTCACCGAGCTCCTGGTTGAGGATGATCTCGATGAAGGTGGTCACACCCTTTTCCTGCGCCTTGCAAGCCGTCTCAAGCGCCTCCGTCAACTCCTCTTGAGTCGTCACGGTCACGCCTTTGAGCCCGCAGCCTTCCGCCACTTTGGCGTAGCTCAGATGCGGGTCAAGCTCAGTGCCGACGAAGTTGTCGTTATACCAAAGCGTTGTGTTGCGCTTTTCCGCGCCCCATTGGTAGTTGCGGAAAATGACCATGGTTACGGCCGGCCAATCTTCGCGTCCGATCGAACTCATCTCGTTCATGGAGATGCCGAAGGCGCCGTCACCGGCAAAGCCCACCACTGGCACATCGGGGCAGCCTATCTTGGCGCCGATGATTGACGGAAAGCCGTAACCACATGGGCCAAACAGGCCCGGTGCGAGATATTTGCGGCCCCGCTCAAAAGAAGGGTAGGCGTTGCCAATGGCGCAATTGTTGCCAATGTCGCTGGATATAATCGCGTCTTTTGGCAGCCCTGCCTGGATCGCGCGCCAGGCCTGGCGTGGTGACATACGATCTGGATCGCGATCGCGTGAGCGCTCATTCCACGTGGTGCCCGGATCGTCATCTTCATGATCCATGCTGGAAAGCGCCTGCAGCCAGGCCGATTTGGTCTGATGAATAAGGTCTTCGCGCTCCTTGCGGCCCGCATCGCCGGCATCCTTGGAGAGCTGTGCCAGAATTTGCTCGGCAACCATTTTTGCATCGCCCTCGATCCCGACCGTGACTTTTTTCGTGAGACCAATGCGATCGGCGTTGATGTCGACCTGGATGATCTTCGCGTCCTTTGGCCAGTAGTCGATGCCGTAGCCGGGCAAAGTCGAAAACGGATTGAGACGGTTGCCCAGCGCCAGAACAACATCGGCTTTCGAAATCAGTTCCATGCCTGCCTTGGAGCCATTGTAGCCCAAGGGCCCGCACGCCAGGGGATGCGAGCCGGGGAAGGCGTCATTGTGCTGGTAGTTACAGCACACCGGGGCACTGAGCTTTTCGGCCAATGCTTTGGAGGCATCAATAGCGTCACCGATTACCACGCCAGCACCATTCAGGATCACCGGAAATTTTGCCTCCGATAAAAGCTTTGCCGCTTCCGCGATGGCGTTCGGTCCGCCGGAAGGGCGCTCAAACCGCAAGATCTGAGGCAATTCGACATCGATGACCTGAGTCCAGAAATCACGCGGCACATTGATCTGCGCTGGTGCGGACCCGCGCCAGGCCTTGGCGATCACGCGGTTCAGAACTTCAGGTATACGGTCGGCATGACGAACTTCTTCCTGGTAACAGACCATCTCGGAGAACATCGCCATCTGTTCCACTTCCTGGAACCCACCCTGGCCAATGGTCTTGTTAGCCGCCTGCGGTGTTACAAGCAGCATCGGTGTGTGATTCCAGTAGGCTGTCTTGATTGCGGTTACAAAGCCGGTCACGCCCGGCCCGTTCTGGGCGATCGCCATGCCCATCTTGCCCGTTGCACGAGTGAACCCATCGCAGATGAGTCCGCCGTTGGTTTCATGCGCCACATCCCAGAATTTGATTCCGGCTTTTGGAAAATAGTCCGAGATTGGCATGAATGCCGAACCGATGATGCCGAAGGCATGCTCAATGCCGTGCATCTGCAGAACCTTTACGAAAGCCTCTTCCGTGGTCATTTTGGTCATGGTGCCCTCCCTGAACTGACGGCTTCAACAACAAAATTGCAAAATAATCGTCCCACAATGCAAGACGTTTCGTCTCGTTATAAGAGACGGCAATAAGCGCTGTCAATGTGAGTCTCACGGATGGATCACAACCGACCCGTCTGCTGGTGCAATTTTCTTATTGTCAGTGGGGCGGATGCTGAACTCTTTCAGCCCACCATATCCCAGATTTTTGCCAACTGAGCAGCACCAGCCTGGAGCTTGGCCGCATATTTGGCCGCATCCTTAAGAGCAACTCTTTCGCTGGGCGCGTGCATGGCAAGGGCCGCCATGGCATGGCCATCAGATGAAAGGACCGGCACGCCAATTCCGATGATTCCTTCGGAATATTCCTGATTGGCTGTTGCATAACCGCGGTCGCGGATCTTTCCCAGTTCAACCAACAGCTTGTCAGGCCTGGTGATCGTGTTTTTGGTGAAGGGCACAAGAGTCATGGCTTCGACCAGGTGAGTCCTGACACCTTCGGATAAATAACCAAGCATGACTTTGCCACCGGATGAGACATGCGCTGGCACTAAACTGCCCGTCTCCAGATAAATCCGTGGGATGCGGGATGTTTCGACACGCTCAAGATAAACAAAGTTACGCCCCTCCAGAACGCCCACGTTACAGGTCTCATCAATCGCTTCGACGACTTTCTGTATTGTTGCCCTGATTGGGGCGGCCTTGTTAGCTGACTGCATGGCATCAAGCGCCAGCTTCGAAAATCTGGGTCCAATTGCATACCTGTCGCGGCTGGGATCGCGCACAATGAGCCCGTTATCAGCCAGCTGTTGCAGCACTCTGTGGACCGTTTGCTTCGACATCCCAAGGCGATCAGCCATATCGGGAAGTCCGACAGCCTGTGGCTGGTCTATGATTGCCTCGAGAACCTGAAGGGCTTTTTCAAGGGCAGAGCCCGCGCTTTTCTTGTTATTATTGTTCCGCAGCACTTATTTGTCCCCAAGGATTGAAGTAGTTTTAGCAATTTATACTTATAGTATCGGATTGTCCGGATTCTTTAAATGAATAGATTTGTCATATTTGTTCTGAAGTATTGTTTCATAATCAACTGTCCTCAAAAATGTGTCAAAACTACCGGTAAAACATCACATGAATGCAATGTGATATCCTGCCCATGCCATGTGTTCGGACACGCCTTGCCGGAGATTCGCAGGATTGATCGATGAGGCTGAGTGTCAGATTGACAGGCATTGATGTCGCTTCCTAAAACGAGACGAAATGTCTTATTATGCGGAATATTGATGTGGGTCATACAATCAGGGCCATCGCGACAGGAGGTTTGCCATGACCACTATGGTCCCAAATGAGATTTCTGGACTTATCAGACGCGCACGCGATGCGATGGAGCAAACAGCCAGCGCCTCGCAGACCCGACTGGATGAAACCGTAACGGCGCTCGCCTGGTCGCTTTACAAGCCCGAAACCGCCAAAGACCTCGCGGAACAAGCTGTCGAGATCACCGGCCTGGGAACCGTGAACAGCAAAATCATCAAGAACCAGCGCAAGACCTTTGGCACTCTGCGCGATCTGCTGCGGGTGAAGTCGACGGGTATCATTGAAGAGATTCCCGAGAAGGGGTTGGTCAAGTATGCCAAACCGGTCGGCGTGGTTGCCGCCGTCTGCCCCTCCACCAACCCATCGGCCACACCCGTCAACAAGGCCATGATGGCGATCAAGGGCGGCAACGCCGTGGTCATCGCCCCCTCGCCTCTTGCCTGGCCGGTTACCAACGCAACCGTTGAAGCCATGCGCGCGGAGCTTAAGAAGATTGGTGCGCCGGAGGATTTGGTCCAGATCCTGCCCCAGCCTGTGTCCCGTGAAGCGACAACGGAGTTGATGAGTGCATCCGATCTCGTGATCGTCACCGGCAGCCAGAACAATGTGCGCCGCGCTTATTCCAGCGGGAAACCGGCAATTGGCGTGGGAGCGGGTAATGTGCCGGTCATCATCGACAACTCGGCCGATATCGATGACGCAGCTGAGAAAATTTGCGCTTCGAAAATCTTCGACAATTCCACGTCCTGTTCATCGGAGAATTCCATCATCATTCCCGACGAGATTTACGACGACGCCATCGCCGCGCTGAAACGCACCGGCGGATACATGGCGAGCGGCGACGAAGGCAAGAAAATCGTTTCTCTTCTCTGGCAGGATGGAAAGCTCAACCGCCATATCATCGCCAAGGATGCTTCCGTTCTGGCCGACATATTCGGGCTTGGCGACGAAGCCAAATCAGCCAAATTTTTCATGGTCGAGGAATCCGGTATCGGTGAGGATCACCCGCTGTCTGATGAAAAACTCTCGCTGGTCCTCACTGTCTACAGGGCGAAAGATTTTGCCGATGCCAAGCGTATCTGTGCGGAAATTCTGGAGTATCTGGGCAAGGGCCATTCCATCGGCATCCATACAAATGATATGGATCATGCACGCGAGTTGGCCGAAGACATCGATGTTGTGCGGGTGCTGGTCAACCAGGCGCACACCTTTGGCAATGGCGGCGGGTTCAACAACGGGCTACCCTTCACTCTGTCCATGGGGTGCGGGACGTGGCAGGGGAACTCAATCACCGATAATCTGAATTACACCTGCTTTCTCAACATCACCCATCTTGTGACAACAATCCCAGAGGATAAACCGGAAGAAGAAGAGTTGTTCGGCGGACACTGGGAGAAGTATGGAAAATAACAAAGGTGGTTCAAGCACCTGGGGGAGAGAACGTGAACTTCGAGGAACATGCGGCAAAGCCGCTTTTGAAAACCGCGGGCATTGCCGTACCCGAGGGCGGCCTGGCGAAAAGCGCTGACGAAGCAGCCGCCATGGCCGAAAAGATCGGCCCTTGCGTGGTAAAGGCGCAGGTGCCAACGGGCAAACGGGGCAAGGCCGGCGGCATTGCCCTGGCGTCGAACCCGGATGAGGCCCGCACGGAAGCCGAACGTATTCTTGACCTTGAGATTGCGGGATTCCCGGTAAACTCGGTCCTTGTCGAACAACAAGTCCCGATCGCAAAAGAATTCTACGCCGCTGTCCTGAACGATTCCGACACCAAGGGTCCCTTGCTGCTGTTCTCCGCTGAAGGAGGCATGGACATTGAGGAAATCGCGGATAAGCATCCCGATGCGCTTGTTCGCCAGCCCATCGATATTCGCACTGGATTGAGCAGCGATACCATTGAGGCGGCCCTCCCGCCCATCGATGGCGTGGACCGAAAGGCCCTCATCGAGACGCTCCAGAAACTATACGAAGCGTATATGCAGAACGATGCCGAACTCATGGAAATCAACCCGCTCGTGGCGACGACAGACAACCGCGTCATCGCACTGGACTGCAAATTTGCGCTCGATGATTCTGCTATCCGGCGGCAAGCTGAACTTGCCAAATCCGGCGCGCCTGACAAGCTGACGGAGCTGGAGCAGCGTGGCCAAGATATCGGCTTCAAATATATTGAGCTGGAGGGAAACGTTGGCGTTCTCTCCAATGGCGCGGGACTGACCATGACCACCATGGACGCCATCTCGCATTATGGAGGGGAACCGGCAAACTTTCTCGAGATTGGCGGCAATGCCTTCGTACTCGGCAAGCAGGCTCTGGAGGTCGTCCTCGGCAACCCGCGCGTCAAATCGCTTCTGATAAATTTTTGCGGCGCTATCGCCCGCACCGATGTCATGACCGGCGGCGTGCTGGAAGCATGGGACGATGTGGACCCGCAAGTGCCCGTTTTCTGGTCTATCAGCGGCACCGGTGAAGACGAGGCCAGGGCGATGCTGAAAGAAAAACTGGGCACCGCCCCCTACCCGACCATGGATGAAGCGGTCAAAGCCGCCGTGGAGGCAGCAAAATGATCGTACATGGCAATGAGAGCGTTCTGGTGCAGGGCATAACCGGCACCCAGGCGACCTTCTGGTCGGAGCGCATGAAGGAATACGGCACCCAGGTCATCGGCGGCGTAAACCCGAAAAAGGCCGGCACACAGCATCTTGATCTGCCCGTCTGGGGCTCGGCCAAAGACGCGGCCAAGGATCAGGACGCCGCAATCGACTGCTCATGCATTATCGTCCCGCCACCGGGGGTGAAGTCCTCTGTACTGGATGCGCTCGATGCCGGCATCAAAAAGCTTGTTATCCTGACCGAACATGTACCGGTTCATGACGTAATGTATTTTCTTGCCGCCGCGCGCGAGGCAGGCGCCTCTGTCATCGGGCCGAACACAGCCGGGATCGTGACTCCGGGTGAATGTTTCGTAGGCTTCATGCCGGCTTTTAACGAGCGCGTATTCAAGCAGGGCAATATCGGCGTCATTTCACGTTCTGGCTCACTCGGCACGCTGGTGTGCCTCGACATGGTTCAGGCGGGCTTCGGCATATCCGCCTTTATCGGCATTGGCGGCGATCCTGTCATCGGCACCACAACGCGAGACGCGCTCCAGTGCCTTGATAAGGATGCCAAGACGCAAGCCATTGCACTTATCGGCGAAATCGGCGGCGGCATGGAAGAAGAGGCCGCTGAATATGCCAATGGCATGACCAAACCGATTGTCTCCTTCATGGCCGGTGCGGCCTCACCGCCTGGCAAGAAGATGGGCCATGCTGGCGCTATCGTCATGGGCGACAAGGGGTCTTACGCGGGTAAAAAGAAGGCTCTGGAAGCCGCCGGCGTTACCGTCCTTCCCACGCCCTCCATGCTGCCTGACGCCTTGAGAGAGCGGCTTTAGGATTAAGGCTTTCTCAGTTGCAGATAAACATAGACGGCTGTCATCGCCGTAACTGCGGCAACGCTCCCGAGCGCCACGCCATAGCCTGCCAGCACCAGAAGTCCGGTGAAGGCCGCCGGGAATAACAGCGAGCCGATGAACACCAGCGTCATTGCGCCCGAGGTGGTCACGGCGACATCTCGCGGCCCTGCCATATCCGCAAGAAGCGCCAGGAATACACCATTCCAGCTGAACCCTGCCGCGCCGAACCAGCATCCCAGTGCAACAAGCGCCGGGATAGGCCAGCGGGGGTCGACGAACATCGCCACCACGACGGAACCCGCCGTCAGAAACCCGATCAGCGAAAGCACCATGTCGGGCCGTGTCCAGTCGGCTATATAGCCCCAGGCAAGACGGAAGATGACGCTAGAGATCATCGCCGCGCTCAGGATAAGCCCGGCCTCGATTGCGCCCACGCCTGCGCGCTCCACCAGGAAGGCGACCATGATGGCACCGAAGGCGTATTGCATGCCCGAATAGACAAGACCGGTGATGGAGAGAGCGCGGAGTTTTGGATGGGCCAGCACATGCTTGACCGGGGCGACGGGATCGCGTGGCACGATCGGGTGCGCCGGGTTACGATCTTTGTCCAGCTTTTCGCGCCAGGGCTGGACCGCGAACGCCGTGGCCAGGCACACGATGCCCATTGCGGCGGCGGCATATTGCCAGCCCCAGAGCAGCGCCAGCGGCGGTACCACCAGCCCGGCTAGAGCGCTGCCAAGGGGAACAGCGGTCTGCTTGATGGAAAAGACACCCGAGCGTTTGCCTTCCGATGTCATGGCAGTGAGCAGACGATTGCTGGCTGTGTTGCCCGGACCGTAAGCAAAACCGATCAGCAATGCGCTGGCGACAACAAGAAACAGATTGCCGGACAGCAGCGCGAACAGACCCGCGGCAGCAAAAACGACCGTTCCCTGGCTCGACCTCAGCGCCCCGTAACGCGCAATCAGATGCGGCGCGATCAATGTCGTGCAGGACGCACCGAAATAAATGATGGATGTGTAGAGGCCGATATAGCGGGCCGGCAGATCAAACGTCCCGGCCGCGATGGGGGCCAGCACCGGGAGCGTCATGGATGCCAGAATGACCAGACCGTAAGTGGTCATCATGGTGACCACCGCAGCCACCAGTGGAGGCCGGCCTTTTGGTCCGTCGCTCACGCCATCTGCACCCATCATCTCACTCACAACTGCAAGTCCATCTAAATGTCTTTTGCTGAACAGGATACTTTACGTCGCTCTCCAGAGGAAAGAGAATGCTCCAGATTCAATCGACACATCTTCCTCGGAAAGGCTCCCCCGATGTTCACGATTTATGGCCGCGCCAACTCCTCCAATGTGCGAAAGGTACTCTGGCTGTGCGAGGAAATCGGTCAGACAGAGTACGAACGCCTCGACTATGGCCGTGGCTACAAGCCCTGCTCATCGCCTGAATATATGGCCCTCAATCCCAACATGGTTGTGCCGACGCTTGTCGATGGCGACACGGTGATCTGGGAGTCGAACACGCAGTTGCGTTATCTTGCAGCCAAGTATGGCCCCGAAGAAATATACCCGACGGAACTGGTGGTCCGAGCTTGCGTCGAGCAGTGGCTCGACTGGCAACTCACCACGGCGATTGCTGGTATCCGCCATCTCTTTCAGGGGCTGCATGTCAAGGACGAGGCGTTTACCGACCCGAAGGCACTCGAGGGCGCGCACAAACAGGCCACGAACTCGATGGGGATACTGGACGCGCACATGGCTCAGAGCGGCACTTATATCGCAGGCGAGAACCTTACCATCGCGGATTGCTGCCTCGGGATGTATGTCCATCGCTGGTATGCGCTGCCCATCGAGCGTGCAGAATACCCGGCCCTTGCGGCCTATTACCATCGGCTGAGCGAGCGCGAAGCGTTTCAGAAATGGATATTGGAGCAGGGAGTGTAGGTGCTGGACTCAGGGCAAACCTTTTCAATGGCGTTTGTTTTTGGAGACCAATCGATATCGATGAGAAGTCTTTCATGAATATTTTGCCGTGGTGTTTGCCAATGGCGCTTACTGACCGAGAGGAAACAGAGTTATTGAAAAACTTAAAGTCATCGTCGATGACGCGATGGCAGAACTGAAAACACCTTGCCCAAAGATCAATTCGACGATGCCGCCGCCGTATTCAACGCAGCGGTTATCAAGGGAATGCTGGAAGGGCAGCACCGGGCGGTCGATGCCTGCACTCATTTTTCAGATAAAGAACAGGATATCGCACACAAGATCGCCTCTGCCATTCGCGAGAAAAACGATGCTCTGATCGTCAAAATATCCAGTATGCGGTGACTTAACTCCGGGCTGGTTTTTCTCAGCCCCGCCCTGCAATTCCGTTTACCTCATCCACCAGATTAGCCGGTACGCACAAGCCCTTCTGCACCGCCTGTTCGCGCAACTCGACACGACGCCCGCCGGGAAGGCGCGCACCCTCCTGGGAGATGATGCTCTCCAGGATGACCTCGACGCGCTGCAGAAAATGAGCGTTTCCGGAAAAGGCTTCCGGGTCGATGGCAATGAGAAACTGGCCAACGGATGGCGGGTCACCCTCGGTGGTGAAGAAGGAAGAAGCTTCGGTGGAGAGCGCGCTTCCCGTCAGGGGGGCACTGAGAATTTCAACCATCAGGCCGAGGGCCGCGCCCTTAACACCTCCCGCTGGCAGCAGAACACCTTCGGATAGCGCCACGCTCGCGTCGGTGGTCGGGTTGCCCTTAGCATCCGTAGCCCAACCTTCTGGAATTGGTTTGCCCTGCTGCTTGGCTGTCATGATGTTGCCGCGCGCAACCTGCGTCAGCGCCATATCCATCACCAGGGGCAGGCCGTCTATGCGCGGGGATGCAAATGCGAGCGGCTGGGTCCCGTAGATCGGCTTGGTTCCGCCCCACGGCGCCATGGCTTGCGGCGTGTTGCCCATGACGAGGGCGATCAGACCTTGTTCGGCAAGCTTCTCAACATGGTGGCCGAGCACGCCGCAATGGTGTGAATTGTGAAACGCTACAGCGGCGATGCCGTTGGCTTTCGCCTTTGCCGGGAAATGCTCGAACGCCAGATCAATAGCCGGGTAGAAAAAACCTTTCTTCACGTCGATCATCAGTGCGCCGGGCAACTCTTTCATGATTTCGGGGCTTGCCTGCCCATCGACCTTGCCGCTGATGGCCTGTCCGGAGTAACTCGGGATGCGTGAAAACCCATGGCCCTTGCGCCCGTCAATCTCGGCGGCCAGCAGGGCCTTCACCACGGGGCGGGCATTGGCCTCGCTTGTCTTCGCGTTCACCATTGCGGCGAACATCAGCTCCTCAAGTTCCTCGCAGGAGAATGTGATCATGTCGCTCATGATTTTGCCAGTTCCCTCAATACATTCGCCACCGTGATGGTGCTGATCGCCATGCTCGATTCATCGGTCACACCGGAGATATGCGGCGTCATGATGAGGTTCGGTGCTTCGGCGAATTTCGATGCCTCTTCAACCGAGAGAGGCTCATCAACAAAGACATCGAGCGCCGCGCCGCCAACTTGGCCGGACTTGAGGGCGGCGATCAGATCGTCTTCATCGATGATGCCGCCACGTGCGGTGTTGATGAGATAGGCGCCCTTTTTCATGCGGGCCATTGCATCTGCATTGATAATGCCTCGTGTCTCGGGCATCAGGGGCGTGTGCACCGACACGATGTCGCTGCGTGAGATGAGATCACCCAGCGAGACGCTTTCCGCGAGCTTCCATCCTTCCGCATCCGCCGGCACATAAGGGTCATGGGCGATCACGTTCATTTCGAGCCCCCTGGCCATCCTGGCCGCTGACTGGCCGATCATGCCAAATCCGAGCAGGCCCAGCGTTTTCCCGCGTGCCTCCAGGCCAACATTATCGTTGCGCGGCCATTTGCCTGCGAGAATATCCTCCTTTGAATAGAATGAACCCTTGAGAAGCATCATCATGGCGCAAATGGCGTATTCGGCGACCGAGACGTTATTGGAGCCCGTGGCCGGACAGACGACGACACCGTGCCGCTTGCACGCCTCGACATCGACATTGTCGAGGCCCACACCCAACCGCCCCAGCACTTTCAGATTGGGCCCGGACTTGAGGAGATCGTCCGTCACTTTCGTGCGGTTGCGCACGATGAGTGCCACCGCGTCGGGAATGAGCGCCTTGATTTCTTCGGGCTTTTCGCACAGCGTCTTGTCCCAGTGGACATCATACTTGGCCTTGAGGTCTTCAACCGGCTCATCGTCCATGAATTCCGTAATCACGATATCGGGCATTGTCTGTCCTTACACGGTTCGTCCTAATTCAGTTCGAGCACCCTGTTCATTTCATCCATCAGCGCAGGCTTGAGTTCAATGCCGATGCCGGGCTGCTCGGAGGGCAAGGTCACGTAGCCGTCGACAATCGGGACGTCATCCGCGAAGCCGCCATAGGGCGCGAACACGCCGGGGTAGGATTCTGTTCCGCCGAGCTGCAGTCCGGAGGCCATGTGGAGGCCAAGCTGATGTCCGCCATGTGGCAGAAAGCGGCGGCGCGACCATCCCAGCTTTGCCGCTTCATCCAGCATGACGAGATTTTCTGTCAGTCCATAGCAAAGCGACGGATCGGGCTGAATCCAGTCCACATCTGGTCGCATGCCGCCGAAACGCATCAAATTGTTCAAATCCTGGTGCGAGAACAGGTTTTCTCCCGTTGCAATGGCGCCGGAGTAATTCTGAATGAGCTCGGCATTGAGATGATAGTCGAGCGGATCGCCCGGCTCCTCATACCAGGCAAGTCTCAGCGGTTCGACCGCCTTGCCGAATTCAATGGCGTCTTCAAGGTTGAAACGGCCATTCACATCAACGGCGAGATTTTCTCCCGAGCCCAGCTCATCGGCTGCAGCTTCAATCCGCCTCATATCGTCGGCAAGAGGCGCTGCACCAACCTTCATTTTGCAGATGCGATAGCCCTGTTCGCGGTAGCCGCGCATCTCCGCGCGAAGTGTTTCAACGTCCTTGCCGGGGTTGTAGTAACCACCGCCCGGGTAGACCAGTACCTTCTCGTCATAATTTCCGTCATTGTATCGGTCCGACAATATCTTCCAGAGTGGTTGTTCAGCGATCTTCCCGTGCAAATCCCAAATGGCGGTGTCGAGCGCACCGATGCAATAGGACCGCTCACCATGCCCACCCGGCTTTTCGTTGGACATGAGCGTGGCCCACACTTGCCGCGGGTCGAAATTTTCTCCCTCGGCATCGAGAAGGGAATTTGGATCGGCTTCCTGAAGGCGAGGCAGGAAGCGGGACGCCAGCAACCCCGGCTGGGCGTAGCGTCCATTGGAGGAAAATCCGTAGCCGATCACCGGCGCGCCGTTCCTTACAACATCGGTTTCCACGGCAACGACATTCGTCGTCATTGTCTTGAAGTTGATGAAAGCGTTCGACATGGTTGAGGCAAGCGGCGCGGACACATGGCGCACGTTTGTAATTTTCATAACGCTATCCTCCCCCACAAATAATCATCCCCGGCAATCGGCCGGGGATGAAAGCAGTGTATCGCGCCCTAAGCGCTTCGATAAAGCTTTGTCATGACAAACTCTTTATGGCCGAGCGCTTCGGCTGCAGTGCTACGCCCGTTCGCCGTGCGGCGGATCATTTCAATCAAGGAGTCACCAGCCTTATCCAGCGTCATTTCACGGCGCAGGATGCCCGACACATCGACATCGATATGCTCCGACATGGTGCGCACCGTGCGCGGGTTGGCGGTAATCTTGACGACCGGCACAATCGGATTTCCGACAATATTGCCCTGACCTGTCGGGAAGGTGTGTACGACGTAACCAGCCGCCGCCATGAGCGTGACGCATTCAGCCGCAGCCGATGACGTATCCATATAGTAAAGCCCCGGCCCTTTTTCCGGTTCTTCAGCCGGGCCAAGCGCATCGATATATTTACACTCGCGGCCAATCTTCTCCAGATTGCCGAGCGCCTTCTCCTCAATGGTCGAAAGCCCCCCCAATATATTGCCCTTGGTTGGTTGACTGTCAGAGAGGTCATCGACCTTGTGGGCCTCGATCACGTCATCCTGGTAGGCCTGGAAGATTTCCATGAACTTCTTCGCCGCTTCCGGGTTGGCCGCGCGTGCTTCACAGATATGCTCCGCTCCCGTAATTTCGGAGGTCTCCCCGAAGCAGCCATAGATGCCCTTGGGGATCAGCTTGTCATACATGTTGCCAACGGTGGGACAGGATCCGAGACCCGTGGTTGTGTCAGACTCGCCGCATTTGGTGGAAACCCACAACTCGGACATATCGCATTCCTCGCGCTGCAGCTCGGTTGCCCAATGGACGTATTCCTTGGCCTGACGTCCCGCAGTCGCGACAATTTCCAGATCGCCATGTTGCTCAATGGAAAAACCCGTCACCGGTTTGCCCGTCTTGGCGATGCCGTCGACAATTATCTTGGTCCATTCCGGCTCAATGCCGATAACGATGACCGCCGCCACGTTGGGGTTAGAACCGGTGCCTATCATGGTGCGAAAATGCAGATCGAGGTCAGCGCCGAACTGTAACCGCCCATATGAATGTGGCAGGGCCATCGTGCCCTTGATGTTGTTGCCGATCGCCTCACAGGCGGCGTTCGAGATGTCGTCCACCGGTAGAATAATGACGTGATTGCGGACACCCACGCGGCCATTCTCGCGCCGGTAGCCCATGAAAGTGTTGTTACTTTTTCCGTTGCCCTTGGCCATGGTCTTGCTCCCTACCAGCGTTTCGTCTTGAGATTGTGAACATGGACATGCTCGCCCTTGGCGGCGCCGCCAACCATCTTGCCGATGTCCACACCATATTTGATGATCGTGTCGCCTTCTTTGAGATCTTCAAGAGCGACCTTGTGGCCAATCGGAATATCGTGCCCGGATTTCACGTTGATTGTCGTGTCAGTCTCGGTGATGACGCCGAGCATATCGGTGCCCGCTTCAAGGCCCTCAACAACGACAACGCCAACATTGTCTTTGGGGCTGTGTACGAGGAATTGCGGTTCTGCCATGTTTCTCTCCTTTTATTCTCGTCTTTCGTTTTGTGTATTAGTGTCAGGGTCGTAAAATTATTTTTGCGGCTGCCGTTTTGCCCGAGAGCAAATCTGCAAATGCACTGCCACCTGCCTCGAGTGACCGGCATTCAATCCAGTCAAGCGATCCGAGTTTGCCAGTGACAATGGCATCAAGCGTTTCTGTGTATTCTGCTGCAGTGTAGGTATAGGAGCCGATAAACGTCACCTCCTGCAGCGTGAGCCGGCGGATATCCAGACCGCCGTCAGCCTCTGCCAACCCGACATGCACGATCACACCGCCGGGCCGTACCAGGGCAGACGCAGCGGCGCGGCTCACTCGGCCACCAAACGCATCGAACACCATGTCCGCGGAAGAAGGATCTGGCTCAGTGCCACTCCCCGGCTCATAGACACTGAACGGACCCGCCTTTTGCAACATGTCATGCCTGGCCGTGTTTGTTTCCGCCACATGAATGTCGCGCACCCCCCGGTGTGCCAGCACAAGCGCAATCCCCAGACCAATCGCTCCACCGCCGAGTACGACAGCTTTACTCTCGTCCATTGACTTTGGGTTTGCACGTTTGGCTAAAGCGACGCCGTGCCAGCCACAGGCAATCGGCTCCGTCAGGGATGCTTTTTCAGCCGAAAAATCGGGCGCGACCGCATGGATATTCTCTTCAGGCATACGCAGCAGCGACGCAAATGCGCCTTCTCGCGGCGGCATTGAAATGATCTGCCGTGACGCGCATAGATTGGTCGCCCCGGATTGGCAATTTGTGCAGCTGCCGCAAGTCACCAGAGGGTTCACAGCGACGCGTGTGCCTTTGCGCGGCCCGCTGATGATGGTCCCTGCCACTTCATGTCCCAGAATAAGCGGTGCGGGACGCCGCTCGTCATGCCCGAGATACGCATGCATGTCGGAGCCGCAAATGCCCGCAGCCTCAACCTCAATGAGGACTTCGCCGTTCCCCGGAACCGGGTCGGCAACTTCCTGAAGTTCAAGTTGTTTTGCCCGGGTATAGACAAGCGCTTTCATGACACCCTCATTTGGCGGTGAAGCCGCCATCCACATAAAGCACCTGCCCGGTGACATAATCGGAAGCAGGTGATGCCAGGAAAATAGCAGGGCCCGCAAGGTCCGGCAGTTCGCCGTTTCGCCCGATGCAGGTTTGTTCCGCAAGCCGCTTTGCCAGCGCGCCATCCGCATAGACCTTTTCCGTGAGTTCGGTGGGGAAAAACCCCGGTCCAAGCGCATTGCAGGTGACGCCATCACGAGACCAGGCTTCCGCCATGGCACGGGTCAACTGCACAACGCCGCCCTTGCTGGCTCCATAGGCCATGCCATTCGCCATGGCGCGGCAGGATTGCAAGGAAGCGATATTGAGTATCCGCCCCCACTTTTTCTCCTGCATCGAAGGTACAAAGCAGCGCGCCAGAAAAAACGGCGTCGACAGGTTCAAATCAAGTGTTCGCCGCCAGATCTCGGGCGTCAGATCATCTGCTGATGCCCGCGGGTTCACGCCTGCAGTGTTGATAAGGATTTCCGGATCGCCGAATTTTTCCTTTACGTCGCTGGCAATGTCTTCGACAGAGTCGGGCACGGAAAGGTCGCCCACGACGGATGCTGCCTGTCCGCTTGATCTGCCGGCTTCCACCGTCCAACTGTCCAGCTGGTCCTTGCGCCGGGCGACGCCGACTACACGCGCCCCTGCCTGCACAAAAGCCGATGCCAGGAAGCGGCCAATTCCGCTACTTGCACCGGTTACGCAAACGATACGCCCGTTCACTGAGAAAGCGTCGTTCATTCAGTCCCCGACAAATCGAAGCTGTCATTGGGAAACCATTTCTCCAACCTGATGTCGGCGGTGCGCGCATGGCCTTCCATGCCCTCAAGCCGGGAGATGCGTGCGGTTGCTTCCGCAACCGGTCGCGCCCCTTCTCGCGTCGCGCGCTGCCAGGTGACGATCTTCATATATTTGTGGACCGATAGGCCGCCCGTATAGCGGGCTGCACCCGATGTGGGGAGAACATGATTGGTGCCTGACGCCTTGTCGCCGAAGGCAACCGTTGTTTCTTCTCCCAGAAACAGCGAGCCGTAGCAGTTCAGACGACCAAGCCACCAATCGAGGTCTTGCGCCTGAACGGTGAGATGCTCCGGGGCGATCTCGTCAGAAACCTGCGCCACCTGATCGCGTGTCTCACACAGGATCACCTCGGCGTAGTCCCGCCATGCAGCAGCAGCATTTTGCGCATTTACCTCGGGCAGGCTTTTGATCAATTCAGGAACCAGCTCCATGACCTTCTCTGCCAGAGGCCGGTTGGTGGTGGCGAGCCAAACAGGCGAATTGTAGCCATGCTCCGCCTGTCCCACGAGGTCCCAGGCCACAATAAATGGATCGGCGGTTTCATCAGCCAGGATGAGACTGTCCGTGGGCCCGGCAAACATATCAATGCCGACGCGCCCAAATAATATCCGCTTGGCTTCGGCCACGAACTGGTTGCCCGGTCCAACAAGGATATCTGACTTCGGCAGGCCAAAGAGGCCAAAGGCCATGGAGGCGACACCCTGTACGCCCCCGAGCGCAAGGATGCTGTCCGCACCGCAAATATCAGAGGTATAAATAATGGCCGGATTGATGCCGATACCGGGACGCGGCGGGGAACAGGCCGCGATGTGCTCGCACCCTGCAACCTTCGCCGTTGTCACGGTCATGATCGCCGACGCGACGTGAGAGTAACGTCCGCCCGGCACATAACAGCCCGCCGCCTGGCAGGGGATGCATTTCTGGCCTGCGATCAGACCGGGAATGATTTCCACTTCAACGTCGGTGATTGTTTCTTTCTGGACCTGGGCAAACTTGCTGACATTGTCACGGGCAAAACGGATATCGTCCTTCACCTTTTGAGACAGACTTTGCGTCGCAGCGTCGATCTCATCGCGCGTGAGCACGACATTTCCGTCATATTTGTCAAATTTGGCGGCATATTCTTTCGCCGCGTCCTCGCCGCCGGCCTCAATTTCATCGAGGATATTCTGAACGGTCTCCCGGACATCCGACGCATCGCTCGCAGATGTCTTAGGCGCTTTCTTCAGATATTCCACACCGTCCATGTCTCTGTCCCTCTCCTTGGCGTTGGTGCTGCAGCGCCCCGAGCATGTTGTTTTATTGGCGGAACTCGATACCCCGCGAGAAAAGCTCTGAATCCCACCGTCAAATCAGTTCGTCCGTCTTGTTGCGGGTCTCACCATAGCGGGCGAGTGCGGGTGGTTTCAGACCCTCGTAAAGTCCCTCGACCCGCTCATTGACTTCCTTGTTGTTGCGCTCGAACAATGAATTACCGTGAATGTCGCTCTCCACCAGCAGCGGTCCGAAATTTTTCAATTTCAATATCCACATGGCTTGCGCGATGCCGAGCTCATCCAGCCAGTTGACGGCTTCAACACCAACGATGCCACGCCCGAGCAGAGCACCCGTGCCATAGCCCACCGTGGTGAGATAAACCGCGCCATGGGGCACGTAGAGTTCGTTGTAATGGGCCTGGCTCATGCCGCCTTTGCCGATGATGACGCGTGTGCCAGTTTCTGAAAACCAGCGGTCCAGGTATTTGGCAAAGCGGAAGCTCGCGGTCGCCGTTACTGCACCGATATTGTAACTGCCATCCTCGTTTTGAGAGGCCGCTGGTGCACAATGAAAGTTGACGTTTGTGAGTTTGGTGAAATCAACCGGCGGCGTTTCACCCGTGGTCAATATCTTCTCGTAGATGCCCTCACGCGCGGTGTAAAGCATGCCGTCAAGAAAGGCGACGGAGCCGATTTCCAGTTCTGCAAGCGCTTCCGGGGTAACAGGCGTTTGCAGCCGGACGGTTTTCAGTTTTTTTGCACGTTCACCCATGACGCCCCCTATTCCGCTGCACCGGCGAGAACGGAATTACCGTCCCGGCCAACCGTATTGCGCCGCATGTATGGCGTGAACCATTCCGGGTCGGTCCGGTATTCAATGCTGCCGTCTGAATGAAGCCGCGCCGTCGCACGCCTCGAGGACAGGCAGAAACAATGGACCGATATAGGCATGCCGCCGGTGTGCGTGTAGCCCACCTCGATGTTGCAATCGACGACGGTCGACGAGCCATTGAAACCCATGGCGCCGAGTCCGGTCTTGTTGCCAAGCTGTTTCAGTTCATCTTCCAGCTTCGCGACTTCGGCTTGAGGATGATGCGAGCCAACCGTGCGCAGGCAGGCCGCCTGCTTGCCGAGCATCATGCAGGTGTCTTTCGATCCTCCCAGCCCCACGCCGACGATGGCCGGCTGGCAGGCAAGCCCGCGCTTGCCAAAAGCCAACAACACGTCGAGGAAGAAGCGCTTGATACCGTCAATACCATCACCGGGGAAAAGCATCCGGTAGTCAGTGCCAAACAGCCCTCCCTTGTGCACTGTCGTAATGTCGATCCAGTCGGCATCCGGCTCGAAAGAATACTCAATCTCAGGTGCATTCATGCCGACATTGTTATTGTTGTCCTGGCGGGTGAGCGGATGCACGCGGTTCGGTCGCAACGGAATGTTGTGGGTGGCGGTTGCCGTGGCGCGACGGATGCGGTGTTCCAGCTCCACGAACCCGCCTTCGATCCGGGCTTCGTTGCCGGTCTTGACGTAATAGCGCGGCACGCCCGTATCGCCACACATGGGACGACGATCGGCAGTCGCGACTTCCCAGTTTTCCAGCATGGCTTCAAGCACGAAAGCCGAGAGATCGCCCTTCTCAATATTGATCATGCTCTTGATGCCGGACTTGTAGTCGTCGGGTATATCGATGGCCGCTTTGGCCATGATCTCATTTGAAGCGCGTTCGATTGCTTCGGCCTTGATCATCTTCTTCCTCCTACTCCGCAGCCTGCGGTGGCGGGGCAATTTCCGGCGGCGCTCCGGCTTCGCCCTCAATCAGCGACTCGCCCGGCTTGACGATGGTGAACTCCACTGGCTCCGACCCGGTAACCAGCTTGTCTCCATCACTCAACTCGATGGTCGTGTAGCGCGTCGTCTCAAGATCGCCTGTCTCGGGAAAGTCTGCCCGGTAATGTGCGCCGCGTGAATCTTCCCGGGCCAATGCTGCGTGCGCGATGGACTTGGACACCAGGATCTGGCTCTCAAGATTGAGCCAGTCATGCCAGGTGAGATTGAAGGCCCTGGTCGAGTCCGCGAGACCTGCAACGGCATGTTCTTCACCGAGCGCGTCCAGCTCCCTGATGCAATCTTCCAGCAGGCTTTTGTCACGAATGATCCCCGCCTTGTCCCACATGAGATCAACCAGGGTTTCGCGTATGGCGTTGAGATCACCGGGTTTGCCCGTAAAGGGTTTAAGGCATCGCCCGACCTCATGCTCGATCACGGAGGCATCCGGCTCGCGCCAGTCCGTCCCATCGGTAATAGCCTTCGCCATGGCTTCACCGGCAACACCGCCAAACACGGTTGAGTTGGCAACGCCATTTCCGCCGAGCCGGTTGGCGCCATGAACGCCGCCTGAATCTTCACCCGCCACGTAAAGCCCTTCAAGCGTCGTTTTACAGTCCGGCTCGAACGCTATCCCGCCCATCATGTAATGGGCGGTGGGCAGCACCTCGACATCTCCTCCAGCAAGGTCAAATCCGCAGTCCGCACAGCGCTTCACCATGCCTTTGAACTGTTTCGCGACCTTTTCCGGCCCAAGGTGCGCCATGCGGATATAGATGCCGCCGCCCGGCGTGCCCCGTCCTGCACGCACTTCCTCGATCATGGAGCGCGATACGATATCGCGCGTGGCGCGTTCGCCGTGGGAGTGGTAATTGAACATGAAGCGTTCGCGCTCACCGTTCAGGAGGTAACCCCCTGACCCGCGCAGGCCTTCTTCAAGAATGGTACCTGTCATGCGCGTATCGTTGCCGGCAAGAATACCCGTCGGGTGGAATTGCACCATCTCCATGTCACGCAGCTTGAGACCGGCACGCAGACCCATGGTCATGCCGTCGCAAGACTTGTCGCCTGAAGGTGTGTGGTAACGATACATGGTCGGCCCACCGCCGGCGCCCAAAAGAATCGTCTTCGCCTGTACGAACCTGAAACTGCCTGCACGCATATTGATGAGCAGTACTCCGGCAATGCCCGAACCGTCTTTGGTGGGGACAAAGGCCACGGCGCGATGCTCTTCAAGGCGGTTTATGTCCTGCGCCCAGACCTGTTCTGAAAGCCGGTTGATAATCTCGATACCCGTGAGGTCGCCCTTGTGCACCGTGCGGTCAAAGCTCTGCCCGGCAAAAGCCTTCTGGTGCAGAGAGCCGTCAGCGTTTCGGTCAAAAAAGCAGCCATATTCGTTTTCAAGTTCATGGATGCGTTTTACAGCACCGTTCACCAACGCCCAGGCGAGGTCCTGGTGGGGCAGCCACTTGCCGCCGACGATGGTGTCCATGAAATGGCGCTCGATGGAATCATCACTGTTCAGCGCCACATTGTAGCCTCCCTGCACCATGCGGGTGCAGCCGGACTTGCCCACCAGGCCCTTCACCGCAATGGTGATGTCGAGATCAGGATTGGCTTTCTTGGCATAGAGCGCGGCGAACAGCCCGGCGCCACCGGAACCGATAATGAGAATATCCGTGCGCATGGTCTCAAGCATCTAGAACGCCCTCATCAGGAAGAGAATACCAACGCCCCCACCGAAGGCGAAACAGCCTGCAATCCATGCGCCTTGCGCACGTGTTAGCCCCAGGAACTCGACTGCCAGTAGTCTCAAGCCCCCTGCGAAATGTACCGCCAGCGCGGACACCATCAGGGCTTCGGATATTTTCACAAGTGGCTGGTTGGACCAGGCTACAGCGCCCGAGAAGGCGGCCTCATCCAGGGCCAGGCCGAGCATAAGAAAATGAAGCGGCAGGAAAATCGCCAGCGCCAGTCCGGAGAGGCGATGAATGAGCGCCGCCACAAAACCCGGATGTGCGCGTGATGCGCGTGTCAAACCGCTGATGCTCATGCCCATACCACCGCGTAAATGGCGCGCGCGCCTAGCACCCATAAAATCGCGATCAGCGCATGGCCGATATTCGCCGAGGCCAGCCTCCCGAGCGGCGTCCATTCGCGCAGGATCGTCTGCATCCCAATTCCGGCATGGATGGATGCGGCAAAAACGAACAGGCCATAGAAGCCCGCCCACATCATGGAACCGTGTGTGCGCGATAAAATCTCTTCCGCCGACAGCCCGCCCTGCACCGCCATGATGATGACGGCAAGATGGGTGATGATCAGCGGCACCATGAGCATCGCCGTGCCACGTTGCAGGAGATAGGAAACCGGGCTCATCTCAGCTGCCCCTTTAGTTTGGCCTTGAGACTGGCGCGTTTCAGCCCGGCGATTGAAAATGTCGGGTTGAGCGCGACGGGGCAATGTTCCGCACAGGACTGATGGGTATGGCAGGTGTGACACCCGGTGCCCTGCGACACAGCCTTGAGAATGCCGGTCCGGTCGCCGTCACGAACATCATTCCAAGCCGCCCAGGCCCGATTGAGAGCCGCCGGTCCCAAATAATCGTCACGCCACGAGACCACATCGCAAGCTGAATAACACACCCCGCAATTGATACACTCGATGGCCTCGCTTGCTGCTGCCCGCTCATTGCTCTCTGGCTCAACCGGGGCAAGCTCATTCTTTGGTCCATCGCCGGCAACAAATCTCCCGCGCGCATCGCGCCACTTCTCGAAGAATGGCGTCATGTCGGTAACAAGATCACGGATGACAGGCAGGTTCGTGAGCGGGGCAATGGTCAACTTGCCGTTCTTTACCACGCGTGACACATGGGTGCGGCAGGTCCAGCGCGGTCGCCCGTTCACGGTCATGGCGCAGGATCCGCACACGCCAACGCGGCAGGCAAAGCGGTAGGCAAGGGCCGGATCGAGATGGCGCTGGATGTAAGTCACAACGTCTAGAACGGTCTGGTTTTCCCGCTCGGGAACCTCGAATGGCTGGTACTCCCCGTTCTCGTCCCCGCGCCAGATGTCGACTTGAAATGTGCGTTCTTGGGAGGTCATGAAGTCCCCTTCCCAACACCACCCGCCAGCGTAATATCAAGTTTCACGGCATCGCCGCGATAATTGACAATGCCCACATAGATGGCACGCCCGCTGGTGTCCTGAACAACCCGGCGCAGGATGCCGATAGGCGACCCGATGGGAACTTCCAGCCCTTCGGCTACCTGGCTGTCGGCGGTGCCGATGGTGAGCGTTTGCCTGATATCGGCGATCTCCACACCTCGCATCCCCTCAATCACCGGGATAATCATTTCACTGTCAAAACGTTTGGGTGCGCGTGCATAGAGTTTTGCATCAAGATGCATATCCACCACCGCGTAGGCCCGCTCGCCACGCCCGTGCACGCGCCGCATATGACGGTAGGCCGGAGCGGCGGCGCCATCGGCAGGTTCAAGATGCGGTGCACTTTCCTGCCCATCCACCTCGATGATGCGGGACCAAGTGCCTTCCAGTGAATGAATGAGTTCATCCCGGCTTGTTTCAAGCTTGAACCATTCCGGACCCGCGCCATCGGAGACGAAAGTGCCACGCCCGCGCCGGCGCCAGATCATGCCTTCCGATTCCAGCAGGTTGAGCGCCTGGCGCAACGTCACCCGGGCGACATGAAATTCACCCTCAAGATCATCAAGCGTGGGCAACTGGTCACCAGCAGCCCAATGGCCGGAGCGAATCCGCTGACGGAAAATATTGGCCACCTGCGCATACAGCGTGCCGTGCTTTTCAGAAAAAGCCGGGCGCTCCTTGGCAGCTCTCTTTTGTGTTACATCAATCGACATGGGCACTGGACAGATCGTCAAAAATCCTCAAAAGTACTAAAAATAGTATATTAGTGCTTATGAACAGGCAAGGGGCATATTCAGTGGCTGAGAGAAAGATCAAAACAAGCGTCGCTACGCGTATGGCGGAAACCATGAAGGCGTATGGCGTGCGCTTCGTGTTCGGCATTCCGGGCAATGACGTGCTGGAGCTCATCCGGGCCTGCGAGGCACAGGACATCCGCTTTATCCTGGCCAAGTCGGAACCTTCCGCCGGTTTCATGGCCGATGCGGTGGCGCAGGTCACGGGTGAACCGGCAGCTTGTATTTTTGCCCTTGGTCCCGGCGTGGTGAATGGCGCGACCGGTGTTGCAGGAGCATTGATGGAGCGCACACCGGTCATCATCCTCGGTGGCGAGATGGCCGCCAACAGGCGGGGTCTTTACACGCACCAGGTGTTCGATCACGTCGCGCTAATGGCCCCGATTTCCAAAATGGCGGCAGAGCTGAATCCGGAGCGCGCCTCCCAACAAGTGTCAAAGGCGCTCGACGTGGCGATGAGCGAACCGCGCGGCCCCGTGTATTTAAACTGTCCGGCCGACGCGACGCGCGCGGAGGCAAACGAAACTCGAATCTACTCCCCGACACCGCTCCAAATGGGTATTGCCGGGAAAGACGCATGCACAGATGCCCGTACTGCCCTGGCAAAAGCGAAAAAGCCTTTGGCACTCATCGGTGTTGGAGCCGTGCGTCCCGGTGTTCCAACACAAGTGAAGACATTTCTGGAAGCCTGGCAGCTGCCATTTCTCACGACCTTCAAGGCCAAGGGCGTGGTATCCGAGCGGCACGACCTCTCGCTCGGCGCGCTGGGTCTTAGCCCCATCGTCGATGAGTTGACGCTCGATCTCGTTGCGCAAGCCGACCACCTGACCCTGATCGGATTTGATCCCATTGAGCTGCGCGATGCCTGGATCAATGCCTGGGGGTCTGACACGCCCTGCCTCACCCTGGACTGGGCACCCCAGACAACACGCATGTTCCCGACGGGAACTCAGATCATCGGTGATATGCCGGTAAATCTGCTGGCCCTCGCTCAAGACGCCTCGCCCGCTGCAGACTGGCCCGGCAAAACTCTCGAAGCCTTCCGGACGGACGCGGCTGCCATCGTCACTCCACGCGCGCCAAAGACCGGCATAAGCCCTGCGGCCTTGTTCGCAACCGTGAACGAGCATCTGGACGACGCGACGATTTGCACGGCCGATGTGGGGGCGCATCGCATTCTCGCCTGCCACGCGCTTCAATGCACGGTGCCCAACCAGCTACTACAATCTAACGGGCTCTGCTCCATGGGGTACGCCATCCCTGCGGCCGTGGCCGCATCCCTGGCGCATCCGGACAAACGCCTAGTGGCTCTGCTGGGGGATGGCTCCGCACTCATGAGCCTTGGCGAACTTGCCGTGGTCGCGGAGCATGACCTCCCGATAACCGTGGTGGTGCTGAACGATGACGCCCTGACGCTCATTGAGCTGAAGCAATCGAAAATGCAGGTGGAGACGGGCGCGGTGCGATTCAAAAGCCCGAACTTCATGGAAGTGGCAAAAGGCTTCGGCATCGAAACCTTTCGCGCGACAAGTAATGAAGCGTTCAAAACGGCCTATGAAAAATCGCGCAACGCAAAAGGACCTGTGCTTATTGAAGCCGTGTGCGATCCAAGCGAATATTGGGACCAGATGTAGAGTCCACAACGTCAACCGGGGCGAACATTCATTGAGCGAAGACATGCCGACATATGACTATGTCATAGCAGGCGCGGGTTCAGCCGGGTGCGTGGTCGCCAACCGCCTGAGCGCCAATGGACGCTACACGGTGCTCCTGCTGGAAGCGGGCAAGAAGGACACCAACCCGTGGATACATATTCCACTCGGCTATTTCAAAACCATGCACAATCCTAAGACTGACTGGTGCTACATGACCGAGCCCTGCGAAGGATTGGGCGGGCGCTCGATCCAGTGGCCGCGCGGCAAGGTGCTGGGAGGATCGAGCTCAATCAACGGATTGATCTACATTCGCGGCCAGCCGGAAGACTATGACCACTGGCGCCAGCTCGGGAATGCCGGCTGGGCGTTCAAGGATGTTCTACCTTACTTTAAGAAATCTGAGGGCAATGAACGTGGTGGCGATGACATTCACGGCGGAGATGGTCCGCTTAAGGTGTCGGACTCACGCGCCCAGCGTAAGCTCTGCGATATGTTTATCGACGCAGCCGTGGCCGCCGGCATCCCGCGCACCAACGATCTGAACGGGATCATACAGGACGGTATCGCCTACACGCAGCAGACGTCTCATAAGGGCCTGCGTTGTTCCACGGCGGTCGCTTACCTGCGGCCGGCGCAATCACGCGCCAATCTCGATGTGGAAATCCAAGCCCATGTGGAAGCGGTTTTATTTGAAGGTAAGCGCGCCACCGGTATCCAGTATCGCACCCCATCTGGTACGAAACAGGTGCTTGCAGGACGCGAGGTCATTCTCTCACTCGGCTCCATCGGTTCACCGCAAATCCTGATGACGTCCGGTGTCGGGCCGGCAGCGCATCTGCGCGACCACGGCATCGACGTGGTTCATGATCTTGCAGGCGTGGGCAAGAACTTGCAGGACCATCTGCAAATTCGCATGGTCTACAAGATCAACCAGCCGCTTTCTCTCAATGACGATGTGAGGAATCCGTTTCGGAAAGCGATGATGGGCGTGAACTGGGCGCTCAGGCGGCGCGGACCGCTGACATTTGCCGCCAGTCCGTTGAGCGCCTTTGTCAAATCTGATGCGAAAATGGCCACGCCGGACCTGCAGTTTTACATGCAGCCGCTGAGCGCGGATTCTCCCGGTGAGGGCCTGCATAAATTTTCAGCCTTCTCCACGTCTTTCTGCCAGTTGCGGCCCGAAAGCGCCGGTCATCTGGAACTGAAATCTTCAGACCCGCATGTCTACCCTGCAATCCACCCAAACTACCTTGCAAGTGAAACCGACCGGCAGGCGGTCATCGACGGCATGAAGATCATTCGCAAGATCATATCCTGCGAACCGCTTGCATCGATCATGGAGGGAGAACTCTATCCCGGGAAACATGTTCAGAGAGACGAAGAGCTGCTTGAAGCCGGGCGTGCGACCAGCCAGACCATCTATCACCCGATTGGCACCTGCAAGATGGGATCGGACGCGAACGCTGTTGTAGACCAGAGCTTGCGCGTCCATGGCCTTGAAGGATTGCGCGTGGTTGATGCCTCGATCATGCCCACCGTACCGTCAGGCAATACCAATGCGCCGACAGTCATGGTTGCGGAAAAAGCCAGCGATATCATTTTGGGGAAAGCGGGGTGAGGGGGGAGACCCGACGGGGCCATCGCCGGGTCATCCCCACTCATTGCGTCTGACGTCCGTTGTCAGACGGCGGTCAAGAATTTACGACCGCGCTTCGCAATCTAAGGTTGTTTGAATATGATTATGCAACCTTAACAGCGAGTTAATGCATTGCGTCATTTTGCGAATTTATGAAAAATCCTAGCGCATGATCTGGTTGTTCGAGCCGATCCGCACGATCTTGCTCTTGGCTCCATCATTGAAAGTCAGCTGCACCGTGATGGATTTAGCGGTGCCGAGAGGAAGGGAAATATAGGGCTTGTCAGTGGTGACGTTGTGAGGGTTCTTCAGATCGCAGGATTGTAGCTTCCAGATCTTGTCGAGTGCATCTGAGTTGAGCGAGTAACTCACCGAGGAAATTCCGCATTTATAAGCCTCAAGATGGGTGAAATAGATAAGTTGCCGCCCGTTATAGTCACGGAAATAAGCCCAGCTGCCACGGGTCATGTCCAGCACCTTGGGCTCCTGGCCCAACAGTCCCTGGGCTGATGTGGGAGCGCTGTGCCACCCCGTCAGCACCAACAGGCACACGCCCGTTATTTGCATCATCACCCGCATTGACTGGTCTCCTGCCCTTTTTTCGCCTCCCGGTCACTGCAAAACTTAACCCGAGTGAGCCGCTTGCGCCAAGGAAAGGCTCTCTTAACGGCTAAGGGGGATGCTGGGACACAAGTGATGCATGTTTAAGGTGAGTGCACCCGTGAAACTCAGATTTGTATGTCCCGTGCTTGGCGCGCTTGCTTTGGCGGCTTGTGCCGAAGCCCCGTCGAGCAAGATTGTTCCGACACAAAAGCTGGCACTGTCAAAGGTCTCGCTTGCACCCGATCAGGCACGACGCGCGATCAATGCCTATCGCGCAGAGCGAGGTCTCAAGCCACTCGTGATCGAGAAATTGTTGACACGTGCGGCGCGTCAGCATTCGCAAGACCTCGCAAAGAGTGACCGCATATCCCATAGAGGTTCCGATGGTTCGGACCCATGGGGCCGGGTCAGGAGTACCGGCTACAAACCCCGTCTTGCTGCCGAGAATGTCGGGGCCGGCCAGATGTCATTTTCCGAAGTGCTGCAGGGGTGGAAAGACAGCCCCGGTCACAACAAGAACCTGCTTCTTGCCGATGCCACTCAAATGGGAATTGCGCTGGTGACCAATCCTGCCAGCCGCTACCTCACGTTCTGGACGCTGGTTCTGGGCAAGCCCGCTAAGCCGGCACTCGCCTCCAGATAAAGCAGTCCAGACCGAGCCGCCTATGGGCCATGATGGCCATGGTGATCGCCGCGAAACCTATGGAGAAGGATGTGGCGCAGGCCGCTCCCATCAGACCGAATTCAGGGATGAATGCGAAGTTTAACGCAAGGTTCAGCCCGGCTGATGTGAACAGCAGAATTGCACAGATTTTCTGCTCTCCAAGCATGTTGAGAATGAGCTCAACCGGCCCCGTGGCGGCGCGGATCATCAACCCAGCAGCCAAGACAAACATCACGGGGTAGCCGGATGTAAATTCCGCACCGAACAGCCACAGCAACGGTTTACCCATGATCAGCAATATCACCACTCCGGCCAGCGAGGGCCAGAATGTCCATTTGACCGCATCGCGCACGGCGTATTGGAGCTTGTCTCGCTCGCCACGCACATTGTGGGCAGAGAAACGGTTCGCAGCTGCAGCACCGACAGCGAAATGCACAAAGGTTACCAGGGAAATGGTCTTGAGCGAGGCGAAGTAAACCGCCACCTGCGAAGGGTCCATATATCGCGACAGCACCAGGATATCGGTGTTTTGCAGCAGCAGTACAAAACCATGAAACAGCAGAAGGGGAAGGGATGTGCGCACCCATAGATCCGTCTCAAAGCTACGTGGTCCAGATCCCATATCCGCGCCTACGCGCCTTTGTAATTGAACGGTCTGGATTATGGCTGATATCCAGCAGGCGAAGATCGCTGCTCCGGCAGCACTCACGGCATTCATCTCAAAACCTGCAGCGTAAACGCCGAACATAGCCATGATGAGCAGCAACGGGCGGAGGATATAGGGAGGAACTAGCGCCACATCCATCCAGCCATAGCCACGTGCAATGCCATCCTGAACATCGATGAGCGTGTACATGGGCAAACAAAACAGGATCAGGAAAAAGGGTAGAAGGTAATAGTCGGCGAGCATATGCCCGAACAGGGCCAGGGACACGGCACCAGCAAGCGCAATTGCCGTGCTCGCTGTAACCGCGATCAACCGCGCGCGCTGTATCAATCCGCGCAGCAATGCAAAGCGTCCCGTCTCGCGATATTCCGGAACGAAACGCATGCTCGATGTGGAGAACCCGAGCGGTGCGAGCCCACCCAGGATCAGCACCCAAACCCACACAAAAACAAAAATGCCATATTCGAAGGAGCCCATCCAGCGGGCCAGGAGCACTTGCGAGAAATAGGCGATACCCGCACTCACGACGCGAATGAGAAATGCGAAAATGGCGGCGCGATGCGTCCGCCCGGCCCCGTCACCACTGCCCAGCAGTGGCTTCAAAATTTTCTGAAAAGGCTCCGGCAAGCGTAATTGACGCCCACCGCCATCAGTTTGTGCTGCTTCACCCAGCGACATGCCCGCGATCCTTGTTCATCGAGGGTGAGCTTACGCTCCTTGCGCTTAAGAAAGAGTTGGCGAGGGGACTGATTGCGCCAGCCGGTCACACACATGGCTCCAAAGCGCTGCGCGGGTGTCATCGCCCATGGTCGCATGCTCTAGTTTGAAATGATGCGCCACTTCACATGCGCGTTCCCCGTAACGGCGGGTTAAAACACCTGCCATTGCGTGAATTTCAGGATCGGTGGGCAGCGTGGGCAGTGTGATCTGTGTCATTTTGAACTCCCGGCATGGCTTGACGCGCGTTTGACCCTCTCAGGAGCAAGACTCGCGCCACTCTGGGGACCGGGGCGAAAACTCACCAATACCGTCATTTATTTCAAGATAACCGGGCTTTAGACCCGCAATGACCAGCGGGGCTATTGTTTCTTTTTGACCGAACGCTTGCGTTTGCGTTTCTTGCGGGCCTTGCGCCTGCCGCCGCACACTTTTGAGCGCAAGTTCGGCGCGCCCTCGGTGAGCGATGCCTGGATGGTCAGCTTGTCGATATTCTTGCCGAACATTGCCCGCCACGAGAACCGGCGGAAACCATGGTCGAGCAGCTTGGCCGCACGCGCATTCCGCGCCCCTCCGGTCCTGCCTCCAAGAACGACGGCAACAATTTTCCGCCTGCCGCGCGTGGCGCTAACGACGATATTGTAACCCGAAGCACAAACGAACCCGGTCTTCATGCCATCCGCGCCCTCGTAAGAGCGCAACAAGCCGTTATAGTTTTTCATCCGCCTCTTGCCGATCTTGATCGACTTCACCGCAAAGAAGTGGGCGTATTCAGGAAAATCAATGATCAACGCCCGCGCCAGGTAGCCCATATCCCGGGCGGTGGTGATCTGACGGTCATCTGGCAGGCCGTTTGGATTCACGAAGCGCGAACGGAGCATCCCGAGCCGCTTGGCTGTGGCGTTCATGCGTTTGACGAATTTCGGCAAGGAACCCGCAACCCCCTCGGCCAGCATCACGGCCACGTCATTGGCGGATTTCACCAGAAGCGCCCTGATTGCGAGATCAACACTCATGGTCGCGCCGACAGGCAGGCCTATCTTGGTCGGGGCCTGCGCGTTGGCTTTTTTCGATGTGACGATTTTACTTTTGAGGGTGAGCTTGCCGTCGCGAAGCGCTTCGAATGTCAGGTAGGCCGTCATCAGTTTGGTAAGTGAAGCCGGGTGCCAGAGCGCATCCATATCCTCCTGGTAGAGGATCGTGCCCTTATGGGGATCGAACACCAGCGCAGGCGTGGCCGAAACCCGCACGGGCAAGAACAGAAGCAGGGCGAGCAAAACCGCCCCTAGTCCCCTTACGTACATCACTGTACTCCCCCCGTTACGCCGCTGCGGTAGCTCGGCTTAGATACGCTCACCGCACGCTCGCTCTCATAAACATATAACCCGATGGCGGCTGGTGCCCCAGGCCTGACTCGAACAGGCACGTTATTGCTAACACTGGATTTTGAATCCAGCGCGTCTACCAATTCCGCCACTGGGGCCACCGGCTGGCGATGATAGCGATGCGCCATCCCCCGTCAACACGTGCATTGGGCAGACGTGCAAAATCTTTTCTCATGGCCGTCAAATGCACTTTCGCACTCACGACTGATACACACGAATTCAGCCCGGACTAAGGCAATATCTTCAATGGACATTCACCACACACGCCAGTATTCATGCCCTCATGTTGAGACGTATTTATGACTGGATGATCGATCTGGCGGCGCATCCCAAGGCGGCGTGGGCGCTGGCAATCGTATCCTTTGCGGAAAGCTCATTCTTCCCCATTCCACCCGACGTCATGCTAATTCCCATGGCGATTTCAGAGCGTACCAAGGCATGGTTTTATGCAGCCATTTGCACCGTGGCCTCGGTGCTTGGCGGCATCGCAGGCTACCTGATTGGCTATGCGCTGTTCGAGGCGGTCGGGCAACCGATTCTCAATTTCTATGACCCGGACCAGATCGCCTGGAACAAGTTCAAGTCGCTGTATGAAGAGTGGGGTTTCTGGATCGTTTTCGCGGCAGGCTTCTCACCCCTGCCCTACAAGATATTCACCATCGCCAGCGGCATCGTCGCTCTAAATTTCCCGGTGTTCGTCATTGCCAGCGCAATCTCCCGCGGCGGCCGTTTCTTTCTCGTCAGCGGACTGCTTTACTGGTTCGGACCCCCGATCCGTACCTTCATCGAGAAATATCTCGGCCTGCTCACGATCTTGTTCGTTGTGATGCTTGTCGCGGGCTTTATAGCTATCAAATATATGTTGTAACCGGAGTTTGACCTGATGGGTTTCCTTGACAGGATCACATTTCCACTCGCGGCTGGAGTCACGGCCCTGGTGGCACTTGTCACGATCCTGACCGCACTCACCTATGAGCATGCTGGCGGGTATACGCCTTGTGCGCTGTGCCTGATTGAGCGCTACGCCTATTACGTCGGCGTGCCGCTGGCCACAGCTGCGTTCTTCCTGGCCACGCCCAAGCCTTCCCGACTGGTCGTCCTGCTGCTTGCACTTTGTGGCATTGGATTTCTCATAAATGGTGGGATTGGGGTTTATCATTCCGGCATTGAATGGAAATGGTGGCCCGGACCGGAAGCCTGCAGTGCAGATTCCCTCGCGCCCCTGTCGGGCAACCTGCTGGACGCATTGAACAATGCAAAAGCCGTCTCCTGCGATGATGCGCCCTGGCGCCTGTTCGGGCTGTCCTTTGCAGGGTGGAGCGCGCTGATTTCATTCGACCTGGCAATCCTGTCATTCCTTGGCGTGCGCAACGCGCGCTAGGATTTTAATATCCCGGCAACACCAGCAGTTTACGCTTTCGCGGCATGGTCGCGGGCGACAGCACGACGGTTTTAGATTTACTGATCTCGATGTCGTAGGTGTCACGCAGGCGCGCCTCGAATCCATCGAGATCACCGAAAAAGTGCATCGGAATGACGATCCGCGGGCGCAATTCTCCAAGCACATTCACCACGCCGTCAAAATCGAGCGTAAACACGCCGTCGATTGCGACCATCACTACATCGAGTTGCCCAATCTGCCCGAGTTGCTGAGATGTAAGTTCGTGGTGCAAATGACCCAGATGGCCGATACACAGTCCCGATACCTCGAAAATAAAGACCGAATTCCCGAACTTTTCAGTGCCGTCTTCGCTCCATGTCCGGATATTGGTGGGGACATTGCGGATGTAGAAATCTCCTACGGTGAGATTGTGTTCCGCCCAGCCACCCTTTGGATTCCAACCCTTGAGCGCATGTTTGATCGCCGGATCGGGCGTATCCGTATAGTGACTGTCATGGGCATGGTTCATGGTCACCACGTCGGGGACCGGTCCTTTGCCGTGATAGCCCGCATAGTCGGTGGCAATACGGATGCCCTGCGGGCTTTCAATAAGAAATGTCGAATGGCTGACAAAGGTAATCCGGACTTCGTTGTTGGCCAGTTCGGCCACCTTGTAATTCACCCGCATGAACGGAGAGAGGTTTTCAGCCACTGCAAGACATTTACTTGTCACGGGGGTTGCAGAGGATTGCGTGGTGAATACCAGCACCGCGATGACGGTCATGATTATGCGAATGCAGTGATGCCGCGTCATTACCCGTTCCCTTATCCGCTCAGATCCGCATCCAGCATAGGCTAGGGAACCTGGAGAGTCAGGTCTTGGGAGGGTCCGCGCGGTGTAAAAGGAGCGTGAATGACAGTACCGCCCAGAAGCCGGTGCAGGCGAGGAAGTCTGCCAGACGCTCCTTGGGACCGGGAAGAACGATCGCGCTGAAACGCTGCAAGTCGTACTCGGCGCCTATCACCCATTTCAACGGCAGCCCGTCGAACAGCGTCATGTAGTAGAGGTAATAGAGCTGCGGCGAGAGGCGATGTAGCAGGAGATAAATCAGCCAGCCCAGAAATATGTCGAGTGTGATGATCCAGGCTCTCCCCAAACCATTCCATCCATCGAGCCACGCGATCAACCAACTGCTCTTCAATTCCAACAGCCAGAATACAAAGGATAGAAACACCAGGCTCAGTAAAGCCAGCACGGCGCTTCCTAATGGAGTTAGCGTGAAGAAGCTGTCCTGTTCAGGAGCATGCCAAAACAGCGGAACGTTAAATGGCACCAGCAGAACTGCCACGGCCACAAAGGCGATCGTGGCAGTGCGAGTAAGCTGAACTGTTGTGAGTTTCATTCGCGATAGATGGGCATTAAGTAGAAAACACCCGCACGGCCAGCACCACAAGCATCACCATTCCGGCGGCGAGCTTGCCAAGGGTGCCGTAGAGCCGTCCGATGGCCGCGCCCCAGCCTACAGCAACGCCCTGATCGCTGCCGCCATGCTTCCACATCTCGCCCAGATAGGCCCCTGCAAAGGCACCGCCGGCACCGCCCGCCAGAGCACCTATAAGAGGGCCAAGAATGGGAATCGGAAGCCCCATGACCGCACCCGTGATGCTACCAATCAGTGTGCCCAGAATGGCGAGGGCCACCGCGCGGCGGCTCCCGCCCTTGTTGGCCGCACCCGCGGCACCGGCTAAAAACTCAAGCGCTTCGCCGCCCGCGGCAATCACTGCAAGCAGGGCGACAGCGTGCCAATTGAGTCCCTGAGTGGCATCGCCGGTTTTCATGACCTCCACAAACAGGGCGGCCATGCCGACAATGAACCAGTTGCCGGGCAGGGTGACGAAATTGGTGGTCCAGGCGATGCCGGCCGAAAAGACAAGCAGCAGGGCCCACGCGTAATAGGAATATTCGATTTCGGGCATGGGTGAATAGGTAAGGGCTTGAGGCTAAAATTTCCAGCATCTTTATGCTGCAATTCACCGCTCATTTTTCAACAGGAATTGATGAGCCAGCCTCCAACCTTCTTAACCTCCGTATGTTTTTCTGTGTATTATGATCTCGTATATTGAACATGCCGGGGGGCGAATCTTATGAACCGTATACTGGCTTTTGCAGCTTTCTTTGCATGCCTGATGCTCTGGAACCAGGGGGTTCGCGCCGACGTCCTCGCCCATGTAGACCTCTCGGAGCAACGCCTGCATCTCTACGTCGACGGTGAAAAGAAACACACTTGGAAGGTTTCGACGGGCAAGAAGCATGGCTGGACCCACACCGGTACATTCCGGCCCCAATTCCTGAGCAAGAACCACCGCTCAAGTCTGTTCCGTGGTGCACCTATGCCTTATTCGGTTTTTTACGACAGCCATTGGGCTGTTCACGGCACGACGGCCATCAAACGGCTTGGCAAGCCCGCGTCTCATGGATGCGTCAGACTGCATCCCAAGAACGCAGCGGTACTGTTCAATCTGGTTGCCAAGCAGGGCAAGAAGAACAGCGTGATCTGGATTACGGAGTAAATTTGTCAGCAGGCATTCAGTCTGGTTGAACGCCGGGATTTATCCGGTGCACTTACAAAAGTGTGAGCAGGCCGCCAAGACCGGTGACGACTACAATCACCCCGATAACCACGGCGACTTTGAACACGGTATCATTGTTGAAGTCATCATCGGACATTGCTGCGTTCCCCTGTTTGGTTTTTTGCGACTGGTGGTCAGGCCCTGCGACCTTGTGCACCCTCCAGAACCCTGTACTACATCATCACCTGCTATACATTAATAGTATAGCCGTTTTTCCCTGCTATGAGATATAGATTAGAGTAATTCCCCTTGCCTCATTCCAGTCACACGGCCATCATATGAGCTGTGCGGCATGCGGGAGTGAAAGGGTCACCACTGGCCTGAGACGTGAGAAGATTTTACAAGCCTTATCAAGGATTTATCGAGCATGAAACAGATACTCAAAATTGCAGTCGCCACCCTTGCAATGGCGTCCTTCGCCACAGTTGCACAAGCTGAAGGCGACGCCACAAAAGGCGAAGCGTTCTTCAAAAAGAAGTGCAAGCTTTGCCACAAGGTGGGCCCAGGTGCCAAGAAGGGTGTCGGACCCGCTCTCAACAATATCATTGATGCAAAAGCTGGCATTCAGGAGAAGTATAAATATTCCAAGGCCATGGTGGCAGCCGGCGAAGCCGGTTTGAAGTGGGACGCGGAAACTCTCGACAAATACCTGACAAAACCGAAAGATGTCGTGCCCAAGACCAAGATGAAAATTCCTGGTGGCGGCGTGGGGGATGCAGCCGACCGCGCCAACGTCATCGCCTATCTCAAGACACAGACCAAGATGTAGCAGAAGCAGTAGCCAGTTTCTCCTGATCCCTGCCCTTACGGCGGATACTACCGTGAATCTTGTAGGGCCGCGAATTTGATTAATAAAAAACCCGGCTGTCAGAGCATCCCTCTGGCAGCCGGGTTTTTTTAATTCGAACTGCCGGGCTAGGAGCCGAACGCGAAGTAGGCCCCTCGCGAGGCGAAGGTGTAGTCGGATTCAAATGACATGAGCACGACGAACACCAGTATGAGTACCGGCGGAAGCAGAATAGCGTAAATCAGCGCCAGCCTTTCCCAGGCCATATGCATGAAGATAGCGACAATCAGGCCCGCCTTGATCATCATGAAGATCAGGATCAGGCTCCATCTGAGGATCCCCTGATAGGCCATGTAGTCGACCATGTAAGAAAAGAAGCTGAATACGAACAGCAACCCCCATATCCACAGGTAGGTGCTGATCGGATGTGTTTGACCTTCTTCGTGTGCCATATGCGCCCTCTTACCAGAGATAGAAAAATGCGAAAATGAAGACCCAGACAAGGTCAACGAAATGCCAGTAGAGACCCATGGTCTCCACATGCTCGTACCCGCCCTTCATTGTGGTGAAATATCCACGATCCCCGCGGTCATAATCCCCGCGCCAGACCTTGCGGGCGACGATCAGCAGGAAGATGACCCCGATAGACACATGAAATCCATGGAAGCCGGTAATCATGAAGAAGGCTGAACCGAATTGTGGAGCACCAAAGGGGTTGCTCCAGGGGCGCACGCCCTCATGGATCAGTTTTGACCACTCGAACGCCTGCATCCCGACAAAGGACGCGCCGAACAGTGCTGTCAGCAGGATCAGGTAAGTCGTGACCTTCCGGTTTTTCCTGTAGCCGTAATTGACGGCCATGGCCATTGTGCCACTGGAACTGATGAGGATGAATGTCATGATGGCGATCAGCAAGAGCGGGACTTCAACGCCGCCGACCGACAGGCCGAACACTTCACTCGGGTTTGGCCAGGGTACCGTCGTCGACCAGCGCACTGTCATGTAGGACAGCAGGAAACAGCTGAAGATAAAAGTATCACTGAGGAGGAATATCCACATCATGGCCTTGCCCCAGTGAACGTTCTTGAACGCCCGCTGGTCGGAAGACCAATCACCTGCAAAACCCGCCATACCCGGCTGCAGTGCCTTTGCACCAGTCGCAGTCTTTGCCATGAGACCTATTTCCCTCTTATTTGAATCCGCAGATTGTCAGCAGGATCCCCATATTGTCGTTCCCCGAAAACAGCAGGAAGAACAGCACAAGCCAAACTGCCAGCAGGAAGTGCCAGTAAAGCGCGCAGTTCTCGATGCTCTGTCGAACTATGGACAGTTTAAATTTGTCGCGTTGCCATACCTTGTCGGCGGTCCGTCCCCAGGCCACCAGCCCGCCAAGCATGTGAAGCCCGTGCAAGCCGGTGATCAGAATGAAAAGCGCCACGGCTGGGTTGGTCAGTTCAAAAATGCCCTTGTCGACCAGTTGCTGCCAGGCAAGGGCCTGGCCAACGATGAACCCGACAGTAAAAGCACCCGCCGCAATCAAACCAATCTTGACATGGTTCCACTGGTCCTGCCTGGCCGATATCTGCGCAAAATACAGGCCGACACTGGCCATGAACAACATGGCGCTGTTCTGCCACATCAGCCATGACTGCGGTACCGGACGCCAGTCCTCATAAACCATACGACCGGCATAAGAGACGGTGAGCAGGAAAAACAGAAAGCCAACAACGACAAGAAACACCTTCAGGCCAACACGGGAAGAAGCCGTATCCGAAACATTGTTGTCACGGATACTTAAGGCGCCATTTTCATCCGGCAACCATGACTTCTCTGTCAGTTGGCGAAAAAAGTTCATGCCTAGCTTTTCCGCTTACGCGTTGACTTGCGCGCCTTCTTCTCCATCGGCACATCCTTAGGAGCCATATTTTGCGGGATGAAGTCATCCCTAGCACCAGGTACGCCATAGTCATAGGCCCAGCGATAGACCAGCGGCAGGGACTTACCCCAGTTGCCGTGTCCAGGTGGCATTTCCGGTGTCATCCATTCCAGTGAGGCAGCGCCCCAAGGATTCATCTCCGACTTTTTGCCGACTATGTAGCTGCGGAACATGTTGTAGAAGAACACGATCTGCGCGAAGCCGACAATGAAGGTCATGATCGAGATGAAGGCATTCAGTTGGCCAACTGACTCGGTGAATATCTGAGTGTCGCCAAGTTCAAAGTAGCGTCGTGGCACACCGACAAATCCGAGATAATGCATCGGGAAGTAAATCAGGTATGCCCCGAGGAACGTGACCCAGAAGTGGAACTTGCCCAGCGCCTCGCTGTACATCTTGCCAGTGATCAACGGATACCAGTGGTAGATCGCGCCGAAAACAACAAGCATCGGTGCGACGCCCATCACCATATGGAAATGCGCCACCACGAACATAGTGTCAGAGAGTGGCACGTCGATTGCGACATTCCCCAGGAAAAGCCCCGTGATACCCCCATTGAGGAAGGTCACAATAAACCCGATCGCGAACAGCATGGGTGTGTTGAGGCGGATGTTGCCTTTCCACAGAGTCAGGGTCCAGTTGTAGACCTTGAGTGCGGTTGGTATGGCGATGATCAGCGTCGTGGTGGCGAAGAAGAAGCCGAAATACGGGTTCATGCCGGAAACATACATGTGATGCGCCCAGACGACGAAGCTCAGGGCGCCAATGATGACGATGGCCCAGACCATCATCCGGTAGCCGAAAATATGCCGTCTTGAGTGCACCGCAATCAGGTCCGAGACGATGCCGAAAGCGGGAAGCGCCACGATGTAGACTTCCGGATGGCCGAAGAACCAGAACAGGTGCTGAAACAGGATCGGGCTGCCGCCGCTGTAACTCAGATGCTCACCAAGCTCAACAATTGAAGGCATGAAGAAGCTGGTGCCCAGAATCCTGTCGAGCAGCATCATAATCGCACCAACGAACAGGGCCGGGAAAGCGAGAAGAGCAAGTACGGTCGCAGTGAAAATACCCCAGATTGTCAGAGGCATGCGCATCAGCGTCATTCCGCGCGTGCGGGATTGCAGCACGGTCACGACATAGTTCAATCCACCCATCGTGAAGCCGACGATGAACAGGGCAAGAGAGACGAGCATAAGAATTATGCCGCCGTCAGACCCGGGCGTGCCAGATAGAATTGCCTGCGGCGGATAGAGCGTCCAGCCCGCACCCGTAGGCCCGCCAGGCACGAAGAAACTCGCGATAAGCACCAGTACCGCTGTGAGATACACCCAGTAACTGACCATATTCACATAGGGAAAAGCCATGTCCCTGGCGCCCACCATCAGAGGGATCATGTAGTTGCCGAAACCGCCCAGGAAGAGCGCGGTCAGCAGGTAAACCACCATGATCATGCCATGGGCCGTGATGAACTGGTAATAATCAGCAGGTTCGATGAAGGAAAAACTGTCCGGGAAACCCAGCTGTAGCCGCATCAGCCACGACAGCACCAGCGCGACCAGGCCGATGGCGATTGCCGTCGAGGCATACTGGATCGCGATGACCTTGGCATCCTGGCAGAACACATATTTCGTGATCCAGCTTTTCGGATGGTAGAGATCCTGTTCGGCATTCTCGGCAGGCGCGACATACCCGACGTCGTCTTGAGTTATATCGGACATCAGAATTCTCCCAATTCTTGGCTTTGGCTGATCGGCGCAATGTCGTGTCTCATTGTGAAGACACCTTCTGCGCGCGATCGCCCGGTTCGGGCTTCGAGGCCAGACCCGCGGTCTTGCCTATCTTGTTCCCGTTTTCGTATTGCGCCATCGTTTGCGCGAATGTCTGCTGCTCGCCCAGCCATTTGTCGTAGTTGGCCTGGTCGTCGACGATGACATTGCCCCGCATGGCGTGATGCCCGACGCCGCACAATTCAGCACACAGGACTTCGAAATTGCCAGTCCGTGTCGGCGTGAACCAGAAATAGGTAACCATGCCCGGAACGATATCCATCTTGCCGCGGAACTGAGGCACGTAGAAATTGTGAAGAACGTCCATGGAGCGCAACAGGAGCTTGACCGGTTTACCGATCGGTAAATGCAGATCATCCGCCTCGATCAGGATGTCGTCCTTGCCGTTTGGATCATTGGAGTCGACGCCGAACGGGTTTTCAGCCGTGATATTGCGGTTGTCGGATTTACCGAGCTTGCCGTCCTTGCCGGGAAGCCGGTAATTCCACTGCCATTGCTGCCCAAGAATTTCGAACTCCGTTGCGTCATCGGGAACCGTGATGAACTGTTTCCAGGCGATCAGACCGGGGGCCAGCATCACAATGACGCCCAGTGAGGTCAGGACTGTAAGCCATGTCTCGAGCTTGTGGTTCTCTGGCTCGTATTCAACCTTCCGGTTTTCCTTGTAGCGGAATTTCCAGATGCAATATCCGACAAACAAAAGGATGGCGACATACACGACGCCCGTGACCCAGAATGTGATGATGATGGTTGTGTCGATGAAGCCCCAGTTGGACGCAATTTCCGTCCACCACCAAGGACTCATCATGTGGAAGACGACGGAGCCGACGGCCACCAAGACTATAATGAGCGCTGTAATCATTCTCGATTGCCCCCCAGCGGCAGGAATCTGCCATTAGACTTTGGTAAAAACCTAGTCGAGTTGACCGGTGCGGTCACCTGTCGCAGGTGCGACATTCCGTCACTGAGTCATTATTGTCAAACTCGACCTGAAAATATTTTGAGATTTATAATATCATCATATATATCAATGACTTCTTGGCACATTAAGAAATCAACCTGATATCCCGTCAGGCACCTCCCGACCAATTGGGTTGACCGAGTCGGCGCAACTGGAAATTGCAGAAAGAGGCTGGCGTCAATAGTCCATGCCGTGGGAGTGCGACCTGAAGCTGGATCAGCAGGCGTGAACCTGTCCGGAAAAAACCCACTCGCCAGTGGAGGCATTCTCGTTTGAGAGAGCAAAGCCCACGTCCGCAGGCTTACGCCGCGACAATTCACAACTGTTGAGAGAGTGAGGCGACAAATTCCAAAACACAGAGTATAATCGACGCAGCGACTCTGGGTCGCAACCACAGGAATTTGCAGCGGTCACACCGGCCACATGACGGCACTAACGGTATCACGACCCTGTGTCGAGGCGACTTGGGAGGGAAGCGGATGGCTACTCAAAGAACTGCCGTTTTTACAGGGACGGACACGGTGCGCCCTGAAATTCGTAACATCGACCGGCACGATCTCATCGATGCATTGCGCAAGGGGCGCGATGACTTTCTGGCCTATCCGAGCCATCTCGTCCTGCTCGCCGTCATCTATCCAATCGTCGGTGTATTCCTTGCCAGGCTCGCATTCGGATACGACATCCTCCCGTTGCTGTTTCCAATGATCAGTGGTTTCGCACTTATCGGTCCACTCGCCGCAGTTGGCCTGTATGAAATGAGCCGACAGCGCGAAAAAGGGAACAAGGTCACCTGGAAGGCCGCCTTCGACCCGTTCAAGTCTGCTTCCATTGTTTCAATATTTGCGTTGGCGATCTTGCAACTGGTCATCTATCTGACCTGGCTGGCTACCGCGCTATTCATCTACGACGTGACATTCGGTGAGGTCCTGTACGAGTCCATCCCAGAGTTCTTCGATCTGATTCTCTCGACAAACGGCGGCTGGGCGCTGATCATCATCGGCTGCAGCGTTGGCTTTCTGTTCGCTGCCGCGGTCCTGACCGTCAGCGCGGTGTCATTTCCGATGCTCGTTGATCGTGACGTCGGCGCGCTGGAGGCCGTGCGCACATCCGTGAGGGCGATCATGGCGAATCCAATGACCATGACAGCGTGGGGTTTTATCGTTGCCGTCCTGCTTGCCGCCGGGACCTTGCCGATCTTCGTGGGTCTCGCCGTAATCATGCCCATTCTCGGACATGCAACATGGCATCTGTACCGCAAGGTCGTAGAATACTGAGCCCTTCACATGCTCAGTTGATGTCACCCAGCGCCCGCTCCATGAAAATGAGCTTGTCGCGCCAGTCCGGGCCGGGATCGTAATAGGCATCTCGGACCGTGAAACCTAGGCGAAGATAGAGCGCCTGGGCTTCGTGGTGAAGCGGGCCGGTCTCAAGCCAAATGGAATGGTAACCCGCGTTCCTGGCACGGGTCAGTGCAGCCTCGCCAAGCGCCACTCCCAGGCCATGTCCCCTCTGTTCCGGGGAAACGAACAGCCGTTTCATCTCGCAAATACCGTCATCGATCTTGTGCAGCATGACACAGCCCGCAGGGTCTCCATCAATCCATGCAAGTAATATTGCGCCATCTGGCGGCGCATGAATGACCGGCAGTTCCACCAGCAGCTGCTCAAAGGTTTGCGGATTGTAATAGAGATCGATCAGGTCGCGGTCATCGGGATAGCGCTCATACAACCACTCGCGAAAAGATCTGCATAAGCCACTCGCGGCTTCATGGTCCGCATTGGACACTGCTTCGCGAATTTCAACTATGGTCATGGCACGACGCCTGAATATGATCTTGAGTATGACGGCCGGTGTTTCGCTCCAAGCCGCAGGCTGATATGTGCATAGTCATATCACGTCAAGGCACAGTCCCCTGGAGGCAACAAAAGCAAAATGAGCACACGAACCCTGGGATTCCTCGTCATGTCGAGCGTGCTCAACGCGTCCTTGAGCTTTTTTGTATTCGCGTTTGCCCTGTTCGCCACCAGCCCTGACATGGCGGACGTGACCATGCGCATTGGCTTCTACGTGCTGAACGCCATCGGCATTGCGGGAGTGGTCGCGGTATTCATGCCCTGGCTTTTCGCACGCAAAAAAGACAACAGGCGCGCCATTCTCTTTGCGCTCCTGCCCGTGGGGCTTATCTGTCTCACCCTGCTCGGATTCCTGACATTGGACAGCTGGCTGAACCGGACATTTTCGTAGCCAGAGAGTTTTTTTAAATCATAAAACCGCCGCCCGGGTTGACGGGCAGCGGCCTATGATTTCAGGTTCTCAATCTAGGGCCGTCATGGATGGCGGGCCTAGTGGCAGTACCTGTATGAGCGCCAAACCCACTTCTTGTGCTTGTGGCCATTGTGCCAATAATGGATTTTCACGCGCTTCTTCTTCCAGAAGCAGTTGTGGCCGTAAAAATCATAATAGCCACCGTGGTATCCATGCCACCCATGGCCGAAAGAGAGTCTGAATTTACCGCCTGCGTTTGCATCCGTGGCACCAATAGCGGAGGCGCCGGTAGTAATGGCGAGCACCGCAGCAGTTGTCAGAAGTAATTTTTTCAACATGAGCTGTCTCCTTGGTTCGATATCAAGTCCGTCCAACGTCGTTTGGCCTGTATCTGTTTGATACTCACTGGCCTTGTACTGAAAATGGGGAAGACTTGGCTGAACCGAAGTGACGCAAATCACATTTTTCCTGAATCTCCGGTATCTCTGGGTCATACCGGGGAATGGGGGGGGG
>JAJFHQ010000071.1 GCA_021775525.1 Hyphomicrobiales bacterium
GGTCTGAAGCATGATCACTTTCTGCTCAAAACGGAGCCACGGCGGAGTGGTAGCTACACCGGATTATGTGTTGATTGGACGGTCAAAGATGGAGACCGGGGAACGATCCCTGCTAGCTTGGAACCCGACCGTTACGATAACGCGCACTCTCCGGGGACCATACGTCTGATTCATTCTACTAGATAGTCACTATCGGCATGTCCGCTTCTGGCACATAGCGGACATTCCAGCTAGATATGGACCCCGGCTCAAAGCCCGGGTTTCGGGGAATTAGAAGAAAGTGGGCACCTACCCCTCCAGCACCCGCCGCGCAATCACATTCGCCTGAATCTCCGCAGCACCCTCGAAGATCGAAAGTATCCTAGCATCACAGAGAACCCGGCTCACCGGGTATTCCAGCGCAAAGCCGTTGCCACCGTGGATTTGCAGGGCGTTGTCGGCAGCCGCCCATGCCACACGCGCTGCAAGCAACTTGGCCATGCCGGCTTCCAGATCACAGCGGTGGCCGGCGTCCTTCTCTCGTGCGGCAAAGTATGTGAGCTGGCGGGCGATCATGATCTCCACCGCCATCATCACGATCTTGTCGGAGACGCGCGGGAAAGAAATGATCGCCTTGCCGAATTGCTGGCGCTCCTGCGCATAGCGCAACGCCAGCTCCAACGCGTTCTGCGCCACGCCGATGGAGCGTGCCGCGGTTTGGATGCGCGCGCCCTCAAAGGTCGCCATCAGCTGCTTGAAGCCTTGTCCCTCCTCGCCGCCAAGCAGCGCATCCGCGGGCACTTCAAAGCCGTCGAACGAGACGTCATATTCCTTCATGCCGCGGTAGCCGAGCACCTCGATCTCGCCGCCGGTGATATTGTCAGCCGGGAAGGGGTTCTCGTCCGTGCCGCGTGGTTTCGCAGTGAGGAACATGGACAGGCCCTTATAGCCGCTGTCAGCAGGACCGGTGCGCGCCATGAGCGTCATCATGTCGGCGCGGGCCGCGTGGGTGATCCAGGTCTTCTGTCCCGTGATCCGGTAGACGTCGCCCTCGCGTACGGCACGGGTTTTAATCGAAGCCATGTCGGAGCCAGTGTTGGGCTCGGTGAAAACGGCCGTGGGGATAATTTCTCCGCTCGCCAGACCGGGCAGCCATTTTTTCTTTTGCGCGTCAGTTCCAGAGCCGAGGATAAGCTCCGCGGCAATCTCGGAGCGGGTGCCGAGCGACCCAACACCGATATAGCCGCGTGAAAGCTCTTCGGAGACGACGACCATGCTCTCCTTGCCGAGTCCCAGACCCTCATGCTCTTCGGGTATGGTCAGACCAAAGACGCCGAGTTCCGACATCTTCTTAATCACCTCCATGGGTACATACTCATTGGCGAGGTGCCACTCATGGGCGTGGGGCACGACCTCGGTGTCGCTGAACCGGCGCATCTCCTCGCGCATGGCTTCATAGGTTTCGTCCAGGCCCGTATCGCCAAAGGTGGCCGCGGCTTCCGCCTGCGTGATAGCCGTTGCCAGGGCTGCCCGGGCTTGCGGGTTGTTGCCTCCGAGCAGGGCAGACACGGCAGGCGTGGAGAAGCAGGAGGCGATATCGTCCGCGCTCAATCCAAGCTCGGCCGGACGCACCATCTCGCCCTGGCTCATAGGGATGCCACCTTTGAGCTGGTTCAGATATTCCGCACAGGCGATCTGCACAATCAGGGCTTCCATCTCGCCAAGGCGTTCGTCCTCCTCCAACGCCCGCGCATAGGCCGCCATCTGCGATAGCGCCTCCACATAGGTCGCGAGCCATGCAAGTCCGTGGGCGGCGTGTTGTTCACGCTCCAGCGCATGGGTGGAGATTTTCCCGTCCTCGCTCACCATGTCGCAGACAGTGGTTCGGGCCTTGTCCAGCAGAGAGCGCATAGCCTCTGCCGCATCGGCACCCAGATCGGTCAGGTCGGGAAGTGCGGGACCGGTAGTGCTGTGAGTGTCTTCGGCAAGTGCCATGGGTAACGTCTCCGCGAGGCTCAAAGCTTAGTGTGCAGTGCAGCATAAATGTTTTGTCGGCCCGGGCAATGCCCCTTTTAGGGGAGGGTCTCCGGGCAAGCATGACTGGCAGGCAATTCTTTATCTGATTGCATGGAAATAATTGATTCAATCATCGGTTGTGTGCGTCATGCGATTCAGACATATTTACGAATTGTTAACCATGCGGGGCGTTAGGTTAAGCATGGATAGCAGTGAATAGTGGGGACAGTCAGAAGCATGTCGATTCACGACACTGTGTTGCCATGTGCGGGTGTAACTGCAGATGGCGAAAGCACGAAAACTACCCTGCCGGAAGGGCTGCTTTTCGACGGACAGCTCTTCAAGGTCTGTGTCGGGCTTTCTCTTCTGCTCGTCCTGTTCGCGTGGTTCGACGTTTCGGTAATCTTGCAAAAACTTTTTACCATCGACGCCCGCTTCGTGATGCTAGCGATCGGCATTTTTATCCTGCAATTCGCTCTTTCCTGCCTTAGATGGGTTTTCATACTTGGCCGTCAGGACGCAGCTATTGGGTCACGCAATGCGCTGTCGATCTATGGAATTGGAACGCTTGCCAACCTTTTCCTGGTGACATCACTTGCCGGCATGTCAGTACGTGCCGTACTTCTGCTGCGCGCAGGGGCGGGATTGTCCGGCGCAATTGCCTCCATCACAGCAGAACGTATCGCAGCGATTGTCGGTCTTGGAGTTTGCGGTATTGCGGGGGTCGTCTTTGCTCTCCCGGAACTTCAAGTGCTGTTTGGCAAGTGGGTGGATGTGCGTATGGCCATGATTTTTGCAACCGGGCTTGCTTTACTGGCCGGCGTCATTACCCTTCTCATCTTGAAGCTGAAAAAGTTGAGGAACTTTGGTCAACAGGTCTGGATGGCATTTTCCTCGCCTCTTCAGACCATATTGCTGATCTTGTTAAGCGCCTGTGTCGTGCTGCTCGGTTTCGCCGGAATGGCAGCGCTGGCCTTCGGGATGGGGCTTTCCATTGATCCCCTGTTCTTCGTGTCTGTCATGCCTGCCATTGCACTCATCTCCGCATTGCCGATCAGCGTCGGAGGCTGGGGCGTGCGCGAGGGCGCCATGGTGGCAGGCCTGTCCATCTTTTCCATTGCCCCCGATACGGCCATTGCCCTGTCGATTTCATACGGGCTTGGCGGCCTGCTTGTTGCCCTGCTGTTCGGGGCTGGCCTCTCGCTTGCCGGGCATGAGTCACTCAAGGTGAACGAAGGCTAGTTCAGACCACGCCTTTATCGAGGACAGCGGCGGACTGCCGGAGAAGCCGGTGGGGTAAGGCCGTTGATACGCGTGTTCTAAGCCGCCGCGCCCTTGCCGGCCTCAATCACATCATCAAGCGTCTTGAGCCCCGCGCAGGGCGCATTCACCAGTACCGCCATGTTTCCCGGCGCGTGTTCGTTGTTCCACATGCGCGTGTGTGCCTTGGGGATTTGCGCCCATGGGAACAGTTCCGACATGCACGGGTCGATGCGCCGTTCAATGACCAGCCGGTTGGCCTGGGCCGCCTGCTTCAGGTGGGCAAAGTGCGAACCCTGGATACGCTTCTGATGCATCCACACATAGCGCGCATCCATAGTGATTTTATAGCCCGTGGTACCGGCGCAAAACACGACCATGCCGCCGCGCTTCACCACGAAGGTCGAGACCGGGAAAGTGGCTTCGCCGGGGTGTTCAAACACGAAGTCCACATTGTTGCCCTTGCCTGTCACGTCCCATATGGCCGCGCCGAATTTGCGCGCCTCTTTGAACCATTTGCCATAGGCCTCGGAATTGACCTCCGCCAGCTCGCCCCAGCAATCGAATTTTTTGCGGTTGATGACGCCCTTGGCGCCGAGCGAGAGCACAAAGTCTTTCTTGTCGTCTTCTGAAATAACCCCGATGGCATTGGCCCCGGCGGTCGCGCAAATCTGCACAGCCATAGAGCCAAGGCCACCACTTGCGCCCCACACCAGCACATTGTGCCCGGGCCGCAGGATATGTGGCCGGTGGCCGAACAGCATCCGGTATGCGGTCGCCAGGGTGAGCGTGTAGCAAGCACTTTCTTCCCAGCTCAGATGCTGGGGGCGGGGCATGAGTTGCTGCGCCTGAACCCGTGTGAACTGTCCGAAGGAGCCGTCCGGCGTCTCGTAGCCCCAGATGCGCTGGGTGTTCGACAGCATCGGGTCGCCGCCGTTACACTCCTCATCGTCCCCGTCATCCTGATTGCAATGAATGACAACTTCATCGCCAACCTTCCAGTTGTTCACTTTGGAGCCGACGGCCCAGACAATGCCGGATGCGTCGGAGCCGGCAACATGAAACGGGTTCTTATGGCCATCGAGCGGTGAGATCGGCTCACCCAGTGCGGCCCATACGCCATTGTAGTTCACACCAGCCGCCATCACGAGCACCAGCACATCGTGGCTGTCCAATTCCCAGGTGGGCACGACCTCGAGCTGCATGGCGTCTTCGGGCGGCCCGTGGCGGTCCTGGCGGATGGCCCAGGCATGCATGTTTTTCGGGACATGGCCGAGCGGAGGGATCTCACCGATGTCATAAAGGTCCTTGTAGTCGCCCTCTGGCTTGGGAACTTCCGCCAGTGCCGGTTTGCTCATAATTTCACCCTCCCCCGATAAAGATTCGCCCTAATTGCCTAAATTATTGCGTTGCGGCATAATTCTTGTGCAAAATATGCGGCAATGCAATAATTCTTTTTGCAACGCAGCAATATCAGATCCGAAGCATCTGGTATTCAGGGAGGGAATTGTGAGCTCAAGCGGGAAACAGACCGGGCGATGTCTTTGCGGCAAAGTGACATACAAATTACCCGAACCTGCTGATGAAGTGGGTGCGTGCCACTGTGACAGTTGCCGCCGTTGGACAGGTGGTCCGTTCATGGCGCTGGGCGGCGAACATAAGGCCGAATTTGAGGGCGAAGAGCATATTGTCAATTACCGCTCTTCGGACTGGGCCGAACGTGGTTTCTGCGGTGCTTGCGGAACAACCCTGTATTACCGGCTGCTCTCGACGGGACAGACCATCATGAGTGCCGGCACGCTTGATGATCAGTCAGGGCTGGCATTCACGGATCAGGTATTCATTGATGAGAAGCCGGATTATTACAGCTTTACCAATGAGACGAAAAACATGACGGGTGAGGAGTTGTTCGCCATGTATGCGCCGGAGGAATAGGCTTTGAAGCGGACTTTGGCCGCCAGCAAAGGGGGTTTGGTTGTGAAATTCGCCTCTGGAGAAAGCTGCGTCAGCACTTGGCATTGCGGGCCCGCATGCGTCATAGTTGGGTCTCCTCCGGCCCAAGCTGCCGAGGCCACGGAGGCAGGTGTTCGCGTGAACGAGCAATCGGCAGCCAACTCCTCAAGGGAGACATCACATGGGCCTGGAAGCTCTTGTCGTACTCATCGTCGTCGGTTTGATCGCGGGCTGGCTTGCCGGACAGATCATGAAGGGGGCGGGATTCGGCCTCGTCGGAAATATCATTGTCGGCATCGTCGGTGCATTTATCGGCACGTTCGTGCTGGGCGCACTTGGCATCTCGCTTGGTGCGGGTATCGTCGGCTCGGTTATCTCCGCATTGATCGGAGCCTGCCTGCTCCTGTTCATTGTTGGGCTGGTAAAGCGCTGACGCAAAAATTACGCGGTGCGCTCCCCTCTGTTGTTCTGTTTAGAGGGGGGCGACCGTAATGCCCGGTTCCACGAAAAATCGTGATCGCCCCTGGCTGATCCGCACCTATTCAGGCCACTCGACGGCCGAAGCCTCCAACGAACTCTACCGCAAGAATCTCGCCGCAGGTCAGACGGGCCTGTCCGTCGCCTTCGATCTGCCGACGCAGACGGGCTATGACGCCGATCATATTCTGGCGCGCGGCGAAGTCGGTAAGGTTGGCGTTCCCATTTCGCACCTGGGGGACATGAAGGCCCTGTTCGAGGGCATTCCGCTCGAGCAGATGAACACCTCCATGACCATCAACGCGACGGCGCCCTGGCTGCTGGCGCTCTACGTGGCGGCGGCCGAGGAACAAGGCGCGGATGTCACCAAGCTCACTGGTACTGTGCAGAACGATCTCATCAAGGAATATCTCTCGCGCGGGACGTACGTGTTCCCGCCGGAGCCGAGCCTGAAGCTCATCAAGGATGTAATCTGCTACGCCTACACCCACATCCCGAAATGGAACCCGACCAATGTGTGCTCCTACCATTTGCAGGAAGCGGGTGCCACGCCGGTGCAGGAACTCTCCTATGCGCTGGCAACGGCCATTGCGGTGCTGGATACGGTGCGCGCCTCGGGCGAGGTGAGCGATGAGGACTTCCCAAACGTCGTCGGGCGTATTTCCTTCTTCGTCAATGCCGGGCTGCGCTTCGTCACCGAGATGTGCAAGATGCGCGCCTTCGTCGATTTGTGGGATGAGATTTGCGAGACGCGCTACGGTGTGGAAGACCCGAAGTTGCGGCGCTTTCGCTACGGCGTGCAGGTGAACTCATTGGGCCTCACCGAGCCGCAGCCGGAAAATAACGTCTACCGTATTCTGCTTGAGATGCTTGCCGTCGTGCTGTCGAAAAAGGCCCGCGCCCGCGCCGTGCAACTGCCAGCCTGGAACGAAGCGTTGGGTCTGCCGCGTCCCTGGGACCAGCAATGGTCGATCCGCATGCAGCAGATTGTGGCCTATGAGACCGATCTGCTGGAGTTCGGCGACATCTTCGATGGGTCAAAAGTGATCGACGCCAGGGTCGAGGAACTGAAAGAGCAGGCCCGCGCGGAACTGGCGAAGATCGAAAAAATGGGCGGTGCGGTTGCTTCCATCGACTATATGAAATCAGAACTGGTGAAGGCCAACACCGCGCGGCTCACAACCATCGAGAGCGGCGAGCAAATCGTCGTCGGCGTCAACAAGTGGACCGAGTCTGAACCCTCTCCCCTGTCGGGGGAGGCCGGGGGCATCGTTACAGTGCCCGAGACCGTCGAGCTTGGGCAGATTGCGCGGCTGAAAGACTGGCGCGCCAACCGTGATGACAAAGCTGTTGCAGCGGCGTTGGCCGATCTCAAATCGTCAGCCGAGGATGATCGCAATATCATGGAAGCTTCCATTCAATGCGCCAAGGCTGGCGTTACCACCGGGGAGTGGGGCGGGACACTGCGGGACGTGTTCGGGGAATATCGCGCACCTACGGGCGTGAGCGATACGCCTTGCGGGAAGGAAATCACGCTTGATGACTTGCGTGAAAAAGTAAAAGCGGCGTCGGGCAAGCTCGGTCGCACGCTCACCTTCCTTGTCGGCAAGCCCGGACTGGACGGGCATTCAAACGGCGCTGAGCAGATCGCCGTGCGCGCCCGAGATATCGGCATGGATGTGGTGTATGAGGGCATTCGACTGACACCGGAAGAAATCGTTGATGCCGCGCAAGCGCAAAATGCCCATGTGGTGGGGCTGTCAATCCTGTCCGGCTCTCACGTGCCGCTGGTACGGGATGTCATGGCGCTCATGCGGGAGCGGGGTATGGATGCTGTGCCCGTCATCGTCGGCGGGATTATTCCTGAAGGCGATGAAAACATCCTCCGCCAAGTGGGCGTATCGCGCATTTACACGCCGAAGGATTTCCAGCTCAATGCGATCATGGGAGATATTGTGGAGTTGGCGGGTGGGTGATCTAGTCAGCGATCGAGTTGATCAGCAGTAATTCCGGTTCGCGCGCGTTTCTTTTAAGAATTTCGCGTTTTCCACAATACCTTTCACGGCCTCAATTGCTTTTGGCTCGGACCACTTGAAGCCAGTGTAACCATTTTGATCTTTCTTGAGATCAATATTGTGCTCCTCAGCAAGGTCAGAAAATTCGTCGTAAAACATTACGTCTCCGTAGACCGTAATGCGGATATCCTCGGTTCTAGGCTGTACTTTCAACGTTACGAAATTCTCGGGCCGATTAACAAACTTGCGCCTTTGCTTTGTTTCTTCGAATTGTCCAGTGGGGGTTAGCACACGGACATGGCGAACGAGATTGTTTGCCTCTTCCGCAAGCTGTTCAGGAAGATTGTCGGTGATCAATTGAGTCAGCGATGAATCACCGACTCTAGGCTTCTCCGTACTGCTAACGTTCCTGTGGCTTGCGATACTGGAAGCAATCTTTCCATCGCTATCTAAATCGAGCAGAACAGCCTCCACATCTCCCCCACTAACAAGAGGAACAATCGCCTGCAAAGGAGCGGTTATTGCGGTCCCACCTTGTTCTAACTTGAAATTTCTTAGTCCGATTACGGTCCTATTAGCTCGCACGTCAACGCCGGTCGTTAAAATGTCCGCAGTTACAGTCTCAAGCTTTGTGATCCATATGCCGTCGCCAAGAGGGCGGTCAATTTCAAATGTGATTGAAGTCATCTCTATATTCTTTCCGCAGAACTATTCTGCAGACTATTCTGCAGAATAAATAAAATGCGGTCAAGAAATATCTACACGCCCAAGGATTTCCAGCTCAACGCCATCATGGGTGATATCTTGGAACTCGCTGGCGCAATCAGGGAGTGATTCGCACATGGGCGTTTCAGTCGCGCATGTTATGAGCCACAAGGTCATTCTTGTGGCGCCCGATCGGACAATCGATCACGCGCGCGAGCTGATGGGATCAAAGCGCATTCACGCCCTGCCTGTCGCCGATATGAACCGAAAGCTGCTTGGAATCGTCACCAGCGCCGATGTCTCCCGCAAAATTGACGGCAGCAGGGAGGTACGCGAGATTATGAGCAGCAAGGTTCATGTGATCAGCGCGACCGAGCCAGTCAGCGAGGCTGCCAAAATCATGCGCAAATACCGTATCCACCATCTTGTCGTGACCGACGGCAAGACTGCGGTCGGTATCATCAGTGCCTATGACCTGCTGAAGCTGGTAGAGCAGGGCTCCGTATAACCTTCAGACTTTTTCGCGCGCGCGGGCCGTTGCTTTGCCACTTCAAGCCGCAGCCCTGATCCTCTCCCGCGTCTCAAGCACCTGCATGCAGGCTTCCGCCGCCTCAGCGCCTTTCACCTTGAAATGCTCCATGAAAAACGTCTGGTGTTTCTCGCTCTCATGGAAATGGTGGGGCGTGAGGACAATTGAAAGCATGGGAGTATCCGTTTCCATCTGCGCTTGCATCAGCGCGTCAAGAACCGTCTGCGCGACGAACTCGTGCCGGTAGATGCCGCCATCGACAACAAAAGCGCATCCGGCAATCGCGTCGTAGCGCCCGGTCTTGGCCAGCATCCGGGCTTGCAGAGGAATTTCAAACGCACCCGGTAAGTCGAAGACATCGATCCTCCCGGTACCGTTGGTGGACCTTGAGATTTCAGCGGCAAAACCCTTGCCGGCCTGCTCGATGATATCGGCGTGCCAGCGCGCCTGCACAAACGCAATGCGCAAATCCGTTGTAAAATTTTGGGAGCTCTGATTCATTTCGGTCCTCCTAGGGGTTCCAAAACCTGAATCAGGGCGTACGAAACGGCAGATCACCCCACGAGGGGCGCATACTGCCACTTTCGTTCTCTTCCATCCGGACTGTAACCGTCGGCTTCGGAATCTCACCGAATCTGCTGACCTCTTTAAAGACATGCTCTAAAGAGCGCTCGCGGGCTTGAAGCAAATGCTCTTACCGCCGGTGGGGACTTTCACCCCGCCCCGAGAACGTGTCCCGTCATTTGGCGGGATGCAGTTCTATATCGCGTCCCTACGGGAGTGTCTATTGCTGGCCTTGTCTGGCGATTTCATACAATCCCTGTACAATCGTGGGAAAAACCAACAAGGCTGGGAATTCCAATGACAGATACACAAGACAACTGGGCCCCAAGCACGCGCGCAGCGCAGGCCCTGCATCTGATTGATGAAGCCACCGGTGCTGTCGTGCCAGGGATCGAGCTGGCAAGTACATTTGCCCGCGGGAGTGATTATGAGCCGATGGGGGCGTTCAATTACGCCCGCTATGATAATCCGACGACGCAGGCAACGGAGAAGGTGCTGGCGTCGCTCGATGGCGGTGCAGATGCTCTGGCGTTCAACGCGGGGCTCGCGGCAACGGTATCGGTTTTCGAAACCGTGCGCACGGGTCAGCATATCGCCGCACCCCGCGTCATGTATCACGGCGGCCAGGACTGGTTGCGCCGTATCTCCGAGACCCGGGGTATTGGACTGACCTTTTTTGACCAGACGAAAGAGGGCGCGCTCGAAGAGGCAATCCGTCCCGGCGAGACGTCTATTCTTTGGATTGAAACGCCGGTCAACCCCACTTGGGACGTCATCGACATTGAAAAGGCGGCGACGGCTGCCCATGATGCAGGGGCGATCCTTTGTGTCGACAGCACCGTCGCGCCGCCCTGCACGACACGGGCGCTTGAGCTTGGCGCTGACATCGTGTTCCACTCGGCCACCAAGTATCTGGGCGGGCATAGCGACCTCACCGCCGGCGCGCTCATTTGCGCCGAGGAGAATGCGCTGTGGGACGAGATTAAACAGGTGCGAAAACTGACGGGCGGGATCTTGAGCCCATTCGATGCCTGGCTCCTGTTGCGCGGTATGCGCACGCTGTTCATTCGCTATGAGCGCGCGTCCGAAAATGCCATGGAACTGGCCCGGACGCTCGCGGAACACCCCAAGATCGCGCAAGTGCTGTATCCGGGGCTCGAAAGCCATCCGGGTCATGAGATTGCGAAGAAGCAAATGCGCTCCGGGTTTGGAGGCATGATGTCGATTCTGGTGGATGGCGATGCGGACGCCGCCAAGCGCGTGGCGACAGCGACACGGCTGTTCATCCCTGCAACATCACTGGGAGGCGTGGAAAGCCTGATCGAACACCGCAAGTCGGTCGAAGGGCCTCACAGCATCGTGCCGCCAAATCTCCTTCGCCTGTCAGTCGGCATTGAGGATGTACGTGACCTGATAGCCGATCTGGACCAGGCGCTGGAGCAGGTCTGAATTAGCTTCCCCGCCGTCCCGGAATATCGATAGGGAGATATTCGACGCCGGAGCGCTGCACGGGGGCGGGGTAGAGTTTCATAAGGTCAAGGATTTCCTTCGGCATCCCGACCTTGACCGGCAGTCCGATTACTGAGGCCTCTTCCGCAGTAAGCGCGTAGTCGTGGGTCCAGTGGCCGCCAGCCAGTTTCTCCGCGAGCTTCTTTGCTTTCGACTTGCTCATGCGCGGGGTCATCAGCTCAACAGCATGGCGTTTCACCTGCGCCAGTGCCTTCTCGCTCACATCGGCCAGAACCAGAGTGAGGTCAAAGACCTTCTCAATGGGCTTGGCATCGCGTGCCGCGACAATGCTGGCAGCCGGTAAGCCAACAAGCTGAGGGTCGATAGGGCCGAGCATGGAAAACTCACCAAGGACGATTTCATCCGCGGCCAGCGCAATGAGCGTCCCCCCGGACATGGCGAAGACGGGCACATAGACGCGCACCTTGGCTGGATGAGCTTCCACGGCGCGGGCAATCTGCATGGCCGCCAGCACAAGGCCGCCCGGCGTGTGGATGATCAGGTCAATGGGCCGCTCATCTGGCGTTTCCTTGATTGCTGAGATGATCGTCTGGGCATCCTCCATGTCGATATGGCGGGCGACGGAAAAGCCGAACAGGCTCTTTTTCTCCTGCCGGTGGATCATGGTGATGACGCGTGCCTCATGCGCTTTTTCGAGTTTGCGGATGGCATCAGCACGTCGCATGGCAAGCAGCCGGCCCATGAGGATGGGTTGCAACGCCATGATGGCAAAGAGAACAAATATGATCGTTGTAAAATCGAAATTCATGGATCACTCGGACTTGAAACTATACACACTCAATCATGTCGTACTGCGCACCTTGGAACAAGCCCGGTAATGGCATGGGTAGGGCGCTATGCCAAACAGGGAGCGAAGCATGAAACTGGTGAGTTACAGGAAGAAGAAGCGTGCGGCGTACGCCGTGGTCGCGGATGGCGCGGACGGGCCTGCGGAAAAAGCAACCGCGATCCCCGTAAAGGGTGATTTTGCAAAGAAATATCCGTCGATCCGTGCCGTGCTTGAAGGCAAGGCACTGGGCAAGCTCGCCAAATGGGCCAAGGGCCGCAAGGCGTCGCTAAAGCTCTCTGGAGTTGAATTCCTTCCTCCCCTGCACGATGCCGAGAAGGTGCTCTGCATTGGCGTCAACTATGCCAAGCGCCATCCGGTCCATGGAGAGATGCCACCGCCTGAAAACATTTCCATGTTCATCAAGGCGGAAGGCGGGCTTGTCGGTCACCTCGAGCCGCTGGAGTACCCGGTCGAGGGACCGCATGACTCGTTCGATTACGAAGGCGAGCTCGTGCTGGTATTCGGCAAGGGTGGTCGCCACATCGCCAAGGAGAAGGCGTTCGATCACATTGCCGGCTATACCATCATGGATGATGGTTCAGTGCGCGACTGGCAGAAGCACTCGGTCACCGCGGGCAAGAACTTCTTTGCCTCGGGCGGGTGCGGCCCGTGGATGGTAACCGTCGACGAGATTGATGATCCGTTCGCCATGCAGCTCTCGACAAAATTGAACGGAGAGGAAGTCCAGAACGCGAAGGTCAGCGACATGATCTTCAATATTCCGACGCTGGTGAATTACGTTTCGACCTTCATCGAACTGAAGCCGGGCGACATCCTCTCGACCGGCTCGCCAGCAGGGTCCGGCGGCTCGCGCCAGCCACAGCGTTTTCTCGTTCCCGGGGATGAGCTGGAAATCAGCTGGTCCGGATTGGGGACCTTGCGAAACAAGGTTGCAGAAGCTTGATCGTTCTTTCCAGATTTTGATAGGCTCATGGAGCGGCATTCTTTAACGCTGGGAGAATTTGAAAATGCTGAAAAGGTTGCTGATATCATCTGCTCTCCTGATCAGTGTCTTTGCCGGGTCAGCGAGCGCTGACAGCCTCACGGTTCGCATGGAAAGTGAACATGAAAACTCAGTGGCTGTGATGTTTTATTCAACAAGCCGCGATCATATCTGGCCGGACAACAAAGATGTTTTCCTGATCGACGATGACGGAGTGCATACTTACCCGCTGCAGTGTCAGGCAGGCGAGCAGATCTGCTATGGTGCCTGGGTTCGAGGTGGCCCAAAATCCTTCTGGGGTGTTGGCCCGGACAACAAGCAAAGCTGCGACGACTGCTGTTTCCAGTGCGAGGGCGGCGAGACCCGTATAATTTCGTTGACGGAGTGACAGCTTCTTCTTGAGCCCGAACACCCATGTATGATGTGGTTCTCATTGTTGCGCCGGTGTTCGGGCTCATCCTCGTCGGTTACGCGCTGGCGCGTTTTGGCATCCTCGATGAAGCGGCTGGGAAGGGTGTCGCAGATTTCGTTTTCACCGCCGCAGTACCCGCATTGCTGTTTCGCATGATGGTGACGGCTGAGGTGGCGGAAGGGGCATCACCCTTTGCCTTGTGGGGCAGTTACTATCTCTCGGCAGTTACGATCTGGATCCTGGCCACGCTGGCGACAAAATTCATCCTGAAACGCCCGGCCCGTGATGGTGCGTCAATCGCCATGGGGTCAACCTTCGGCAATATCGTCATGCTGGGTATCCCGCTGGCGTTTGATCGCTTTGGCGCGGAGGCCGCTACGCCCATCGCCATCATCATCTCGATTTCTTCACCCTTGATGTGGTCGGTTGCGACCCTGCACGTGGAGCTGGCCAGTGAGAGCGAGAAGGTCACTTGGTCCGAGCAACTCAAGGACCTTGTGCTCTCGCTCGCCAAGAACCCGTTGATCATGGGACTGGTCGCGGGTCTCTTGTGGCGCTGGACGGGATTGGGCTTGCATCCCATTCCCGACAAGATGATCTCTCTTCTGGGCCAGGCGGCCATACCCGGCTCTCTGGTGGCGCTGGGGTTGGGTTTGACGGCTTTCGAGATTCGCGGACAGGTGACAACGGTGACCCTCATCTGCGGGCTCTCGCTGATGGCTTTCCCCGCATTTGTATGGGTGATGGCGTTCCACGTGTTCGAGCTGCCACCCGTCTGGGCCGGCGTGGCAGTGCTGTTCTCGGCCTGTCCGCCCGGCGCCAATGCTTATCTCTTCGCCAGCCGCTATGACGTGGCAACCGGTTCAATCTCTGCAGCAGTGGCGCTCGGTACGGTGCTGTCGATCATTTCCGTGACGATCATCCTGGTTCTCTTGTCCGGCCAGATGCCATAAGGCTTCATCCATGTATGATTACGTCATCATTGGTGGTGGAATTCTTGGCCTGGCGACGGCGTACCGTATGCTGAAGGAACGCCCCGGTACGCGTCTCGTACTCATAGAGAAAGAGCAACGGCTGGCGCATCACCAGACGGGGCACAATTCAGGCGTGATCCATGCCGGTGTTTACTACACACCCGGCAGTGTGAAGGCGAAGCTGTGCAAGGAGGGTGCTGAACGCACGGTTCGTTTTTGCGATGAACACGGCATCAGGTATGAGCGTTGTGGCAAGCTCATCGTTGCGACAGACGCGGGGGAGGTTGCACGCCTCAAGGGCCTGGAAGAACGCGTTATCGCCAACGCCCTCGATTATGAAAATATTTCCTCCCAACACCTGCGCGAGATCGAGCCGAACGTGGCTGGCGTGGCGGCGATGCTCGTCCATGCCACCGGTATCGTGAACTACACGGAAATCTGTAATGCAATGGCCGGTGTCATTCGAGAGGCTGGAGGAGAAATACATCTCGGAACGGCACTCACAGGCATAGCTGAGAGCAACTCCGAGATCGTGATGGAAACGAACAGGGGCGAATTTACCGCACGGACGCTGATCGTTTGCGCCGGGTTGCAGGGAGACCGGACCGCCATGATGGCCGGGATCGATATTGATTTCCGGGTTTTGCCGTTTCGCGGTGAATATTACAAGGTGGCGGCAGCGCGCGGAGAGCTGGTGAAGCACCTGATCTACCCGGTTCCGGACCCGAGCCTGCCGTTTCTCGGCGTGCATCTCACCCGCATCATCGATGGCTCCTTCACCGTGGGACCAAATGCCATGTTGTCCCTGGGGAGAGAAACCTATTCGCGAAATTTTCCGGTGCCGGGAGATATGGCGGACATGATGTCCTTTCCCGGATTCTACAAGTTGATGACCCGCTTCGCGTCGGCCGGATTGTACGAGATGCGCGGTTCATTGTCGAAACGCGTTTACCTGGAGCGCTGCCGGAAATACTGCCCCTCGCTGACACTTGATGACCTGGAATCGATGGAAGCCGGCATACGCGCGCAGTCCGTCTCAAGCGACGGCAAGCTGGTGGACGATTTCCTGTTCCTGGAAACTTCGCGCTCGTTGCATTGCTGTAATGCGCCCTCACCAGCGGCGACTTCCGCTCTTCCCATCGCGGATGAAATCGTATCGCGCGCACTCCTTAAGTCGAACTAGCACATAAATCAGACAGCATTTATCAGTATTGGAATTGTGTGTAATATTAACAACACATCGTCCAGAATTATTGTTATGTGCGTTGCTGGAGTGGGCGAGTTCACTGATTGATTTGGGGCCAAATGCCAGAGACATTATATCGGAACAGGGTATTTGATTTTATATCAGCGGTCGACCAAACCACTTCGGTGGAGGATGCCTGGTTTCAGACCACGTGCTTCATGACCGAGTCGGGTGCCAGCCAGGTCGGGATCAAGCTCGGGTTCACGACACCGGAGCCTTTCTTCCTGTGGACGGTCCCGCAGTGGGTGCGCGAGATGTATCTGGAGACTGTTTATCCTGACAACGATCCCCGTTTGGAACACTGCACCAAAAATTCGACACCTTACTTCTACGGGTGTGGATTCTGGAAATCCGATGAAACCCTGCCAGCTCAGCGGCGGCTGTATGATAAGGAAATTTCCTCCGTTTCAATGCGGTCCATGGTTTCAATACCTTTTCATAGCGCTGATAAGAATCAGTCAGGTATCTTCTCTTATGCCTGTAATTTTCAAAGAGAAGCATTTCAGGATATGTACTCGGCGTTTGGTGCGGAAATGCATTTGGCCGGCTTGGCCGCAAGTAATCACATCAGCGCACTGGTGCAAAAAAAGGAATCTGAAAGTGCCGGCCTTACCCGCCGAGAGTGTGAATGTCTGCTTTGGTTGAGTCGGGGGCTGCGCAATGATCAAATATCCGAGCGCATGGGAATCCGCCGGGTAACAGTTGAATTTCATCTCGCAAATGCCAGGCAAAAGCTCAATGCAAAAACCAGAGAACAGGCCTTGGTAAAAGCAATCCAGTTAAACATTATTCAGCCATGAGACCCTTGGCCAGATAATTGATTCTCCGGGCTAATAATATTTGGCCGTGCAGTTTCTCCAATTCACCTAGAAAATACACGCACCAAGGGTATTACTTGGTCCGATGTTCGATTTTACTATGAAAATCCATAGCTTGAATTTGCGTCCAGGGCCAAACAGTCTGTACAAGACTATTAAAGTAAATCTATTCTGGTCTGATGATGAAAAAACCTTCTGATATGTTGTCAAGAGAATCAGCGGAAAATTACGTTGATGAGCACACAGCAAAGGTGCTTGCAGCAGCAGATATCGTGAAGCAGATACGAAAAATAAGAAAACAAGCTGAAGATCATAATTTACAAATGATCGTTTATCTTCTCAATATGGCTGAGATAGAAGCCTCCGATTTTGTCGCTGGTGCGCCCCACGATGTGGATCAATAAGTCCAAAACAGCTCAAATTCAGCATCACTTGCAGGGATGACCACATTTGGCCGGCGCCTGTCCTATCCGCTCGAAACTTGTTACCCTTCTTCGCAAATTCCATCATTTTCGCGCTCATGCGGGGAGCAATCGCAATGCATCTGAGAAGAAAATCTACTGCCTGCGCCTTGAAGGGAAGTATTGTCACGCTATCATCGGTGGTGGTGTTCGGTTGCGGGTTGTCACTTGTTGTTTCGCCGCAAGCGGCATGGGCCGGTAACGCCAACAAGATCTCCTGCGTCAAGGCCGGTCCACAGGCGCCACGGGACATCACCAGCCTCACGGGTTCCAACGCCATTGCCTTCGCCAAGGCACCGCCCGCAGGCAAAATGAACCTTTGCGACATTCACTTCCACAAATTTGCCGAGCACAGGGCGAGCGGCTACACGCAGCTTACGGGTAAGGGCGACCATAAAGGCTATGTGTGCAATGGCCATGCCCCCAAGGCAGGCGCTCACAAGACGGGCGGTCATGGGCCCTCAACGGGCTGTGGCGGGATTGAGAATGGCGATACGGTGGAGGTGCACTGGGTCTTCACCACCTGCGATGTTAAACCCGGCCCGACTTTGGGGAGTTGTTTCTCGGATACCTGCAAAAACCCGCAACTGCGCGTCGAAGCCCGCGTATTTTATCTGAGTGATAAGAAACCAGCCGGCAACTTCGGCAGCTTTTCGGATTATTCGTCAGGACGCGTGTCCGTGCCTGCAGCCAAGGGCGCCGTGGAGTATTCAGGCTCAACCACAGGTTCAGGCTACAATGATGGAACCTGCTCGCCGTTCAAGGTGACATGGAACGTCTCGTCATCCTGCACCCCACTCCAGACCGCCAGTATCAACAACTGGTGCGGCAAGGATAAAAATGCGTTCAAGGAAGATCACGCCCATGGGGTGCGGCTGCTTGTGAAAGACGCAAAGCTGCTCTCCCCCATCAAGTGACATGTGCAGTACAGTTTGCGGGCTGCGTGGAATGGTAATCAGAATATGAACATGCCAACCGCGGTGCGGGGGGGATGCACCACGGTTGGCAGTTCGGGGAGGGCGAACCCTCCCCGGGTGTTGCTAGTAATATCCGCGCGGGCCATAGCCGCCTATTGGCTTTACCTTGAGCATTTCACCAGAGCAGCGGTTGATCTTGAGGCGATAGCGCATACCGTTCCGGTGTGAGTGAATGACGGCGATGCCGGAGGTGAGTTTCTTGACCCGGAACCCTTGCCAGCCCTGGTAACGCAACCAGTGCCGGATTTCATTCGGGTTCATGCAATGCCTGCGCCTGCGGTCATGGCGTCCGTAGTACGGTCCGGGATAGGTCTGTCTGCGGCCATAGCCAGGTGCAGTCTGATAAGGCCGATATCCCTGATAGCCATAGCTTTGGCCCTTGCGGCCATATCCACGGCCATTGTTGTGACCTGGTCCGCTGATCTGTATGACGCCATTCTTGCCGGCAATGGTGAGGCCGAAATTGACATCCTTGGCTGAGGCCTCCGGCAGGCCGGTCAGCGTCGTGGCGATCAGTGCTCCGGCTGCGATGAGTGTGGTTTTCATATCTCTTCTCCCAGTCTTGAGTGCATCAAAGTTCAAATTCTGGATGTGAGAATGCCTGAGGCGCTCTGAACGGACCTCGAACGAGGTGTTCATCCGCCATTCATGTTGCCGAGCTTGTTTTTGAGGAATGCCTAGGCACAAAAAAATCGCCGCGCCAGCGCCTTTGTGAGGCGTCGGCGCGGCGATACTGTTCGTACAATCCTTGTCGTGGGCAATTTGGGTTAAGCGGCCTTGATGCCTTCAAGGAAGTCGTTGACCTTGCTGCTCAGCATCTCGGACCTCGACATCAGGTCCTTTGCGGCTTTCTGAACTTCATCTGCTACCCTGCCGGTATCTTCGGTCGCAATCTTGACTTCCCCCATTGCAGTCATGGTTTCCTGGGTGCCCATGGAAACCTGCTGGACGTTCTGGGCGATTTCACCGGTCGTTGCTGTCTGTTCCTCGACGGCTGCGGAGATCGCCGAGGTGATTTCATCCATCTTGGAAATGGTTGCGCCAATATTTCCGATAGCAGTCACGGCGTTCGAAGTACCTGATTGAATGGACTCGATTTGCTGCGAAATCGTTTCCGTCGCCTTCGCGGTCTGGCTTGCCAGTTCCTTGACTTCCGATGCAACGACGGCAAAGCCCTTGCCCGCTTCGCCGGCGCGGGCGGCCTCGATTGTGGCGTTCAACGCAAGGAGATTGGTCTGCTCGGCAATCTCGGAGATCATCTGAACGACTTCGCCGATTTCCTTGGCAGCTCCTTCAAGCGTCTGAACAGATTCATTTGTCGAGGATGCCTGTTCAACGGCTTCCCTGGCAATCGTCGCGGACTGCTGAACCTGCGTGGCTATTTCACGGATTGAGCTGTCCATCTCCTCGGTTGCCGACGCGACGGTCTGGACATTTGCCGTGGCCTGCTCGGTGGAACTGGCCACCACGGTAGACTTCTGATTGGTTTCCTCAACGGCCGCCGCCATCGTGTTGGCGCTTTCTTCAAGGCCGGTAGCAGACTTGCTCACCGCCTCAAGGACCTCCTTGGACGATGCATCAAATTCCTTGGTCAGCTTATCAAGCGCTTCTGCGCGGCGTTGTTTGGCCGCATCTTCCTGTTTTTGCTGTTCAGCGAGCTGCTGAGATTGGATCGTCATTTCCCGCAAAGCCTCGTAAGCCTGTGCCGTCTGCCCGATCTCGTCTTTGCCTTTGACACTGACCTCGCGCGATGTGTCTCCGGTTGCGAGTACACCGAGAGCGTCCACGACTTGTGTCAGTGGACCGCCGATACCGCGCACAATGAAGAAACAAAGCGGCAGGGAGAGAACAAGCGATGCTGCCACCATGATGAGGCCCATGATCAAAGCTTGTTCCTCATGATGCTCTACCTTTTCGATGGACTTCTCAGTGAAGCTTTCAATTTCGAGAAGAAGCCCTTCGATTTCCTTGTCGAGCGCGTCTTCTTCCTTCTCGATCTTGTGAGCGACCTCCTCGATGGCATGGGCATCCATGGTGCCGGCTTTCGCTCCATCGAAAATCTCATGGACATGAGTTTCAAAAACTTTATGTCCCTCTTCGTAGTGCTTGAAGCCTTTCAAAATTTTGGTGTATTCCGCTTTCACAGCAGGGTGGGAGGTATGCTCGATGACGGACTCTGCCAGCTTTTCGGCCTGTTTGATTTCCTTGGCCAGCTTCTCACTCAGTTCATTGAAGTGTTTCTCGACCTTCGCCAGATATTCTTTTGCTTTTGGCTCGGTTTTCAGCTGCTCTGCAAATCTGACACCGCGCTCGAATTCGATCGCCTGCTCAAGCTGGTGAACAGTGATCTTGGTCGTGAGTGCCGTCAGGGGCATATGTTCAGCCGACACTTCATGAATCTCGGCCTTGATGATGTTCAACTGGAACAGGATCGTGGCTGCGACAATCACATTGGCAATGATAAGAAATCCTACAAGACCCCAGATCTTGTGTGCCACGCGCAGGTTTGAAAATTTGGAAAACAGGGACAAATTCATTTTTGTTTTCTCCAGTTCATGGGCAAAGCCGCTTGCCCCTGCTGAGGGCAAGTTGGTCAAATTACTACCTATGGCTGTAGAGATTGGTGTTCTTTTATGAACAATTTATTGAGATGAAAACTGAATAAAATTAACTATAAATAAATGTCGATCTGAGTGCTTTTTGCAACGGACAGAGGAAGTTCTGCCAACCGTGGATTGTACAAATGAGCCAATTTTACAGGGTTGAAATTGCCGTCTGCGGCTCGATCCCGATGTGCCCTGAAAGAGCTTCGAATAAATCGGCGGCATTTATGGGTTTGGACACGTAACCGTCCATGCCGGCGGCCAGGTAGGATTCCCTGTCTCCCTTCATGGCATTAGCCGTCAGGGCGATGATTGGCACCTTGGCGACCGGTCCTTCGAGTGCGCGGATATGCTTGGTGGCTTCCATCCCGTCCATGACCGGCATCATGATATCCATCAGCACCACGTCGAACTTGCCTTTCTGGACCATTGTCACCGCCTCCTGGCCGTTAACGGCAATCTCGTGGGTCAGACCGAACTGATCAAGGTAAGCCGCAATTAGCATCTGGTTGATGTCATTATCCTCGACAATAAGCATATGTCCCTTCAAGGGACCCATGGTGGCTTTTGCAGCTACCGGGGCCTCATTTGAGGGCATGGCCTTGCCTGATTCTCGTACACGCACGGTGAACCAGAACATGGAGCCCTCATTGGGTGTGCTTTCACACCCCAACTCGCCGCCCATTAATTTGGCTAGGTGGCCGGCAATCGACAGCCCCAGCCCCGTGCCACCATATTTTACGGCCACCGAACTGTCGGCTTGAGCATAAGGTTCAAACAGACGCTTTATCTGCTGCGTGGTTAGGCCGATGCCCGTATCCGCGATCTCGAACCGCAGGACGATTTCATCTCCGTCCTGGCCGTAGCCGGCGCGGATGCGAACTGAGCCTGATTCAGTGAATTTCAGCGCATTATCGACAAGGTTATTGAGGATCTGGCGGATACGAACGGGGTCGCCACTTAAATTTGCCGGACACCCTTCAGCAATGTCGAGACTGGAGGCGAGCCCCTTGTCATCCGCCCGGGCCTTAAGTTCCGCACCAACGCTTTTCATCAACTCGGCGAAATCGAAATTGACCGTTTCCAGTTCAAATCGTCCAGCGTCCAGTTTGGAATAATCGAGGATCTCGTTGAGCACGGTGAGCAGAGCGCGGCCCGATTGCTCCAGGGTCTCCGCATAATGCCGCTGGCGGTCATCAAGCCCCGTACCCAGCAGCAAATCCGCCATGGAAATGATCGCGCCGAGCGGCGTTCGTACTTCGTGGCTCACCGTTGCCAGCAATTCTGATTTCGCCTTGTTGGCGGCGTGCGCCTTGGCGAGCGCCGCCTCGAGGTTTTTCAACCGGGCGGCGCTATCGTTTGATGCGGGCGGAGTCTGGGTCATGTTGGCGGTCACGGGATCCTTGGTCTTCGGGATACTGGCCCGCCGCCCGTTAACGTTTGCTTAAGTCCTGCAGGCCCGCATTATGGTTTTGTGAGGCCTGCCAGAAAGCGGATGTCTTCGGGGCTCGCACCCCCGGCGCGCAAGCTCGCAAGGGATTGATCTTTGTGGCTCTTGGAGAGCTTTCGGCCTGCTTCATCCCGCAGCAAGGCATGATGGTGGTACAGCGGTTCCGGCACCTCGAGAAGCACCTGGAGCAGCCGGTGGATGTCGGTTGCCGCAAACAGATCCTGCCCCCGGGTGACGTGGGTGACGCCCTGACGGGCGTCGTCGGTGACGACGGCAAGGTGATAGCTCGTCGGGACATCCTTGCGAGCTATCACCGCGTCTCCCCAGCGGTCCGGCTCGGCGGGCATGGTTTTTATCTCACCGTTATGCGGGTTAAATTCACCGAAGGTGAGCGGCCCTGGAGACATTGCGCGCGCTGTTTCTATGGCCTTGTCCATGTCAAGCCTCAGGGCAAATGGTTCACTGGCTCTTTTGCGGGTGGTTGCCTCGGTGCTGGAAAGCTCCTTGTGCAGTCCGGGATAGAGCGGCGCGCCATCGGGGTCGTTTTGTCCTGCAACCGCATGGGCCGCGATTTCCTTGCGTGATGCGAAACAGGGATAAAGCAGGTCCATTCCATCGAGCTTTGTCAGGGCCCGGGTGTAGGATTCAAAATGTTCCGACTGGCGGCGAACCGGCTCCTCCCAGGTGAGGCCAAGCCACGCCAGGTCATCCAGCATCTGCGCTTCCAGTTCGGGGCGGCAACGCTCGAGATCGATGTCCTCGATGCGCAGCAGAAAGCGTCCGCCCATTTTTTGAGCCAGCTCAAATGTGACGATGGCGGAAAGGGCGTGGCCCAGATGCAGGGCGCCATTTGGGCTTGGCGCAAATCGGAAGACGGGCCCGTTTGTCATTGTAGATTGTTTTAGTCCGGTAAACGTATTTTGGGAATGGCGGGCTTACCCGCGATACGGGGTCAGTCGTCTGCCGGCTTGTTTCCGGCGCGCTTCTGGATACGTAAACTCGCATAACGAAGTGTCATTACGACAAGGACGAATGTGAACACATGCCCGCTCGCTTCCAGTGTTTCCTCAACATTGTCATGCCACAGCACATAGTCGGGCAAGGAGTGGAAGACGTGCCTGTCAAACAACTTGGAGACGAAATACGTCCACAAGGCCAAGGGCAACAGAGTGCCAATTGCACGCTGGGAGAGGAACTCCTTGAGTACATCGCGCTTGTAGGAGGCCATGATCGTCAACACGATGACCGTGATGTAAAGCCCCCTGCTGGTGCCGTAAAAGTGCAGCTCACGCAGAAAGAGCGCCCAAACCAAGCAGGCCAGCATGAGCGTGAACAATTCACGTGTCCAGTGATGCACGAACAATACCAGCATTGCCGTCAGGCCAATGATCGTCGGTGCAATGATTTCCATAACCGGCTTTTCAGTCATCCAGCCGATCGGTGTTTCGCGTATCAGAAGAATGATGACGCACAGCAGGAAAGGTAGAGGCCAGACCCAATAGGGGGTATTGAGCAATGCCATCTTGGCTGACTCAAAATGATGGCTGATCGTGCCTGCGATGCCGAATTTTTTTGTGGAAGCGCCGACCATAGTTTCTCTTACTCACTGCTGAAAACACGCGGCGCATGTTAGAGCATATTCAGGCTGTGCATGTGCCAAATATTTTAGATGGTCCCAAGCATCGAAGGTGTAAATGCCCCGCATTATAGAAACTGAAGCGGACATTGCCGAGGGGGCGAAAGCACTCGCGGACGCGTGCGAGCACATGGCGGGGGTCTATGCCGTAATAGGCCCGCCGCCCCTGCGCCGCCGCCCATCGGGCTTTGAAGGCCTGGCGCGGATTATCACTGGCCAGCAATTGTCGGTCGCGAGCGCGGCCGCCATATGGGGCCGGGTCGAGGCAGCCGTGACACCAATGGAGCCCGGCGTCTGGCAGCGTAAACGAACTGCGAGTTTGAGAAAATGCGGTTTGTCTGCGGGCAAGGTCGCAACTATCAGTACCATTGCCGAAGCCATCACCAGTGATGCACTTGATCTTCATGCGCTGGTCAATGCTGATGAGGATCTCATCAAGGAGCGGCTGACTGCGTTGAAGGGCGTCGGGCCGTGGACGGCGGATATCTACATCATGTTTTGCCTCGGCCGGGCCGATGGATGGGCACCGGGAGACCTGGCGCTGCGGTATGCAGTGCAGGATGCCACCGGCGCAGAAGACATGCCGAGCTTCTCGGAGATGGACGACATCGCGGAAACCTGGCGGCCCTGGCGCGGCGTTGCGGCACGAATGCTTTGGGCCTATTACGCAGTGCGGCGGGCGCAAAAGGATGCTCAGCCCGGATGAATGGCACTCTGGACATCCCCATCAATAATAAGTGCCGGCAAGCATATGACTAACGAGTCCCTAAAAAATATATCGGATTTTGTTATCAAATTTTAATACTCTCTCAACCATTCTCTCCTCAGTTGAGAACGCCGGTCTATCAATCTACGGTTGCGCGGGGCAAGCAGGGGGTAGGGGTGACCAATCTTACAGATTCAACGCTAGTCATGGTCGATGACAATATCGACGAGATTTTTCTGACGCGCCGTCAAGTCCGCAAAGACGGCATCATCAACCGTTTCATATCCGAGAAAAAACCGGAAAAGCTACTGGAAACGCTGGCGGAGCTGATCGAGGCGGGCATTGAGAAGTCCAGCTTTCTCATCCTCCTTGATATCAACATGCCCCGTATCAATGGTTTCGAGACGCTGAAGCGAATTCGTGCACATCCCGATTACAAGGATATTCCGGTCGTTATGCTGTCTGCGTCTGATGACGAGGCTGACATGTTTGAATCTTTTGATCTCGGAGGTGACGGCTACCTCGTCAAGCCGTTCGCTGCGGATGAATTCTTTGCTGCGGTAGAAAACATCCCCAGGATCAAGAAAAAACTTATCCAGTAAACCGGTTTCTCCCCGAGCTCGTTGTTGCAGGAGGTTGGTCCAGTCAGTCCGGTTGCCCGTAGCAGCATCGGGCGATGAAAAAACCCAGACACGTATCCGCGGGGTATCCCGTAACTGTGGGAGATGATCCATGAGTACGGAAGCGAGTGTTGGACATATAGAGCCAAGGACTTCTGAAAAGTTGAAGGAGTCGCGGTGGTCTTTTGCCAACATGCACGGTTCAGCACTGGCCTGGGTCATCCTGGGACTGTCAGCACTCATAACCATTGCAGCGTGGCATATCTCCAATGAATCCGTGGAGCAGGTATCCAAGTCCCGCTTTACGTTCAAAACACAGGACATCCGGACCGCCATCGGCAAGCGTATGCAAGAGCAGGAAGCTGCCCTGTGGGGCGGAGTCGGTTTATTCAATTCGTCGGAGAACGTGACCCGGGAAGAATGGGCTGAATATGCAGCGGCACTGCAGCTTGAGAAATATCTGCCGGGATTGCAGGGATACGGTTACGCGGAATCTGTACGTCCCGCCAACAGGGACAGGCACGTAAACCGCATTCGCTCTGAAGGATTTCCAGATTTTGATATTCGCCCCGAGGGCAAGAGAGAGATCTACAGTTCGATCATCTACCTGGAACCGTTTCGCGACCGCAATCTGCGCGCTTTCGGGTATGACATGTTTTCTGAACCCACTCGCCGTGAGGCAATGGAACGGGCGCGGGATACCGGTGAGGCGGCGGTCTCGGGCATGGTTACGCTGGTGCAGGAAACAGAAAGCGACATTCAACGCGGTTTCCTGATGTACCTGCCCGTTTACAAGAAGGGCTTGCCGATCAACACAGTTGAAGAACGCCGTGCAGCGCTGCGGGGTTTTGTCTACTCCCCTTTCCGCATCAAGGATCTGACACGTGGCATTCTCGGCAAGGGAGACACCGAGATCGATTTCAGGATTTATGATGGCGCTATCAAGTCTCCTGAACGGTTGATGTATGACAGCGCCAAAGCCGATGCTTCTTTTATTGTGACGGATGAAAGCCTGTTTTCAACCACGGCTTCCCTGCGCAATGGCGGCCACCCTTGGACACTTGAATTCAACACGAGGCCTGGGTTTGTTTCCACTGCTGACAAGCAGCAACCCATGTATATCGCCATTGGCGGTATCCTGATCGACATCCTGCTGTTTCTCACCATTTCATCTCTTTCGCATCAGCGCCGACGCGCTCTTGCCATTGCCGAACGCATGACAGGTGAGTTGCGCATGGCCAAGGACACGGCGGAAGAAGCCGCACGAAATGAAGTTATCTTGAGAACATCAACGCAGGAAGCCAACGCCAAGCTGAAGGTTGCCAATGAAGGACTGCTGAAATTCACATCCATCGTCGCCCATGATCTGAGATCCCCCCTCAAGCGGATTGAATCCTTCGTCGGAATTCTGCGTGACGATTATCAGAGCAGCTTTGACAATGAGGGGAAAGACATCCTCATGCGGATCGAACGCGGTTCATCCCGTATGCGGCTAATGCTCGATTCACTGCATAATTATGCGAAGTACTCCGATGTCTCGATCAAGGGGAAGAATGCAACTGTCAAAAACATTGTTGAAAATGCAATTGAGACCCTTGGAGAGGAGATCGCCGACGCCAGGATCCAAATAGTTATTGATGAGGAATGTAAGGTTCGCGGTGACCCGATACTCTTGGAACATGTTGTGCAGAACCTGATTGGTAATTCCATCAAGTTTCGGGGCAAAGCCCGGTCCGAAATCTCCATTGCCACGAGGACCATGGAAAATGACATGATCGAGATGTCGGTCAGCGACAACGGGATTGGTATTGAGCCGAAGCACGCTGATAAAGTGTTCGGCATGTTCTCCAGGCTGCATAATGAAGACGAGTTCGAGGGCACGGGCATCGGACTTGCGGTTTGCAAAAATATTGTTATTGACCATGGCGGCGATATCTGGGTCGATACCAGCTGCACCAAGGGCACGCGGATCGTTATGACCCTTCAGCTGGCCACCGGTGAGGTCATGAAGAAGTCAGAATCTCTTGCGGCATGATCCCCGGGGGGGGTGCCAGTCCAGGTTTTCAAAAAATGCAAAACGAAAAACGTTTCGTCACTGTCATGCCGACACGGCGCCGTGTCAGGAAGCCAGAGTCGTATTCGCGCTGGTAAGACTCTGTTTACCGAGTCTTCAAATGCCGCGCTTACTTAATCCTCTAAGCAGGACCATCGCTTATTCTCTGCCCTGAATTACCAGAGGTTCTGTGGTTATGTCAGGGTGGGTGGAAAACGCGGGTTTGCGCCATGGTTTGGTGATCATCTCGGCAACCTGTTTCATTATAGCCGCTGTCTATGGCCTGATGGAGAGCGTATTCTCCGGAAGCATCAGCAGCGAAGTGATGTTCATTTTCGCCCTGATCGTGCCTGCAATGTGTTTGCCGGCGCTGGCCTTTCGCTCACATGCGAAAGATAAAAAGCTCACCGATCAAATCATTGAGACACAGAACTGGCATCTGAAGGAGGTGCTGGAAAACATCACCCAGGGCTTATGCATGTTCGACGGTGAGCAGCGCCTTATCGTTTGTAACCAACGCTATGCCACAATGTACGGACTGTCACCCGAGATGGTGGTGCCCGGGACGACTTTCCGTGAAATTCTCGAACACCGCGTTTCGAACAGCAGTAATCTGTTCGAGGATAGTGAAGACTATATCCAGGAACGTCTTGAAGCTGTGACGGAGCGTTTTCAATCCTCCAAGACACACGAGCTTGGGGATGGACGGTTTGTGTCGATCGTCCATACTCCCATGGCAAAGGGTGGATGGGTGGCAACACATGAAGACATCACCGAGCGAATGAAGGCCGACACGGCGCTCATGGAAAGCGAAGCGCGGTTTCGTGCCGTTTTCGACAATTCGCCTTTTTGCCTGAACCTGAAGGATACGGAAGGCCGGTACCTGTTTGCGAACAAGCAATATGAGGACTGGTGGGGATACGGCTTTGAAAAGGCCGCCGGCAGGAAGGGGGAAGAAGTGTGCGTGGATTCACAACACACGGAAGTGATGACCTCATCCGAGAAAATTGTACTGGAGACTGGCGAGCCATATGAGTGCGAAATCAGCATCAGCCGGCCCCGGGACGGTGAGCAGCGGGACAGGTGGCTGATCAAGTTTCCCGTCAAGTCTCCGGAAGGTGAGGTATTGGGGCTGGGAACCTTTGCCGCCGATATTACCGAACGCAAGCAGGCGGAAGAGGAGCTCATTAGACACCGCGACCATTTGCAGGACCTTGTGAATGAGGCAACCAGGGATATCGAAGCCAAGGCGCGGGAACTCGAAACAGCGCTTGAAAAGGAAAAAGAGCTGAACGAACTGCAACGCCAGTTTGTCTCCATGGCGAGTCACGAATTCCGTACGCCCCTCGCCATAATCGACACAGCAGCTCAAAGGATTAAAAGCCGGGCGGAAAAGGACCGGCTCTCATCCGAGGATGCAGGCCACAGGGTTGAGAAGATCAGGGATGCGGTTAAGCGCATGACTCGCCTCATGGAGAGCACCCTGACCGCGGCGCGGATGGAAGAAGGGAAGATTTCCGTAGAGATCATGCCATGCAACATCGCGGGCATCATCGACGAGGTCTGTGCACGACAGCAGGAAATCGCACGCAGCCACACGATCACATGCACACTGGCCGAGCTTCCAGATACCATTCAGGCTGATGAAGATTCACTTGAGCAGGTTCTGAACAACCTGCTTTCGAACGCGGTGAAATATGCACCCGAAGCGTATCAGATTGATGTGAGCGCCCGCACGGAAGATCAGGATGTGGTTATCAGTGTGCGTGATTATGGCCTGGGAATAGACGAAGACGACCTTCACAGGATTGGCGAGAGGTTTTTCCGTGCCAGGTCGTCGACTGGCATCGCGGGCACCGGCATCGGCCTGAACCTTGTAAACAAGCTGGTCGATATGCATGGCGGCAAGTTCTCGGTTGAGAGTCAGAAAGGGGAAGGCAGCACCTTCACCATTTCATTGCCAATCGCCGGGCCTGCTGACTCTGAAAAAGATATAGACAGGGTGGCCTAGCCCGCATTCCCGTTGCATATGCGTCACGTCGTATAACCTGCGCTTTGGCAGCCTGTTCAGTCACCGCAAATGGGAAGCAAGGGGCGGGGTCTTTTGAAATGAAATCCAATATCGTGATTATCGGAGGCGGGATCATGGGTTCCGCCACAGCCTACTTTCTGGCGGCAAGCGGTAAATCTGGTAATATCACCGTAATCGAACCGGACCCGACTTATGCGAGGGCCTCAACTCCCGCAGGAGCCGGCGGTGTCCGGCGGTTAATGTCCCGGCCCGAGAATATCCGCATGTCACAGTACAGCCTGGATTTTTATGCCGGTTTTCATGACGTAATGGCATTGGAAGCCACCCCGGCCGAAATCCAGTTTCGCCGCCAGGGCTACCTGTTTCTGACCAACGCGGAAGGCGTAGATGCGCTCACCACGAATTTCAAAACGCAACAGGACGAGGGCGTTCCGGCGGACCTGCTGGACGTGGAGGCTCTGCGTGGGCGCTTCCCGTCTGTTGGAACAGACGGTGTGGCACTGGCGTGTCATTCACCGGAAGATGGCTGGATTGACCCGCACGGTGCATTGATGGGGTTTCGCAAAAAGGCGATCAGTCTTGGTGTCAGCTTTGTGAAGGATCGTGTGGTCGGCCTTGAGACGACACGAACCTCGGTGAGCCATGCCATGCTGGAATCGGGCGGGAAAGTCGAAGGGAATATTTTTATCAACACGGCCGGTCCATGGGTTGGCGAGATCGCTGCCATGACGGGTGCAAAACTTCCCGTGGTGCCGATGTGCCGGGTGCAGCATTTCTGGCGCTGCGCCCATGAGATTGAACCCTTGCCCCTCATCAAGGATGACAGCGGGGCGTTCTTCCGGCCCGAGGGTGACGGGTTTGCTGGCGGGCGGCCGAGCTTCGAGATTGAGCCCGGTTTTAATTGGGACGTCGACCGGGGCTATTTCGCAAATTATTTTGAAGAGACCGTCTGGCCGCTGCTGGCCAACATGGTGCCGAAGTTCGAGACAATCAAGCTGGAAAGCACTTGGGCGGGCCATTATGCCCAGAACCTGTTTGACGGGAATATGATCATCGGCGCTTATTCAAAAGGCCTTGATAATCTCCTCACGGCTTGCGGTTTCTCAGGGCACGGAATCATGCATGCACCGGCTGTCGGGCGGGCACTGTCCGAGCTGGCGATGTATGGACAGTTCAAAACCCTCGATCTGTCGAGGATGGGATTTGAGCGCGTTCTCGAGGAGAAGCCTTACGCTGAAACCGGAATCAAGTAAGGGGTGAGCGGTATCTGAAATCTTGAGACGGGGCTGTCATTGATGCGGAATACGGCACATTCAATATCCGCTTTGCCCCGCGAAAGCAGACTACACTCGGCATAGGCTGCAAGGTCTGCTTTGTGCAAATAACGGACATCAATTCGTACAGACAGCAAAGTGGGCTAGGTGCTATGAGTTATCGCTGTCGGTTTCTCAATTGGAACCTCAATACAACATGTCCAATTGAGTTTGGAGTAAACATCTTCAGCATTATAATTTGGGAATACAATTAAAATCATTATTGTCATCATAAATTAGTATATTATTACTGATTATTGTTGCACTGAGCTTTACATTCTGCCATGCATTGGCTCTTAAAATCTGGCATTTTATTATATATACTACATTTTTTGCCACATTTACATTTCTTTTTCTTCCATATAAGGTCAATTGGTCTCCAGGAGCTATATGAGAGCGTCATTGCTACTGGGCTGTATGGAATTGATGCTACGCTCAGACCACCACTTGCGTAGTCTGCCTTTGCGCCGACCAATGCTGGCAGCAATGCAATTAATGTGATGCTAATGAGCTTCAATTGTCTCATAAGATACTTTCTGCAAATAAGTAATATTCCGTACTCGGAACAATAAATTCATAGGGTTTATTATAGCACGAACAGTTTTAGGTATCCAATGTCCGCTTTGTGGGTCAAAAGCGGAAATTCAGCACACTCTCTCACAATGTCCGCTTTGCCCCCAAAAGCGGACATTATTCCGCACTGCATAAAATGTCTGCTTTGTGCCAATAGCGGACATTCTGACAAAGGTCAGTCCTTGTTTTTGAAGGCATGTTTGAACATGTCTTCGTCAAATTGTTGCGGGATTTTGCCTTCAACCGCATAGACATAAAGAGCAGATTTGAGGACTGAGCCCAGTGTGGAAAATATCAGCGCTGCAAGAAGGACATATATTGCGCCAACCGTCCAAATAGATAGGGCGATTTCAGGCGATTCAGTAACTTCACCAAAAAAGATCAGACCAGCCATGAAGAAGGCAAAACCCACGAACGTTGCAATGCCGTAAAGAATTCCCAGGCCAACTTCGGCAACAAGCGCTTCACCCCAAGTTTTCTTGATAATTGATACCGAGCGTTTTACCGCATCTATGGGGCCGACTTTTTCAGAAACCAAAACCGGCACGACGAAATAAACTGCAATCGCCCAACCCGCACCAAGCAAGCCGACAATAAATCCTGGTGACTCGCCTTCCTTGTTTTTAAGCTGGTTTAAAATAAACCCAACGAGCGCAGAGACAAATGCCCAGGCAGTAATTTGCGGCAGCCTCGCCATGCTGGCTCTAAATCCATCCATCAGCACCGGGTCGCCACCGGCAAAGCGAATTTTGACGCAGGCAATCAACGCCGCATTAAAGAAAATCATCACAAAGAAGGAGACGAAATAGGCAACGAAGCTTATGGCCATCATCCAATATTCGCTGTTGCCCTCACCTTCTGCCTCGTCACTCATATTTTCAAGGAATGAGATTAAGGCACCGCTTTCATAAAGTGGCCACAGAAAGCTACCTGCCAACAGGCCCAAAACTATTATGGACAATATCGGAAATACCAGAAGCTCCTTGTCGAGCATCAATACCCGCCAACAAGCCTTTAACAAAATCATTGCGTTTTTTATTTTCTGTTTCACCGTTCCCCTCGAAAACAAAAATTATGTAGAAGCTGAAATCCCCCAGATGGTTTTCTGCGTGGTGTGACAGTGGCATGGGCTGCTCCCTTTGGAAAAGCACCCCGACAAGACCTTCATTGGCAGGATCGAACGCGGCTTCGACTTCCTTGGCTACCACTTCTTAGCCAAGGGACTGACGGTCGCCAAGAAGACATTTGAAAACTTTATCGAGAAAGCATCTCGGCTTTATGAGCAGGAGCGGAGGACGTTTTCAGCCGTCTCTCCGCTTGAGATGTATGTCAGGCGTTGGGTGCGATGGAAGACGAGTGGTTTAGTATCTCTGGTGCAAACGCGAATGCCTACTATGTGCGTGCCCCTTTACGCACCCCCCGGGTGATTAGTACCTTAGAGGATCTTATTTTTCACAGCACCAGCGTCACCTCCAGCCTCCCTTTACTCTTAACATACGTACCTGGTCACACAAATGGTTAAAGTCTCGCCACACTTATTAGCAGCGGCTTCCCCGCCCCCTCCCGCACTCGCGGCGCGACCCTCACAGACGTTATACTCCGTGTTACATTTTTCGCACATCTTCAACTGATGTTGTCGGGCTGGGCTGTTTGTATGCTGCGTTCTGACGTCACTGTTTGTCTTCTGCTCCGGGCTTTGTGCGCTCGCTGTTCCGATCGTAGAAATGACCATAAACGAGATGACAATACCTACAGCGACGCTTCGCCATAAAGCCAAATGCAAATTCATCATTTCAAAATTCCCCTTCAATCAATAGCTTAAAACCACCACCATGCATGGCGCTGTCAACTCCTGCGCTGATAGGCGTGCCGGTTGGATGAGAATTGCACATGCTGGCAATTGCCGCAATTTCCACCCTCAACCGCGTCCATGTGCTTCTTATCGAGGGTCGCCTCATTGAGAGGCACTGATTAATGGGGGAATGAGAATGTCCCGAACCGCGATAGGGGATGAGCCTAGCAGGATTTTCCGCATAAATATAATTTGGCGGGCTTGAATGTCCGCTTTGGGTCATAAGCAGACATAAATCACGCACCCTCAGAATGTCAGCTTTACCCCCAATAGATGGGGTAATCGGCCGGCGTTTCTGTGGATAGCTGAAGATTTGGGGTGCTGCGCTTCAGGCTGATGGTGAAACGAGGTCTGTGTTTACAGCCTCAAGCATCAGAAGGAGAAGCGTAAGCCATGGAACATTTTGC
>JAJFHQ010000072.1 GCA_021775525.1 Hyphomicrobiales bacterium
ACATCATTTTGATATTGCGACTTATGTCAGCCTGGAGTCAGGGGATTTCGAGGAAGCGCGCGGTGTGGGTGTTGGGATGTCGCCTGGCGATGAAAGCTACCTCCAGCCCTATTTCTATATCAATCCCTGGCCCCACTTAAATGCAGATGTTTTGCCGAAATTGCCGCCGCCTGGTCACTGGCACACTCAGGGCTTCGTTGGCGCCATCGCAACGGCAGAACGGGTTCTCTCACTCTCAAACATTGAAGACGGGCTGCATGAGTTCATCTCTGGATCATTTGAAATTGGTCGTGAGCGACTGGCCTTTTAAAAACCCACGTTGCAAGGAATCGCGAAGCACTACAAAGCTGGTTACGGGGGCTCGCCACCAGCGTTGTTTGCACCTCGACTATGCACACCTCTAGACCACGATAACGGCCAGTCCGATGTCCGCTATACACCCGAAAGCGGACATAACACGGTCTAGGAAAGAATGTCCTCTAGGTGCCAATAGCAGACGTAGTTAGCAAAGTTCACATATTGATAATTTGGCACCTCCGCAGGACTGCTTCTGCAACTCCAGGATCGAGTCTGATCTGAGCTTGAAGTTGAGGCATTGGCTCGGTGTCGGGGAGCAAACCTCATCACCCCAGAGGCATAAGTGTCGAGCACTCAATAGCAGACCACTGTCTTTTTTGAGTCAGCTTGAGGCCACAATCCTCGGGTAGGTTTATCGAGTCATGCATAGGTCAATAGCAGGCTGATGAACCTCTGCTGAGAACTGAAATATTGATGATCTCCAGTCTTTAGTGAGTGCAAGAGTTGGGACTGCAAATCATGGACATATGCCGTGACCGTACGCGGTTCCAGATTTTCAAACACGTCATGTTCTCATCTGTTTTCTGGCTTGGCGCTGCAGGTGTGCCGGCCTTTTCTCAATCACCCCAAAGCGCGCCGGACCTCAAAAAGATCCTGGGCCCAAACGCATGCGCCGAGTGCCACAAGGAAGAGGCCGAGGTCTGGAAAAAAACCCATCATTTCTCGACCTTTAAAAAGATGCCGCGCAGCAAGGAAGCGCGCGAGATTGCCGACAAGATGAAGATCAGGCGAATCAAGTCCGAGAGCCTTTGTCTGACCTGTCATTTTACGACCCAGGCTGTCGGAAAGAAGAAAAAACCCATCACCGGGATATCATGTGAATCCTGTCACTCCGCAGGCAAGGACTGGGAGAAACTGCACAGTGAATTCTCGGGGAAGACTGAGAAAACGGAGTCGAAAGCCGATGCCGCACTTCGATGGAAAAAGGCTGATAAACTGGGCATGATCCGGCCTGCAGCGATCTACAAATTGGCGAAGAATTGTTATGGCTGCCACGTCGTGCCCCAGGAGAAGCTCGTTAATATTGGTGGCCATCCCGCAGGCAGCCCATTCGAGCTGGTCTCCTGGTCGCAAGGGGAGGTGCGCCACAATCTTTGGTATTCGAAGGGCAAAAAGAATACCAAAGCCGGCCCGGGCAGGAAGCGCGTTCTGTATATTGCCGGTTTGGCTGTTGAGCTCGAAACGGCTTTACGTGCTGTCGGCGTGGCAACAAAGAACAAGGAATATGCGTTCAGGATGGCGCGCCGTGCCGATACTGCACGCAAGAAGATAAAAGCGCTCGGGGGCTTAATACCCGAAGCGAGCGAAATCGCTGCGATTGCTGAGCTGGGTTATTCAGCGGGTCTGAAACTGAACAATCAAGCAGCCCTCTCGACCGCCGCCGACCGGATCGCAGTCGAAGCGCTTGCGCTGATCGAAAAATATGACGGTAGCACGTTCAGTGTGGTCGATCAGATGATCCCGGGTGAGGAAAAATACAAAGGCAAACCGGCCAAATAAGCTGTTTAGCAGGGATGAAACTCCCAAAGGTGTGACCGGCACATTTTCGCCAAATAAAGGCCCCTTCCGTCGCGCTTTCGCGCCCCATAATCACCATACCGATAGCTAGACTCATCATGTGCTGGGCACGGTTGGGGCGTTGGCGAAGTGCGGTCAGGTTTCCAATGGGGGAACCGCGGATTGGCGCTGTCACCGGGCAGGATAATCGCAGGGGGAGAAGCGATTGGCGCAAGTACAACTTGCCAAACGACCACAACGCTGGGATGAAACCCTGGGTCGCGGACGCATTCCTGCGGATCTGGTGGCCCTGATTTTGTCGTCCCGGATTTTCCGTGACATCAACCCGGACGATTTTCCAGACGATCTACCGCTTGAAGGCATCATCGCAAATGACTGCACAATCAGGCAGCTTGCGCGCGGCGATTTCGTTTATCGCGAGGGCAGTTACCAGACCTCAATATTTGTCGTGCTGAACGGTGGCATCCGGATGGAGGCTTTGGCCGGAACAGGACGTGCTGCAGGACAGGGCGTGAGGGCAAATAAGCACTCGCGGTTTCGCTCATTGTTGCGCGGAAAACACGCGGTCACCCAACCCGAACCAGTTCTCCTTGAACGATACGATATGTTCGGCGAGTTGGAAGCCATGACGCGCACGCCCAGCAGCGGCACAGCTGTCGCGCATGTAGACGGGACGGTTTTGCTGGAAATGACGTGGCCGGGCGCTCGTGAGCTGCTCCACTGGTCGGATGCATTCCGTCATCGTGTCGAGTCTATATATCGCATTCGCAGCATCGATCTTGCTCTGATGGAGAGCACGTTGTTTTCCCAATCCGATCAGGAAACGCTCGCATCGATTGCGAAACACTGTTCCTTCGAGAGGCACGGCAGTTTTGATTGGACCCATCGCTATCAACGCGAGAGCGCCTCCGGACGGGACAGCGCCCGGACGATGGAGCAGGAACCCGTCATCGTCGAACAGGGTCATTATCTGGAAGATCTGTTTCTCATTCGCTCAGGGTTTGCACGCGTAACCGAGAGGATTCATGACCGCGAGCGAACAGTCGGGTTCCTGGAGCGGAGTGACATGTTCGGGATCGCCGAGATCAACGAGGGCTTGCGAGCGAGCGGCCTTCCTCATGCCCGGCAAGGATTGCGGGCAATTGGCTATTGCGACGTGGTCCGGATACCCGAGAATATTGTCGAAAAGTACATGCGGTTGGACTCGCAACCTGAAGCCAACCCTGAGGCACACGCTTCCGTGCGAAGCCTTCATGCTGACCAGTCGATGCGTGACTTCATTGTCGACAAACGTTTTATCAATGCGACCAAGGCCATGGTTATCGACACCACGCGATGCGTTGGTTGTGATGACTGCGTGCGCGCGTGCGCAGCAACCCACGACGGCATCCCCAGGTTTGAAAGGCGCGGACCGACCCATGCCAATCTTATGGTAGCCACTGCCTGCATGCATTGTGCAGACCCTGTCTGTCTCATCGATTGCCCGACAGGAGCGATCCATCGCGATGCCGGTAGCGGTTCCATCGTGATTGACGACAACATGTGTATCGGATGTGCAACCTGCTCGAGTGCCTGCCCATATGACAACATTCATATGAGGGAGGTCAGAAATGCTGATGGCGCATTCCTGATAGATGAGGATGGTGCCAACCACCTTAAGGCCAGCAAATGTGATCTCTGCGCTGGACAAAGCAGCGGTCCCGCCTGCCAGCGGGCATGCCCGCATGACGCACTGATGCGCATAGACATTCGGGAATTGAACGTGATTTCGGACCGGCAGGAACGCATATAGTCAACATGCCCAGCATTCTTCGTAACACGGCAGTCACATTGATTGCAGTGATAGCTCTGTATTGGCTGACCGGATTCTACGGGACGGCACTGCGCGACCCGAGAGTCCTCGACGGCTGGGTGCTGTGTGGTGGCATGTGCGCGCAACTGCTGTTCCACATCAGGAAGAAGCTACCGGCAAGCCCACTTGGCAAAGCTGCAAGCTGGTTGAAGGTCCATGTCTATGCAGGTTACTTCGTCATTGCCGCCTTCCTTTTTCATACCAGTTTTTCTCTGCCGGAAAGCCTGTTTGAGTGGACGTTATGGACGCTGTTCGTGGTTGTTGTAGTCAGTGGGCTTGTTGGGCTGTACCTGTCCGCTTCAATTCCCGCCAAACTCCAGGAGCAAGGCTATGAGCAAATAACATTCGAGCAAATCCCTGCAGCACGTCAAAAGCTTTCGCGTGAAATCAATGCCCTCGTTCTGGAGTCGGTAACCCAAACCGGTTCGCCGGAAATTTCTGAATTCTATGTGCACCGGTTGCGAAATTTTTTCAGAAAACCGCAAAATATGAGAGCCCATTTGCGCGGCTCGCGGCGCCCACTTGATCGGATATGCAACGAACTCGATGACCTGGAGCGATATGCCGATGCAAAGGGCGGAAAGCTTCTGAGTTCAATCAAAACACTTGTCGTTGCCAAATACGACCTCGATCATCAATACGCTTTTCAGGGACTGCTGCAGTCATGGTCATTCGTGCATGTGCCGGCAACCTATTGCCTGGTTGTGCTTTCGATTCTTCATGTGGCAATCGTCTACGCCTACTCATCGGGCGTTCAGTGACATGAAGCTCCTGCGGTATATGAGTTTGCACCGCTTCGCGCGTCGACAGAATAAAATTATGCGCCCGAAGCGTGAAACCATCTCTTGGTGGGTTGCCATATTCTCGATCGGCGTTCTTATGCTGGTTATCGGCTATGCCGCAGATACCAGGCTTTTCATGCCCGGTCCGATGACAACGGCACACAGCACGCTGGAACAGTGTTCGGATTGCCATTCCAATGTCCCGAATGGAAAGTTCGGCTGGTTGCATACGATTGTCGCAACAGCCAGTCCGCGCAAGGACAGCTCGTCCTGTCTGAAATGCCATAAAATGGGAGTTGCGGCCCTCAACCCGCATAGTCTCGAACTGGCGAAACTTGACGGCTATGTACGCCGGCTTGATTCATCGCCAGTGAAAAAACTACTGCCGATCAAATCCCGCATTCGTAATGCCGTATTTCCCGTTGAGAGCACATTTCAAGAGGGTGTGTTTTGCGCAACTTGTCACAAGGAGCATCAGGGTGAGGATTTCGAGCTGAAAGAAATGGCCGATGCGCAATGCCACACATGTCACAGAGTGCAGTTCAACAATTTCCACAGCGATCATCCGAAATTTGACAACTACCCATTCAGGCGACGGACGAGAATAAATTTCGATCATTCCGGTCACTTCAAGAAACATTTCCCCGAATGGCGGGCGAAGAAAACAAATTCGGCCGCGGCCCCAAGCTCCTGTACCGATTGCCATGCCGTCAATCCGGGAACCGGGCACATGAAAGTTAAACCGTTTGCACAGATTTGCTCCTCCTGCCATCTGGATCAGATCATTGGTACCGAGCGGGCGACAGGTCCGAAAGGGATAGCTCTGCTCACACTGCCTGGGCTGGACGTTGATACTCTCAAGCAAAAAAATGTTCAGATTGGAACTTGGCCCGAAGAGGCCGAAGGTGAGTTAAGCCCACTCATGAAACTCCTGATCGGACGGGATGAAGAACGCCGAAAAATACTGGAAGCCATACACGAGCTCGACTTGCTTGATCTGACAGAAGCGACGCCAGTTCAAATCGCACAGGTGGAGAAGCTGGCATGGGAGGTGAAACGCCTCCTTCACGCCCTGGCAACATCGGCACCTGCAGAAATATTGAAGCCGCTGATGCATGCGACCCGCAATCGTATCGACCAGCGATTAATCGCACAGCTAATCGCCAGGCTGCCGCGCGACGTGCTGTTTGGCGCCCAACGAGAATGGCTGCCAGGCCTTGCCGATGAGATCGGACGACGGAGCGATAAAAAGCTGACCAGCTCGCTGGTTTCAACTCCGAATTCAAACTCCGCAAAACCCGGTAATTCTGCATCCAACAAGGCCACCAACTCCGATCAAAAACTAGATACTTCATCCAAGAAACAGGCGGCAAAAAAAGACCCTGTTGAGCGTGCGGCATCCAAGAAGGCCAAGAGTTGGCGGATCGATCCGTTCGGACACCTGATCAAAGGCAACAGATCACCCGAGGATTCGCCTGATGAACAGGCGTCGGATGATGCGGAAAGACAGACAGAAAAGATTGGGTCTGACACCGAAACCTTTGTCGACAGGAAGGCCGGTGATGAGAAGGAACGGGAACCGGCTTTGCAGGAGGTCGATGCTGAAAGTTGGGCCGAACTCGGCGGTTGGTACAGGAAGGATCATTCCATCTTGTACAGACCAGCTGGTCACGCCGACCGGTTCTTGCGGGCCTGGCTTGACTTTACCGCAGAACTCTTCAGCGAAGCTGACGGAAACCTCGCTGCATCAGCATTCAAGGAACTGACAGGTAAAGATGCACAAGGACAATGTACGAAGTGCCACAGCGTTGAAGCCGCACGTGATAACAAGCGCATCATGAAATGGATGCCCTCGTCTTACGCCACAAGGGAAAGCCCGTTCACCTCATTCAGCCACGAACCTCATCTGGGTCTCGTCAAGGATAAGGGCTGTCTTACCTGTCACGACATGAGCGGAGCAAAAGGGTATCTGGAAACATACAAAGGACATGACCCTTACAATTTCGTGTCGAACTTCAAACCGGTGAAGAAAGAAATATGTGCATCGTGCCACGGTCAAAGAAAGGCGCGACAGGACTGTCTTCTCTGCCATAAATATCATGTGAATGAGATCACCACGCCGATAACGAAAACCAAGATACCCGAGAAATAAGATGACAAGGCCTGGTTCGTTCACATGTCCAGAACCAGATCACCCTGGGGACGAGCAATGCATGGCAGGCACATCCCCAAAGCGGGTTTCTTATCAGGCCGGCGTTCATATTCCACATCGCCATGTTTAATCGCTGTTACGCAGGTGCCACAAATACCCTGGCGGCAGCCACATCGCGCCTTGATGCCATTATCCAGGGCGAGTTCAAGTAGTGAGCCGTCCTCAGGCGACCATTTTAAAGTCTTTCCCGAGCGGGAAAATTCTACATTCACCGATTTTGCCGGCTCTCCGGAGTATTGCTCCATATTTCTTGCAACCGCAGTTTGGGAGATCGGGCCGAAGGCTTCGTATCTGATATTTTCTCGGGCAACACCCAAACCCTCAAGACCGGCCGTAAGTGCGCTCATCATTGACGCGGGGCCGCACAAATAGATCTCGCAGTCTCGGGCTTTTAGTATCGGCTGGAGCAATGCAGCGCTGAGATGACCCTCGATGTGATAGTCGATATTCTTCCGGCACGTGCTGGTCGGTTGGCTGTAGGCAACGACCATGTGCAGGTTTGGCGTCTCCAGGGCTATGCTATGGAGATAGTCGTACATGGCGTGTTCCGCGCGATTTCGAACACCGTAGAAAAACCAGATCTCGCGGGTTGATTTCGTGGCATCAAGCCACTTCAGCATGCTGACAAGCGGTGTCAGGCCGACGCCGCCAGCAATTAAAATTATCGGCGTTTCGGAATTGTCCTTAAGACAGAATGAACCTGCTGGTGCATATGCCTCGATAACGCTGCCCTGTTCCAGATGATCATGAAAATAGTTCGACGATTGTCCCGGTGGCGTTCCCGGAGGAGCATCCTGAGGTGCGCCAATTCGTTTGACCGTAACGCAGTAGCTGTCCTTCTCCGTGGGACTGCCCGAGAGAGAATAGCATCGCGTTATTGGCTCGGTGTCACCCGGGACAGGCACATCGAATGTGAGATGCTGGCCAGCGCAAAAAGGCGGAATGGGTCTGCCGTCGTTGGGCATCAGATAGAACGAGCAAATGTCACCATTTTGATTCTCATCGACCCGCTCGGCGAGCCGGAACTTCCTCTTGCCTCTCCAAAGAAGTTCAGCTCCCGCTTGTTTCTCATCACATGTCTTGAACAGGGGGCTCGTCATATTCTGAAATTGTGCAATATATTCCTTCTCTTGCTTGTGGAATTGATATCTCCGGCCGGCAATTGAAATCAAACCAAAGGCCGCCCGCATGGTTGCCGCGCCCACAATCATCATTCCGACCAGATCTGTGAATGTCATCGACTGCATTTGCGCACCTTCATGATCACCTTCCGTGGGTAGAGATCCTTCACTCGGGCCTCAATAGACGAACTGAATCTCTGCCCGCGCACCAAAGCCATCATCCCGGCCTTCATTGAAAGCGTAGAAACTCTCGAACTGCAGCTGAACGTGCCTGCCAACCGCCTGCTGCAACTGAAACCCGAGGGCAAGGCTGTCGAAACCGTCACCGCTGAGATCGTGGCGTCCTGCAAGTTCGAGGATCAGGTTGCGGCGCTTATTGTCCCAAAAGGCCTGATAGCCGATTGCTCCTCCCACAACACTGTCGGATGTGAAAGGGTCAAGCTCAGCGCTGTATGTGCTGAGGTTGGGAGAAGCGAACAGGATGCCGGTATTGGCCAGGGGGCCACCGACAATGGCCTCCCGGCCGGCTTGCGTGAAATTACCCAGACCCAGGAAAGTGTTGAAATAGACGATATCGTCTGAACCCTTCACGGTCTTCGATATCTCGGATGTGAGCAGGGTGCCATTGCCAATCACATTGCCGGGAATTTCGTCATCCAGGGCAATGGACGTGTTGACCCGAAAGGCCGTGCTTATGCCGCCAAATGCGGGCAGGCGCTGGATCGCCGAGACACCGAAATAGAGGCCGTCTCCGTTCTCTGAATCGTCAACGTAAATGAGGTCGTAGTTGAAGGTGCTGAGCTGTGTGTCGGCAGCGACGAACAGCCCAAACATATTCTCGTCACTGGAGCGAGTGTCGAAATCGTTGCGATCAAGGCGGTTCCAGCCCCACATTCCTGACACACGCAGGTTCGATGTACCTGGAAACGGGATGTTGTTTCGGATCAAGCCGACCGCATCGATCGTGTCATTGATCAGGATACCTTCCTGAAACACGACAGGTTGACGCCCAACCGTGAACCCCAGATCGATCGGCAGGACACCCTTCTTGTCCAGAACCGGAAAAAGGCTGCCCAGGTCACCTTCGAAGAACAGGGTCTCGATATTGAAATCGAACTCATCATTGAAACCCTTGCTTGCACCATCGAATGTGTAGCGCGAGAACCGGTCAGGCCGGTTATTGTCAGTTCCGCGTATCCCCAGCAGGATTTTTTCAGTCCCGGTCAATTGCAGATTTGCAAAAAAGTCCAACCGATTGGCGATTTCAGATTCGCGCTGATTGCCCGATCTTCCATCCTCGAATGTCTGTATCGCGGTACGGTTGATCAAATACGCCCATAGTCGTGGCTGCCAGACGGCGCCAATGAAGGGAACTTCAAACCCGGGATGCAGATTGCCGGTATCGAGAAAGCCGTTGCCTAACTCAACCAGAAGCGACGGTCGTGACGGAAGACGGCCTGTTTCTTCATCGGATTTCTCGGTTTTGAACGGAACATATTCGTCTTTCAGTGTCGCAACTTCGGACTTCTCACCCAACGGCCAGAAAGCGCTATACCATTTCTTGTCCGCATGCTTCTCTTCCTCAACCGTCGGCGGTTTCAGCCTGTCACCCTTGTTTCCAGGCGCCACAGTCTGCGGATACATTTTCATGCTCCTCTCCGCCGCCGTGGATGAAGTTATATCCAGCAACCTGAGGATCAGAACGATCAATACAACGGGTGTGCTTCGCAAAATTCTTTTGCAATGAGAGACATCCTTCATTGATGTTGCATGCTCCTTCTCGGTCTCTTTTCGGAGTGTTTGTTTCGGGTTTCACCGTTCATTACCCAAGGACCATGGCCTGCTTTTCGGCTTTGCCCACGGAAGACGAGGATTCGGATTTATCGAACTGGCTGGTGCCAACAGGGAAGGTGCAGATGCCTTTTTTGATCCACGCGCAGTCAGTTTGACTTCTCTCTCCCAAAGCAACTGGGTACCGGCAATCAACTCCCTGCCAACCTGTGCCGGCGTCATGTTGAAATCAAAGCCAACGCTCTGAATGGCGGTGATGAGGTTGATGGGCACGGCCTGTGCCATAAGGCGGATTGTCGCTTTGTACGGCCCCTTACCAGTGAGAGCACGACCCTCGATTTTATACTTGGCCCAACGTGAACCGTTAGGTTCGATGCCTTTTTTGTGGTTGCGTTCGGTGGCCGGCTCACCTGTGAATATAAGTGATGTGGTCGATGGCAGCACGCGCGGCAGAGCAAATTGAGGGAACGGGATCGGAATGACATGTTCGATCTCACCGCCGCGTCCATTCTGGGTCACGAAGATTGATTGCAGGCTGAAGAGATGGCGATCGAGCTTGATCTTGCCGGCATGGACGTAAGAGGAATGACCATCCCTGACATCGCCATTCGGGTCCCGGTCACCTGATCGGAAGACGACCGTGCCCTCACGATCTTTGACCGTCACATCAAGCCATACCAGACGCTCGCCAGTGAAACCGGTCGGTACATTATGACCATCCGTACCGTTGCGGACACGAACACGAAACGCGACCCCTCGCTCGTCGGCCCGATCTACAACAATATCGCTGAGAATAAATCCGTTGCGCAGAACCTCCAGCCGCTTCCTCTTGGCGAACTCAAGCAGTTCGAACTGTTCATTGAGAATTTCGCGCGCATCATATCGGTCATCGATCGAGGCCCATGCCTTCGGGAACTTGTAGCCAGCAGGTGCCGTGGTCTCGAACTTATCCGTTCCCCAACCTTCCTTGTGCTTGAATTGCAGCCATTCACGCATGTTCTTGAACGCCGCCGCCTTTTGATTGTGCGGGAAAATGCCCGGATGAATGATCGGATAGTCGGGGCCGGAAAAGAGATGGCTGGTCAGTTTGCGCGTCTTGGTCGGAACATCACCGACCACCGCTGCCGGACCCTTGCGGTAGCCCGAAACTTTGCCCTCGATCTTGCCCATATGACAGTCCTGGCAAGTAACACCCTTGGCTGCTGCCGGTGACAGGCGGTACTCGCTGAAAGCCTCCTCAAGGCGAAACCCGTTAAACAGGGTCACGTCATGACAGCTGCCACAGAAGGTCGACGACTTGATGGGATCGAATACCTTGGCTTCGTTGTGGATCTTGCGTCCCGGTTCCTTCGGGTCGGTGACAACGCGAAACTTTTCAGGCTGGTCTAGAACCTGCTTTACGCCGCTGTTGCCCTCCGGGCCGAATACCGGGTCCGTAAGACCGCCCTCAACAAGAGCGAGACGACCACTGACCTTGTTGTAGGTCTTGTTGATCCGGTGACACACAACGCAGGTAATGCCCTCACGTGACGTGGGGTGCCGGTCGAGGTTGGATTCGAAAGTGCTCTCTCCGAGATTGGCACCTACCGGGTTGTGGCAGCGCAGGCAGAAGTCGCCATTCGAGCCATTACTCAGTTCATTGATCTTGTTGTTGAGCGAAAGGTAAATCGGGCTGAGCTGCGCGTAGGCGTGCTGGGAAACAGACCACTCTTTATAGTGCTTGGGATGACATATCCCGCAGGTCGCAGCTGCCGGGTATCGGTTTTCGACAAACAGCTGCAGATGCTGCTCGTCGGCAGAAAGAGAATTTTCCTGACCGGTTTCGTCTGCCTTCTTATCTCCAGCCTTCTCATTAGAAGGTGTCGGTATTTCAGGCTTAACAGGTGCACGACCCGGCTGAGACCTCTGTCCTCCCGTACCGAGGACCTTGTCTGCTTCGATCAGCAGATCATCTGTTTGATCCGAATTGGCAGACGTCACCGTACGCGCCAGCCGGACCGCGCTTCTGGATGTCTTTGGCGCTGGTCCCGCCAGGTACTCTTGAAGGCGCCCTGCAATCTGCTTCGAACTGCCGGCGAGAGGGGGGTGACCTGAAACCTGTGTAGACTGAACTCCGGCCTGAACACTGCCAAACAGTGGCAGCAAACGATAATCATGCACGACACCGGTCCCGAGGACGACCAAACAAGTCACAAACAGAGTGCTAACCAACAACTTCACTTAATCACCCCCGTTTTCTTGCCTCTGATTCCTGTCCCATTTGCAACCCAGGCGCCTGACAGATTTTTCCATGACCGCTATCAAGCAAGCGGGAACCCTTTCGCGACAGGCGCATAAGAGCGCCTCACGACATGACGTCATCAAGTCAGAATTCTATCAATTCGCCGCCGACATGAACCGGCGGACCTGGTGTCTAGCTTGTGGAGACGAGAGGCGAAGTCGGATCGGTGTTCACTGCCTGCGAACTCATTCCTGCCAGACCATTTGTCAGTCCTGCAATTCGACGCCGTGGATTGTTATTTTTCCGGGTAAACCCGGCGTCTTGTCCGCAAAATACAGCGCGATAGTGACCATGATGACTCCCTCATAAATACTCATCGTCAGTCTATCGTCTCTGCACCTCCCTCATCTGCACGGTGGAAATATTACCCGTGAGTCGTGACAGCAATTTGACCGACAACGGGCACAAATGAGGTGATTCAATGTGGCTTGGCCACCGACTGGATCAACCGACGAATGACTCAAAAAGAATCGCGATCAGGTGCCGACCAAAAATCCCGTCTTTGACCGTTGCCATATCGGGTGAGATGTTCCTGTTATTGAGAATCCAGAAAACAAGCAATGTGATTGAACTTAATTTGTGGCTCTTGGAATTTGTTAATTTCCATTTAGAGAATGTCCGCTTTGCCCCCAATAGCAGACATAAACTTACATGAGCTGGCATGTTTGCTTAGTGCCAATATGGCAAAACTGTACCGCCGAAAGGTCGCCGCCTTGACCACCCTGCTCCAAGATCTCGAAACCAAGGTTGAAGCCTTCGAGGTTATCCGCTCCATGATCGAAGAGGTGCGCCTTGCCCTGGAGCGTGGCAAACTGAGCATCGATCTCGCAGGCCAGCTTGCGGGCATTCTAAGTCTTTGCCAAAAAAGCAAAAAACCCGGCCATGATGGCCAGGCTCATGCGGAGCAAATAACGATGGTTGCGGGGGCAGGATTTGTTCAAGAACCTACAATTCGTCGGGCCGTCTGAGCATTCGATCTAAGGTAGTTGCAGGGGCACGCAACACCCTTTACCGAACTCGAATAACTTGGCCCCAATCCACAAAATCTAATTCTATAGCCTAGGGTTTTGGTATTCCACCTAAACTCCGACATAAAAAGTAGTGGCACACAATGTCCGCTTTACCCCCAAAAGCGGACATAAACCGGGGTAGGCTGGAATGTCTGCTTTGTGCCAATAGCGGACATATGGCGGTTACCTAGCCTTGGTCCAGACCCATTTGCCGCGGGTACCAGTCTGGTCTACCCAATACCCTTTCACGGTGCCCTGGTTACCGGGTGGTATATTCATTGTGCCGGTACCAAAATCCGCATCATTCTTCCAGTTGTAACCCAGGACATAATATTTCCCCGAGACATGTGGTTTCAGCGAACCACTGAATTCTCCGGAATTGCCATTATTGTACAGGATCGTTCCTTCTACATGGTCCACTCTCTGTTTCAATGTGGCAACGCCATGGTTGGTCTTCCACTTGCCAGTGAGCCTGGGGAGCTTGAGGGCAAGGCCGGCAGCTAGGGGTGCGTCGTCCTCGCATTTTTTTTGTGTTCTGATGAGCCGGTCATAGACCTTGTCGAGGAATGGGTTAGTGCTCCCTTTCAACTCCTTCTTGAGGCTCGAGACATGGGTCAAGTTGCAAGTGTCGAGCGCAGCTGTTGTCGCTTTTTCAAAATCCTGAAGCTTGTTGATACGGTCGATGTTCCTGCCAATGCGACCCTCTATATTCTCGCAAGTCAAACCTCCCTTGCCCCGTGCATGCCCCAGAGCCTGGCGGAACAAGCTTTCAGATCGCGCCATATCGCCTGCCAGAAAGGATTGTTTAGCTGCTGTATATTTGACAGCGACCGTCCGTGCGCGCTTGACCCGGTTGCGTAGCGCACGAAGTTTGATGTTCTGTGCCCCTTCCAGAATTTTGGCCTGTCGGTCCAGCTTGTCCGGTTCACAGGTCGTTAATCCGTCCTTG
>JAJFHQ010000073.1 GCA_021775525.1 Hyphomicrobiales bacterium
CGGTAACCTTGGAAGCGAGCACAGCTCTGGAAGGGCTCAAAGAGAATCTTATTTTGATCTTCCAGGAGTCCAAGCCGTCCCTTGTCGCCTATGGCTTCAGCCTCGACAATCAGACCTGACTTGAGGCCCGTCACCTGAAGATATCCGGCAGCACCTGACGTAAAGGCCAATATCGCACTCACTGCTGGCTCACCCTCTTCCTCCAACCCGGGAAGCGCAAGTGCCTCAATAGCGGAAACATCACCGCCAAGCCACAACAGCAAATCGATGGCGTGGGACCCGATACTCCAAAGCCGATTCGGCATGGCAATACGAAGCGACCGCAACGTGCCCAACTCTCCACTATCGAGTCGCTCCTTGAACCTCCGCCAGAGTGGTGACCAGCGCCGTGTGTGCGACACAGTCAATTGCGTGCCGGCGGCTTCGCAAGCGCTAACCATCTCCTGCCCCCGGGCAAGTGATGCCGACAAGGGTTTTTCGCACCAGACAACCTTTGGGGGCACAGCAAGATCAAGAGCAGCGCCAAGCGCCGCATCATGGCTCTCCGCAGGAGTGCAAATACTGATAACCTCAATCTTGCTGCCAGCCAAAAGCGCGGCAAAATCATCACCGACTGGCACTTCGGGATGTCGTGAGGTAAACGCATTTCGTGCTTCCGCTTGCGGATCATATGCACCGCAAATCTCATAGCGGTCGGATAGCGCCTTATATGCGCCGACATGAGTCCAGATAGTTTCACGCCCTGGTTCTTCATCAAACCGCCATGCGACCTGTCCCAGCCCCACAACAAATGCACGCAGTTTAACGGTCAAGATGACAGCTCCAGGCGCTTGCGCAACAATGTCCTGCGGTCAGGTAGATTCGCTACAATCTCGGCGAGATGTTGAGCAGAATTTCCGGAGCCATATAGTGTTTCCTGAGGAAATCGCTGAGGGTTTCTCCCCAATTTCTTGAGTGCTGCAGTGACAGCACCGGCGTCATTGGGAACATCGATGACATTCGCACCACTTTCCCGGCCTACCTGACGGGTGCCGATGTTGATGACCGGTAAACCAAAAAGCCCTGCCTCAATAATCCCGCTGGAAGAATTTCCAAGAACGAGTGCCGCATGCCGCAGAGCGCTGGGATAGAGGCTACTACCCAGCGTGTCGTGAAACCGCGCCCATTTCCGGTCATCAACAAATTTAATTACACGCTTCTTTATTTCAGCACCGCCCGGGTCACTGTTAGGAGCGGTGAAGAGTGTTGGCCCGGGACATGAATCCAATGCAGCCAACACAGTGTCACATGGTGCAAGCGGATTTTCCGAATTGGTCTCGGGATGAATGGTGACAAGACGATAGGGTTCATCAGCGGGAAGATCGAGAGAACTCGTGATCTCTTCGAATGTAAGCAACGGCGTGGCAGCCAATGTATCCAGCCCAGGCGCACCCGTTACATGTATCCGCTCTTTTACCTCACCCATGGCAACCAACCTCGCGCGGGCCCCTTGAGAGGCAACGCAGTGAATGTGTGAAAGCTTGCTCAAGGCATGCCGGACGCGATCATCAATGGCGCCCTCGGTGATTTCTCCGCCGTGCAAATGAATAAGCGGAATGTTGTAAGGAAGACTGGCCACTGCTGCCGGCAACATATCCAGCCTATCGCCGATTATCAGCATCACATCAGGCCGCACTTCGTCGCAAATACGGCCACAGTCCCGGGTAATGGCACCCATTGCAGCTGCCGCATCAGCCGCTTCGCCCCCGCCAAGATCGGCACCACCAAGCTTCACCTGAGCGCGCTTCGGCAGTATCTCGATCGGAGCCGCATTCTCGGCGCAATGCATCCCTGTTAGAAAAATATGCAATTCAATCTGGGGACAATCCGTCAAAGCTGCCCATACGGGTCCAAGAATATTTACATCCGACCTTCCGGATGAGACTGACAACACAACAACCATCACTGCTAATCGGCTAGATCACGCGTTGTGATTGCAACATCGGCCTGAAGTGCGCGAGCCAGCGTACGGTCGACGGGTGAAGCGACCGGAGGAAGCCCGTGCGCCGGGCGCTTGAGGACAACATCCCCAGCGCTGATCACATGGCCCGCACTCAAATCCCGTGCGGCATGCCAGCTTCGCCGAACGAGGCGTGCGACATCAACCTCCCCGCTTGCCGGGCGCTTCTCTCCATCCCCCAGGGCAGCAGAAATATCGCGCAGTTTTACGATCATCTCTGCCAGTTCACGAGGCTCCAGAGAGGCGGCATGGTCCGGCCCCGGGAAGCTCCGGTCGAGGGTGAAATGCTTTTCGATAACGCAAGCTCCCAGTGCAACGGCTGCAACCGCAGCCTGGTCACCAAGGCTGTGATCTGAATAACCGATAGGCAGGCCAAAATGCTCAGCCATTGTGGAAATCGCCCGCAGGTTGAGTGTGTTCATCGGAGCTGGATACAGCGATGTGCAATGTAGCAAAGTCACATCGTCAGCGCCCGCATCCCGCAGGGTATTTACTGCGCTTTCCACTTCCTGAAGTGTGGCCATGCCTGTCGAGAGCAAGATGGGAATGCTAAACGCGGCTGCATCCCGTAAGGCTGGGTGATTGGTCAACTCGCCAGACGCAATCTTCAAACAGTCCATCCCCGCCGCGACGAGCCGGTCCAGATCAGCCACGTCAAAGGCGGTACATATAAAACCTATTCCATTCTCGGCACAGCTGACCGCGAGCAATTCAATGTCCGCTATATCAAGCTCAACACCGCGCAATAGCGAAGCCTGATCATCCTCACCGGTATTACGGGCCTGGTAAGCGGCTGTGCCCGTGCCCGTGGCGACAAGATCTTCGGTGCGAAACGACTGGAATTTGACATAGTCAGCGCCCGAAACTGCTGCGGCAGCTACCATCTCTCTGGCGCGCCCCATATCACCATTATGGTTGACGCCAGCCTCAGCAATGATCATTGGAATTCTCAAACCGGGTAGCGCTCTAATGCCTTTACCAATGTGTTGTCAGGAACCTTCACCCCCTGCAATATAATTGATCCTGATCCAATCATGCAGGTTGAACCGACACGACAATCGCCGAGTACTATCGCGCCTGGCGCAACGTGCGTACCAGAACCAATCGCGCTGTCATGCTCGACCACAGCTCTGGTATTTATGATCACTGCATCACCGATTACTGCGTGTGGTTGAATGACGGCGCCGGCCAGAACGCATACCCCTTCACCAAGAGTAGAACTCGGGCTTACTGTTGCTGAGGGATGAATTATGGGCGGTGCATTCCAACCCTTGTCCAAATACACTTGGAACAAGTCCAACCGTTTGCAAAGATACGGCGTTTTGTATCCGCCAAGACCAAGTACTAGAGCCCCTGGGTCGAGGGTGATTGCTGAGTCATCGTCGGATATATGTCGAGCGGTCTGCCAATCACGAGCAACCGGGTCAACATATGCATCAACAGTTTCACCAAGCTCTATCAATATTTCGACAAGAAGTTTGGCATGTCCTCCAGCCCCGACAAGCAATCGCATCAATGGACTTTCTGCTCTTTCTGTCTGTGCAATGGGCTATGAGGCTTGTGTGACATACGAACATAACCAGAAATTTTTAGAAATCCCGGTATGGTCATGAATGCTGGCCGGGCTACGAAGGTATAACCAATATTGAAAATCACATAATGATTGTGAACGCCTGATAACGCGGTAAATGTTTTTGGGATCCAGTCCGGACAAAACTCATGCTTGAAACTCTTCCGCTTACACTCGGAACCACCACGTTCGGAATACCCTACGGTGTGTCTAATCCACCGGTTATCCCCAATAAGCATATAATTTTTTCCATGCTTGATATGGCGTGGGAGGGAGGAGTTACCTCTCTCGATACAGCTCCGGGCTATGGGCTGGCGGAAGAACGGATTGGTGAATGGTCACGATTGCGCAAAAGATCTCCAACTGTCGTTACCAAACTGCCTTCTCTTAGCCAGATACCGGACAGTCATGTTGATTCTGCCATTCGGTCGATGATCACTCAATCAGCCAGTGCACTGCATGCATCATCCCCTATCGCCTGCTACCTGACCCATGATGCCGCAGACCATCAGCGTATTGCTGTTCGCGACAGTCTCAGCGCGGCGGTACGGGACGGCGTGATCAAAAGATTTGGGCCATCGGTTTATGCGAGCGATGAAATCCTTGAGGCGATTGCATCTGGACCTCCCAGCATTTTGCAGCTTCCCCTGAGTGCATTGGACCAAAGAATGTTGGATAGCAGTGCATTGGACGAGTGCCGCAAATCAGGCGTGAGAGTCTTTGCACGCAGTATCTTTCTACAAGGCATGATGCTGATGGCTCCCGATAAGATACCCCCGAATATGAGTGGATTGAGGGATGCCGTAACAGCTTTCCAGAATCTGGCACTCAAGTCGGGCACAAGTGCGGCCAGCCTGGCGCTACGTTTCGTCCGGGACATACCAGGCATTTCTAGTGTCGTTGTCGGTGCTTACTCCTCCGACCAACTCTCTGAACTGCTCTCGGCGGTCAAAGGGAAACGTTTGGATGACGAAACCGTGCATGAGGTCAGGGAAATCGCTGGCGCTATTTCGGAAGAACTGCTTGACCCACGCCGCTGGTCGCACTGAGAGGCTTTCTTGACACTGTATCGAGCATCACAAAGTTCTTGAGTACCAGCCCGCTGATGTCTCTGACGACGGGAATGCGCAACATTTGGCCGAGCAACCGCCGCAACCTCGTCGGGCCGTCATAGTCGGTCATGTCTGAGAGCCCGATAAAGCGCTTCATTGTCCGATCCTCGCACGAGCCGAGATATCGTTTGGCAAGCTCGCGATGTACCCAGGGCCATCGCAGAAAGAGCGCCTGTTCCGGTACCGTCATATCCTGTCCCAGGATTCGCAGAATTGAGAGCCAGATATTACGCGGCAGGTAGTGGATGAACCACGTCCGCGTATGGCTATCATAGGGTGCCAGACGGTGCGGCACTTGGTGATAAGCCATTCCGCCAGATACAAGCGTACGACCCTCCTCGGCGTAATAGTTTTCCAGAACATTGGAACGTATATGCTCTACGACCTGGCTCGAAAAAATGAAGTCGAAGCTATCATCCTCAAAGGGTAATTGCCGTCCATCGTAAACAAAAAACCGCTTTTTTTTGAGGCCGAGATGGCCGTTAAGCAGCCGGTTCAGGGACTCGCAGTACCCGCCAATATCGACGCCGTGAATCTCCTCATATCCACTTGTCAGAAGGTAGAGCAGTGTCAACGACCCGCCGCAACCGTGATCCAGGATACGAATTTTTGATTTGCGTTTGCCGTCAGCCAACTCATCAAGCATATCCATGACGAGATGGAGGTGGTACGGAGGCTTTTCTGCAGCTCCCTTAACAGTGCCTTCAAATGCCTTCCAGGCTGAGGCAATATCTCCTTCATCCCGACAGGTCATGTAGAGCTTTAGATGTGCGGCTTTTATCTTTTCCCAGTGGGACATTGCCTGCGTCATTTCACTTGATCTCACGTCAGAATAACTCACGAGCCAGCCTGAGAAAGTTCCGCACCCAGCACCGCACTGCTTGGAAGACAGATGATCCTGTCAGCCAGTTCTTCTGTTGTGTCCAAATCCATCCGGGGACAATCCGAATACATAGGCAGGCGATGCATTGGCTTCCAAATCAGCCGGGTCATGAAACCGCTGGAATTTGTCACCTCCAGGATTTCATCCTGAAACCATCTGTCCGGCTGCTCTAGCAAAAGCGTATTCAGCCAATAATTGCTCTCGGTTTCCTCCGGCCCGGCAAAGATGCGCATACCAGCTATATCTGTAAACTGCTCCTGATAGCGGCGGGCCAAAGACCGCTTGGCAGCGACAAATCCCGGCAATTGCTCCAGTTGCGCGCATCCCATGGCAGCGTTAATATTTGGCAGCCTGTAATTGTAGCCCACCTGGTCATGGTCGAAAGACCATTTGTGAGGGATCTTTGCTGTGGTCGAGAGATGTTTTGCCTTGTCTGCCATCGCAGTGTCGTTGGTGAGGATTGCGCCACCACCACCGGTAGTGATGATCTTGTTTCCATTGAAGCTCAACGCCGCGAGATCACCCAAGCTTCCAGCGGGTTTACCCTTGTATGTAGAGCCAAGCGATTCTGCTGCATCCTCTATAAGAACAATGTTCCAGCGCTCCGCGATCTCGATGAGAGCATCCATGTCCGCGGGATGGCCGAACGTATGCATGGGAACTAGCGCGGCCAGGCGTCTGCCCGTCTTTATATTGCAAACTCCATCGCCTGATGTTTCGGCGATTTCTTCCAGATAAGCCGCGAGCTTCGCAGGATCGATGCATAGGCTTCTCTCGTCACAGTCGAGGAAATGCGGCACTGCTCCACAATATGTGGCCGCATTGGCGGTGGCGATGAATGTCAGCGACGGCATCAGGACTTCATCGCCCGCCTTAACCCCCGCAAGCACCAGCGCCAAGTGCAATGCCGCTGTGCCGTTCATTGTGGCAACGGCATGTTTTACGCCGCAGGTCCCGGCCAGCATGTCCTCGAAACGGTCTACATAACGGCCGACAGAAGAGACCCAGCCGCTGTCGAGGCAATCTTTTATATAGTCCCATTCGCGCCCGGCGATTAATGGTTCATGCAAGGCAATAAATTCTTGCTCGGCAGGAAGCACTTGCCTGAGTGCAACAAGCACGTCATTTGCGCTAACCGATCCCATTTTCGTCGATTTGTTTTCCTGGAGCACTCTTGATTTCAACTCTGATCGCGCCATGGCATTTCAGGATATTCCTTCACCACGGCTACCGCAGTACGGGTGAAAAACACCATACCGCGAGACATGAAAAACCGCAGTCGAAACGATGCCGGATCAGGCCGTTTCGAGTGCGTATGACGGCAGTTGCATACTTGAATGAACTCCGAGCATGCTGATTAAAATCTGTACGCGATCGCGACCCTTAGCGAGGATATCTGTCACTTCGCCCATTTGACCTGCAAAGGGGCCGG
>JAJFHQ010000074.1 GCA_021775525.1 Hyphomicrobiales bacterium
CACGATTTCCGGAGCCCGTGCGCAACTTCAATTGCGGGCGGTTGGCGAATGATTCCGTGCCCGTCTCCCTGGGCGATACTGCCGGGGGCGTTCATGCGTCCTCGGCCTTTCTTTAGGTGAGTGATGGATAACGAGGTCACCGAAGACGCGATCATCTTTCAAGGCGTCAAAGTCGCGACCATCCAATGGTTGGAGCGTTCCTCCCACTCCGAACGGGACGCGGCATATCTGCGCCTCAAGGAGGCTGTAGAGCAATTGCCAACTGATGATGAGGATTACTGATGCAGCAAACCATGCACCTCACACAGCCATACGACAGCGATACCCAAGATCGCATTAAGTCCACGCCCGCAGGGATGGCGCATTGGGCAGGTTCTGGGCCTGAAAACAAGACCTGCCGTGAATGTAAGTTCATGCTCAAGCACGGGAATTTCAGCACGAACGCCAAGAAGAACGCAGGACGCTTGAAACCGGTGAAGTGCGCGAAGCACGAAAGCATGATGGGCGGGAAAGGGGCCTCGTTCGATCCAGCCACGTCAGCTTGCCGTTTCTTTCAGCAAGACCCGGAACCGCCCTCGCTAGTCCAGAGCAATTGGAGAGCGTGATGTATGATTACGCGCACATTGAACCGGTGTCCGCAGCGCCGAGTGATGGCCGCTTATCTGTTGGCTCCTCTTATACTGTTATCGCGTGTTTGGCTGCGCCGTTCTGGATACTGGTTTGGTGGTTGGCGTGAGTCCTCTATCAACCAAGCGCCGTCATCCCGAAGACGATCTTGCCAAAGCCGTCGCAGAGACTCTCCATGTTGTCGCGCCGAGGCTTCTTTTCTGGCATGTCCCCAACGGTGGAAAACGGAATGCCCGAGAAGCGGCCCGTTTGAAAGCCCAAGGCGTTCGTTCCGGTGTGGCAGATCTTCAATTCATTCTCGATGACGGGACCGCCGCCTTTATCGAATTAAAAGTGGAAGGCACAAGTCAGACCGAAACTCAAAAGCTCTTCCAGGCCGACATAGAGGCGCGGGGACTCGACTACGTTGTGTGCCGATCGGTCGATGAGGTGTTGGAGACTCTTCGAGACTGGGGGGCGGCACTTCGGGTTTCCAACCGCGTTAGGAATGAGAGGGCCACGTGAGCTTCCAGGCCGTCACATGGGCTATGGCTCAGGACATCAAGCCTGCCGGCAAGAAGTTCACGCTTGTCGCTCTTGCGGCTTATGCAGACGGGGAAGGGATCTGCTTCCCAGGCCAACAGAGGCTCGCTAAAGACACCTCCCAAACAGACAGGGCCGTTCGGAACCATCTATCCTCGCTGGAAGAAGACGGCATTCTAGTAAGACGGCATCGCCAGCGCGTGGATGGATCGCGCACAAGCGATGAATTCACCCTCAATTTCGACTTCATCCAACCGGAACCAGATTCCGCTAGGACCCAACCGGAAACGAATTCCGCAAGGACCCAACAGGAAATGAATTCCGCAAGGACCCAACCGGAAATGAATTCCGGTAGGACCCCATCCAACCGGAAAAAAACGTCAATCCAACCGGAAACCATTTCCGGGCTCACTACGTTTGAACCAGTCAGTGAATCACTAGTTACTCCCCCTGTAAGTCCCCCTCAAAAATCAAAACGCGGTTCAAGGCTTCCGGAAGCCTGGATCCTGCCCGACGACTGGCGAGCCTGGGCGATGGAACATCGCCCGGACGCTGACATTGAACTCGAGGCCGACAGGTTCCGCGATTACTGGATGCAGCAGCCTGGAAAGCGGGCTTTGAAACTCGATTGGTTCGCCACCTGGCGCAACTGGATGCGGAGCGATTATGTCAAACCGAAACGCGCTGACAGAGCGGCGACCATCGACGGCTGGCGCACCGCTGTGGCTGGCAAGATGGATGGTGGCGCATCCGGCACCGGTTCCGAAAGCGGCTGTCGAGAGGGCGCTGGACCAAGCCCTGCAGGCAATGGCGCCAGCCACACCGGCGCAGATAGCGGCGCGCTTGGAAATGGCGTTCGTCCTCTTCCGCCGCCCGGAGAACTTCATCGACCAGCAGCCCGCCTATTTGAGAGCGCTGGAGGACATCCCCCCGGATTTACTGGATCAGGCCATGAGACAAGTTGAAAAGAAATGCAAGTTCCTCCCAACCCCTGCAGAGATCAGGGTGTTTATCGAGGACCAGCTGACCGAACGGATGGTCACCGCAAAACGGCTTGAAATCTGCCTGAACAACGGACGGTTCAACGAGGGAGCGCGGACATGACAACGCAAAAAGTCACTGCCCTGGTGGCAGCACATCGGTACCGCAGCATCGCGGATACGCTGGAGGAATACGCCACTATCCAATCCCGCCTTGCCTTCGTGCGGGCTCAGCTGAGCGATGAGGGCTCGGTTCATGACGTGATCGAAGTGACCTACCGTCCAGCCGAAGGGGAGGGACAAGAGCTCTACGCGGATCCGCTGGCCTTCGGGGTCGACATTCTGAAGGCCGTGGAAGCTGCTCTCGTAGTGGATCTGGAAAGGGCTGAGATGGAACTCAAGCGCTTTGGCGTGTCCGACCAGATTGACAATCCATTCGCAGGAGCTTTCGCTCTCAAGGCCGTGGAAGCGTGAGTATGCTCATGGCCGCACAGAGCGACGACCTTGTGCCTGTCCCCTATGTGACACAGGAGTATCTCGAGGCACGCTTGAAAGCCGCTGGGACCGCTGCTGTATCCATACCGGAGCGGACGAAGCCGTCAGGGTATCGCACGGCGTGGCCTGAAGTCGTGCGCAGCGTCAACGAGGCCTACGGTTGGCATGCCGAGCAATCGCGCTTTCCCGTACCCTCTGCCAAGGCGATTTGCGATATGTACGAGGTATTCGATTGGTTGCTTCTGCTTGAAGGCCTCGACCGATCGATAGTGTCGGCACGCATGCTCTGGCATCCACTCAAAGATAGACACATTGTTTCATGGAACAGGCTGGCGCGTTTTACGGGACTGCACAAGAACACCGTCAAGCGGCGCTATGACGTCGCCCTGGACCGGATGATCCCGCTCATCAACAACACGAACAATTCGACTGATTTGAGTTGAGTGAATTATGACCCTACAATTTGATGGGTGGTAATTCCCGCATAACTGAAATCAATGCGGATTGAAAAATGACTGACGCAGAGGGTGGGGCAGCGGAAGGCGACGCCGAGGGCGGCGCTACTCCAGAAAATAATGGCGCAGGCAGTGCGGACAAGGCTGCACTGAGCAAGCAGTTTCGCGACCGTGCCGGCTATCTGCGAACCCAGGCCTTTTCAGTTTTGGTTGCGATCATCTTTCTGCTCGCCGGCGCTATTGGCATATTCTTTTATGCGGCAGAGATCACGAAACAGGATGTGACGGTCAAAGATACATTTAAAAACAGCGCGAATATCATTGCGAAAATTAAAGAGTTAGA
>JAJFHQ010000075.1 GCA_021775525.1 Hyphomicrobiales bacterium
CCACGGACAACTGCGGCGGAGCAGGCTCCAAGCGTTGTATCGAGGGCCAGGATGTTCACGGGGCAACCATAGCAGTACCAGGGGAGTTATAGTATTTCCGCCATCTCATCGAATTCAAACCTGGGCAACCGGTCAAACAGGCCGGCCGGGTCGCCGCGCCCCAGGTTGCACAGGAAGTTCGATTGAACGTGACCCCCTGGGAAGAACTCAGCGTCCACACCGTCATGGTCGAAGCCGGACATGGCGCCGACATCAAGGCCGGTCGCGCGCGCCGCGATCATGAAATAGGCCCCCTGCAAGGTGCCGTTGCGGATGGCCGTCTCCTCGATGTGCTTCTCTTTTCCGGCAAACCAGCTCTTCGCATCCGCATGGGGAAAGAGCTGCGGCAGGTGGTCGTAAAATTTCATGTCGTGGGCAATGATCGCGCAAACCGGCGCGGTCATGGTTTTTTCCACATTGCCTGCTGACAGATGCGGCTTCAGCCGGTTTTTTGCTTCATCGGATTTCACGAAGACAAATCGGGCCGGACAGCAGTTTGCGCTGGTCGGACCCATCTTGGTGATGTCCACCAGCTCTTTCAGAACCTCGTCGGGGACATCCTCGTCCAGCCACGCATTGTGGCTGCGCGCGTCCAGAAACAACTGGTCCAGCGCGCTCTTGGATATGCGGTCGGTCATGGCCGCAACACATAAGATTGGGTGAATGTAATTTGCAAGCCTTTACACGGCAAACGCCAAGGGCGCGTTACATCGGGCGGACGCCCTGGACCTCGGGAATGAAATGCTTAAGGAGATTCTCAATGCCGTGCTGCAGCGTAGCGGTCGAACTTGGACACCCGGCGCACGCGCCACGCATGGTGAGGTAAACAATGCCCTCGCGATACCCCTGGAAAGTGATATCACCGCCATCCTGCGCAACGGCCGGGCGCACGCGGGTATCGAGCAATTCCTTGATGGTTTCGACGGTCGATTCGTCCTCGGCCTCGAAAAACTCTTCCGAAATATTGGTTTCAACAGCCGCTTGCTCGTCCTTCACGATCGGCGTGCCCGACATGTAATGCTCCATGATGGCGCCGAGAATCGCGGGCTTGAGATGCTGCCACTCGCCTTCGTCCTTGGTGACGGAAATGAAATCGGAGCCGAAAAACACAGCCGTGATTCCGTCAATACCAAACAGCCGTGTAGCGAGCGGTGACTGCTCTGCCATCTCTGCATCGCGATAATCGCGGGTTCCGCTACCCAGAACTTCCTTACCCGGGAGGAATTTCAAGGTTGCCGGATTTGGCGTCGCTTCAGTCTGGATGAACATGGCTGTGGCTGCCTTTTATTCCGGACCGCTTTCCTGGTCCAAATTAGAACTATTCTACGTTTAAGATTATAGTCTCGTGGCAAAATTGCAAGGGCGCTCACCGGGACAAGTCGAAAATAAGCAGAACACAAGTCTATGCAAGCGCCTGAATCTCATCGTCCGTCAGCGTGCCCGGCACGAGGGTTATCGGGATGGGGAATTCGTTCGCGTACTTGCCCGCTGCCAAGTCGGAAACCAGTGGCCCAGGCCCGGAAGGATCCTTCGAAGCACCAAGGACGAGAATCGCAATGTCCGTGTCCTCGTTAATGAGCTCGATGATTTCTTCCGCCTTGTTGCCCTCACGGATGATCTCCTCGGGCTCCATTTTGTCAAAGCCCAGCGCCTTGAGCTTTCGCCCGAACAGCCGGAACACGGCCTTGGCCTTGCTGATACCTTCCTCGCGGGCAACCTCCTCAACACCAAGCCAGTGTTGAAACGCCCCCGGCTCGACAACGTAGAGCAAGGCCAGTCCGCCACCGGTATGCGCGGTGCGCCCGGCCGCGTAGGCGAGTGCGCGCTCACATTCCGGCGTCTCGTCCACGACAACGAGGAATTTACGGCTGTGCCCCTTTTCGAAGCTTTGTCTTTTAACTCTGTCAGACATATCTGGTCAGCTACCGGTTAGCGAAGAGGTTACACGAATCGACATAATGCATATCACCATCCCCTCTCGCTAACATTTTCACAACCAACTGTTTCGCCGGCATGGGAGAAATGGCCTGTTATGCAGGCAAGTTGCGCGCGTTGAGGCAGGACCGGATGTTTCTTGCACAAAATCATGGCGAGGATACAACCGGGTATTGTGTCCTAGTCGGTGAGGAGGCCGATAACCTGCTTGGTCTGGCGCAGGATGGGTTCGGCGATGGCGCGGGCGCGGATAGCCCCATCGGACAATATAGCGTCGATATGCGCGGGATCCTCCATCAGCTTTTTAGTCTCAGCCGAGATGGGTGCAAGCTTTTCGACAGCGACGCCGGTCAAGGCTTCCTTGAACCCGGAGAACTGCCCGCCACCAAATTCTTTCAGGATCTCGGCTTTCGAGACACCGGCAAGCGCAGCATAAATGCCGACCAGGTTTTCCGCTTCCGGGCGGTCCTTCAGCCCGGCTTCCTCTGAAGGCAAGGGTTCAGGGTCGGTGCGTGCCTTGCGGAATTTTTTCGCGATTGAATCAGCGTCGTCCATCATGTTGATACGCGTCATGTCGGATGGGTCGGACTTGCTCATTTTCGAAGTGCCGTCCCGTAGACTCATGACTCGAGTCGCGGGACCGGTGATGAGCGGCTCGGGCAGCGGGAAGAAGGTCTCGTCGAGGCCGTGGCCCGAGATAGACTCCGCAAAATCGGTGTTGAATTTTTGCGCTATATCTCGAGACAGCTCCAGGTGCTGCTTCTGGTCATCGCCCACGGGAACATGGGTCGCACGGTACAGCAAGATATCGGCGGCCATCAGGTTGGGATAAGTGAAAAGTCCGACCGATGCGTTCTCGCGGTGCTTGCCAGCCTTTTCCTTGAACTGCGTCATGCGGTTGAGCCAACCCATGCGCGCGACACAACTCAACACCCATGCCATCTCTGCATGGCCCGATACCCGGCTCTGGTTAAAAACAATATGGGCTTTGGGGTCGATGCCGGACGCAATGAATGCCGCCGTCACCTCGCGGATATTTTGCTCAAGCACTTTTGGTTCCTGCCACACGGTGATGGCGTGAAGATCAACCACGCAGTAGAGGCACTCATGGCTCTCCTGCAAGGCCACGAATTTGGTGATAGCACCAAGGTAATTTCCCAGGTGCAGGTTCCCCGTGGGCTGCACACCGGAAAAGACACGGTTTTTCTTGGCCGTCATTGTCTGCCTCTTCACCATCACTTTAAAGCCGAACGCCTTATGGCGCGGCGCGCGGATGCACGCAAGGGCCGGAGCTTCAGTCCCGTTTCAGAAACTTCATCAATTCCTGCAGGCGCAATGCACCGGTCACATGGGCCGTGAGCCCGTAGACGGCGATGCCCGACACCACGAGAGCACCAAGCGCTGCCAACTGGACAATAAGTCCGTTGGCGGGAGCGAACCAGTCAGAGAGCATCATCGAAGCCCCCCATAATGCTATTCCCATCACGAGACAGGAAATGCACAAGGGGATGAAGCGGCGCTTGAACTCGGCGTCGAACTGAAAATACCCGCGCCTTGTCAGCGTCATCGCCAGCAATCCCGCATTAACCCACCCGGCCAGGCTCGTCGCGATGGCGATACCAACATGGCCGATGACCCAGAACAGTGCGAGGCTGAAAGAGATATTCACAACCACCGACGCGCCCGCGTAATACATTGGTGTCCTTGTATCCTCGCGGGCGAAAAACCCCGGTGAGAACACCTTGACCATGACAAATGCCGGCAGGCCTGCGGCGAAGGCGGCAAGCGCGAGAGAAGTTGCACTGGTGTCGTCTTGCGAGAAAGCACCCCGTTCAAACAACACCTGGATGATCGGCTGTGGGACGATCATCAGTGCAACGGCAGCGGGCAGCGTCAAGAGAAGTGCGAGTTCCAGCGAGCGGTTCTGGCTCTGCATCGCGCCATCACCATCCTTGGCGCGAAGCTTGCGAGAAAGGTCTGGTAACAGCACCACGCCGATAGCTATGCCAACCAGACCCAGCGGGAGCTGGTAGATACGGTCTGCGTAATAGAGCCAAGAAACGGCGCTGTCCTGCAGTGAGGCGATGATGGTGCCGATGAGGATATTCACCTGGGTGATGCCACCGGCAATGACACCGGGAATACCAAGTGCAAGAAGCCGCTTCACCCCGTCTGTCATGCGCGGCCGCTGGATGCTGAGTTTCATACCGGCCGAGCTGGACGAGAGCAGCAGCACGAGCAACTGCACAACGCCACCCACCGCCACGCCCCAAGCAAGTGCCACGCCGGCTTCCGGCGTATTGCCGTAGCCTGCCCATGCAACGGCGGCCATCACCGAAATGAGAACGATGTTCAGCATCACCGGTGCGAAGGCCGCGGCGGCGAACCGGTGCAGGGCGTTCAGCATCCCCGAATACAGCGCTACAATCGAGACGAACAGCAGGTAGGGAAAAGTGATGCGGGTCAGCAACACCGCCAGGTCGAATTTTTCAGGACTGTCGGTAAATCCCGGAGCGATCACGTACATCAGCCACGGCATGGATATCTCGGCAACGGCTGTCAGGATTACCAGCGCAGTCACAAGTGCTGAAAGCGATTCGTTGGCAAAATGCCGCGCGGCCACCGCACCCTCGCCTTCAACTTTCTTGGCGAACAACGGGATAAACGCGGAATTGAAAGCCCCTTCCGCAAACAGGCGTCGGAACAGGTTCGGAAACCGGAAGGCGACAAAGAAGGTATCGGCTACAAGTCCTGTGCCCAGCACCGCGGCAATCAGGATATCACGCACGAAGCCGAGCAGGCGGCTCAACATCGTCATGCCGCCGACGGTGGCAAAGGAGCGGTAAAGCTTCATGGGGATTTGAAGTAGAGGAGGCTTGGCTTCAGAGCAAGCCCAGAAGCTTCGAGATATAAAAGCATCAGGCGTTGTCGCGCGCCTCGCTCGACAGTGCACCAAGCAAACGATGCCGGATCGCAGTTTGGCGCGTCCGGTTCGTGACCTTATTGTAGGACAGATCCGTCAGGTAAAATACGTCGACAACCTTTTCACCAAAGGTGGCAATATGGGCCGAAGTGATGTCGAGCTTGAGTTCGGCAATCTCGTGTGTCAGATCGAACAGCAGGCCCGGTCGATCCAGGCAATTGATCTCGATGACGGTCTGATCATCGGACAAGGAGTTGTTGATCAGCACCTGCGGCTCAACCGAGAAGGCTTTCAGTGATTCTTTTTGCTTCGGCCTGTTCTTCAGAATGTCCGCGAGCATGACCTTGTTTTCCAGCAGGTCACGTATGGTTTGCGCGATGCGCCCCGCGCGGCGCTCTTCATCTTCTGACATATCGAATTCGCGCTGCAGACGAATGGTGTCCAGCGCGTGACCATCGCGGGTGGTTGAGATTTGCGCGCCCACGATATTGGCCCCGGCGCTGGTACAGGCGCCCGCGATCATAGCAACGCGCAGGGACCGGTCACGGGCATAAATGCTGAGCTCGGTCACGCCTTCAAATGCATGGGCCATCACGTCGCAGGCGAAATCACCTTCAGCTTTTTCGATCATCCGCGCATGGCGCTGCTGCTGATCTGTCGTGGTGCGGAGCCAGTAATCCGCCTTTTGCAGCGCGGTGAAATTCTCGAACTGTGCATCGCTGAACTCAGGCAACAGCGGCCGCAGCGCGGCAATGGACTGGTCCGCCCTTTCTGTCCGGCTCAACTCATCATGACCACCTGTGAGAACTGGCCGCGTCTCGTAATAAAGCGTGCGCAGTAGTTGCCCCTTCCAGCCATTCCACACCCCTGGTCCGACCGCGCGGATATCCGCCACTGTCAGGATCAGCAGCAGTTTCAGCCGCTCGGGGCTTTGAACGATTTCGGCAAAGTCCTGGATGGTCTTGGGATCATTCAGATCCCGGCTCTGGGCGTACAGGCTCATGTCGAGATGATGTTCTATCAGCCAGGACACGGTTTCGGTTTCGGCCGCCGAGAGCCCGAGGCGCGGGCACAGCTTGCGCGCGATGCGCGCGCCCGCAATAGAGTGATCTTCCTCGCGCCCCTTGGCGACGTCATGCAGGAACGTGGCAACATAGAGCGCGCGGCGCGTTTCCAGTGTGGGTAGGATTTCCGTTGCTACAGGATGGTCGTCGGCGCAGCGGCCATGCTCGATATCGGACAGCACACCCACGGATTGAAGCAAATGCTCATCCACCGTGTAGTGGTGATACATGTTGAACTGCATCATCGAGACGACCTTGCCGAAGGACGGCAGAAAACATCCGAGAACGCCGGCTTCATTCATGCGACGCAAGGCAATTTCAGGATTGGACGGGCTGGTCAGAAGCTTCAGGAACAGCTCGTTGGCCTCCTTGTTATTGCGCAATTTCTTATCGATGAGTTTCAGGGAGCCGCGCACCAGGCGGAATGCATCCGGATGGAACAGAACATTGTATCGCTCGCCCAGCCAGAACAGGCGGATGAGGTTGACCGGATCCTGGATGAACACCTGGTCGTGGGCCACGTTTATGCGGCCATTGTCTATTTTGAAATCAGATGATTTTCTCAACTGCGCGCGCTTGCGCCATGTGAGAGGCGTGAGTAAATCCCTCAAGGCCGGGGCGATGGTGAGCTGCTTCACTTCCAAAGCGGAGCAGACGATCCGGGTTAGATCGCCCACGTCCTTTGCAACCAGGAAATAGTGCTTCATGAAACGCTCGACCGCGCGCTGCCCCTTATGCTCGCGGTAGCCCAGCCGTTCGGCCATGGCTGCCTGAAGATCAAAGGAAAGCCTCTCGTCAGGCCGTTTAGTCAAAAAGTGCAGATGGCAGCGCACGGTGAGCAGAAAATCCTCCGACCGCTGGAAGGCCTGGTACTCGGCTTGAGTAAAAATGCCGTCGGCGACGAATTCTTCCACTGCGGTTCCTGGATGCAGGTAAGACGCCACCCAGTGCAGCGTGTGCAAATCGCGCAACCCCCCTTTGCCGTCCTTGACGTTGGGTTCAACGAGATAGCGCGATGCGCCAGAGCGCTTGTGACGCACATCACGCTCCTCGAGCTTGGCGGCGATGAACTCGCGGCTCGTCCCCTTCACAACCTCTTTTTGAAAACTCTCCTGCAATTCGGAGAACAGCACCTCATCGCCCAGAATAAGCCGCATATCCAGCATGGACGTACGGATGGTCATATCGGCCTGGGCATACTTGATGGATTGCTGCACGGTGCGCGTGGCGTGGCCCACCTTGAACCCCAGATCCCACAACAGGTAGAGAATATTCTCGACAACGCTCTCACCCCAGGCAGTCTGCTTGTAGGGCAGCAGGAACAGCAGATCGATGTCGGAGCCCGGCGCCAGCTGACCCCTGCCATATCCGCCCGTTGCAATCACGCCCATGCGTTCAGCCGAGGACGGGTTTTTCGCCCGGTAGAGATGTTCGACAGTGTAGTCGTAGATGACGCTTATAAACTCGTCCTGGAAGCGCGAGAGCCCTTCCACGCATTTTCGGCCATTGCCATCCGCTTCAAGCTGCCGCTCGGCAGCCGCGTGCGCCTCACCCAAAACTTCGGTCAAAAGATCCAGCGCCCGCACCCGCATCGCGCTCTCACTTGCGGAGCGCTCCTTCCACAAAGATGTGAGTTGCTCGCGTAATGCGGCAGGATCAAAAAACGGGGCCGGTATCAGCAGTGTCTGGTCCATGGGCTCAACTATGGCCGGATAAAGTCATCGACCAAAACTCTAGCACATTGCGTGCTTAATCATCCCTGAGACGCTTTGACCAGCAAAGCTTTTATTTCATAGATGGCCTCGAGCGCCTGCTTGGGCGTCAGCTCATCGGGATTGAGTATTTCCAACGCCTGCTCCGCCTCGGTCGGCCCAGCAGGTTTCCCCGGCACTGGGCGTGGCGCCGTGGCGAAGAGTGGCAGATCATCGGCCAGGTCTTTCGCGATGCCTGCGCGTTCGCCTCCTTCCAGATGATCCAGAACATCCTGCGCCCGTGCCACGGCCGCCGCTGGAAGTCCGGCCAGTTTGGCCACGTGAATGCCGTATGACCTGTCTGCGGCCCCGGTGACGACCTTGTGCAGGAAGATGATTTCATCCTGCCATTCCTTCACTTCCATGGTGACCATGCCCACGCCCGCAAGCGTGCCCGCCAATGCCGTCAGTTCATGATAGTGGGTGGCGAACAGTGCACGGCACCCATTCACCTCATGCAAGTGCTCTACGCAGGCCCAGGCAATGGAAAGCCCGTCGAAGGTGGCCGTGCCGCGTCCAATCTCGTCCAGAATGACAAAGGATCTCTCGCTGGCCTGATTGAGGATGCGCGCGGTCTCGACCATCTCAACCATGAAAGTAGAACGGCCGCCGGCCAGATCATCGGAAGCGCCGACACGGGAGAACAGCCGGTCGACCACACCAATATGGGCGCTGCCTGCAGGCACGTAGGACCCTATCTGCGCAAGAATAACGATGAGTGCGTTTTGTCTCAGGTATGTCGATTTCCCGGCCATGTTCGGCCCGGTGACAATCTGGATAAACTCACCTGCGCCATCGCCCGGCTGGGAGAGCGAACAGTCATTTTCAATGAACTGGGACGCATCCTGCTTTTTCAGCGCGGTCTCGACAACCGGGTGGCGGCCGCTCTCGATTTTAAAGTCCCCGCTCCTGTCGACCCTCGGCAGGGCATAGCTCTGCTCCTCGGCCAACTCAGCGAGCGCGCAATAGTGGTCCAGTGCAGCTAGGGCTGCGGCGACGGCGGCGAGGGCCGTTTCGGCTGCAGAAATTGCGTCCTGGAGATCCGCAAAGATTTCCATCTCAAGGGCTGTGGCCCGATCTCCCGCCGCCACGATCCGGGCTTCGGTCTCGCCCAACTCCCGCGTGGTGAAACGCATGGCATTGGCCATGGTTTGGCGGTGAATAAATGTTTCATTCTGCTCGCTGACCAGCTTCTCGCCATGGGCGGCAGGCACCTCGACAAAGTAACCCAGCACATTGTTGTGGCGCACTTTGAGGGCCTTGATGCCCGTAGCGGTGGCGTAATTCTTCTGCAGCCCGGCGATAACCTGACGGCTTTGATCCCTCAAGGCGCGGGTTTCATCGAGGTCCGAACTGTAACCCTCGCGCACAAAGCCGCCATCGCGCCCGAGGAGGGGCAATTCGTCAGCCAGCGCCTGGTTCAATTTTTTACCAAGCGCCTTGGGTGCGCTTATCAGATTGGTGGCTAAAGAACTCAGAAGCTCGGGAAGCGCCTTGGAATCGTTCTGAAGCTGCTTCTCTGCAGCTTGCGCGCTGGACAGGGCATCGCGAACGACGCCCAGATCGCGCGGACCACCGCGACCCAGTGTCAGACGCGCAAGCGCGCGGGCCAGATCAGGACATCCTGCAAGACCGCTCCGCACTTCCAAACGCAACTGTGGCTGCTCCAACAGGCTGGTTACGGCCTCCAGCCTCGTGCCGATTTTCTTCGGGTCTGTCAGTGGACTGGCAAGCCGGCTGGCAAGTTCGCGCGCACCTGCACCAGTGACTGTGCGGTCAATGGCATGAAGAAGAGAACCGCGCCGCTCACCGGAGATGCTGCTCACAAGCTCAAGGTTGATGCGCGTGGCGGCATCGATCATCAGCACGTCTTGCGGCCCGTGGCGTTTGGGCGCCCGGATCAGGGGCTGCTTTCCCAGTTGCGTGAGGTCGATATATTTCAGCAGCGCGCCGGCAGTGGCGAGTTCCGGCCGTGTAAAATCACCGAATGCGGACAGATCGACCACGCCAAGTTTTTCCTTCAAATCCCGCTCGCCGCCGAGAGAGTCGTAAAAGTTTCGCGGAAGGGGCGTGAGTGCCGCGCCCATGATCTCGGCCAAAGTGCGCATCCGCTCCTCACCTGCCAGGTCATCACCGGCAATAATCTCGCTCGAACCCAGCCGCGACAGTTCGCCATCAAGGTCGGTGTCAGTCACCTCTGTGAGCAGGAACTCACCCGTTGAAATATCAAGCGACGCGAGCGCAAACATCTGGCCCGGACTGGTCGTGGAGGTTGGGGCGCGGAACACGGAGGTGAGATAATTATTGGCGTGTGGCTCAAGCAACGCCTCTTCGGTAATGGTGCCGGGGGTCACGAGCCGAACCACCTCGCGTCGCACCACCGCCTTTGCGCCACGTTTCTTTGCTTCTGCCGGGTCTTCCATCTGCTCGCAAACGGCGACGCGGTATTCTGCCCGTATCAACTTTTGCAGATACTGGTCGGCAGCGTGGACCGGCACGCCGCACATGGGGATGTCTTCGCCTTTGTGCTTGCCGCGCTTGGTGAGCGCGATGCCGAGTGTGCGGGATGCACGTTCAGCGTCGTCGAAGAAAAGCTCGTAAAAATCACCCATCCGGTAAAACAGCAGACAGTCGGTATTGGCGGCCTTGATCTCAAGATATTGCGCCATCATCGGCGTGGGCACGGCACTGGGCTCCGGCGGCGCGTCATCCCCGCGCCCGGTGTTCTCGTCGGGCATTGTTTTTTCAGTCTGAGAATTGCGCTCCGTCATCGGCAGCTTCTCTCCCGCGCCTCCGCACTCAATGACAGACATAGCGCGACCGGAGTGGGCGCGTGAAGCGGTAAGCCCTGCCAATTGCTGAGTTGTGCCCAGCAAAAGGGCACACTATGGTTTTAAAAAATGCAATGGAAACAATGTTGGGGCACGCCCCAGCCGGGGGAAACGGGCGCATAACGCCCCATAGAGAAGTAAATAAGCGTAATGCCATCAAAATCAGGAACGACGACCTTCACGGCGCAGGAAGCGCTGCAATTTCATTCACGAGGCAAACCGGGAAAACTGGAAGTCGCGGCCACCAAACCGATGGCAACCCAGCACGATCTTAGCCTTGCCTATTCGCCGGGCGTCGCGGTTCCTGTGCAGGCAATCGCGGATGATCCCAAGCTTGCCTATGACTACACCAACAAGGGCAACCTTGTGGCCGTGGTCTCCAATGGCACGGCCATCCTGGGCATGGGAAATCTTGGCGCCATGGCGTCAAAGCCCGTCATGGAAGGCAAGGCAGTGCTGTTCAAGCGCTTCGCCGATGTGGACGGTATCGATATTCTCGTTGATACCGAGGACGTGGATGCCCTTGTCAATTGCGTGCGCTATCTCGGCCCCTCTTTCGGTGGCATCAACCTGGAAGACATCCGCGCACCCGACTGCTTCCTCGTGGAGGAACAGTTGCGCGAGATGCTCGATATTCCCGTCTTCCATGATGACCAGCACGGCACAGCTATCATCATTGCCGCCGGGTTTATCAATGCACTGCATCTGACCGACCGCGACATCGCCAAAACCAAGCTTGTGTGCAACGGAGCGGGTGCTGCCGGCATCGCCTCGCTGGAACTCCTGGTCGCGATGGGGCTGAAGCGCAAGAACATCATTCTGTGCGACACCAAGGGTGTCATCTTTGAAGGCCGCACAGATGGCATGAACCAATGGAAGTCAGCCTATGCTTCCAAGACCGAGGCGCGCACTCTGGAGGAAGCACTCAACGACGCCGACGCTTTTTTCGGACTGTCGGTCAAGGGGGCCGTTACACAGGACATGGTGAAGGCAATGGCCGCCAGACCCCTCATTTTCGCCATGGCAAATCCGGATCCTGAAATCACGCCTGAAGAAGTCGCCGAGGTGCGGGATGATGCCATCATGGCAACGGGGCGCTCCGATTACCCGAACCAGATCAACAACGTCCTGGGCTTTCCCTATATCTTCCGGGGCGCGCTCGACGTACAGGCCAGCACCATCAACGACGCCATGAAAATTGCCGCCGCCGAGGCTCTCGCCGAGCTTGCACGCGCGGATGTACCTGATCAGGTGGCGGCGGCCTACCAGGGACACAGGCCGCGATACGGGCCGGAATATATCATCCCGGTCCCGTTCGATCCGCGTCTCATCTCACATGTACCACTGGCTGTCGCCAAGGCAGCCATGGATTCAGGTGTTGCGCGCAAACCCATCATCGACATGGAAGCCTACGAGCAGCGTCTCTCGGCCCGGCTTGATCCGGTCGCGGGTACGCTGAACATCGTCTTTGACAAGGTACGCCAGAGCCCGAAACGAGTCGTTTTTGCCGAGGGTGAGGAAGAGCAGGTCATCCGTGCCGCAAATGCATTCCTAAATGCTGGTCTGGGTCAGCCCGTCCTGGTCGGCCGCGAAGAGGAAGTCAGGAATTCTTTCGAGTCGGCGGGCATTGAGTATCGCGATGAAATAGAAATCCAGTTCGCCCGTAAATCCGGCAGGACGGCCGACTATGCGGATTTCCTGTATTCCCGGTTGCAGCGCGATGGGTTCCTGGCGCGCGACTGCCAGCGGCTGGTGAACACGGACCGTAACATTTTTGCAGCCTGCATGGTCGCAATGGAACATGCAGACGCCATGGTGACGGGGGTCACGCGCAACTGGTCCACTGCCTTTGAAGACGTCACACGGGTACTGGATCCGAAACCGGGCCATCGCGCAGTCGGTGTATCGCTCGCCATCTGCCGGGGACGCACGGTTCTTGTGGCGGACACGTCGGTGCATGACATGCCTGACGCGGAGGAGCTCGCCGACATTGCCACCGAGGCCGCCCAGACAGCGCGGCGGCTGGGCTATGAGCCGCGTGTGGCCATCCTGGCCTATTCCACATTCGGGCACCCGAAAGGTGAACGTTCCGCGCAAGCGAAAGGGGCCGTTGAAATCCTGGATGCACGCGGTGCTGACTTTGAATATGACGGCGAGATGGCAGCCGACATCGCGCTCAATGAAAACAAGATGGCACTCTACCCGTTCTGCCGTCTTTCAGAGCCGGCAAACGTGCTCATCATGCCAGCCTTCCACAGCGCCAGCATTGCTACCAAGATGCTTCAGGAACTTGGTGGCAGTACGGTCATCGGTCCGTTGCTGGTGGGGATGTCACACTCGGTTCAGATAGCGCCGCTCGGTTCGACCGATACCGAGCTCGTGAATATTGCAGCGCTCGCCGCTTACAATCTCAGTGGTTAGTGGGGACACTGCGATGAAGCGTGTCCTTGTAACCGAACCTCTCCACGAAGCCGGCATGGCTCTGCTGGAGGCGAGGCCGGACATAGAAATTGTCATGGCAAGAGACAACAGTCCGGAAACACTCAGCCAGGCCGTTGTCGGCGTGCACGGGATCGCGGTCAGGGTTTCCAGGCTCCCGTCTGAAATCCTGTCGAACGCCAATGAGCTGGAGGTCATTTCCCGTCACGGTGTCGGCTGTGACCGGCTTGACATGGCGCATCTCAATGCTCGCGGAATACCGGTCATGATTGCCGCAGGTGCCAATGCGACATCTGTCGCAGAACATACAATGGGATTGTTGCTCGCCACGGCCCGTGATCTCGTCCGGCAGGACCGGGATATCCGCTCAGGCTGGTTTCACAAGCGCTTGACACGATTGGCAACCGATCTGTCAGGCGCCACGCTCCTGATACTGGGTTTTGGCAGGATCGGGCGTAGGCTTGCGCCCCTGGCGCGTGCCTTCGGTATGGAGGTCATCGTGGCCGATATTGCGCTCGATGAAGCCTTGGCGAAGGAAATGGGTTGCCGGGGCGTTACCGATTTCAGGCCGGAACTTGAACGCGCCGATGTGCTTTCCATTCATGTGCCGCTCGATGACACCACCAGTAATCTCGTATCAACCGACGAGTTCGCGGCCATGCAAGATGGCTCGATCCTGATTAACTGCGCCCGTGGTGGTGTCGTTGATGAGAAGGCCATGATTTCAGCGCTCGACAGCGGCAAGTTGATCGCGGCGGGGCTTGATGTGTTTTCCGTTGAGCCGGCTCCCGATACGCAAGCCCTTTTCGCCCGTGATGACGTGATGCTCACGCCGCACACTGCTGCCGGAAGCCGCGACTCAATGACGACATCCGCGAAAATGACCGCGCAGAACCTGCTCGACTATTTCGATGGCAAGCCCAGGAAGGGCTGCATCTTCAACCGGGAAGAACTGGGCCTCTAGTTCAGGTTGCCCGTGACATCCGCACCGTTGGAGAATTCATCCGGTGCACCGAAATGAGCGAAATAGCGCTCATTGATGGCCTCGATCGGCAGGATCATGAACACATCCGTTGTGCCGAACTGGTGGTCCACCACCGCCCCGTCACCAACATATGCGCCAAGCCGAAGGTAACCCTTGATCAGTGGCGGCAGGGACCTGAGCGCTGATCGCGGATCAATCGCCGTTAAGGGCTTCATGCTCATCTTCACATGAACATTGTCATGGGCCCTCACGCGCCATCGAGGCGGTGCGCTTGAATGGTGATGAAGGAAACTCAGAGGCTCCGCATGACGGCCAGGGTCGATGCCCTCAAATGACGCACAACCGAGCATGGCATCAACGCTATGTTCGCGTGCATAGGTCCAGATCCCCTGCCACAGCAATTCCAGAGTACGCCGATTGCGGTAGGGCTTGAGCACACAGGAGCGTCCCAACTCCATAAAACGACAGTCACTGCGCAGTGCTTCTAGCATCGGGGCAACATTATATTCGCCCTGCGAATAGAACCCGTCATGCAACTCCGCCACGTCCTGGCGTAAAATCCGGTAGGTTCCCACCACATGAGGACGTCGCCAGCGATGGCCCTTCGCCCGCGCACCGTGATCCAGCACCAGCATGTGATCGCAAATAGCGTCGAACGGGTCTTCATCGCGCCGGGACATCATCGCGAGCGCATCGGGGATCGCCGACATCTCCTCGTAAAATACATGATAGCGCAACCGCTGAGCGCGCTTGAGATCGTTCCGGCTGCGGGCGAGACGGACTTCCAGATTGCCAATCCGGCCGTACGTTTTCTTGAGATTGCGCGATCCGGATAAGGGCTTTCCGGGAAGACTCAACTGGTGCGGCAGCTTGAAGCCCGGCACAGGGCGAAGCTTGAGGATAGGACTGAATTTACTCACGAACCCACGTGACTTAGGGATCATGATCGGCCTCTTTGAGCTTTGTCATGACGTGATGGCAAGCAGCCGAAATTCTGGTCCATGCCGCTGACTCTCACTATTGAATTGGGCGATTCGGCCACATGACACGCCACCTAGCAATGCAATTCGTACAAGTTATGACGCTTGTGGGATAACTTTATGACAATCGCTCTCGATTGACGCGATTGATGCATCAACCTCAATCACAATTGCGTTGGATCAGGCGCAGCTCGCCCCGCCACCGGATGCATGGGCGCCGTTCTTGACCTGGCCCACGGGCTCGACCGTCCACTTTTCCATCAGGGCGTCGAGGTCTTCGCGCTCAAAAGGTTTGGCCAGGTAATCGTCCAGGCCTGCTTTCAAATATTGCTCCCGGTCTTCCGGAAACGCATTTGCCGTCAGTGCGATTATGGGCGGGCGTGTGCCATTTGTGGCAGGTGCACCATCATAAAGCTCAAGAATGATGCGAGTCGCATCGAGACCGTCCATCTCAGGCATATGTATATCCATCAACACAAGATCGAACTGTCCGTCCTCGGACGAAAAAGCAGCCTTCGCGGCCCTGGTTGCTTCTTCGCCATTGCGGGCATGAACCACCTCGCACCCCACGCGCTCCAGCATCTTGCGGGCCAGCAGGGCATTGATGTCATTGTCCTCGGCCAACAGAATGCGACGTGGGCGCTCTGCGTTATTGCTCTTGGGTGACCCATCACTGACTTTGGCGAATGCGCCCGGACCCTCACCGGCTGCGATGCTTTCCTCCGGGCCGGTACGCAACTGAGCAAACAGAGAGGCTGGGCGCGCAGGGCGAACCAGGTAGGCGTCAAACCCTATTTCCTTCAATCTGGAAATTTCACCGCGCTGGTGAGGATCGATCATGACGATGGATTTCACTTCACCGGCATTCCCCAGCGCATCGCGCGCCTGCGCCAGAATGTTACCGCTGTCGTCAAGGCCGTTCGCGTCAGCGATTACTGCATCAAAGGGCGTACCCCTGTCGGCAGCGCTCCAGACCTCGATCACCGCTTCTTCAGGTTTCGCGCGGACGACTTCGCAGTGAGAGCGCAACAACAGGGACTCAACAGCGTTGGCCTCAAGTTCACCATCGCCGATCAGCAGAATTTTCCGGCCGCTCGCCGGGCGCCATTCCTCGCGCAAGGTGGTATTGTCCTGAGCCGAGGTAAATGGCACCATGACCGTGAATACTGAACCACGACCAACATCACTGGCGACAGTGATGTCGCCCTCCATCATCTCCACCAGACGTTTTGAAATCGCCAGGCCTAGTCCGGTGCCGCCATGACGGCGCGCCGGTCCCGAGTCGGCCTGCTCAAACTCTCCAAAAATAGTCTCCAGGGCTTCTGGTTCAAGACCGACACCCGTGTCTCTCACGGTAAAAGACACAGACACCAGTTCTCTCGAATGTGTTTCATCATCTTCAGCAACGACCTCCACTATCACGCCGCCTTTGTCCGTAAACTTGATGGCATTGGAGACGAGGTTCATCAGGATTTGCCGGATACGTATCTCATCACCGATCGCGCTAACCGGCAGATCAGGGTCAGCGTACCAGCCAATTTGCAAGCCCTTGTCATATGCGCGCGGCGCCAGCAGCTCCACCACTCCCTGCACCGCATCGGCAATGGCAAAGGGGGCCGGACGCAACTCCAGCTTGCCGGCTTCAATTTTTGAGAAATCCAGGATTTCATCAATCAGCGACAGCAGCGTTTTAGCCGAGGTATTGATGGCGCGCGCATAGGTGCTCTGCTCGGCTGTGAGATCTGTATCAACGAGCAGGCCGGTCATGCCGAGGATACCGTTCATGGGTGTGCGGATTTCGTGACTCATGGCGGCAAGGAACCGGGACTTGGAACGATTCGCGCTTTCTGCGTCGTCACGTGCATCCTGCAATACGCTTTCCGCGTCGCGGCGCTCGGTGATGTCACGGCCAACGCACTGGACCTCCTTGATGCGGTCCTTGTCATCGCGCACCGGAAATTCCTCCCACGCGAACCAGCGCGGCCCATCGGTGGTCTCAATCGCCTGCTCGTAGCGGCGCGGGGTGTCGTTCAGGGGCAGTGTGAGGACTGCTTTCTCGCTCATCCCATCTAGTACGACAGGTTCAAACTCCCGGCCGACCGCGTCGCGCTGGTTCAATCCGAAAGCCCGGCAGAAGGCATCATTGACGAATGTCAGACGGCGCGCATCGTCCCGGCGCATGATGATGTCGCCCTGATGGTCGAGCAAATCCCGGTAACGGGTCTCGGATTCGCGCAATTCCCAATGCAGGTCTTTCAGGGATTCGATGCCGCCTTCCAGCCGGCCAGCGAGATGCTGGATGATCGACCCCTGCACGTCAGCCTGTTTCTGGCCACGGCGGCTCCATAAAAGGACAACCGCGCTGGCCATGAGGGCGAATGCCGCCAGCAGGGCGACCATCTGGCCACTGAACCATCCTATCTCCCCGACAAAGGCAATCCCGGCGATGAACAGTCCCGTAGCGGCAAGAATGCATGGTGCCGCCAAGGCTTCGATCCGACTGGAAATTGTATGATCAACACCGGGCTCAAGAGCGTTGCGACCGGGCAAAGGCGCATCGTTTGAATTGGCCGGATTCAGCTCATTTGTGGGAATGAATTTGTTGAATTGCAACACGACGCTTTACGCACACTCACTGGGGCCAAGTGCCCAAACGCATCTACAGCGTCCCAGTCAATCAGAGTTTGCTTGAGAAAGGCTTACCGTGTGCGCAAAAGTCTCAGGCCGCGATTTTCCGCTTGAGTGTCTCTCCCCGGTAGCTCAGCGCCTCGGCGATATGAACCCGGGCAACGGTTTCCGCACCATCCAGATCAGCCATGGTACGGGACACGCGTAAAGTACGGTGATAACCGCGCGCCGATAATCTGAGTGTCTCCGCCGCCTCCCTCAACAGCGCCATACCGGCCCGGTCGGGGGCGGCAATCTCTTCCAGCAAAGGCCCGGCGCAATCGGCATTGGTACGCACGCCCTTGGCTTCAAGTTCCTGATAGCGCTGTGACTGAACATCGCGGGCGGCAATGACGCGTGCGCGCACCGCCTCGCTCCTCTCTGATGCAGCCTGCATGATGAGATCGGCTGCCGTCACCGTCGGCACCTCGATCTGCATGTCGATCCGGTCAAGCAATGGCCCTGACACCCGCGCCTGGTAGCGGTCGACGCAATTCTTGCCCAGGCGGCAGGCATAACCCGGTTCTCCCGCGCGCCCGCAGCGGCACGGATTCATCGCGGCAATCAGCTGGATGCGCGAGGGATAAACGATGCGGTGATTGGCGCGCGCAATGACAGTCTCCCCCGCCTCCAGTGGCTGACGCAGGGCATCCAGCACCTGGGGTGTGATTTCGGGTAATTCATCGAGAAACAGAACACCATTGTGGGCCAGCGCCGCCTCGCCGGGTTTTGGCTTGGTGCCGCCGCCAACGAGGGCGGCCATGGAAGCTGAATGATGGGGACTGCGGAAAGGACGCACGCGACCGACCTGCCCGTTCGAGAGCGCGCCCGCCATGGAATGGACCATGGAAACTTCCAGTAACTCCTTTGCCGTCAGGGGGGGCAGGATCGAAGGGAGACGGCGCGCCAGCATGGATTTGCCTGCACCCGGCGGCCCGATCATCAGGAAATTATGCCCGCCTGCCGCCGCTACTTCGAGCGCGCGCTTGGCGCTCTCCTGCCCCTTGATCTCGGACATGTCGGGCATGGCGTCCGGTTCTTCCTCGAGCGCGGGCTCGGGCCGGGGCAACGTTTGCAGGCCCTTGAAATGATTGATCAGCGCCAGCAGGTTGGGAGCCGCCAGCAGTTTCATTTCGGCGGAAGCCCATGCCGCCTCCGCACCGCAAGATTGCGGGCAGATCAGTCCCTTGTCCTGGGCATTGGCACCCATGGCCGCCGGCAAAGCACCCGCCACCGACGTGATCGACCCGTCGAGCGACAACTCACCGATGACGCAATAGCCTGCCAGCGCATCCGGCGCCACCGCACCACACGCCGCCATCAGCCCGAGAGCGATGGGGAGATCGTAATGGCTGCCTTCCTTGGGCAGATCAGCGGGCGCAAGGTTGACGGTGATATGCTTGGGCGGCAGGGCCAGCCCTATCGCTGCCAATACCCCGCGCACCCGCTCGCGGCTTTCGGCCACGGCCTTGTCCGGCAGGCCGACGAGGGTAAAGGCGGGCAACCCCGAAGTAATCTGAACCTGAACATCTACAGGTTTCGCTTCAATACCTTCAAAAGCGACAGTCGAAACCTGCGCAAACATTGGATTCCCCCGTAATGATGGAAATTAAGTTAACAGAAACTTCCGCACTCAACAAGAACAATGCATGAACATTAAGGGGCGGCATACGAGGAAATTCAGATTCATACCCGGTGCACTTTGTGGATAAAACAGCGGCATCGGGGTCGTTTCAGAATTTTAGCAATGATTCCAGTTCCCCTTGTTGCACCCAAGCAACAGACTCCCTGAAAATTATAGGGATTTTGCAGATTCTGTTGGACCACCGGGGCTGGCGATTTTATTCTCTGTACTGATAATTCGTGGCCTGAATTTAAAAACAATAAAAATTGAGACCCCTCAGGGTTGTGGGCCAGTGCATGGGGGATGCATTGCGTAATGAAGGTGACACGTAGCCAAAATTCGCTGTTTTTTGATTTTCTGATCGCGTTCGTATCCGCGATTGCAATCATATGCCTTTTATCCAGGGCCGATACAGCCCTTGCCCAGGCGGTGCCGAATACCACGGGTGCACCGAACTGCCCCGACATCAATGGCGGCGCACTTGATGCTGTCGCAACCGGAGCCGGGCCGTTCGTCAATAACAACGCGTTTCTTCAGGCGGGAGAGACGGTCAACTTTACGACTGCAATTGTCGCAATCGCAGGCGGTGGGGCACCTACTGGTCGGATCGACGTAACCGCCGCGCCTGCCGGCGTTGCCACAGGCACTATTTTACCTGCAGGCACACCACCGCAAGCGGTCAGCTATACGGCCACTGTCACCGGCCTCTATACATTCCAATACCAAACCGGCACGATCACGGGCGATGACGTTCGCTACACGGCAAGATGTTCGATACGCTCCCGTGACTCCGTTGAATCCTTTATCCTGAACCGTCTTGACCGTCTCATCACCGAAGAGCCCGACCGCAACCGTTACATCCGCCGTTTGACCGGCTCCACCTGGGGCCTGGCTGGTGGGCAGGCCCCGCTCGCCTTTAACGCGACCGGCAACAGCTCGGCCGGTACAAACCAGTTCAATTTTGCCACCAGTCTTCAGGCAATTGCTAACGCGGAAGCAACCCGCGCCAAGCAACAGCTTGCGGCTTTAGGATATGCAAAAGGCGGCTACGACCCTTCCGGCGAGTCAATCAGACAGGGCCTCGATGTCTGGGTTGAAGGCCACTACACCAGCTATGACGATGATTCTGGGACGATCAACCGCGATGGCGATGTCGGAATCGTGTATGTGGGCGCGGATAAGCTCATCACAACCAATACTCTTGTTGGCCTAATGATTCAGTATGACTGGGCTGATGAAGAGTCAGCCCAGAACACGGATGTGGATGGGAACGGCTGGATGTTCGGGCCCTATATGAGCACACGTCTTGGCAAGAGCCTGTTCTTCGACTTGCGCGCCGCGTGGGGTGAGTCCGACAATGATTCCAACAGCAATGGCGTTACGGGCAGTTTTGACACTGAACGCTGGCTGGTGCGTGGCAATCTGACAGGCAACTGGCAACGCGGCAACTGGCGCTTCACGCCAAGCGTCGGCATTACATACGCCGAGGAAGACATAGACTCGTTCACAGATTCAAACGGCACATTTAACGCCTCAAACACGGTCGAATTGGGTCGCCTGACTTTTGGACCCGAGATCAGCCAGCGCATCGTTCTAGCCAATGGCACGGTTGTCGAACCCCATGCATCACTGACGGGTTTGTGGGACTTTGAGCGTCCGGACAGCCTCACCTTTGGTGGTGCCGTGGTAGGCGACGATGAGTTCCGCATGCAGACCGAGGTTGGCCTCATTGTGAACAGGCCGGACGATGTCAATTTCCGGGCGACCCTTGGATATGATGGTCTGTTTTCTGACGACTTAGATGCCTGGACGGCGCGTGCCTGGGTCAATATCCCGCTTGGGCGCCGCCAATAGGTTTATAATATTGTTGGTGGACTCTGCACCCTCACCTTTTTCCGCCAATACGCGGCACCGTTCAACAGGAGCTTGACGGGCAAGACTAGCCGCCGACCACGCCCTCACTTCTCAACTCGTCTATCTCCCCTGCCGACAGCCCCAGCTCTTCCCTAAGCACTTGTGCAGTATCTGCGCCCAGCGCCGGAGGCGCACGCCTTGTGGTCGCGGGGGTGGCGGACATCTTCACCGGATACCCGGCAACGGAAACCTTCGTCCCGTCGGCACGCTCAGGCGTCTGCACCAGTCCGCGATGCTGAATCTGCGGGTTGGCATAGACTTCATCGACAGCGAATATGGGCCCACAGGGCACGGTGGCGGCCTCGAGGGCTGTCAGCAAATCGTCGCGATCGCGTTTTTCCATGACCGCCTCGATCATCTCATCGAGCGCGGCCCGGTTTTCAATGCGCGCCGTATTGGTTTTGTAGCGGGGGTCGTCGACCAACGCCTCAAGCCCCAGCACCGCGCAGGCGCGCTCGAACTGGGTATCATTGCCAACGGCAAGAATGATGAAACCATCCCGTGTCTGGTAGGTGCGGTAAGGCACCACGGCCGGGTGCGAGTTGCCCGTGCGTACCGGCACGATACCGCCCGTGAGATAGCTTGCGCCCTGGTTGGCGAGACCCGCCACCTGTGCCGCCAGCAGTGCGCAATCGAGATGCTGTCCCTCGCCCGTGCGCTCTTTGTGCACCAACGCACCCAATATCGCTGTTGAGGCATACATGCCGCCGAACAGGTCCGAGATGGCGATGCCGACACGAACCGGGCCGTCACCGGGAACCCCGTCGGGCCGCCCGTTCAGGCTCATAACTCCGCCCATTCCCTGGATGACATAGTCATAGCCCGGGCGCGCGGCGTCGGGGCCGGTCTGGCCGAAACCGGTAATGGAGCAATAGACGATGGACGGGTTGGCGGCGGATACACTCTCATAATCGAGGCCAAATTTCTTCAGGCCGCCAAGCTTGAAATTCTCGATGATGACATCTGTCTTTTCCGCAAGCTTGCGCACAAGCTCCGCCCCGCGCTCGCTTGAGAAGTCGATCACGATGGAACGCTTGTTGCGGTTGGCGGCGGTGTAATAGGAGGCATCGCCCTGCCCGCCGTCCGCATTGGTCATGAAGGGCGGACCCCAGACACGGGTGTCATCGCCATGGCCGGGACGCTCTACCTTGATGACATCGGCACCCATGTCACCCAACAGCTGCCCGGCCCAGGGGCCGGCAAGTACGCGGGACAAATCGAGCACACGGATATGCGACAGGGCGCCGGTCGGCTGGTTGCTTTCCGCTCCTGCGGTTTCAGACTTGTTCTTCATGAAGCTTGATCTATCTCATGGCGGGCCAATAGCTTATGGCACAGTATACGCATCAATAGGAGAGGCCGGAAATGAGCACCTCACCAAGCCGCAAAGCCTTTTACACCCATCTCGCTGCCTATGTGGCAGTGAATGCGGTCCTGCTCGCGATCAATGCGACCCAGACGCCTGATCCGGGCGAGGCAAAGGAATGGTGGGCGATCTGGCCGCTGGCAGGGTGGGGCATCGGCATCGCTGCCCATGCGTTCGCCGAATGGGCCGAAAGCAACTCCGGCGAAGGGCGGCTCCTGGCTGACCCGGATATTCGCGGCGTCGCGGTGCACCTGTTCGTTTACCTGGCGGTCAATGCGTTTCTCATTGTCATCAATGTCACGACATCGCCGGACTCCCTCTGGTCGGTCTGGCCGCTACTGGGCTGGGGCGTCGGGCTGGCGGGCCATGCCTGGCTCGCCTACCGCGCGGTGCTGCGCAAGACCATGGAGCATTATGCAACCGAACAACAGGTTCTGAGCGAAATGCAGCTTGAAGCCCAGGCCGCCGAGATTGCCGCCGCCATTGAGCACCCGGCGAAGAAAAAGACGCCGGCAACACACAAACGGCGCAAGCAGGCGACGGCTAAGACCACGAAAAAAAGAGCTGCAAGAAAAGGGACGTCGACCAAGCGACCGGCAAAAAAGAAACCTGCAAAGCCCGCCCGCAAAAAGCGCTAGCGCCTGCTACCCCACCTTCTCGTCGATGACATCCCAGATCAGCGCGGCGATGTCCTCGCCGCCGAAGCGCTTCACCTCACGGATACCCGTGGGAGATGTCACGTTGATCTCGGTGAGGTAATCACCGATGACGTCGATGCCGACAAAGATCAGCCCGCGCTCCTTCAGCTCCGGCCCCAGCCGCTCGCAAATCTCATGATCGCGTGCCGTGAGATCCACCGGCTTGGGCGTGCCGCCGATATGCATGTTTGAGCGGGTCTCGTCCTGTGCGGGAACGCGGTTGATGGCACCCGCCAGCTTCCCGTCGACGAGGATGATGCGCTTGTCGCCCTCGCGCACCTGAGGCAAATATTGCTGCACCATGAAAGGCTCGCGCATCTTGAGCTGGAACAGCTCCACAAGCGACGCCAGGTTGGTATCGTCTTTCTTGAGCATGAAGACGGCCTCGCCGCCATTGCCGTAAAGCGGCTTGATGATGATGTCGTTATATTGTGCGCGAAACGCCTTCACGTCATCGAGCGAGCGCGTCACCATGGTCGGCGGCATCAGGTCGAGGAAATCCAGCACGAAGACTTTTTCCGGCGCATTGCGAACATGGCACGGGTCGTTGACAACCAGGGTTTCGGGGTGAACGCGCTCAAGTAGATGGGTGGTGGTGATGTAGCTCATGTCGAAGGGCGGGTCCTGGCGCAATTGCACCACGTCCAGATCTCCCAGATCGACCGTGCGCGGATCAGTGAGCGTGTAATGATCGCCTTCGGCATCCTCCACTTTCAGTGTATGGCCATGCGCCATCAGCTCGCCATTGTGCAGGGCCAGATTTGGCGGCGTGTAGTAAAACAGCTCATGGCCGCGCGCCTGCGCTTCCAGCAGCAGCGCGAAAGTGGAATCACCCTTGATGTCGATCCGCTCGATCGGGTCCATTTGAAATGCAACTTTAAGAGCCATCCGCCCCTCCGCTTATCTTTCACATGAAGCTGCTATGCGCGAGCGCCCGCGTCAAACCCGAAATGCTGACGCCATATGTCGCGGCCACGTCCAGGGCGCAACCAGCACCACGTCAAATGAGATGTCGAAGTCTCCGGATTCGCCTTCTAGCGCCAGCCAATGCTCCGCCGCGCGTGCGATGCGCGCCTGCTGCCGGGGCGTCACGGACCAGGCGGCGGTGTCCAACGACGCCCGCGCTTTCACTTCCACGAAGGCCAGATGCTTTCCATGCCGTGCGATGAGATCAATCTCACCAGCCCGGGAACGAAACCTGCGTTCAAGGATGCGATAGCCCTTTGTTCTCAGTGCGAGAGCAGCCAGCGCCTCGGCCCAGCGGCCCTTGCGCTCGGCAACCCGGCGCGCGGGTGTGGTCATCGACCTTTCCCGTTCACGTCCTTGAGCGCCAGCGCCAGCTGGTACACGCGCTTACGCGGTACGCCCAGCATGTCGGTGACATCCTGAACACCGTCGCGGAAGGTGGCCTCTCCAAGAGCTGACTCAAGCCGGCTCACAATTTCGGCGTCCGTAACCTCTGATGGCGCGGCCGGGCCTGCCAGTACGACAAATTCGCCCTTCTCCCCGAGCTCATCGGCAACCCCTGCCGCCAGTTCTTTAAAGGAACCCCGCATGACGCTTTCATGCAGCTTGGTGAGTTCCTTGGCGATGGCACCCTCTCGGTCCCCCAGAACCTCGCTTGCATCAAGAAGCATGGCTTGCACGCGCTGTGGCGCTTCATAAAAAACAAGCGTCGCCGGAATACCTCTCAACTCTTCAAGCCGTTTACGCCGGGCTGTTGTCTTGGGCGGCAAGAACCCTTCAAAGAAAAACCGGTCGGTGGGCAGACCCGAGGATGTCAGCGCAGCCAGCAGCGCCGACGCACCGGGGATGGCGTAGACGTTGAACCCCCCCTCGCGCACCTCGCGCACCAGCTTGTGGCCAGGGTCGGAAATGAGTGGCGTGCCTGCATCTGAGATAAGTGCGACCGACTGGCCGGCACGGATGCGTGCGATGATGCGCGGGCGCTCTTTGGCCGCATTATGCTCGTGATAGGCATGCAACTCGCCCGAAATCCCGTAATGCCCGAGCAACTTGCGGCTGTGACGCGTGTCCTCACAGAAAATCAGGTCTGCGCGGGCGAGCGTGGCCAGCGCACGCAACGAGATATCTGCCAGATTTCCAATCGGCGTGGAGACGAGGTACAAGCCCTCGCGAAGTGACTTGGCCAATTCACCCTCCAGTGCGGATGACACGCGCGAAACGGCCGGTGCGGGTGCTCCTTCTGGGGATTTGGGGTCATCTTGCGTCATGGAAACCAAAACCTAGGCGATGAACGGCGCGGGCGTCCATCATGTTGATATTCAAAAGATATGACAGCGCAATTGTGGATGACGTTTCACGCAACCCTGCGTAGACTGATCACTCTTTCGCGTCACAATGACGTATTATATGCTCCTGGTACATGGCGGTGACGCCGTTCTCAATTGAAAGGCCCACATGGGTTTGACCCTTTCAACCGATATGCTGCTTGGCTTCATCAAGCGCGCGCTACTGCTCTGCGCCGTTGGCGTTCTCGTAGCCGCTTGCGCCAGTGGAGGTTCGCGCCGCGGACCCGTCGCTGGCGGCGTCAATCCCGTTGACCAGTTTGGCAACCCCCAGCCCGGACAGCCGCGGCCCACGGTGAAGGTGGCCCTGCTGCTGCCGCTGAGCGGTGCGGGAAGTGCTGCCAATTTAGCCAAGGCGCTGAAGCAGGCCGGCGAGCTTGCCCTGTTCGATCTGAACAATCCCACCGTCACCCTGATGACCAAGGACACCAAAGGCACACCCGAGGGCGCCAAGGCCGCCGCCACTGCCGCCGTGCAGGCCGGCGCTGAGCTTGTCGTCGGGCCGTTATTCGCAAAATCCGTAACGGCGGCAGCCTCGATCACCCGCGCTGCAAACATACCCATGGTGGCCTTTTCCTCCGACCAGACGGTCGCGGGCAGTGGCGTTTACTTGCTCAGCTTCCTCGCCGGGCGAGATGTTCCGGCCATTGTCTCCTATGCAGTCAGCCAGGGCCGGCGCAACTTCGCCGCACTCATTCCCAAATCCGCCTATGGCAAGATCGCCGAGGGGGCATTCCGCCGCGCGGTCGCAGCGCAAGGCGGACAGCTGGTGACGGTCGAGCAGTTCCCGCTCGATGCAAACTCGATGCTGGAGCCGGCCAAGCGTATTGCCGCCTATACCAAGTCGGACGACCCGTCCATTCCGCCGCGTGTTGATACGCTGTTCATCCCCGTAGGGCAGCAATCACTCCCCACGGTCTCGGCGCTGATGCCCTATTTTGAAATTGACACGACAAAGATCAAACTGATCGGGTCGGGGCTATGGGACTATGCCAATGTGGGGCGCGAGAAGCCGCTGGTCGGAGGCTGGTTCCCCGCACCCGATCCCAAGGGGTGGCGCGCCTTCACCCAGCGGTATGTCAAGGCCTACGAAAAATCGCCGCCGCGCCTTGCGTCACTCGCCTATGACGCCGTGGGCATCGCCATTGCGCTCTCGCAGGGCAAACCGGGGCAGCGCTACACCGCCCAGCAGCTGACGCGTCCGCGCGGCTTTGCCGGCGTCGATGGCCTTTTTCGCTTGCGCTCGGACGGCACATCTGAACGCGGTCTAGCAATCCTCGAAGTGCAGAAATTCGGATCGCGCGTGGTGCAGCCCGCACCGCTCAGCTTTGGCCGGGCGCAGTTCTAGCCCATGACGCCCCCCTCAATTCAGGACAACCGCCAGCGGGTCTTGATCATTGTATTCGATGCCCTGCGCCCGGAATTCGTCAGGCCCGACCTGATGCCGAACCTCCATGGCTTTGCCCAACGGGGTGTCCACTATGTGAACAGCCGCTCAACCTTCCCGACCGAAACCCGGGTCAACCAGTCCGCAGTCACGACCGGCTGCTACCCGACCCGGCACGGTATCGTCGCCAACAAGTTCCGGCTTGATGAAGGTGGTCCGGCCAGACTACTCAACTCGGGCAACGACCTCGAGCTAGAACCCGCTTTCAAGCAGCTGGATGGACGCCTGCTCGATGTCCCGACCCTCGGCGAACGCTTGGCAAGCGCCGGGCTGTCCTATGCCACTATCAGCGCCGGCACACCCGGCGGCGGGCGGCTGATCAACCCTTTTGCTGAGGAAAATGGCTTCTTTCGCCTGGCCATGAGACGCCCGGAGGCTGCCGTGCCCGAGGGTGTGCTCGCCTCCATCACCGAGCGCATCGGGCCCATGCCGGACTATGAACTTCCTGCACTTGAGTGGAACAGCTACGCCGTCAATTGCTACCTCGACTTTGTCGAGCGCGAGATCGATCCCGACGTCATGCTGCTGTGGCTGTGCGAGCCGGACGAGAGCTTCCACAAGCTTGGGATTGGTTCGCCAGACGCCCTGCGCGCCATGGCCCACGTCGATGCTGAATTCGGGCGCATTCTCTCCCGGCAGGAAGATCAGATCGCAGCCGGTGAATTGCAGGTCATTGCGCTCTCGGACCATGGCCAGATCAGCCTAGAAGGTGAACGCCTGGACCTCACGGCGAAGCTGAGCGAGGCGGGCTTTGATGCCGGCACGGACGTAAGTGACCCATGCGCCATCGTCGTTGGCAATGCAGGTGGTATCTGGATCGAGGACTCAGACCCCAAGCTCACCCTCGCAGTCATCAACTGGCTTCGGGGCCAGGACTGGTGCGGGGCGCTCTTCACCCGCGAGGGTGCGGGCGGCACGCTGACCCACGAGGACGTTGCGCTGGCCCATCGCCGTGCGCCCGATATCGCGCTCGTCCTGCGCACCACCGACGAGGAGAACGAATGGGGCATCACCGGGATGAGCCACCATGATGCGATCTACCCCATTGGCGGGGGATGCCATGGCGGCTTGAGCCCGTATGAGCTGCACAATGTTCTTGCCATGTCCGGAACCAGGTTCAAGAAGGGCGAGACGATGATCGTGCCGGCAGGGAATGTCGACATCACCCCCACGGTTCTCGATGTCCTGGGATTTGAGGTGCCGGAAGATATCGACGGCAGGGTGCTGCGGGAGGCCTACAGCGACAAATCCGCAGAGACGGCCATGCCTGAAGTCCGCGACGAAACCTTGTCCTCCACCAACAGTGAAGGGCCGGTCACCCATCTCTCGGTGTCATGGGTTGGCACAACCCGCTATTTCAACAGGGCCTGGGTCGAATAAACCCCTCAGCTGCCACTGCTTGAGAACCCTTTGAACATCTTCTGCAGATTGTCGAACCCGGCCTGGTATACGCCCTGCACCGCTTTCATGGCGTCTTCCTGCGAGGCGCCCGCGGCTTCAAAATCGCTCGACCATTCTATCGTCGAGTTGTCGCCCTCCCCCGACACCTTGATGGTCGCGGAATAGTTGGTGACGGGCAGGGGTGAGTCGACAATCGAGTAAGTGTAGGTGCGGGCGTTGTCATCGACCTTCTCCAGCTTCTCGACAATCGTACCGCCGCCCGCGAGCGACAGGGTGCGCGTTTGCCCCTCCTCTGTCAGCTCGCTTTTCTCAACGGATGGATGCCAGTCCGGCAGCGCATTAAACCCGCCAATCAGTTTCCACACCTGATCGGCGGACACGTTCAAGTCGGTCGACATGGATACTTTTGCCATCTGAACCTCCCTTTTCTGATGGACCTGCGCGGTCAGTTTACGCGTTTTTCGAGGCACAGCCCACTCTAATCCTCAGATCCTGGCAGCTCCGTGCGCCCGCGCTTGATGTGAGAACGGCGCGACTTTGCCTTTAATCGTCGCTCAACCGAGGCTTTTGTAGGTTTCGTCCTGACCCGCTTTTTGGGAATTATGGCAGAGCGGGCAATGAGCCGAGAAAGTCTCTCACGGGCATCTGCGCGGTTGCGCTCCTGCGTGCGGAAGCGCTCCGCCCGAATGACGATCACGCCGTCCTTGGTGGCGCGGGAGCCCGCAAGGCGCAGCAACCGGGCCCGCACGTCATCGCTCAGGCTGGGTGAGCCCCGCGCATCGAAGCGCAACTCCACCGCGGATGAGACCTTGTTGACGTTTTGCCCGCCGGGGCCTGACGCGCGGATGAAGCTCTCTTCAATCTCGGTGTCGGGGATCTGGATGTGGGGGTTGATACGGAGCATGGGGTTTTCTCTAGATAACATCCTGCCCGGAATACTAGCCTATTCGTCTCCCGCGAAGCCTGTGCCCGCGAATTCGGGTAGCGGAGTACCATTGGAGCTTTGTGGAGCAAACAGGGAGATATCCAAGCGATAGTGAGCCCCTGCTTTCACGGGGGTGACGAAGGTGCTGACCAGCAGCATTCTATATTGAAGGGGCACCCGCTTATTGCAGAGAAGTTTCTATTAGTTTTTATACCACGAACTTGGCCCACGTCTGGTTGCCGGTTTGGTCTTTACCACCGGTGGTACAAAAACTGCCTCGCAGAGGGGGCAAACGATGGGGTCGTGGTTCAGGTCAAAATACTTTTCGCCGCAATCGCTGCAAACCCGCTTTGTTCCACGTTCTGCTTTGGACATGAGATTTTCCTTTGGCTTTAGGATCAGAAGTAATGGACATCAATCGATGCCGTGGGCTTGGGGATATGCTCAAACCGTGGGCTCGAAATGGTGTCTAGATCGACGCTACTGATCCGAGAGTTTCAATTCGGGGTATGCCCGATCCATCGCATCGCAAAACGCTTGATTGTTCGAATCCCACCAGGCGTCAGACAATTCCTGACCGCTGATGTGGACTGGCCTCTGTGGAGTGCCCTTGTTCGACCTTGTTCTGGAAATGGTTTGGGGTCTCTTGGAAACGCCCTGACACCTCAGAAACCGCTCCATCGTCTCTTCAGAAACACAGCATGCTTTTGCCAGTTCCAAGATCGTGGCACCGCCCTGGTAAAGCCGGAGTACTTCAAGAGGATTATCAGGTTTGAACGGCATCGTGACTACACTCTAACGCATTTGAAGAAATTTAGCACGAGCGTGAATGCCATTGGGAAAAATCATCATTGCCATTGCCTGCTCATGCCAGGGGAGCGGACATTCAGTGCAGGTGTCACTTATATCCGCTAAGTGCCAATAGCGGACATTTGCGGGTAATGAATTATGATCGTAATTTTTTGTACTCAGCGCTCTACGAGCGCACGCACCTGTTCTGTTGCCTGCGGTAAGGCTTGTCACAGGCCCAGTCATTGCCGGAATAATTGAGATGACCGTTCTGGGGTATTTTGACTGGCGCGCATGTCTTCCCAGACGATTCAAACCCGCGATTGCACTTCCAGCCGGAACCGTAATTGGCTTCCACGAAATAGGCATTCTCTGGAACCTTGACCTCGTCGCATGAATTCCCGGACGCCCGGAATCCACGGTTGCATTTCCAGCCGTCTCCGTAAGTTGCATCCACAAAATAGCCGTTCTCCGGAACGACAACCGCAACGCAACTGTCATTGGTCGCCTTGAAACCACGTGCGCATACCCAGCCAGATCCGCTTCTAGAGCTAGTGAGGTACCCATGCTCAGGAACCTTGATTGCGACACATGTTTCATTGACGGCCTGGTAGCCGTGATTGCACTCCCACCCGCCCCTGTATGACGATGCATCAAAGTACCCATTCTCCGGGATTTTGACGGATACGCAGTCATCGTTGACTGCGCGAAATTGCCTGACACACTTCCAGCTGTCGCCGGAAGAATTCAGATAACCATCTGCCGGCACCTTGACGAGTTCACATGCGCCGCTCACCCCATTGTATCCGCGCTCACATTTCCACCCGTCGCCGGCAGCGTTCATATAAGCGTTCGCAGGCAACTCGAATGCGATGCAGACCGCGTTATCCTCGCGATATCCGCGGTCACACCCCCAACCTTTTCCGTAGGAATCCCCGGTTGGAAAAGCATTTGCAGGAATTTTGATCGCCGCGCAGGCGCCATCGCTCTCGCGGAACCCGGTGTTGCACTCCCACCCGCTGCCATAGCGCCTCTCGGTCGCATTCTCGGGCGTTCCTGGGGAATTGGTCTGTGCAAAAACAACGGAAGGCGCAGCCGCCAGAAGTGTAAGCAGTAATAAGGAGTGCATGAAAATGTCATGCGCAGGTCGAATTCCATTCATGGGTCATTCCTTGGTGGGTAAGACTGGCGTTAATTGCATTTGTATTCGATTTAAAATGGCACTCGACGCTATTTCCATCTCATCAAAGTGAATGGTTTTTGATTTTAGCACTTGATAGGTTTCGTGCCCTTTGCCAGCCAGAATAACGACATCATTTTCTTGAGCTTTATTAATGATAAATTCTATCGCTCTTCTTCTGTCCTGGATCAAAATATGATCGTGGAAATCGGGGTCTACGCCGCCCAAAATTTCAGCCATAATTTCCTGGCCTTCCTCTGAGCGCGGATTGTCATCCGCAATCACCAGGAAATCAGCAATCTCACTTGCAATTTTACCCATCTTAGGCCGCTTGCCGCGATCTCGATTTCCGCCACAACCAAAAAGTGCCAACAGGCGGCCACCTCGTGCAGTTGCGATGTTTTTGACAGTTCTGAGAACGTTTTGGAGTCCATCTGGTGTATGGGCATAGTCGACCAGAACCATATAGGACTGCCCTTCATCGACCTTTTCCATGCGGCCTCTTGGGGAAACACAGGAGGACAATGTTTTACGAATATGTCTTTCGGGAATTCCGATATGGCGAAGGACACTTGCTGCCGCTTTGATATTCAGAAGATTGAAATCCCCCAATAGCTGGGTCGGAAATTCAATCGGCTCTTTTTCAAAGTTTTTCGGGTAAATCTTATGGGCGCCACCTTCGCTCATAAAACCCAACTTTGCCCGTTGGTAGTGTTTCAGTGTCTTATGATAGTCGAGGTGATCCTGAGTAATGTTTGTCAGCAATTTGACATCAAAATTGGTGCCCAATACCCGCTCCTGGCTTATCCCTTCTGACGTTACTTCCATCACGAAATGAGTGCCTCCCTGGTCCAGGTGAGCTCTCATAAAATTGGAAATGTCAGATGGTTCCGGGGTGGATAAGTCGTTGTTTCCTGAATTCAATGTTCCTAGTACAAACGGATTGTACCCGGCAGCTTTCAGGACTTCCCCAATTAGGTATGTGACTGTTGTTTTGCCATTCGTGCCTGTAATGCCAATCACGTAAAGCTCATTTGACGGATGCCTATAGGGACCGGGTGCATATTTGCCAAAAGGAGCTGGGACCACGTCCGTGGTTTTTTCAGATTCTTTGTGATGCGTGTCCAAAATATCTCCTAATGTGAAATTTAAAATCCGCGCAGGACAGTTCAAAAGCAGAACTCAGTGCTTTGCTTTTCGCCCAGAAAAAATCCGAGCGCCCGCCTGTTTGATCTGCGAACCGAACGAGGTTTCGGATTTATTCGCAGGAGACTTGACCTTTTTTGGTTTTTTTGGCTCGCGGTTGCTGCGCTGTTGACCTTTTGCCATGCTGAAATTTCCTTTTAACTAGGCATATCGCCATCGGAAAATACCGGACCGGCGAGCTTGCCCTCCTGATGGAGTTGTAAGGGAGGATCGCTCCCCTGGATTTCTGTCTGCTACGAAGTGGGCCGTTGAACTATATTCGGCCGGCGTTTTGGCGATGAGCAACGGGATGCGCGCATCCTCGCGGATAGGCGACCATTACACCTGCCAATGGCAAAATCAGTTCTGAACTATTCTCTTTGCCTGCGCCAAGGCATCGTTCAGGTGCGTGTAGCGAAAAGCCCCGAGGTGAAAATAGTCAACCGGGACATGCGTAATGCCATATGCCGCCATCTCGCTGGCAAGCGCGGTCTCTTTTGATTTGGTCCGCGGCCTGGTTGGCACTGTGCGTCGCGGCTCATTCTGAGGTTTACTCTTGTTCCGCCCTAGATGCTTCGACGAAATTTTCTTGGTGGTGGGCATATGGAATGTTTTTCCTCTTCTGGCGATTGTTTTTGCCAGCGACACGATTATAAGATATTTATAAGTTTTTTTCAATTAAATACTTATATAAATTCAGAATTGAAATAATATAGTTGTCGTAACAATTCACGATTATGAAATACGAATATTATGAGATACATGATGTATTCAATATTTTATTTTGTCTAAATCAAGAATATGTTTGCGTATGCCCCACTGGTTGGCAACCGCACGTGCGCCCTCACCTGCACATACGTTGTGACTGGGGACGTTAGCCCGCTATCTTGAGGCTTCTTGTTCGAGTTTTTCTTTGGTCATCTCTACAGTCCCAAGCACGTCAAACGTTCGTTGCCCGGCGAGCTCGATCTTTGAAGTGCCCTGCGCGTCGCCGGGGCTGATTATGATGACCTGAGTCGCGTTGACGAAAATGCTTCTGTCTTGCGTGACTTTTTTGAATTCACAATAAATTCCCATGACTTATGACTGCTCCAATGAGTTCTTCACTCAAATAGGCGCACAAAGAAGTTTATGAAATGAGCGGCAAGAGATTTATAACTTTGTTATCGGTACATGAAGCTGCGTGATTTCCCTTTGGTCATGCCCGATGACCGCATTTGGGTCAAAAGCAGATATTCTGGAGGCTCATGCAAGAACGTCCGCCAAGTGCCTTAGCCGCGATGTGACATCACATGCGCAAGCGGCCGGAAGACTCTTCCAACACCAGGGCCTCCGCGGCGGGACGTTCCCGCAGGGCATCGACGAGGTCACTCTGCGATGGGGTGCCAACAACTTCGTCAGTCCAGACTTTCAGGTTGGTTAGCTGATAGTCTCCAAAGGTCGTCATCATGGCCACGTCAGCGGCATCGCGCCCGCGTACCATGAGAATGCGTCCGATACGCGGCGTGTTGTTCCGCGGATCAAATGCGTACCATTCCCCTTCCAGGTAAACTTCGCTCCATGCGCAGAAATCCCCCGCGATCGCTTCTTCAACACCTATGTTGCTGATATAGCCGCTGGCGTAGCGCGCCGGGAAATTCATGGCACGGCAAAGGGCGATAAACAGGTGTGCGAAATCGCGACATACACCGGTACCCTCTCGAAACACATCGACCGCCGTCTTTGTGGGCCGGCCGAACCGGTAGTCGAAGAGTACATTGTTGTGAACCCAGTTCGAGATTGCCTGCACCCGCGCCCAGCCAGTTGGCGTGGAACCGAAAAGGTCCCATGCCTTCTCGATAAGCTCGTCACTTTCGCAATACCGGCTGGCCAACAGGTACGGAAGCGTCTCGACAGGCAGGTCCGGAATTTCATGCTGGCGCGCATCCCAGTTGAACCTGTCCGTCTCGCCTGTATCCTCAACAATGCAATCGGACCAGAGAACGGTTGAACCCTGCGGCGCCAGGATACGCGCGCTACGGTTTCCGTAGATATCAATATATTCCTCGATGCTGATCTCGGGCTCCGTGCGGATCTGATCGGAGCCAATCATCCGGCGATTGTTCAAGGGATGCGGGTACAACGCCACGAGCATGGGCGTTGGCTTCGGACAGTCAACCGCGATTTCAAATCCTGTGCGAATGAATATTGCCGATCCCTTTCGTGTTGATGGCCGGAGATCATTCAATCGATTATCCTTGGCAGCACCTGACTGAAATTGGATGTCAAAGGGTGTGTAGCCCGGGATCTGAAATTCAACATTGTCTTGTCCTCGAGTTCGCCAAAGAGACCGGTTGGCCAGGCACGCTATGCAACACGCCCGGGGAATTCACATCGGCCAAAAAACCGAGACGCGGCAACCGGGCCGGGCCTCGGCATAACCCCTCAACAGGATTCATTTCCAGAGCCTTTTATCTACATTTTTTTTTGCGCTCTTCCTTCTGGATGGCTGCGACGTCAGCCGCCGCATCTGCCGGCAGTTTGCCATGGGGTGGTTTACAGACATTCGGGTAATCGGGCTTGTTGTGGAAGGCCGCTATCCCGCGGGCTGTCGTGAAGCAGTGGCCGTAGTGGGCATAGAGCCCGTTTCGTTCATGCCAGAGATCGTTACAGTCCAAATCTGCCCAATCACTCTGCGCAGAAACAGGTGATGAAGGAGCCGTGATAAATAGTGGCGCAACCAGAACCATAGCAGCCATCGCCGACAATCTTGGCAACCTAATGAGTGACATATCCGTATTTCCCTGAGAAATGAACTTGTTTGAATGAAAGAACAGTACCGGGATTGAGACGTGGCCTCAATCCCCAACGCCATTGGGCAGTGTCTCAGTTTGAATTTTCACGCTTCTTATAAGTCTTTGACCGTCCCGGCATTGGAGCACGGGCATCGATCAAGCCAACAATCCATTCCGTATCGTGCTTATCGCTGACGCGCGTTCCCAATTAGAGTCTGCTTTACCCCGGGAGCGTACACAAGTAGACGCCTACTCCGCCGCCAGCGCGCCTTGCATGATCTGCCACGCCAATGAACCGCGGCCTTCGAGGTTCTTGTCAAACGCTTGCGCAAATTCCTGCGGGACGGAACCTGTCACCGCGTCGTTCGCCAGCAGAGCGTCTGACCACGCCTGCACCAGCGGGAACTCGTCCAGCAGACCTGTTTGCAGGGCCTTTTCGCAAATCGCAAAGCGCATGAAGAACGGCCCGTAGGCTGCATCGACAAGACACAGATCCTCACCGTTGAAATAAGGTCCATCATTGCCGCGTTCCGCAAGCGCGCCTTCAAGGCGGCTGATGCGTTGCTTCGCCGTTTCCAGCGCTTCGGGAAGGGCCTCCTTCGAGGCGCAGTAGCTCAGGTTGGAGATGCCCGGACCCCAGGCGAAGGTCGGCAGGAAGTCCGTCCAGGCGCGGTTCTGGGCCCGCTTGACCGGGTCAGCCGGGTGCAGGCGCGGCTCGAAGGTCTCTTCCAGATATTCGGCAATCGCGTTTGATTCAAACAAGGCCGTGCCGTCCACTTTGAGAACTGGCACCTTTCCGTGGGGCGAGATTTCAAGGAACCAGTCCGGCTTTTCCTTGAGGTTGATATAGGTGACGTCGAACTCGATGCCCTTGGCGCGCAGGATGATGACGGCCCGCTGCACCCACGGACATGTAACGGATGAAACAAGATGATAGTTCGACGCCATGGGAACCCCCGCTTGCGATCTGGTCTTTTGAATTACCCTGGCACCCTATGTGTTGACCGGTCGTCTCACAAGCGCGTGCCTTACCCCGCCAACGACGCGATCACCGAATTCAGCACCAGCAGCCCGTCCGCCGTCGCCATCAGCCGATCGCCGGAGACGCGCACCAGCCCGTCCGTCTCCAGGGTGGCGATTGTGATATAGTCAACCTCGCCACCGAGTGCTGCGTAGTGCGACAGCGAGATGCCCTCGGAGAGGCGCATGCCCATCAGCAGATATTCCTCTGACACTTCGCCCGCCAGGAGTTGTTCTGAAGTTTCAGTAGCGTGGCCAGCCTCCAGCACCTGCTCGGCCCAGTCTTCAGGGTTGCTCAGGATTGAGAGCGCGTGGCGCGCGCCGTCAAGCGTGAGTCTCCCATGAGCGCCGGGGCCAACGCCCGCATAGTCTCCCATGTTCCAGTACAGCAGATTGTGCCGGCTTTCCTGTCCCGGCACCGCGTGATTGGACACCTCGTATGCCGGAAGCCCGGCTACCGTGCACATCTCCTGCGTCATCACGAAGAAATCGCGCGCATGTTCCTCATCCGGCATTTTGAGCTTGCCCGCGGCATGGAGTGCGGCGAAGGGCGTGCCCTCCTCGATGGTGAGCTGGTAGAGCGACAAATGCCCCTTGGCGAGGCTGAGCGCGTGCGAAAGTTCAGTGCGCCATTGCTCAAGCGTCTGGCGAGGCCGGGCATAGATCAAATCGAATGACACGCGCTCAAAATGATCCTTGGCGATATTGAGCGCGTTCAATCCCTCTTCCACCGTGTGCGTGCGGCCAAGCGCTTTGAGGACGACGTCATTCAGCGCCTGCAGGCCCACCGAGACCCGGTTCACCCCGGCGGCTCGGTAGCTGGCAAAGCGTTCTGCCTCCACGCTGGTCGGGTTTGCCTCCAGCGTGATTTCAGCGCCGGGGACAAGCGGCCAGTTCTGCGCGATGCGCTCCAGGATGGCGGCACAGGTTTCAGGCATCATGCGCGAGGGCGTGCCGCCGCCGAAGAAGATGCTGGTGACGTCGCGCGGTCCTGTGAGTGCGCGCATATGATCGAGCTCAGCCAGATAGGCGGAGCGGAAGCGCGCTTCGTTGATGCCGCCATGGCGCACATGGGAATTGAAATCGCAATAGGGGCACTTGGCCTCACAAAAAGGCCAGTGGACATAGACCGCGAAGCCGGGATCAGGCGTCGAGACAGGTGTCCCGGAAGAGTTTGAAAGCCCTGGCGCGGTGAGATTGTCCATGTTTCTCGTCCGGCTCCATTTCGCCGAAAGTCTCGCTCCCGCCCTGGGGCAGGAAAATCGGGTCATAACCGAAGCCGCGCTTCCCGCGCGGCGGCCACACAAGCGTGCCGAAAACCTTACCCTCGAATGTTTCACACGCGCCATCGGGCGTGGCAAGCGTCAGGGCGCAGGTGAAGTTGGCACCGCGCCTGTCGGGCGTTCTTGCATCTGCTTCCCCGAGCGCCACCTCGACCCGGCCCATGGCCACCTCGAAATCCTTTGTCTCACCCGCCCAGCGCGCCGAGTAAATTCCGGGTTGCCCGTCGAGCGCGTCAACTTCCAGGCCGCTGTCATCGGCCAATGCGGGAAGCCCGCTCGCCTTAGCAGCCGCACGCGCCTTGAGTTCGGCATTGGCCTTGAAGGTAATCCCGGTTTCTTCCGGCTCGGGCAAATCCAGTTCGCCCGCCGAAACGGCCTCAATGCCGTAGGGCGCAAGGAGTTCGTTGATCTCGCGCACCTTGCCCTTGTTGTGGCTTGCCACCACCAGCCGGTCGCCGGATTTGAGTTTTGCGGTCATTCGCAGTCCAGTACCAGGTGGCCATGCAAACAATTCCAGGCCAGGGGGAGCAGGTGGCCAGGTTCCGGTTTCATTGAAACCACTTTAACCAATAGTGAGCTTCTGCAACTCAACCAGCTCGCCAATGCCTTTCTTCGCCAGCACCATCAACTCGTCGAACTGAGCTTGGCTAAAGGGTACACCCTCCGCCGTGCCCTGCACCTCGACGATGCCGCCCTTGCCGGTCATGACGAAATTGGCATCGGTTTCAGCTTCTGAATCTTCCAAATAATCCAGATCCAGCACTGAGTTGCCGCCATAAATCCCGCAGGACACGGCCGCCACCTGGTCAAGAAGAACATCATCACCCACCATGTCGCGGGCTTTCATCCATTCGATGCAATCATTGAGCGCGATCCATGCGCCGGTAATGGAGGCCGTGCGCGTGCCGCCATCGGCCTGGATGACATCGCAATCGACGGTGATCTGCCGTTCGCCCAATGCCTTCATGTCAACGACCGCGCGCAGAGACCGCGCTATAAGCCGCTGGATTTCCAGAGTGCGCCCGCCCTGCTTGCCGCTCGAGGCCTCGCGGCGCATGCGCTCGCCTGTTGAGCGGGGCAGCATGCCATATTCTCCCGTTACCCAGCCCGAGCCACGGCCCTTCATCCAGGGCGGAACGCGCTCTTCCAGCGAAGCGGCGCACAGAACATGGGTATTGCCGAACTTTATCAGGCAGGAACCTTCAGCGTGCAGCGACACGCCACGCTCCAGCGTTACGGGGCGCAGCTCGTCGGGCTGGCGTTTTGAGGGGCGCATTGAGTGCTTGTTCTCCAATTAAGTGAATCAAGCGCGCACCCTATGGGAGAGGAGGTGAAGGATCAACAAAGACGGGGACGCGTTAAGCAACCCATTTGACGCCAATCGCGCGGACACCTAACTTCGCGACCATGAGACAAAAGGAATTGCAGGAAGCTACGGAGCGTGCCTTGCGCGAAGGCGCGTCAGTGCTGACCGATCTCGACCAGCGCTCACGCGAAATCTTCCGGCAGATCGTCCAGAGCTACATCACCACCGGTGACCCGGCGGGGTCTCGCAACATTTCGCGGGCCTTGCCCATGACACTCTCGCCCGCGAGCGTGCGCAATATCATGTCAGACCTGGAAGAGCTTGGGCTGATTTACGCACCCCATACGAGTGCCGGGCGCCTGCCGACGGAAACGGGATTGCGCCTGTTTGTCGACGCACTCCTGGAAGTTGGGGACCTGAACGACAGCGAGCGTAGCCACATCAAGTCGCAATTCACGGGGAACCCGGCTGAACGCGGCCTTGAAGACGTGCTTACGGAAACCGGCGAAATGCTCTCCGGGCTTGCCAACTGCGCCGGCGTGGTCCTCACCGACAAGCAGACCAAGCGCCTCAAGCAGATTGAGTTCGTGTCTCTGGAACCGAAGAAAACCCTTGCCGTTCTCGTGGCCGAGGATGGCAGCGTCGAGAACCGCGTGGTCAACCTGCCCGAGGGCATGCCCGCATCCGTGCTCGTAAGCGCCGCGAACTATCTCAATGCGCGCATTGCCGGCAAAACACTGAATGATGCCAGGCGTCAGATCGAAACTGAACTCAAGAGCCGCAAAGCTGAGCTGGATGAACTCACGGCAAAAATGGTGCGACAGGGCATCGCCATCTGGTCCGGGGCGGAAGATGGCGAGAAAAACCTGATCGTACGCGGGCGCTCGCACCTGCTTGATGACCTCACCGCGCTCGATGACCTTGAGCGCATCCGCAAGCTGTTTGATGATCTGGAAACCAAGCAGGACCTGATAGACGTTCTGACCCACGCGGAGCGTGCCGACGGAGTTCGTATTTTTATCGGCTCGGAGAACCAACTGTTCTCGCTATCGGGCTCATCCATGGTGGTGGCGCCGTTCAAGGATGGCGACCGCAATATCGTCGGCGTGCTCGGCGTTATTGGCCCGACCCGACTTAATTATGCCCGTATCATCCCCATGGTGGACTACACCGCCAAACTGATTGGCCATATGCTCCCTTGATTTTTGCCGCCCATGGGCTGATATCCAGTGCAATTCTCCTGACATGATTCACGAGTGATCGATGAACGACGACAAAGACAAATACACACCGCGTGGAGACACCGGCGAAGATATCGACCCGTTTGATGACGATAGTCTTGAGTCTGAAGAGGCTGAGGATGAGGCAAGCGGCTGGAAAATCGGCGAGCTTAAAGCGCTGAAAGAAGAGAATGCGGACTTGAAGGACCGGCTTCTCAGGGCGGCTGCCGAAATGGAAAATATGCGCCGCCGCACCGAGCGCGACAAGACCGACACGGCCAAGTTCGCCGTCTCCAATTTTGCTCGCGACACCCTCACCGTCGCCGACAATATTGCCCGCGCCATCGCCCATGTACCTGAAGAGGCCGCCGAGGAAGACCCGGCACTCAAGAGTTTCCTGGAAGGAATTCAGGTCACCGAACGCGAGCTCATGAACGTGATGGAGCGCCACGGCATCTCCCGGCTCGACCCTAAAGGTGAGCGCTTCGACCCCAACAAGCACCAGGCCATGTTCGAGGTCGATAACAAGGACGTGGCGGAGGGCACCATCGTCGAGGTCGTGCAGGCCGGCTATGTCATCGCCGACCGCATCCTGCGCCCGGCCATGGTCGGCGTCGCAAAGGGTGGTGAAAAGGTCAAAAAGCCAGAAGAGCCAGCCCCGGAACCAGCACCGCAAGCGGCCAATGACGACGAGGCGGAACCCGAAACCGAAGCGACGGATGATGAGGGGGTGGAACCCAAAAAAGGCGATAAGACCCCCAAGAAGAATGTCGGCAGGAAGGTCGACAAGAGCGCCTGAGGAACCTGGTCACGGCAGGGTACGTTTTCGATGATCGACCATGTTTCCATCCCCGTTTCCGATCTCGCCCGCGCAGTTCGCTTCTATATGAATGTTCTGGCTGTGCTGGGGCACGAGCAACTGGTTACCCGCGAACGGACGGTGGGCTTTGGGAAACGCTATCCCGAATTCTGGCTGAATCTTCGCGAGAATGCTGCACCTCATGCTGCCGACAGTGGTGCCCATGTCGCACTGCGGGCCCGCGATGCCGCAACTGTCGCGACGTTTCATGAAACCGCTCTTGCCCATGGTGCGGCCTGTGATGGACCGCCCGGACCACGGGAAGCCACCAATCCCGGTTACTATGCCGCCTTCATCAAAGACCCGGACGGAAACCGTATTGAGGCAGTGACCATTGTCGAGGATGGCACAGATTAGGGAGACGTCACACGCCGCAGCGTCAGATTGAACCTTGCTGCTTCAGGGAACGTACGCCCAAGCAATTCGCTCGTCCCCGCCTTGATCCGATCGACACCGTGAAATGCAAGCCGCGTATCGCCGCCGAGCACCAGCACATCGCCTGATCCGAGATCGAAGGACCGCGTGGGGTCCTTGCGCGCCAGCCCGCCGATCCGAAAGCACGCCGTGTCTCCAAGTGAGACCGAGATAACAGGGGCGGAGAAATCATCCTCATCCTCGTCCCGGTGCAGACCCATTTTGGCGTGTGCGTCGTAAACATTGATGAGGCAGGCTTCCGGTGGGGCGCGATACGCGCTCACGTCGTCCCACAAAAACAGCAGCATTTGCGGCATGTCCGGCCAGGGTTTGCCTGTTTCGGGATGCGTCTCCTGGTAGCGGTAGCCACCTGCCTTGTCCGAAACCCACCCGAGCGGACCGCAATTGCTCATGCGGACAGAGAAGGGTTTCCCGGTGCGTGGCATGGTGGGTGTGAAAAGTGGCGCGCTCTCGATAACCTTTAGGATTTCGGCCAGCAAAAGCTCCTGCGCCTGTCGGTCATAATATTCCGTCAGATGGCGCACGAGCTTGACCTCACCCAAGCGTCACATCGAGGAACAGCATGATAACCAGTCCGAGCGTCAGACCCATGGTCGCCTCGTGATGATAGCCTCGTCGGTGGGTTTCAGGAATGATTTCGTGGCTGATCACGTAAATCATGGCCCCGGCGGCAAAGGCCAGGCCCCAGGGAAGAAGCGGCTGGGAATATGTTACCGCAGTCACCCCCAGAAGCCCTGCCACAGGCTCAACCAGCCCGGTCAGGCAGGCTATGCAGAAGGCATACATCCTCGAATAGCCCTCTACGGCGAGCGCAAGCGCGACCGCGAGGCCTTCCGGGACATTCTGCAGGCCGATGCCGATCGCCAGCGATGTGCCGTTCTGGATATCACCGCCGCCAAAGCCAACACCGACCGCCAGTCCCTCGGGAATATTGTGGATCGTAATCGCCAGCACGAAAAGCCAGACGCGTTTGAGATTGTGTGACGCGGGCCCTTCGCGCCCCATGATGAAATGCTCATGCGGGATGCGCTCGTTGAGGATTGCCAGCACGATGACGCCGAGCACGATACCGATAACGACGATTCCTGCCGGAATAACCTGTCCGCCATAGAGCTGTTCAGATGCTTCCAGGCTCGGGATAATCAGTGAGAAAAACGACGCGGCCAGCATCACGCCCGCGGTGAAGCCCATCAGGGCATCCTGCATTCTGGGCGTTATCTTGCGTCCCAGGAACACCGGCAGCGCACCAAGCGATGTCATCATGCCGGCGGCAAGGCTGCCGAGAAACCCGTACCAGATTATTTCCATGCCAGAGGAGCCTTTGGCTTCGGGAGCGATCAGATAAGCTGCGGGAGAATAGCCCTGCGGGTAATTACATTCGCTGTGACTTATTGCCCGTTGCATCTCGTGAAGGCAGGGGGCAATTGCCTGAAAAATGCTGAAAATATTCCGGTTATAATTCCTTAAACCTAACTATTCTCGACTTACACCCGGCGGCGGGGGCCCTTGCCAATCCAGCCTATCCTCCAGAAACAATAGACCATGCCCGCGGCCAGCAGGAACATCACCAACAGCGCCACCGGGTAGCCATAGCGCAATCCCAATTCAGGCATGTTCCACGGCGAGGCTTCGGGGTCGAAATTCATGCCATACAGTCCGGCAAGAAAGCCCAAAGGCATGAATATCGTGGCGATGATCGTCAGCACCTTCATGATCTCGTTCATCTTGGCGCCAACGGTCGAGATATAAACATCGATCAGGCCGCTGGCGATTTCGCGGTAGGTCTCGACGATGTCCATGAGCTGGACTGCGTGATCGTAACAGTCACGCAAGTAAACCCGGGTAGCGTCGGAAAACAGGGTGTGCTCGTCCCGGATCAGCGAATTGATCATTTCCCGGTGTGGCCAGATCGCGCGACGCATCATCAGGAGATCGCGCTTTTTTTCATGCAAAATCTGGATATGCTTCGGCTCCGGCCCGCCGACCACCTCGTCTTCAAGGTCTTCCAGAATTTCGCCATAGCGTTCCAGCACCGGGAAATAGCCGTCAATGATGGCGTCGATCAGCGCGTAACAGAGATAGTCGGGGGGCGAGGACCGGATTCTGTTCCCCCCGGCGCGCAACCTCTTTCGAACACCATCAAAACAGTCGCCGGTGCGCTCCTGGAATGTGAGCAGAAAGTCGGACCCCATGAACATGGATACCTGCTCCGAGTCCGACATATCGTCCAGGTGGAGCATACGGGCGACGATAAAGATATGGTCGCCATATTCCTCGGCCTTGGGGCGCTGATGGACATTGACGACATCTTCCAGCGCCAGCCTGTGCAGGGAGAATTTCTCGCCAAACTGCCCGATCTGTTCAACGTCTCCCAAGCCAATCACATTGACCCAGAGAACGGGGTGCTTTGCCCTGAGGGCGGCGACTTCATCGACATCGGAAACAAAGATTTCGATAAATTCATCCGCCCCATACGCAAAAACCTGGATTTTTGGTGCCTCGACCTTTCCATGCTGGACCAGGATACCTGGCTGGGCGCCGATTTCGGACACATGCTTGATGCCGGAAAGACTCGCCCTGGAACGCCCTGTTCTGCGCTTTTTTGCTTTCGTAGATGGCGTTTTAGACATCACTTTGGCGCCATGAGGCTTCTGTTGGCAGGCGTGACAATCAGCATTAACCCGCCCGGGGACAATAATAATAGCTTAATGCGTTGAGATGACACAGCTTGCGGGCAACCTTCGCGCAACCTATATATCCGCTGAACAAAGGTTCATCGAATCGTTAGGGGGCCGGTTTCAGTGGAGTTTGAAGCTCTCACTGGACATCACGGGTGCCTGAGAGGCCCGGACGGCCTGCCGTAGTTAAGAGGTTAAAGAGACTCATGCCTAAAGTTATTGGAATCGATCTCGGCACGACAAATTCATGTGTCGCGATCATGGAAGGCTCCAGCCCCAAGGTCATCGAGAATGCCGAGGGCGGACGTACCACACCCTCCATGGTGGCCTTCACCGAGGATGGTGAGCGGCTGGTGGGCTTGCCCGCCAAGCGCCAGGCGGTGACCAACCCGGAAAACACCCTTTTCGCCATCAAGCGCCTCATTGGCCGGCGCAACGACGACAAGGCGGTAGCCAAGGACAAGAAGCTGGTCCCCTACAAGATCGTCAAGGCGGACAATGGCGATGCGTGGGTCGAGGCCCAGGGCGAGACATATTCCCCCTCGCAAATTTCAGCTTTCATTTTACAGAAAATGAAAGAGACGGCTGAAAGCTATCTCGGCGAGAAGGTCGAGCAGGCAGTGATCACCGTTCCGGCTTACTTCAACGACGCCCAGCGCCAGGCCACCAAGGACGCAGGCAAGATCGCCGGCCTTGAAGTGCTGCGCATCATCAACGAGCCGACAGCGGCCGCGCTGTCCTATGGCCTCGACAAGAAGGACGGCAAGACCATCGCTGTTTATGACCTTGGCGGCGGCACCTTCGACGTCTCGATCCTCGAGATCGGCGACGGCGTATTTGAAGTGAAGTCGACCAATGGCGATACGTTCCTCGGTGGTGAAGACTTCGACATGCGGCTGGTGGATTACCTGGCCGACGAATTCAAGAAGGAGCAGGGCATTGACCTGCGCGGCGACAAGCTTGCCCTTCAGCGACTGAAAGAAGGCGCGGAAAAGGCCAAGATCGAGCTGTCATCCTCCGCCCAGACGGAAATCAACCTGCCTTTCATCACGGCTGACCAGTCCGGGCCGAAGCATCTCACCATGAAGCTGACCCGGGCCAAGCTGGAAAGCCTGGTAGACGATCTTATCAAGAAAACCGTTGGCCCCTGTGAGGCGGCTCTCAAGGATGCCGGTTTGAAAGCAGCCGAAATCGAAGAGGTCGTTCTGGTCGGCGGCATGACGCGCATGCCGAAGGTGATTGAGACGGTGAAAAACATCTTTGGGCGCGAGCCGCACAAGGGCGTCAACCCGGACGAAGTTGTCGCCATAGGCGCGGCCATTCAGGCCGGTGTACTGCAGGGTGACGTCAAAGACGTGCTGCTGCTGGACGTCACACCGCTGTCACTCGGCATCGAGACGCTGGGCGGCGTATTCACACGTCTCATTGAGCGCAACACCACGATCCCGACAAAGAAGAGCCAGGTGTTCTCCACCGCTGAAGACAATCAGAGCGCCGTGACCATCCGGGTGTTCCAGGGTGAGCGCGAGATGGCGGCGGACAACAAGATCCTCGGCCAGTTTGACCTGGTTGGGCTTCCCCCCGCACCACGCGGCGTTCCGCAGGTGGATGTCACGTTCGACATCGACGCCAACGGCATCGTCAATGTGGCGGCCTCGGACAAAGCCACGGGCAAGGAGCAGTCTATTCGCATCCAGGCTTCTGGCGGCTTGAGCGATACTGACATCGAGAAGATGGTTCAGGATGCCGAAGCCAACGCTGAAGAAGACAAGGCACGCCGAGAAACGGTCGAGGTAAGGAACCAGGCAGAAGCTCTGCTCAATTCCACCGAAAAGACGCTTGAAGATCTTGCCGACAAGATTTCCGACAGCGACAAGAGCACCATTGAAGAAGCCGCCACAGAGTTGAAGACAGCGCTTGAAGGCGACGATCCCGAAGCCATCAAGACCAAGCTCGACGCGCTGGCGCAAGCCTCGATGAAACTTGGCGAGGCCATGTACCAGGCCGCGCAGGCGGAAGGTGAGGCCGGCGAGGACAGCGAAGGCTCTTCAGCAGAGGGCGACGATGTGCTCGACGCGGACTTCGAAGAAGTAAAAGACGAAAAAGACAAAACGGACGGTACGGACGATACGGACTCTAAAAAGTCCGCCTAGGTCCGCTGTATGAACTTCAATAGGCCTCGTGCCGGGTACATTCGATACCCGGTACGGGGTATATTTCTGCATCCGAAACGAACGGTAGATGGCTAAGCAGGATTATTACGAAACGCTGGGCGTGACGCGAGACGCGGACGATGCTGCGATTAAGGGTGCCTACCGCAAGCTTGCGAAGCAATACCACCCCGACCGCAATCCGGATGACGAGAAGGCCGAAAACCGCTTCAAGGAAGTGAGCGAGGCCTACGAGGCCCTGAAGGATCCGCAGAAACGCGCGGCCTATGACCAGTTCGGCCATGCGGCGTTCGAGGGTGGTGGCGGGCCCGGTGGTCCACACGGCTTCAATGGCGATTTCTCAGCATCCATGTCGGATATCTTCGACGACCTTTTTGGCGAGTTCATGGGCGGCCGTGGTGGCCGTAGCGGTCCGCGCACCATGCGCGAGCGTGGCAATGACCTGCGCTACAATCTCGAAATATCACTTCGTGAAGCCTTTGACGGCAAGAGTGCGCAAATCCGCGTCCCTTCCAGCATCTCCTGTGAGACCTGCTCGGGCGCCGGCACCAAGCCCGGCACCACCCCGACTGCCTGCCGCACATGCGGAGGTGGCGGCAAGGTGCGCGCGAGCCAGGGGTTCTTCACCATTGAGCGCACCTGCCCGGCCTGCCAGGGGGCTGGCGAGATGATCGACGACCCCTGCACGGATTGCCGGGGATCAGGACGCATCACCAAGGAACGCACCCTGTCGGTGACGATTCCTTCCGGTGTCGAGGACGGTACCCGCATCCGGCTGGCCAATGAGGGCGAGGCAGGTTTGCGAGGCGGGCCATCGGGCGATCTGTATATTTTTCTTTCCATCGCGCCACATGAATTCTTCCAGCGCGATGGCGCCGATATTTTCTGCCTCGTTCCCATCGCCATGACCACGGCAGCGCTTGGCGGGCATATTGAAGTGCCAACCGTCGAGGGTGGACGCTCCCGCGTCAAAATCCCCGAAGGGTCGCAGACCGGCAAGCAGTTCCGCCTGAAGGGCAAGGGTATGCCGGTGATGCGCTCCAAGACCACCGGAGATATGTATATCCAGGTGGAGGTCGAGACACCGAAGAACCTGACGCGCAAGCAGAAGGATATTCTGAAGGAGTTCGACAAGGCATCGTCTGATAAGACCAACCCGGACTCATCGGGCTTTTTCTCCCGCGTGAAGGAATTCTTCGAAGGGACGGGCGAGTGAGCCTGGAGCCCAGCGACCGGCTGATCGTCGCACTTGATGTCCCCTCACCGGAAGATGCTTTTGAGCTGATCGCTGAAATTGGCAATAGCGTGGGAGTCTACAAGATTGGACTGGAACTGCTGTTTGCCGGCGGCGATGAAATGGCCCGCGAAATGGCCGCCCAGGGAAACCAGATATTTATCGACGCCAAGTTGCTCGACACACCCAATACGGTGTCCCGCGCCACGGCCAATATTTCCGAGATGGGCGCGGAATTCCTCACCGTCCACGGAGTAGACGCCAAGACGATGAAGGCCGCTGTTGCCGGACGGGGATCATCAAACCTCAAACTGCTCGCGGTGACCGTGCTGACCAGTCTCGAAGAGAGTGATCTTGCTGAGCAGGGCATCGGGGAAGACCCCGCGTCCCTCGTCCTGCGCCGGGCTGAGCTTGCTCGCAGTTGCGGGTTCGATGGCGTTATAGCATCGGGTCATGAGGCCGCTGCAATCCGCACGGCCTGCGGCCCGGATTTCCTGATTGTAACCCCGGGTATCCGGATGGGTGGTTCGGCAGCGGACGACCAGGTTCGTATCATGACGCCTTCCCACGCCATCTCGGCAGGGGCGGACTATCTGGTTGTCGGCCGGCCGATCACGCGCGCTGATGACCCTGAAAGTGCGGCCCGGGACTTTGTGGACGAAATCGAGCAGGCGCTTGTCTGAACAAGGGCCTGAAACGCCCTCCCCATCCAGCATGAACTTCTGGGCGCTTGCCCTGCTATGGCTCGCAGGCATTAATCTGCGGGTCACGGTGCTGGCCATCCCTCCACTGATCCCGCTTATCCACCAGGATCTCTCCTTGAATGAAAAGGCCGTTGGGGCACTTGGCGGCCTGCCGGTCCTGCTGTTTGGCGGCGGCGCGCTGTTCGGTGCCTTACTGCTGGCGCGCACGGGCGTTATCCGCGCCCTTATTGCCGGACTGGCCCTGACCGGGATTGCGGGTGCTCTGCGCGGCGTTGGACCAGAGCCTGCAATTCTATTTTCCATGACGGCAGTTATGGGGTTGGGCATAGCGATCATGCAGCCGGCCATGCCCACGCTCGTTTCCCGCTGGTTCGAAAACCATGCGGGCCTTGCAACGGCTGTCTATGTCAACGGTCTGCTGGTCGGAGAAATCATTGCCGCTGCATTTTCAGCCCCGCTCGCAGCTTATCTTGGCGGCTGGGGTCTCGCACTGGCGCTCTGGTCACTCTTAATGCTGGTCAATATCATGGGCCTGCTCTGGGCGCTCGGGTCGGGGCGCGTCTCGCGGCCCGGACTGAAAGGACATGGCATACCGGGCCGCTGGTGGCCTGACTGGCGCAACAGGCAAATGCTGTTATGCGGCTGCCTGCTTGGATGCGCCTCATCACTGTATTTCACATCCAACGCGTTCCTGCCCGACTTCCTTCTTGCCACCGGGCGCGCGGCGCATGTCGGCCCGGCCCTTACGGCGCTCAATGGCGCTCAATTGCCTGCCTCCTTTTTGCTGCTGGCATTTGCTGACCGTCTGGTTGGCAAAAACTGGCCGGTGATCCTCGTCGGCTTGGTTTCGCTGGGAGCCGTAACATCGCTGGCTCTAAGTACGGGAGAACACTCAGCTGTATTTCTATCAGGGCTTATTGGCTTTTGTGCAGCCTCCATCCTGATACTGGTGCTCGCCCTCCCGCCGCTGCTCGCCGGTCCAGGTGAGGTTCATCATTTTTCCGCAGGAGTATTCGCAATTGGTTACTCCATTTCATTCGTGACGCCGATCATCAGCGGCGCCTTGTGGGATGCGACGCACATGGCGGCCACCGCCTTTATCCCCATAGCGGCCTCCGGAGCCGTCATGGCGGCACTCGCCGGAATACTGCACATTTCCCCTCGAGAGGGTTAAACTCGCACCAGCACAACAAGACATAGAGGAGAGCATTATGCCCAAAGGCTACTGGGTGGTTCATGTGAGCGTGAACGACATGGAGAATTACCCGACATACTTGGAAGCCACGAAACCGGCCATGGAAAAACATGGCGCCAAGTTCCTTGTGCGCGGAGGCGACGGGCAGGTCCGCGAGGGTGAGATGAACGACCGCCATGTCGTCATCGAGTTTGAAAGCTACGCCCGCGCCGTAGAGTGTTACGAGTCGGCTGAATATGCGCCTGCACTCGCGCTGCGCAAACAGTATGCGGAAACGGACCTGCTGATCGTGGAAGGCGCAGATTGAATTTTTAAACGAGCTGAAACTGAGGGAGAATAAGATGCCAAAGGGGTACTGGATTGCCCATGTGAGCGTCACTGAACCGGAGAAGTACCCGGACTATATCGCCACCGCGAAACCGGCCTTCGAGGAATATGGCGCGAAGTTCATGGTGCGCGGTGGCGAGCATGAATGCGTTGAAGGCAATACGGGCGAGCGCCATGTGGTTATCGAGTTCGCGAGCAAGGCCGATGCGCTGGCCTGCTACAACTCGGAGCAATATCAAAAGGCTGCCGCCATTCGCACCGGAGCGAGCACGGGGTCTATCACCATCGTCGAAGGCGTGGAGTAGCCCCAGGCTCTCACGGTGCTAATTTGCCAATGCCGCCTGCCCACCAGAGGACAATACGGAGAAACAATGGAATTTTTTAACGCTTCAGATTTCACAAATCTGTCCAACCCGGGGGTCGTTTCAGAGCAACTCCTGTCGCCACATAATTCAACTTCGACCAGACTGACCGTCACCCGTGTCACCGTGGAGGCGGGCGCGTCCCAGCCGCGTCATGCCCATGACGCCTCTGAACAGGTCTGGGTTGCGATACAGGGTTCGGGTGAACTCCTGTTGGAAGATGACGCTACGAAAACAATCGCGGCGGGGCAGGTGGTGCGTTTTGAGCAGGGCGACCTGCACGGTTTCGTAAATACGGGTAAAGAGCCTTTTGTCTATCTCTCCGTGACCGCTCCGCCCATCAACTTCGATTATGCTTACCAATCAAAGAGCGGGTGATACCTTACAGACGGAAGGCCGCTGACTCAGTCCTGAATGATGCCCTCAATGGCACGGGCCGCGCGTAGTGTATTGCGTAGCAGGCAGGCGATGGTCATGGGACCGACCCCGCCCGGAACAGGTGTAATGGAACCCGCGACCTGAACCGCCTCGGCAAAGTCGACATCGCCTACCAGCTTTGACTTGCCACCCTCACCTTCCACCCGGTTGATGCCCACATCAATGACGCAGGCACCGGGCTTGATCCAGTCCCCCTTGATCATTTCGGCCCTGCCGACCGCAGCGATGAGAATATCGCCTTGCGCGGCCACGGATGGCAGGTCACGGGTGCGCGAATGGCAGATCGTGACGGTGCAGTTCTCCTGAAGCAGGAGTTGAGCCACCGGCTTTCCAACAATGTTCGAGCGTCCCACCACGACTGCATGCGCACCGGAAAGGTCGCCCAGCGCCTTCTTGGCCAGCATGACGCAGCCGACAGGCGTACAGGGTACAAGCGCAGGCTGGCCGATCATCAGCCTTCCAGCGTTGATGGCATGAAACCCGTCCACATCCTTGGCGGGATCGATGGCCTGGATGATGGCGTCTTCATCGATCTGGTCGGGCAGCGGAAGCTGGACCAGGATGCCATGTACACCAGCGTCCGCATTGAGGCGCTCAACAAGGGCGAGCACGTCTCCATGGGAGGTATCAGCGCCCAGCCGGTGTTCAAAGGACGCCATGCCCGCAGCTTTGGTCTGTTTGGCCTTGTTGCGCACATAGACGCTGCTTGCAGGATCTTCGCCCACGAGCACCACCGCGAGACCCGGGGTGACCCCGTGGCCCTGTTTCAGCCCGGCAACATCCTCGGCGATTTTTGCGCGCAGCGCGGCCGCCACGGCCTTGCCGTCGAGTATATCTGCTTCCCCCATTGCGTCCCCATCTTGCTTACGCCAATTCTGCGAGGCGTATTTCAACCAGGCTGACCAGCATCTCCGCGTCACCTCTCACGGCAACGGATTTTAGTCTGGATTTGCCTCCAGATGCGAGACTTACCAGAGAGGCAGGCTGGCCCAGCCATTTGGAGATGAGTTTTATAAGCGCCATGTTTGCTTTTCCCTTGTCGGGGAGGGCCCGCACGCGCACTTTGAGCACAATCTTGCCGGCACGGGTCTCAATGCCGGAAATTTCATCTCTTGACGATTTGGGCGTGAGCCGAACGGCCAGAAAAATACCGTCACCTGTGCGGCGGAAGAGCTGTTCACCCCCGGTCCCCACGCGAGCCTAGATGAACATGGGCGCGAGCCAGCCTATGAGCACGACATTCTTGATGAAAATCAGGCCAAGAATGAGGATGATTGGAGATATATCGATCCCGCCAAGATCAGGAACTATTTGCCTGATTGGCCTGAGTGCCGGCTCGGTCAACCGGTGCAGCCCGTCGGCGAGCATGTAGACGAAGCGATTCTGCGTGTTGACGACGTTAAAGGCGATCAGCCAGCTGAGTACAGCGCTGGCGATGATGACCCAGATATAAAGGTCGATGACCATGACGATGAATTGGATCAAGGGAATCATTTTCCGCCCGCCCTCTTGCTTGTTCCACGTTGGCCTTGGTGTAGCTTCCCTGCGGCGAGCCCGCAAGACCCACAGTCAAATTCCAGACGCTTTGGTTATCCTTGACAGCAATGCGGGCCAATCACTAAATGACAGGCAGATGCGAATAGCCTTGGGGCCGTAGCTCAGTTGGGAGAGCGCCACGTTCGCAACGTGGAGGTCGGCGGTTCGATCCCGCTCGGCTCCACCAGGGCTCAGCCCGAATGTCACAATCCTCAGAATACAACTTTTGATACGAGACCTGCACCCTGGAGCACGTCTCCCGAGGCATCTGTGTTCCATATCAAGACAGGTGGATGGGAAGCATTAACCACAACTTATGGTTGGAATAATCATTAACACAACTCATTCTAATCGTGCCTAGCATCACCCGGAATAGTCGGGGGACTGCTGGTGTCATTATCAATTGAGAAGCGAGATCTTAAGGGCATTGCCCTGATATGCCTGTTGGCAGGGCTACTCGTATATGGCGTGTATGCTCTGATGGGCCATGCGTCCGAAAGACAGCAATATGCAGATGCCGAAAGAGCCTCGCAGCAGTGGGCCCGGTTTTTTGCCAGCAATGTGACCGACCTCGAGGACATCGCCAAAGGAGCGAAACCTAGCCCCCAAAGCTTGCGGGTCATGGATCAAGCGCGTCAATTCGGCAATGTCTTCCGCTACAAGGTGTTCAGCGCAACCGGTGTGCTTCGCCTCGTTTCGGACGATCCTGAAATGGCGAGCACTGAAGATTCCACCTTGGCCAAACACAACAAGAAGGCAGCGAACGCGGTCAAAACCGGCAAGCCATTCACGACGGTCAAACACAGTCACGGCTCCAACAGACCGGTCATGTATTCCGAGACATATCTGCCCATCGTCAAAGACGGTAAAAACATCGCTGTTGTTGAGATTTATGTTGACCAGAGCGTACACCACGCGGCCTTCATGGATAATCTCCTGATTGCCTTCCTGGCCCCGTTGCTGATTGTCGCTTTGGCGTTCGGTGGTCCGGCGACGGCCTTTTACATCAGAACCCGCCAAAGGGAAAATGCCGATAAGAGGGCAGCACTACAGCGGACTCACCTGAATCTGGCGCTCTCCAACATGTCTCAAGGCCTCTGTTTGTTTGATGCTGAGCAGCGCCTCCTGGTCCAGAATGACCAGTTTTCATTGTTGTATAATATTCTCCCCTCCAGGGTCGTCCCCGGTATGTCATTGAGCGAAATCCTCAAATTGAGAGTTGAAGCAGGCGTGTATTCAGGGGAAACCCCGGAAGAGTATACGGAAAACCGGCTTGATTGGGTCGTCAAGGGTGGCCGGGACTTTATCGCCGAGCGTATGAATGACGGGCGAACCATCGCGATCACGCGGGAGACGCTACCGGAAGGCGGTTGGGTTGCAACGCACACAGACATCACCCAAATTCGCCACATCGAGGAAAGGGTTGATCTGCTCGCCAACTACGACACGGTTACAAAACTTCCCAACCGCACCCTCTTCCATGAGAAAATCCAGGCTACTGCTGGTGAAGAAGTTTATGCGGTGCTGTGTGTGGATCTTGACAATTTCAAAGCCGTCAACGACACGCTTGGTCATAGTGTCGGGGATGAACTTCTGAAAGCCGTTGCTGAGAGGCTGGAGGAACTCGTCGAGCTAAAAGATACAGTTTCGCGACTTGGAAACGATGAATTCGCGATTATCCAGGTCTCTCCCGATCAACCGGGAGATGCGACGAAACTGGCTGAACGCATCTGCGAGGTCATCCAGCAGCCATTTGCACTCGAAGGCCATGTAGTGAACACCAATGTCAGCATTGGCATCACCATAGCGCCGGCCGATGGCTCAACTGCGCATGAGCTTATTCGCAATGGAGATATCGCCATCACCCGTTCTCGGGCCGAGGGGCGTGGAAAGTATCGCTTCTTCGAGGTCGACATGGACCTTCGCATGAAGGAGCGGAGGCAGCTTGAGATCGATCTGCGAAGTGCGCTCAGCGAAAACGAATTCGAACTCTATTATCAGCCGGTAATCAACACAAAATCAGAGGAGGTATGCGGTTTCGAGGCGCTTATTCGCTGGAATCATCCAGGGCACGGACAGGTTTCGCCTGATGAGTTCATACCGGTTGCAGAGGAAACAGGGCTAATCATCGAGATCGGTGAATGGGTCATTCGCCAAGCCTGCCACACCGCTTCGACCTGGCCAGATAATGTGAAAATTGCCGTAAACCTTTCCACGACACAGTTCAAAAGCGACAAGCTTGTTCCAACTGTCATGAATGCGCTCTCGACCAATGATCTGTCTCCGGACCGGCTTGAGCTTGAGATTACGGAATCCATATTCCTGGATGACAGTGAACGAACATTGCAAACACTGCTCATGCTCCGTTCGCTCGGTGTGCGCATCGCGATGGATGATTTTGGCACCGGATATTCGTCGCTTGGCTACTTGCGCTCGTTCCCATTTGACAAGATCAAACTCGACCGCTGTTTCATCAATGACTTCGAAAACGATAACGGTTCCAAGTCGATTATCCGCGCGGTCGCCTCAATGGGCGAAAGCCTTGAAATGACAACAACTGCGGAAGGCGTTGAAACGCTGGAACAGCTCGACTGGGTGAAGTCAGAAGGCTACGATGAAGTTCAAGGCTATTTCTACAGCCCGCCCCGACCCTTGAGCGAAATCAACGAGCGCTATTTCCCTGACATAAATGAAGCCGGGCTGGTCGAAGTTGCCTAGGCTCCGGACTTCATTATAATGGGTCCGGGTCCTAGACGGGCATGACCGGCCGCTTGCGGCGCGGCAGATAGCTCTTCTGGGTCACCGAGAACGACATGTCACAGCTGCCAACCCGTTTGCGTCCTGGCTCACTGGTTCCCTTTTCTGCCTGGAACACATCCATCTCCATAGCGCATTCAAAGGGACGCCCCGCTGCAAGTTTTTCCTCAATATCCGTCTTGGCGCGCGCCACGTAAAGCGCAGGGCCCGTGCAATTTGCATGGAAATTGAAATCCATCTTCTTGCAAACAATGATGCAATCCGCCCCGCAATGCTCGAACAGGATCATGCCGGCAGCGAGTTCGGCATTGCCGAGAATCGCAGCACCCGCCATGTCGCCATACCAGTTCCTGTTGGGGCGCCGGAAGGGAAGCAGGACATTCAGCGCATCGCCCTTGCGGCGAACCATCCGAACGCCGGAATGATAGGCGAATGGCATCCAGAAGAAGGCGAGGAACCGCCGCATAACCGGGTTGAAGATCGCCATTTCCGTGATGCGCTTGTCGAGGTAATCGTAATTCCGGTCTGACCAGACACGGTATCGTGCGCTCCAGCTCTGCCCGGAACGTCCTGTCGTGCGTCGTAAACTCGTGGATTCAGCCCGTGCGCTTTTCACTTAATTCTCCCAGCCATACTTGGGCTACTCAGCCCGGAACTTCATTGGAAGCAAAATTAGCCGCACATCTACAAAGGTATATAGCAGCCCCGAAACTAGATTAACGGGCAGCCTTATTCAATATAGTTAACAGATACTAATCGTCGCAAGAGAAACTCAGAAATTAATACTTGAGCCAGGTCTACCGCGGCTAGATCCCGATCAGATCGTAGCGCAAATCTGCATCCAGCGTGCCAAGCACAAAAAACAATCCCGTGGCCACGGCTATGACCGCAATGAGCAGCCAGCCCCCGCGTTTGTTTGATTTTGCCTGGCCAGCACTGGCCTTCCCCGCCGGCGGTGTTTCCTGTTTCGCCATCAATTCTGATCCTGTTCCTGGTTAAGCAGCCGCGACTTGAGGGCGGTTTATTTGCCCTTGGGTCAGGATTGCAGATTGCCGGAGAATTGGAAAGTTAGCTGGTGGAGGAAGACAATAGGGAAGGGGGGTCACTATACAACAGAACGCGCCTTCCTCCACCAATCAAGCACGGGCAACGCAACACCTTTACGCCAGTGCACCCATATCATAGCAAGCCCCTTGCCAACTTTTGGGTCACGCCAAACGTCTATATCTAGCGTTTAATCAAAAAGAATAATCAATATATTGATTTTTTGCAGGTTCCTGAGCGCCATACGGCATTTCAATTGGGCAAGGTTGGCCCTCAACCCGGCAGAAGTTTCCTAGCGCCTGGCGGGTTGTGGAGGTGTGCCGTCAACGTGTTCGCCAGCCCATCGGGCTAGGAAACGCCCAAGCCACTCGCGAATGAAAAGACCATGCATCATATGATCTTTGCGGTGCATGGCGCCGGGCCGTGCGCCGGGCATCACCAGCCGGTAGCTTGAGCGCGTGACCCAGCGGTTCATAACCAGGTGAGTCACCTCGGGGTGGAACTGGAGGGCGTATGCGGACCCGTATTGAAACGCCTGTTCACCAAAATAATCGCCCTTGGCCAGCAACACGCTGCTGTCCGGTGCAGAGAAGCCTTCGCGGTGCCACTGATAGACAAGAGATGGCCAGTCCATCATGGCAGCCCCTTCAACCGTTGGCGTAATCGGGTAATAGCCATGCTCGACATACCCTTCAGGGTGCGCGCATACGCCGCCCCCAAGATGGGCAGCCAGCATCTGTGCACCGAGGCAAATTCCCAAAAAGGGCTTGTCCTCTTTCAGGGCAACGGAAATCCAGTCCGTCTCGCGGCGGATAAAATCGTCATTGTCATTTGCACTTTGCGGCCCACCGAAAATTACCGCGCCGGTATGACCCTCAAGAGTTTCGGGCAAGGGGTCGCCGAAGCGCGGGCGACGGATATCCAGGGGGTATCCGTTGGCGCGGAACCAGTTGCCCACATTGCCTGGAGAAGACGCGTGCTGATGCACGATCATAAGCACGGGAAGCTTGCCATGTTCTGGTGGTGCGTCTGCGACGCCCCACACCTCTCCCAGCCTGTTGAGCCGCTTATGCATTGCCCGCGCTTTCCCTGCGTCTCAACAGCCAGGCCGCAAAAGGCACCAGCAGCGTGTGAGGCAGAATGCGAAGCATCTGTGCGCTCATGGTGTTTATAAGACCTGGCACGATCACCTTGCGCCCGCGCATGAAATTTTTGTAGGCGCTTTTCGCGGCCTGCTCCACGCTCATCACTCCCATGAAGCGAATGTAAATATCGTTTTGCGCATCCATGCGTTCGTGGAAACGGGTCTTCAGGGGCCCCGGTGCGAATACCGATACCCGTACATTGGTACCAGCCACCTCGTAGGCCAGTGCCTCGCTTAAAGATATGACATAAGCCTTGCTGGCATAGTAGGCCGCCTGAAACGGGCCAGGCAGGTATCCGCCAAGTGACGCGATGTTGAGCACGCCGCCAGAGCTGCGCGAAATCATACCCGGCAGCACCCGGCGGGTGAGATCGGTAACGGCCCGCATATTCAAGTCGGCCAGACGCATGAGATCGTCACTTCCATTTTCCACAAAAGGTCCACTTAGACCGATGCCCGCGTTATTCACCAGATATTCGGCATGAAGTCCATATTCATCGAGCGCGGCCACAACACTTTTGCACCCCTCCCTGGTGGAAAGATCGGCTGCATGGATATGCACCTCGACCCCCGTGGCCTGGTTGATCTTTTGCGCTGCTTCTTCAAGTGTGGACCGGGTGCGCGCTACCAGCAGGAGAGCATGACCTGTGTGCGCAAATTCACGTGCAAGCGCCAGTCCAAGGCCTTCGCTGGCACCGGTTATGAGCGTAACCGGCACCGTATCGCGCTCAGCCATGGCGGCTCTCGACAGACTTTCTCAGTCGGATACGGTCACGCGATGTCACGCCGAGCAACTCGGCCGCGCGCCAGACAAGATTGGCCTCAAGCTCATGGATGATGCCGTCCGCCACGACGATTTCCCACAGCATCTCGACGACTTTCAGCCGCTCGGGACGGTCGAGATGGCGCGTCAGAACGCTGGTGAAACCATACAGGTCAACCGCGTCCTGTTCGGTTTTGGCAGCCTGGGTAATCAGCCTCCCGGCCTGTCCATGGTCAAGTTCGAAACGCCGCTCCAGCACATCACGCAGCACCTCGGTTTCGGAGCGGCTGACCTCGCCATCGACGACAGTGGCATGCACCAGCAGGGCAGCGGCCGCGAGCCGGACCTCTTCCTCGCCTAAATCCTGGCGCGCCGGTTCCACGCTCGTAAAGCGTTCAGAAATGTCCTTCAGTTTTTCCCAAAATGCCATCGTGCGTCCGTCTTTCAATCGAGATATGCTAAAAATATAGCATAAGATTTAGCAAATGGTGATCGCCACCTTGGTGATCGCCCAACCCAGCAGTTTGCGTTATGAGCCAAATCCATAAAAATATACCTGCTTCTGCGCTCCTCCTGGCAGTTATGGTGCTGGTAATGCTGGCCGGGCTGCTCCTGTTCGCGGTGCCCCGTGCCCATGCCAACAGCGTGTTTGTAAAGGAATTAAAGGCCCAGAATGCACATCACTTCCTGAAGCCGGTCTCCCTGACGAAAGAAATAAAGCCCCTGACACTTGAACGCGAATGGGAAGACAAGATAACGCGTACGAGCTGGCAGCTAAGCGAAGGCCCTATCTCCCTTTCGGTCACCCTGACCAAGGGCGGCCCGCCCGACGGCTTGCTGACCATGGTCCCGGTCTTGTCTCTCTCGGTTGAGGGAAAGAAAATCCTCGATGTAGAGGGCAGCGAGTCCTTCCCCGACAACCCGGTTTTCGTGATCCAGATCGCTGAACTGGACCCCGGCAACCCCCACAAGGAGGTGGTGTTTTCCACCTTTACCGGCGGGGCGCATTGCTGCTCGGATACCCGCATCCTCACCAGCTCGAAGGACGGAAAGAGCTGGAAAAAGATCGAGATGGATTCGATTGACGGAGAGCCCCTCGAGGTGCGCGATCTCAATGGTGATGGACGCTATGAATTTGCCTTTCCCGATAATGCGTTCCTCTACACCTTCGGTTGCTATGCCTGCTCGGCCGCCCCGCTTCATGTGCTCCAGTTGCGTGATGGCAAGTTGACCAACGTATCCGGCGATCCGGAATTTCGCCCCCGCCAGGTAAAGTGGCTGGAAAACCTCATCGAGTGGGCCGGCGACGGCATGGACATGAACGGCTTCCTCGCCGGCTACGTGGCCCAGAAAATCCTGCTGGGAGAAGGCTCGGACGCGTGGAAGCTGATGTTGAAATACCATGACCGCAAGGGAAACTGGGGGCTTGATTTTTGCGCCGTGAAGGAGAATGACAAGGGGGAATGCCCACCGGGCAAGAAAATCACCCTGAGCTATCCGGATGCGCTGAAGCGCTTCTACAACAAAACCGGCTACGAGCTGAGACAGTAAGCGGAGGACAACAGGTGTCGAACAAGAATTTCTACAATCTGAATGACATGAGCCAGGGCATCCAGCGTGGCCTGACCGAGGGCCTCACAGCGCGGGTCTTCCCCGGTGGGCAGGCGATGATTTCGGTCGTGAGCATCGAGCCCGGACACAAGGGCAAGCTCCATTCTCACGCCGAAGAGCAATGGGGCCTGCTGCTCAAGGGCAGCGGCACCCGCACCCAGGACGGTGAGGAAATCGCGGTGAAGGAAGGCGACTTCTGGTGCACCCCGGGTCACGTGGAGCACACGTTCCAGGCCGGGCCCGACGGCGCCACGGTGTTCGACGTATTTGCCCCGCCGCGCGAGGACTACAAGCAGGCCGGCAGCGGTTTCGGAAACGCCGAGACGGAGTAGGGCTGCTCACTTGGCTCTGCATGCCCGGGGCTTGAACACACGGATTTGCAGCAACAGTCGAACTAAGCTTTTGAATGTCCGCTTTCGGAGAAAAAGCGGGCATTGTGAGCAGGGGTCGCTGATGTTCGCTTATGACCCAAGGCGGACATTCCTCAGAGATACCGGCCATGCGCAAACCCCTCAATAATGCGATTATACGCTTCCTGTTGCCGTGACAGATCAGGCTGGTGCCATCCGCTACCACCCACCACTAAACCCAGGCCACCCGTACGTTAGCGAGCGTAAAGAGGTCGGTTTGGGTCACTCCACTGCTCCGCCATTGGCCAAATGGAACGCGATCAGTTAGATTGATCCGGTCTTCTGAAACAATTTGTCCTAACTCGTCGAGGGAGGTCGCCCCGCCACGCTGCCTGGCAGCGCGCACGGTGCAGACTCGTCGTCCCGTGAGCGGACGCTGATGTGGAGCATGGTGTATGAGGGTAGTTATGTTGGCGGCCGGAATCGGTGAACGGCTCGGATTTACGACCACGAAGCCTCCACCGAAGGTTTTACTGCGCTTCGGCGACAAATCCTTGCTGCAATACCATATCGAAATCCTCAAGCGACACGGCATAGACGAGTTGGTACTCGGTGTTGGCTATCACCATCAAGACATCATGCGGGAGATCGCTGCCCTGGGAGCACAGGATTTCGTGAGAACCGTGTTCAATGAGGATTATGAAGAGGGCAACATCGTCACCTTGTGGACCCTGCGCGACGAATTATGTCGCGGGGGCCCGATCCTCCTAATGGATGCAGACGTCCTCTACAGCGAAGACGTGGTAGAGCGTCTGATCAACTCACGCCACCAGAACTGCCTGCTCCTGGATCGTGGTTTCGATCAGGGCGATGAGCCTGTCAAAATATGTATCCGGGATGGCAAGATCGTCGAGTTCCGCAAGTGGCTGAGCGCCGAGTTTGATTTCTGCGGTGAATCGGTGGGCTTTTTCAAGCTGTCAGAAGAGGTGGCCAGAAAGATCATCATTCAGACCGAGCTTTATTTACGCCAGGGCCGCCGTCACGAGCCTTACGAGGAGACCATCCGCGATGTTCTGCTTACTTCCCCAAGCAGCACCTTCGCATTCGAGGACATCACGGGCACGCCTTGGATCGAGATCGATTTCGCCGCCGACATCGAGCGCGCCAATGCCGAGATTTTGCCGCGCATTATGACAGCGATGGGCAAACGCCGCGCGGCAATGATAATCAAACCGGACATGGACCAAGGCGAGACACAAAGGATATGACCGGCATCGAAGTATCACTGTCTACCCCCCGTCAATCCCCGGCAAGAGACCCGGTGCCGCCGGTGCCGCCGGTGCCGCCGGTGCCGCGAATTACAGATATCGACTACGCTAAGGTCAACCGGTATTGGGGAAAAGCCACGCCGTCGATCCTCGGACCGTACATGATGGATGATTTCGGCTTTCCTGCAAGCGCAGGGGATTTCCGATTCCGGGAGGAATCCAGGATCGTTCAACGGCTGACCCGTGACGTGAAGCGGGACGGTACGATCCTCGATCTCGGCAGCGGCATCGGGGTCTGGGCGGAGAACTTCGCGCGTCGTTTCTCCCTGGTGACGGCAGTCGAGGGCAGCCGCACCCTTTTCCAGTCCCTGCAAAGCAGGTGCGCCCCCTACCACAACATCCGTCCTATCCATGGCGACGTCATGACGTTCGAGCCTGATGCCCGCTACGATCTTGTGTTCCTCGGGGGTCTCCTCATGTATCTCAATGAAAGGGACGTGATTGCCTTGCTGCGGAAGTTGGATCGATGCATTAAACCTGGCGGAATGATCCTCTGCCGCGAGTCCACCGTCAGGGGCAAGGCCGTGGCACTCACGGGCGACTACCAAGTCGTCTATCGATCGGTGTCGGACTACGAGCGCATCTTCGAGCAATGCGGATTGAGCGTCCGCCACGTCGAGAGGAACGAGCCCTATGTGCTCATGGAAATGGGCATCGAGCTAATCGAGAAATGGAGGCAAGCTGTGCCGGTGCGGTTTCAAGCCCTTCGGACCGTCGGGCATTTGACGTATTTCGGAATGCGCCTGGGGAACCCCTGGATCAGACGCGTCCCCAAGGCGATGAGCATTGCCTTTCCGATGCTGGAGAATCATTTCTTCGTTCTTGGGAAGGACGCATCGTGAACATGCGCGCGGCACGGGGAACTTTCATCTATCGGAATCTGGCCAATGCAACATCCATTTTGGGGGTGCTGCCTCTCTTGGTTCTCTTTCTGGACGACGGTTACTGGTACGTGATCCCGTTGATCATTTTCAACAATTTCATGGACGACCTTGATGGCTTTTTGGCCGCCAAGTTGAACATCAGAAGTCGGTTCGGCGCCGACCTCGATAACGTTTGTGACGCGGTCGCCCACGTTGGCCTCGCGTTGGCGGTCGGCGCGCATTTCGGGAGCCTCGTCATCGCAGCGAGCGCAATAGCTGCCGGCTCGATCCTTGTCCGCATTGTTACACGGCTCAATCCCAAGACAACCGAGGGAACAGGCTCTCCAACGAACGAACTTATGCGCCACATGTTGTTCGTCCTGCTATTGGCTGGGCAGTTTGACTTCAACCCTGAGTACATTTTGATCGCGGGCTTCTTGATACATGCAGTCTCGATGCTGGTGCCGTACCCGATACACCATCCCATCATAGACCGGGTCAATTCAGCCGTAACGATTGGTCTTGTGAATGCCGCTTTGGTTGCTGCTTGGCTTGTTCCCATAGTTACGCCGGTGATTACGGCAGCATTCCTTACCGCTTATTTGTACTCCCTCATTGTTGGATTGGGTGGCTGGAGGAGCACACAAGGCGTAAAATCTCTTCCGTAGAAATTCATCCGGCACAGTTTCTGGACTTCCAGATATGGCGAGGTCCCAATAGGAACGTCCCGAGGCCATTCATGACCGATTACACAGCGCCGGTCTGCCCGAGAGCTAATGTTCGCTTATGGCACTAAGCAGACATTTGATGTCGTGTGGAAATAGGTCTGCTTTCGGGACTAAAGCGGACCTTATTCTGTCAGGTAGCCGTCGCACTAGATCCGGTAAGCGATCTGTATGTGATGGGGACAATAACTTTCCTTGGCGTCGGTCTTGGCACCGCAGAGATAAAAGCCGCTTGTTTGCGGATCCCCGATCGGCCAACGGCAATGCGATTGCCCAACCGTGATGATTGTTTGACGTTGCGAAATCGGAATGTGCTGGTTGTCTGGCTGATGGTCAGACGCGGCAATTGTTCCAAAATCAGGCTGTCGATGCCCTCTCAACAGCTTCGAGCTGTTACGATTCGTTATCAAATTCAATGCCATGATTCTTAAACCAGCTTGTCGGGGCGGACAGGAGAGAGGCAGAAACCACTTTTGCAAGCGCTTCGTCTTGCACCTGTCGAGCATTCCCAATTGTTTGGAAGCGGGATCATTGCCGTCGCGCCATTTGATTAAGGATCAATTTTATGGCGCAAGACTCCAGAGGTGGAAGTGAGCTTACGCTCAATCCAGTTGAATGTATAGAATGAAGAGTTGACCTGTGGGCACCCTCAGCAATGGGCCTGCCACCGGAATTGCCATGTTCCGTTGCCGTTGACGAGCAGCGAACTTCTCCTTTTGGCACTTAGCAAACATTTCGCGTCACCGACTTTAATGTCCGCTAATGGCACTTAGCCGATATTTGATGCAGCGCGGAACAATGTCCGCTCTTGGGGGTAAAGCGGACATGTGTCTCAAAGATATAGCTGACGTACCTGAATGCGTGAATGACCTAAGGCTGTTCAGTAAAATCGCTGGCTTTGAGTGTCCGGTTGATGCCGGGCGCAGTCGCAACCAGACGTTTGCCATCCGCAGTTACAATCGTAACCTGCTTGAGAACCTTGGCATCTCCCAACCCAAAAAATAGCTTAGAAGTCTGGTCGCTCATGAGGCCGATACTGCCCATGACCTGGCGCGTATAGAGGACGCCCTTGTCTGTTTCCACACTCACATTGGCCCCGAGAAAACGCTGCGTGTCAGGCACCGCAATGGTGAGGAAATTACGCTTCGAGGTATTCAGGAACGCGCGCAGGGGTCCGTCCATATTGAGCCACAGCATATCGGGTCGTCCATCGGAGTCGAGATCGGCAATGAGCGGCGTTTGGGCGAAATGGCGGTTATCGAGCCCAAGAGCGTCATCGTGGTAAAAACCCGGCTTGCCATTTTCTGACTGCTGCAGGAACGCCTTGGAGCCGAGCGGGGCGATCTTGTGCAGCGGCCACTTGATGTAATTCTGCGCCACCATCAGATCGAGCCGGCCATCAAGATTCAAATCCTCAAACACCGCGCCCCATGAAAAGCCGTAGCCGGTGAGACCGTATGCGGCCGTTACATCGGTAAATTTGAAACCGCCATCATTGCGAAATAGCAGCCATTCGGGCGCGTGGCGCTGGTCGTCCTTGAGATCCCCCCTGGTCAGGAAGCTCGGGATCGAAACGCCGAGATTTGAGAAAAACAAATCCTGATCGCCGTCACCATCCACATCACCAACGCCGAGCCCCATCCAGAAGCCGTAACCCGACGATGTCGGCCTGGCCTCGAACCGCCCATCGCCCAGATTTCGGAACAGTTCAATCTCGCCCGTGTTCTGGGAAACAATCAGGTCCTGCTGCCCATCACCGTCAAGATCGGCGAAGGCGGACGTAAAGGTGTTCTGCTTCGAGGCCGTGCCCGAGGATGCCGTGATATCGGTAAAAGTCAGATTGCCGTTGTTGAGCAGCAGACGATTTTTCTTGGCATGTTCACCGTCGTTGAAAGTGGCGCTTTTGAAGGCGGGGAAAGTAATAAACACGGAAACATAAAGATCCGCATGCCCATCGCCATTGACGTCGCTCACCGCAACGGACAGGGGCACTTCGTCCTTGCCGAAAATGATCGGCACCTTATGCGAGGTGAAATTGCCACCCTCATTGAGATGCAAATAAACGCCGTCATTTCGCGCAACGGCCAGATCGACGTCACCGTCATTGTCGAGATCGAGGGCCGTTGCCCCGTGACTTGCCTGCTTGGAGGCAGCGCCAAAGCTTGTCCCGGAATCCACCAGCATGCCGTCGCGAAAGGCCAACAGCACATCGTCCTGCCCCTCACCGCCTGCAACGAAGATTTCAGGTGCGCCATCGCCATCCGCATCGATGACAGCCGCGCCGGAGAAAGGATGAGTGGTCTTGCTCCAGCGATGCTCAAAACTGACGGGGATTTCCTTAAATGCCCTCACGTCGAGAGCTGATGGCCCAGGGCGAATCGTCTCATTCAGAGTTGAGAGACCAAGAAATATCGCAACGCCGAACAGTATCAGGATGATCCCGAGGATACGGATGAGTTTCATGTCTTAGCCTCCGCTCTGATCGTCGGCTTTCAGGAGTTCCAATATCTTCGGCGTCGGGAAACCGTCCACCTTCAGTCCCTTCTCTTTTTGCAGCTTGCGGATGGCGGCGCGGGTTTTTGATCCCAGCACGCCGTCGATGTCGCCGATCTTGTTGCCGCGCGCGATCAACAGGCGTTGTATTTCGAAGCGCTCTTCTTCCGAGAGCGCACGCACGCCACCGGGCCAGGGCGTGGTGAAGGCGGGGGCACCGCTTATGCGCGAGGCAAGGTGGGCCACCGACAGCGCATAAGTGTGGGCCGCGTTGTAACGCATGATGACGCGAAAATTGTTGAGCAGAAGGAACGCAGGACCTTTCGTGCCTTCCGGCAGGTAGAGATAGGCGCGGTCGGCGGGACGCGGATAGTCTTTGCCGTCAGCCCGTTTCACGCCAAGCTTGGTCCATTTCGCCAGCGAACGGGACCGGCGCCGCCCCGCATAACCCTTGCCGACCTTGCCGGGCAGCTTCACTTCGTAGCCCCAGGTGTGGCCCGGCTTCCAGTTTTGCTTTCCGAGGAAATTCGCGGTCGACGCCAGCGCTTCAATAGGTGTGTTCCAGATGTCGCGTTTTCCATCGCCGTTATAGTCCACTGCGAATTTGAGATAGTTCGTGGGGATGAGCTGAGTATGGCCCATGGCGCCTGCCCATGACCCCAGCATCGGCCCCTCGGGCACGACGCCGCGCTCCATCATGCGCAGGGCTGCAATCAATTCACCCCGTCCAAACTTCGCCCTCCGGCCCTTGTAGGCGAGCGTGGAGAGCGAGCGGATGACATTCATCTTGCCCTTGAAGTTGCCGAAATTGGTTTCCATGCCCCAGATCGCGAGCAGGACGTGACGGTCAACGCCGTAACGCTTTTCTATCTCGTCAAGCTCGGCCTTGTACTTGACCAGCATCTCCTTGCCGACCCGGATGCGGGTATCGGTGACCGCGAGGATGACATAATGGGCCGGGGGGATTTTGAACTCTGGCTGGTAAGCGTTCTTCTCAACAACCACCGGGTCCGGCTTCAGCCCAGCAAAGGCCCTGTCATAGACCTCGCGTGATACCCCGGCCTTCTTCGCCGACGCCCAGAAGGTCCGAACAAAGCGCTCGTACCGGGTCTCGGCATGCGCTTGCTCAACATTAAGCGCGCCACATATAACCAACGTCAGAAAAGCAAGCCATGCCAGCCTTCCGACCCTCATTCCGCTTCTCATCCGGCTACCCTTCATATGTTTCAATCGAGGAGACAAGGCGTTCAAACAAGTCTTCGCCGGGGGTTGAGACAGCGTTGACGATGGTAAAATGATTGCAGTCCGGGACCTCGAAATAGTCTGTCACGATACCCGCCTTGTTCCAGACCTCAGTGAGGCGGCGGGACTGTTCCTGGAACACGCTGCTCTCCTGAGCCCCAACGGCGGCCGTGAATTTCAGCCCATCACGTGGCGCGGACCAGAACACAGGGCTTGCTGCCCTGGCGCTCTGCTCATCCAGCCTGACGTCCTTGTTGACGTCGGTCTTGAGCAGCGGAAGCAGGTCATAAAGCCCGCTGACAGCAAAGCCACTGGTAACGAGATCACCCGGCGCGCCATCGACGCGCGTCCAGTCCGTTGCCACCATGGCGGCGGTCAAATGTCCGCCCGCCGAGTGCCCGGCCATGAAGGGCTTCCTGCTCGTGTTCTCCCAAAGCCGGACAAGAAAAGCGCGTATCTGCTCTACGATCATCATGAGGGGCACATTCGGCACAAGATCGTAAGAAGGAATTGCGACGGAAATGCCGCGCGCGTTCAAACCCTTCGCCATGTGAGAGAATGTCTTGCGATCTCTTGAGCGCCAGTAACCGCCATGAATATAGGCGCAAACGGGAGAGTCCGGATCGGCGGGGAAAAAGTCGTATTGCTCGCGCTCGCCCGGCCCGTAGGCGATGTCGCGTTCCGCGTTCGCCTCTTGGCGATAGTCTTGTGCGGCGACATCCCAGAGCGCGGATATTTCCTCGTGGTTTAGCACGGTCAGCCGTGCGTTATAGGCTTTGTTCAGATCAGGCTCACTCATGCGCCGCACTGTATCGCGGTTGGCGGTGGTGGCAATAACTGATCTGCAGCTATCCCGACCCTAAAATGATGCGGTGAATATACCGGCGAAATATCCGGCAAGTATGAGACTTGCAACCAGCGGCTTGATGACCATGACATGTATCCTTTTGAAATCCTGTTCCATCGTTAAAACCATGACTTTGCGCCTCCTGTCCGTTAGTCGCGACGGGGTGCAAAAAGGTTCAATGCGATGCGGGGTGAATAGGGTTATAGGTCTGATATAATTGAGTATTTACTTGCATATTTGTCGGCCAACTTTCGCTGGCGGCAGACAATATACCGGCAAAAATGCTGGCGGTCACGAGCGCCACAAGCAGGAGTTTCATATGCATGGTTTTGATCCTTTCTTCGATTCCTGCCCGTGGGTCCAACGCGTTAGTCGCGGCAGCGGGAAGAAAGGTTCAGATGATTTTCGGCTGTAAGTTCTAGCTGCCAATCACGAGCGGGCTTGTGAGACGTTGCAGCGCGGCGATAACGCTGAGGGCGGTGATTCTGCCCGTGCGAGGGTTCTCAGTCGTGGGCACGTTGGCGATGGACATGGAGAAGTCGGCGTTCTGCGACGTCACGGTGACGCTCTGGCTGTTGCGCGTGGCTTCCGGGTCTGCCCAGACCTCTATCCGGGTCTCATCGGGCCCAGTTCCCGCCAAGGCAAGCGCCGCACCGACATTGAGGCTTGCCGGAAAACCCTTGGCAGCTTCACGTGCCGTGCCTGCAAACAGCCTCTTGGGTTCCGTGAGCCCCTCAAGCGAAATTCCGTTTTCCGCCACATACGGCGCATCGGCCAGGCTGGCTGGAGGCTTACTCGTCACCAGCTTTGCCGAGGTGATGCCTCCCAAAGCCGCGGCGCGGACGGCATCGAGGCCGATGAGCGCACCGGTGGGCACGATGATGCGCCCCCCCGTCTCGCGCGCCAGATCAACCAGCTCCATATGGTCGAGCAGAACGCCCACGGAAAGCGGCATGAATATCTTGCCATTTTCAAGTGCCGGTAGCGCCACCTCCATGAAATGGGCGGCAGGTACGCATTCCACGATCACATCCGCTGCTGCGCCCAGTTGTTTCAGCGACAAAAGCAGGGGTGGTGAGGTGAACTCAGCAAGGCGCTTTTTTGCCTTGACCTGGTCTCGTGCGGAAACGGCGGCGAGCGCCATGCCCTCAATACCCCCAGCATCGACACTGCGCGCGACCTTCAGGCCGATGGCGCCAAGCCCGGCTATGGCAAGCGCCAGGGGTTTGCCTGCATTGATGCTCATGTCAGCTCCTTGCTCGCGGAGTTTTACAAAAACGCCCGCAGTGCCATATAGGCACCTGCTGCGAGCAGTGCCCAGAAAAAGAATTTCCGGAACATCTCTTCAGATATTCGGTGGCGAAAACGTTGCCCCGTGAGCATCCCGATGACGGCTGGAACAAGCGTTAGTACGGAGAGAAGCCCAAGCTCTGCCGTCAGCATGGAATGTCCTAACAGGGATAGACCCAGCACTACGGTCATCAGCAGGAAGGTAATGCCGAGCGACTGTACCAGCGTGTTGCGATCGAGGCCCAGCGACTGGAGATAGATGACGCCGGGCACCATCAGCGATCCCGTCAGCCCGTAGGCGATGCCGCTCAATGCTCCGATGAGCGGCGTAAGCCAGATCTCCCAGGAACGGGGAGGGCTCAGTTGCGCCCCCGTCAGGCTGTATGTCGAATAGAGAACAAGCAGGACCCCGAGCAGGCCCGAGGCCAACCGGGTATCCGTGCCAGCCAGTATTTCCACTCCTAGCCAGACGAAGGCACAGGCCACAAGCAGCATGGTCCAGATGCGGGCCAGGATGACCTTGTGTGCCCCGCCAGAGACAGCCTGCCAGATATTCATGACAATGCCCGGAATAACCAGAAGGGCGATTGCCTCTTTTAAACCGAGCGTTGTGGCGAGGAGTGCCAGCGCAACGGGCGGCAGGCCGAACCCGACAAGCCCCTTGACCAGTCCGGCGAGAAGGAATGTGAACAAAACCAGTGCGACAAGCTCTGTGCTCCACATTACAGAGATCTACCGATTCGCGTGCCAGCCACTTATTTTTCACTCAATTCCGGGCCGGCATGAGCTTCGAGGCTCCAGCCCGAACGCCAGCGTTGCGCGAGGATATAAGCTCCGCTCGTGACCACGACAATGGCGATAATACCTCGCGGAACACTTCCATTCTGCCACGCCATCATTGCCAGCGGCAGGCATGCGGCAAAACACGCGAAGGGCAAGTATAACAGGGTCCATTTCTTACGGCCCCGTGCAGCCTGGAACCACGGAAACATGGCTGAGAACAGGGCTATAATCAGAAAGAACAGCGACCAGGGACGCGTAAAGAAGGGCGTGATGCTCTCGTCGATTGCCATGGCCCTGGCGAGATTGAGCTCGGCGATATTGCCAAGTACGACACCGAGAATCATCGGCGCAAGCGGAAAGCCGAAATGGCGCATCAGGAAGCCAAGGATACCGAACCAGAGCAGCGTCCATAGATCGGAATCCACATTGTTGAGGGCGAACACGCCCATCCCGCAAAAGCCCAGGATGACCGCAGCAAGAAAGTACATGCGGATACGGGTGACGAGAATGAATACGCGCAACATGCCTGACTGCAGGAACAGCATGATGAAGTTGGCTATAAAGAAGGCGATGAAGATGGAATAGGCCAGCACCGGCTCTTCCGAGATGAAGGTCGGGCTTGGCACCACGTCGTGAATGAGAAGTGCCCCGAGCATCACCGCCGTGGTGACGTCGCCGGGAATACCAAGCGCCATCATGGTAATCAACGCCCCGCCTTCCACCGCATTGTTGGAACTCTCGGGCGCGATGATACCATCGGAAATGCCGGTGCCGAATTTATCAGGATGCTTGGAGGATTTTTTCGCCTGGTCGTAAGCGAGGATGTTGGCGACCGACCCGCCCGCACCCGGCAGGATGCCTGTAAACGTGCCAATGAAAGACGAGCGCACCACGATCACCCAGCGCCGGGCGATTTCACGGATCGCGGCACGGTGCTCGATACGCGCCTTGATTGGACCTGCATCAGACAAGGATTTTCGTGCCAGTACAGGATCGCGCACGTCATTCAGCAATTGCGAGAAAGCGAATAGGCCGATCAGCACGGCGATAAAATCAAAACCCCCAAGCAGCATTTCACTGCCAAAATCGAATCGCGCCATACCAGCGGCTTCATCCTCACCGACGGTGCGCACCAGAAGGCCGAGTGCGCCCGCCATGAGGCCCTTGACGATATTCTTGCCAGCAAGCGATGCGGTGATTGTGAGCGCGAACATGACCAGCATGAAATAGTCCCAGGGCTGGAACTCAAGACCAACGCGTGCCAGCTGCGGCGCGAGGGTGACCAGCAGCACGGCACTTATCATGCCGCCACAAAAAGACGACCAGACACCAAGGCCAAGCGCCAGCCCCGGCTTGCCCTTGCGCGCCATGGGAAAGCCATCGAAGGTTGTGGCGACAGAGGACGGCGTGCCCGGAATGCCGGTGAGAATACCAGCCATCAGCCCGCCGGAAAGACCGCCCACAAGAACGCTGACCATTGTGGCCAACCCTTGAGATGGGGGCATGGAAAAGGTGAAGGGCAGGGTGAGAACAACTGCCATTGCGATGGTGAACCCGGGAATGGCGCCTGCGATCAGGCCCCCGGCCACGCCGAGCATCATGAGTAAAAAGGTCTTGAGCGTCAGCACTTCGCCAAAGGCCAGCATGATATTTTCGAGTATCATTTCTGCCCCCTCCGCGCCCGCTAGAGCCCGGGTACGAGAATGCCTGTTGGCAACAGGACATTCAGACCGAAGGTGAAAAGGGACCACATGCCGCCCACGGTAACCACCGCCACGGCCGCATGTATGGCCATGTCACGCGCCGACCAGCCGCCAAGCGCACACAGCAGAACGAAAACAAATGCCATTCCGTCGAGCAACATTCCAAGCACCGGCAGCAATGCCAGATACGCGGCAAACAGCCCGAAACATATAATCGGGTTCCGCCAGTAGGCGAGGTAACCCTTCACGCTTGAGGGGCGGTCTTCCTCGCCTTCAACCGCAGCACCTGGACCGGCCCTCAGTGATTGCACCAGAAAGATTACAGACAGGAAACCAAACAGGGCCAGAATGACCCTGGGCCAAACAGATGGTGCCAGGACGCCATAATCGGGCTCTCGAATGTCGAAACTGGCCCAGAACATGAAGCCGGTGAACAGCAGTAAAAACACCGCCAGCCAGGCGTCGCGGTTCATGTATCTCATGAAGCCTCACGCATGATGGAACGTGCCCGGCACAGGCGGGTCATGACACAGATGTCCATGACCCGCCCGCACGAAGGCTCAAAATGTCTATTTCGGTTTGAACATGCCAATCTTGACGGCGACCTTCTTATGCTCGGCAAAGGTCTTGTCGGCCCATTTGCGATAGCCCTCCGGCCCGACCCACTGAACATCCGTGCCCTTGGCGTCCATCTGCTTTTTCAGACTCTCGTCTTCCGCAGCTTTTTTGAACACCTGCGACCAGTGCTCGATCTTGTCCTTAGGTGTACCCTTGGGGACAACGATACCGCGCTTCAGTGCGTAGACCAGATCGACGCCAAGTTCTTTCAACGTCGGCAGATTTGGCAGATGCTTGGAACGCGCATCGGCGGCAATGGCGAACGCCTTGAGCTCCCCGCCTTCAAGGTATTTGCGCCCCGAGGCCACGTTAAGCGTGCCGAGTTTGATGGACCCGGACAGCAGCGCGGTCATGCGCTCGCGGGTTCCGTCAAACGGTACATATTTGAACTTCATGCCCGTCAGGTCTTCCATGATCAGCCACATGAACTGGCTCGTGGACCCGAATGTCGCCCCGGCAGGGATCGTACCCGGAGCAGCCGCGGATGCTTTTTTCAGATCCGCCAGCGAATTCCAGGGAACGTCTTTTGACGCGCCAACGATATCCGGTGTCGCTGTCAGCAAGGCGACCGTATCGAAATTGTCGTAATGGAACGGGATCCGGCCATTGAGATAACTGGTGATGGCACTCTGGTGGATAGCAAACATTGTGCAGCCATCTGGTTTGGCCTTGGCCGCTTCCTTGGCGCCCTTGTTGCCGCCCTGGCCCGGCACGGTGACGACCTGGATACGCGGTTTGGCGCCGGATTCGTTGATGATTTTTTCAAAGATATTGAAAATGACGGCAGTTCCCCCGCCGGGTTTCCACGGTACGATCAGTTTGGCCGTGCTGCATGTAAAATCGGCGGCAATCGCCGGAACTGACCCGAACAAGCCTATTGCTGCACTCGACAGCACTAGGGATTTCAGAATTTTCTTCATACCATCCTCCCAGAAGTTATTCGAATTTGCCGTGCCGGCATCGTTGATGCTGCACGATCTTTGTGATTTGAGAGACCGACTTTAGGGCATGGAATCGGAAATGTCGTGGAAATCTCATTATAAGCTCTTGTTCGCACAAGAAACCGGACTCCGCTTTATCGAACATTAACCTCGCCACCCTATAATAATGTTCGAGTTATTATGGGCCAAGATCAATGAGTTCCTCAGATAATCGTTCTGAATATCGCAAAAAAACATGCGTGCAGGCCTTTGCAGCTGATCTGACGGATAGTCTCGATATCAAATGCATCATCCGGGATGTCAGCAATGGCGGCTGCATGATCGTTGCCAGCCAGCTTCACGAGCTTCCTGATCTTATCCAGCTGATTCCCGAAGGCTTCGACAATCCGCTCAGCGGTAAGATTGTCTGGCGCAAAGATAAGATGGCCGGCATCTCGTTTCTCGCCGAAGACAGCGGAGAGATCCTCGATCGACTGAACGAATACTACATGGACATATTCCTCAAATCGGACGCTGATGAGCCGGTATTGCTGGAGTGCCTGGCGAGACCACTTGGATATTCCGACCGTCTGGCGAAATATGAACCGCGCTCGAAATAATCCCATCTCCAAAATGCACCTGATACGTCCGGCCTGCTTGCCCTGTTAGTCAGAGCAGTTACAACACGCCATGCCGGAGATTTGCCCCGTTTGCCGCGCGTCTTCACCGCGGCACTTCATGAGTATCGATCAGCAGGACTATTGGCGTTGCGAGGTGTGCGAGGCGCGCTTTCTCGTAACGGACCAGTTGCCAGGCCGCAAGGAAGAGCAGGCCCACTACCTGCATCACGAGAATGACCCGGACGATCCGCGCTATCGCACATTCCTGTCCCGGCTCAGCAAACCACTTCTTGAAAAACTGGATCCCGGCATGTCCGGGCTGGACTATGGTTGCGGGCCAGGGCCAGCACTTGCAGCAATGTTGCTCGAGGCGGGACAGCGTGTGGCGCTATACGACCCGTTTTTCCAGCCCGATCAGGAAGTCCTTAAGCAAACATTTGATTTCATCACCTGCAGTGAAACGGCAGAGCATTTCCATCACCCGGCAGAAGAATTTGACCGTCTTGATGCCATGCTGCACTCCGGTGGCTGGCTTGGCGTAATGACCTGTTTCCAAACCGACGACGGGGCATTTGCCAACTGGCATTACCGGAAAGACCCGACCCACGTGGTGTTTTATCGCCAGACCACTTTTTACGTGATCGCGGAGCAACGCGGCTGGTCATGCGAGATTCCAATCAAGGATGTTGTGTTGATGCAAAAGCCTGGAGAGTAAGCGTTTCCTCACCACACATCATGGACTCCAGACAATCGCTTGCGAATGATCGGGTCTATCTGCGATAGTTCAGCGTCGGAATTGGCAGCGGGTGGCGCGTTCACATGGATCAGGTTGACTGGAAACTGATCAAGTCAGCCCCATTGTTCGATGGCGTTCCCGATGAAGCGGTCATGCGTCTCATCGGCAATCATGCACCGAAAAGTTTCAACAAGGGCACCGTACTGTTCCAGAAAGGCGACATTGCCAGCGCCTTCTATTTCATCCTGGATGGCTGGGTTAAAATCTACCGCATCTCGCCAGTTGGGTCTGAGACCGTTGTTGGCCTGTTCACGCGCGGCGAGTCATTTGCCGAAGCCGCCATGTTCAACGGCGGCCAGTACCCGGTCGATGCGGAGATCGTTTCCCCAAGCCGCATGCTGTGTATCCACGCAAATACATTCCGCACGCTCGTGCATGACGAACCTGACCTGGCACTTGCCATGCTGGCGTCTTGCTCGAAGCATCTGAAGTTTCTCGTAGAGCAGCTTGAGCAGATCAAACTGTTGTCAGCGCCGCGCAGGATTGCGGATTTTCTTGTCGGCCTTTGCCCCGCCACATCCGGACCCTGCAAGATCACCCTGCCATACGAGAAATCCCTCATCGCCAACCGGCTGGGCATGCAACCTGAGAGCTTTTCACGCGCGATCACGAAGCTGCGCCCGCTGGGCGTGGTGGTGGAGCGCGAACATGTGGATATCGCCGATGTCACCACCCTCAAGCAGTATGCCGGGCGCCACGATGACGAGCCCGGGCACAACACCCTTTGAGATATCGTCTGTCGCTAGTGACTGGTGCCTTCCGAGAAGGTGATCTTGTTGTAGACATTATATTTGCCTGACGGCTTCACCATCGGCAGCCTTTTAACTTCCTTCAAAGTCCTGGCATCGTAAATTACGAGAGCGCCCTTCTTGTCCCATATGCTGACCAGCGCGTGTTTGCCCATCTTGTCAAATTCAACATGTGCAGCGGTCTTGCCGGGTTCCGGACGCAACGTCTTGACGATTTCCAGTGTCTTTTTATCGATCACGTGCATCGCGTCCTTGTTGGGTCCGAAAAACACATCCACCCAGGCGTAGGGTGAGTTTTCATGGCTGCGCATGAAGAACCCTGGTCCAAGCGTCTTGAGCCGTTTGATGGTCTTCCACGTCGCCGTATCTATGATCGTCACCTCGCCCTTTTTCAGGTTTGGTGTGGCGAGCACGGTCGTCTCTCCCCACGCCCATGTTATCCCTGACCCCAGATGAGGCAGTCCTTTCAAATCCAGATCGGCAACAGCACGCCGAACATCGAGGTTGATGACCTGACCGCGCCCATCCCGGGATGCGCCGATCAGGTGGATATACTCCTGGTCAAAAAAGAAATCGTCTAGATGCTGGTCAACCTTGATACGGCGCACCGGGAAAGGTTCAGATTTTTTCACATCTCCTGAGTCCTTACGGTAATCATGCACCCAGCCTTGGCCAAAGCCTACCGGTGGGTCGTCGTCATACCTGATCTCCCAAACTTCAGGAATGTCTTTCAAAGCCGCGATGAAACTGTTGCGTGGAGGGGCGTTATAGACGGCGGACACGCGCGAGGAATTTCCCTCCCCGTCCTTCACCGGGATAATCTTGACCAAGCTCAGATCGGTTGCCTTCAGGATAACCAGTGTATGCGGCAGGTAGTTGCCGACGATAACGTGCCGGTTGTCACTGGACACAGCCGCGTTACGCGTATTGATGCCGGCGCGCACCTCGGCCACGGTCTCCAGCTTGTACATGTCGAACTTGGTGATCCAGCCATCGCGGGAGGCGAAATAGACAAAGCGCCCATCCGATGAATATTTCGGGCCGCCATGCAGCGCGAAGCGTGACTTGAAGCGGTGTATCGGTTCGAACCTGTCGCCATCGAGCACGGTCACATGGTGGTCGCCGGTTTCAACCACCAGGAACACGTTGAGCGGGTCCGCGTCGTAGACGGGTTTCACCGATTTAGCATCGCCTTCAACCAGGCCCGGCTTGTGAACCACATGGCTCGCCTTGACCTGTTGCGCGCCCCAGACAGGGATATAGCCGAGCGGGGTGTAGACATAGTCAGCCAGCGCGGTGATCTGCTCCTTGGAAAGTATCTCGCCAAAGGCCGGCATCTGTGTCGCAGCGCGCCCCTTGCCGATGACGCGGAACGCGGACTTCTTCCTCAGCCGCTTGAGGTTTTGCGGAAGAAGCGCAGGGCCCTGTCCACCGAGACGGTCAGCCCCGTGACACTCGGCACAATGCTCTTTGTAGAGCGCTTCCACGTTTTGTTCCTGGGCCAAGGCGCCAAGCGCCATCAGCATCAGAGCAAGACATGCAAGGCTAAGCTTGCACAATATGCTCGGCTTCATGGCGCTTTCCTCTGAAGGGCTTCACGGTCAGGCGCTCACCGCCATCAGTAATGCCAATTTCTTCATCACTCAGATAGCAGGCCGGATCTTCCGCCCAGGGGTCACCGGTGAGTTGCAAGGCGCGCACCCGCGTATTGCCGCCACAGATGTCAAAGTGGCGGCATTCACCGCATCGTCCGCTGATGGTGCGAGGACGTTGTTTGAGCCCGGCCATTATCGGGTCAGCCGTGTCAGGCCAGATTTCGGAGAAGGCCCGCTCTTTCACATTGCCCAGATTGTAGTGCCACCAGAAGGTGTCCGGGTGGACGTTACCAAGATTGTCGATGTTGGCGACATTGACGCCGCTGGCGTTTCCTCCCCACTGTACCAGCTTGGCGCGGACATGCTCTGCGGCTTCAGGGAAATGCTTCTTCACCCAGAAATAAAGGAACACGCCGTCGGCATCGTTATTGCCGGTCACAAATTCCTTTTCCTCGCCCTTTTCGACATAGCCCCATGCGCGCTCAAATAGCGTCTCCATGGTGTTGCGTGTGATTTCCCACTGGGCGTCGTCCATACGGTTCTTGTTGCCTCGCCCTGCGTAAACCAGGTGGGAGAGGTAGAACTTGTCTACGCCTTCCGCATCCGCGAGGTCGAGAAGCTCCGGCAGTTGCACATGGTTATCCATGGTCATGGTGAAGCGCAGGCCAACCTTGATGTCGTTCTGCTTGCAAAGCCGCACACCGCCAAGCGAATCCTTGAAGCAGCCATCCTTGCCGCGAAACGCATCGTGAGTGGCGCCGATGCCGTCGAGCGAGATGCCGACATAGTCGTAACCGATCGAGGCGATTTCCTCGATATTGTGGACGTTGATGAGCGCGCCGTTGCTCGACAGCCCGGTATAGAAACCCATGCCCTTGGCGCGACGGGAGATATCAAAAATATCGCGTCTGAGAAGCGGCTCTCCACCTGACAGGATGAGAACGGGCACGCGGAAGCCTTTCAGGTCATCCATCACTGCGAACACTTCGTCGGTCGACAGTTCGCCGGGGAAATCCACATCGCCCGAAATCGAGTAGCAATGCTTGCATTTCAGATTGCAGCGCCGGATCAGGTTCCAGATAACCACGGGCCCCGGCGGGTCGCGGCGCGGACCTGCCGGTGTGGGTGACTTGATCTCTTTCAGAAACTGGCTGAGTCGGAACATGCAATTCTCCTGGGTCAGGCGGCAATACGCAGCCCTGTTTTCTTCAAGATCCTTGTTGAATAAAGAATGTCTTGCGACCTGCACGCCGGTCCGAGAAGATCGGCAATGACGCTCGCCTTCTCTTCAACTTCGTCACGGCTTTTCCCGTGTACCATTGCGAACAGGTTGTAGGGCCACACGGGCAGGCTGCGTGGGCGCAGGTAGCAATGGCTGACAAAATCAAGAGCGCCAACTTTTGCGCCCAAATCCTTCGCCAACGCATCGTCCAGGTCCCAGACCGACATGCCGTTGGCGTTGAGTCCGAGCTTGTAATGGTTCGGCACTACACCGATCCGGCGGATCACGCCCGTATCGTCCATGCTCCTGATACGCTGCATCACCTCTTCAGGCTCAAGGCCAAGTTCCTCGGCAACCTTGTGGTAAGGCTGCGCAACCAGCGGCAAACCGGCCTGCGTAGCAGCGACGATTTTACGGTCGATCTCGTCCATCACGCATCCACCTGTAGCCGTACGAAAAATTCGTGTTCCTTTGGAAAGGCATGGACATTGAGCCCGGTCTCGGCCTCAATCTCTCCGATGACCGCATCGATACGTTGCGGGTCCTCTGTGCCCAGCACGAACCAGACATTGAGCGCATGCACACGCTCGTAATTATGCGCTACCTCTTCATGGGTGTTGACCAGCTCAACCACCTCGTCGAAACGGTCATGCGGCACGGCCATGGCGCACAGGCAAAAAGCGCCGCCCATAGCCTCGGCGTTGTACATGGGACCGAAGCGTGAAAGCACGCCCTCTTCCCGGAGCCGGGCTATCCTTGCCACGAGATCACTTTCCTCAAGGTCCAGAGTTTTAGCGGCCTCCGCAAAGGGCCGCTCGCAAACGGGAAACCCGCCTTGTAGCCCGTTGATGATCTTGCGGTCCGTAGCATCGAGCATGGCCATCTCCCTCACGCGACCGAAAGTCTGGCGCCGCGCTGTTTGAAACAGCGGCGGCTGAAAAGAATATCCATGGAGGGATGGCCGGCGCGCGCGCTCAGTTCCTTGATCTGTTCCAGAACGGTTTCCCGGTCGCGGCCATGGATCATGCAGAAAAGATTGTACGGCCATTGCGGGCGATGCCGGGGGCGGCGATAGCAAAGTGTCACGAAGGGATATTCCGCGAACGTTTCACCAATTTCATCAACCTTGCCGTCTTCGATATCCCAAACCACCATGGCATTTGCGGTGTAACCAAGCTCGCGGTGGCGCACGACCAGCCCGAGGCGCTTGATAACCCCGCGCTCGACCAGCGCTTGAAGGCGTCTGATTACCATCTCCTCGGACATCCCGGCACGAACAGCAATTTCCGCATAGGGCCGCGGCCCGATGGGCAGTCCATTTTCAAGCGCACTCAGAAGTGCCAGATCTTCTCTGCAAATCTCTCCGCATCCATTGGTCCCGTTGCCGTTCGTTTTGCGGGCGCGTTTGGCAATTTCACCATCGCCGAGAGGAAAGCCCAAATCGATGTGATAGGCAGTGCGCAACGGCAAATCCAGAATCCCCAGGCCCGTCTTGCTCTCAATCCGCTCAATCGCATCATCAAGAGCCCTCCTGTCCTGGCCCGTCACCACGAACCAGAGATTGAAGTGGTGCTCGCGTTCGTAATTGTGATTGACGCCCGGCTCAAGATTGATGTGCTGCGCGACATCTTCCAGCCTCTCTGGGGGCACGGCCATCGCGGCAAGCGTGCTGGCGCCGGCCGTATTGGGGGCCACCACCGCGCCGACACGAGACAGGATACCGCTGCGCGAGAGTTCTGACAGCATGCCCAGAACCGTCAATTCGGACACACCCAGCCCCATGGCAATCCGGGCATAGGGCGAGGGGTCGAGAGGGAAGTCCCGTTGCCAGCCATCGATCAGCCGAGTTTGTGTCTCGCTCAACATCATCGCGCTACAGCCCTATCCTGTGAGCGCGCGCGGTCATGAATATTCCGCTCGGGCTTTGTGCCTTCAGCACCGCCAGTTTCCTGAACGAGCTGGTGTCGTAGACGTGCACTTCGTTGCTGTCCCGAACTGACAGCCAAACCTCATGTCCGCGCGGTGAAAATTCCATATGCAGCGCTGCAGGACCCGGCTTGAACTCATGTATGATCTTGAGCGAGGGAATGTCGACAACCTGGATGGTGTCATTGAGTGGATGGGCAAAATTCACCCATGCCTGGCGTCCATCGGGACGCGCCACTGCAAAAACCGGCTGTCCATGCACAGCTATTCGGCCTGCCTCCTTGAAAGTGCCGGCATCCATTACCAGCAATTCATGACGCCCGACTGCGGGTAGCAGGAAATGTCCGCCACCCTCCGCCCAGCCTTCCAGATGCGGCATCTTGTAGACGGGAAGTTTTTTCTCACCCCTGCCATAGCCTGAAAGGATGCGTCTGGGCGCGGGCTCATCTGCCCACAAGTCAATATGGGTCAGCCCGTCTTCTCCAAACAGCCCGGCGATATAGTGTCGCCCATCACCCGTAATCAGGGCGTCATATGGCAGATCGCCAATATCCATGAAACGGGTGAGTTGAGGCTTTGAACCTGATGAGAAATCGGCAATCCAGATTTCACCCGCATCATAGAGCGTGAAAATGAACCGGCGGCCGGGAGCGTCAACCAGCCCGACGGTTTTTGAGCGCTTGTCATTCTCAAAGGTTGCCGGGATGTCAGCCACAGGTTCCAAGGTATTTGCATCGAACACGCGGACACCGCCCGGCTTGTAGTTCGATACGGCTACCAGCTTTCCATCGTCGGAGATGGCGCCGCCAATGGCGTTGCCAGCCTGCAGGATGCGCTTGGTGATGACCCCCTCAAGTATATCTAGCTTGGTCAACCCGCCATCCCGTCCGAAGATATAAGCGTAGCGTTCATCCCGGGAATAGACGGCAGACGCGTGGGAGAGGTCTCCAAATCCCTCGACCCGGTGTAAAGTTTCGTGCGCAGTGGTATCGACGATCATTACCGAACCGCTTGCACGTTCGATAATGACCGCTAGATCTCCAGTTCCGCGCAGCTCTCCCGGGCAGGCCGCGGCCGGCGATACCAAAGCGGCAGCAGCCGTTCCGAGGGCGGAAGCTTTCAGGAATTCGCGGCGTTTCATTGCGGAAAACCCTTCTTGAGTTTGTCTGCAATCCACAGGGCCTCTTCCTTGCTCAGTTGGCCCTGCCAGGGCGGCATGGGTTTGCCCGGTACGCCGTCGAGAATGATCGAAGCAATACTCTCGCTTTCGAACTCCTTGAGATCCTTCGGGAGGAGTGGCCCGCCAAGACCACCCTTGAGCGTCATGCCGTGGCACGAGCCACAATCCTGGCGCACCAGATGCGTCAGCCTGCGTTCAGCTGATTCGTCGAGCGCGAGTGCGGATGTCATGGTCACGATGCAGGCGCCCATCAGGCTACTCAGCAGCAACCATATGATCGAAGGGCATTGCATCTGATAGAGTTCCCAATTGATTAGAGAGCGAGACGACTTCGCCGATGATGAACAGAACGGGGCTTTGCATCCGGGCGACTTCCACCGCCTGCGTGATGGACCCCAGCATTGCAAAAATCCGCCGCTCATCTGAGCGCGTGGCCTTGGACACGGCCATCACCGGCGTACATGCGGCCCTGCCGTGATTGAGAAGCTGGGTGGAAATTTCATTGATATTGGCAAGACCCATGTAGACCACCAGCGTGGTGCCGGGATCGGTCAGGCCTTCCCAGTCGAAATCGAGATCTGCATCGGCGCGGCAATGGCCTGTGAGATAGCGAACAGAACTGGCAACGCCGCGATGGGTGAGCGGAACCATGGAAGCTGCCGCCGTACCCTGTGCCGCGGTGATGCCGGGAATCACTTCGAAAGGAATGCCGGCTGACTGCAAGGAGAGCGCTTCCTCGCCGCCACGGCCGAACATCAGCGGATCACCTCCCTTGAGCCGGACGACGACACGTCCAGCTCTTGCCAGCGATATCAGAAGTTCATTGATCTCTTCCTGGGGGACCGGGTGATTGTCGGGCTGTTTCCCAACGTCGATCCGCGTGACTCCGGGGGGAACCAGTTCAAGGATCTCGTCAGACACCAGCCGGTCATAAACCAGTGCGTCGCCGGAGCTCAGCAGCGTATGGGCTTTGAGCGTGAGCAGTCCCGGATCACCCGGACCGGCACCAACCAGATAAACTCGTCCGCTCATAGTTGCCATCCCCTTTGCCAACGGCTGTGTATTGATGAAAAATCTAGGGGAATTGGTCTCTTGGAGCATTGACCGAGGTCAAACAGACAAGCTCTATAAGCACGTTACTCGATGATGATAATCCGGGCGCGCATATCTTCTTTTTCATAATGTGGGCCACAGATATACCCCAGGTCGCCTGGCGGGAAATCCAGCTTGATTTCCACATTTTCTTCTGAGAAGAGGCGATCAGATTCAGTCTTGCCCTGATCCTTGAGCCAGACGCTGTGACTGGTGCGCTTGTCGACATTGACCCAGCGCACAGTGGTGCCCTGCTTTACCTTCAGGACGGTGGGGCAGAAGGTGTATTTGTACATCTTCACGATCGTGACCGGCTCGTCCTTGGAGGGTTTGCCGAAAAGCTCCTGGTAGCGCTCCTCTGCTTCCTTGCAGATTTTAGCGCGCTTCTCCTCGCTCTGTGCCGCGCGCGAAGCTGACCCCACTGCTTGCAGCGCGGCAAGTGAGAGAATGACTGCAATTATCAGCCGGATACGCATTTCTTCTTCTCCTGTGCTTCCTGCGCCTTATTTTTTTACGACGTTAAATTCGGCCTCCGCGTTATCGAGGCCAAGCATGTATTCCAGTGACACATGATGGAAACGCGCGGATGTATGGTCATCGTGAATGGCAATGCCGATGGTGTAGAGCTTGCCAGCTTCGATATCGATGTCACCGGGTTTGCCCGGTTTGAGCGGCCGGCTCATGATGACCGTCCAGGTGTCACCAGACAGCACGCCTTCTGCCGTGGCTTTGGCACCACCGGTCATGACGCGCTGCTCAAGCACCGAGCCATTCTCCACCGCATCACCTGAGCGGAAGCGGATCAGATCCATGAATGTGCCTGCCTTGGCCAGGGCTGCGATCTCATCCTTCTCCTTGAGCTTGTCCCAGCCTCCGCGTTTGGCTCCACGCCGTCCGCGAATTTCCATCTCGGTCCGGCTCTCGGCTAGGTATTTCGTCATGCCCGCGGTCATATCCAGCCGTCCCGCAGCATCGGCGGCAGCCGCAATGTCCTCCTTTTTGGGATGATCCGGCATGTAGCGGGAATCGCCATGACAGCTGACCCAGCAACCAGCCAGCTCGGTATTCTCAATATCCTTGCCCGCGATCATCACAGCCAGCTTGGCCTGGTTTGTCGTATCCATCCTGCCCCCGTCCACAAACGGCACGGGTGTATGGGCCGCGTTCTTCCAGGTAAAGCGGAAATAGAGATTTTCGCCATCATGGGCCGCCTGGGTGGAGACGTCGATATGACCGCGCTTCCCGGGGATTGGTGTGGGTTCCACCTTCTCGCCGGAGACAATCTTTGCGCCCATGTCTTTCAGTTCCTTTGCATGGCAGAAGGAACAACGATCACCGGTCTTGAAGGCTCTCGCGCCACCATGATCCTTGCCCGTCTGCACCCACTCAAATGAAGCCTGCCCAGGATAGAACAGGGTCACGGTCTTGGCCTCGACACCGCTCCAGTCGATGGGAGAGGCGGGTCCGCCGCCTGCAGGTGCGGCTTGGGCTGGCGCTGCGCTCGCAACTTCCTGCAATGCCTTGACCTCTGCCGCTTCCTTTTTCTCGGCGCGCTTCATGCCATCGAGAAAGGATTGCGGAATATGCCTTATGGCCAATGGATTGGGTTTTTCGAGCTGCTCCAGTTCCGCTTCATCAAGCAGTGAGCGAACATTCTTGTGGGCGATACCCTTGTGGCAATCGATGCAGGTCTGCCCGGCCTTGAAAGCATTCAGATGCTGTTTGCGTGCGCGGGGGCGCTGGAATTCAGGATTCATGGACTGGAAATTATGGCAGTTGCGGCACTCTCTCGAGTCCGTCTTTTTCATTGATTTCCAAACCCGCTTGGCGAGTGTCAGGCGTTTTTTCTCAAATTTTTCCGGGGTGTCGATACTCCCCATGGCCTTGTGAAACAGCTCTCGTGAGGCCTCAATCTTGCGCACCACCTTGTGCACCCAAGGGTCTGGCACGTGGCAATCGGAACAGGTGGCGCGCACACCGGTGCGATTCTGGTAGTGAATGGTGGACTTGTATTCCTGGTAGACGGTGTTTTCCATCTCGTGACAAGAGATGCAGAAGCCGAGGGTATTTGTGGCCTCCATGGCTGTATTAAAGCCGCCCCAGAAAATGATACCGGCTGCGAACAACACGGCTGATCCGACCAACGGCAATCCCAGCAGCCTCCAGCGGCGCCAGTCCTGCCACCATTTCTTCTCAGATTTGCTGGATTTTCCTGGACCCTGCTGGGCTGAGCCCTTGCTTGCAGATTTGGCAGCCATCACTTCCCTCCAACCCCCGTGGCGGATGCGATCCGCTTTGGTCGCTCGTCATCACCCCGATAAAATGAGGCGCTAGTGAATGGAAAAGGAGTGGGCAACACGTGTTGCCCACTCCATGTCTGTATCTGATCAGGTGATGTGATCTATCCGGATCGTGACATTGAATTTGCCCGTTGGAGCGAAGAAACCCTTGATGCGTTTCTTCTCCTTCAGGGTCTTGGTGTCATAGACCACGATCTCGCCGTTAGGCTTCAGGCTATCCTTGCGGTTCCAGACAGAAACCCAGAATTCGCTGCCGCTTGCATTGAATTCAATGTGCAGGGCAACCTTGCCTTTTTCCTTGGTCACCCGGATCGTTTTGGCGATTTCGCCGGTCTTTTTGGATATGACCTGGATCGACTGCTGGATATCGGGTTCAGGATGCTTGATCTGATCCGCCATCACATAGGGTGAATTTGGATGGGTGCGAATGAACAGACCAGCTCCATCGGTTTCGATCTTCTTGCAGATCTTCCAGGCCTGATCAGGATGCCCCTTGGGATCATTGCCCCAGGACGTCACAAGGCCTTCACCAATATGCGTCGTTCCACCGACAGGCCCGCATTTCGGATCGACCCAGTTGGCGCCCGGTCCCGGATGCGGTTTTTTGCCTGTCTCAATTGAGGCGACCGCAGTAGCAGTTTCCGAGTCGACGACTTCCATGCGGTTAGACGCATTTGCGGCGATCTGGAAATAGCGGCCGGTCGGATCGAAGAAGCCATCATGCAGAAACTTGTGAGTATCCATCTGCACGATTTTCAGATTGTCCAGGTCCTTGTAGTAGACCTGCCACATCTGACCCAGTTCCTTGGTGGAAACAAGGAAGGAAGACTCCTTGGGTGTCGTATAGACCGCAGCAACACGTGATTCATTCACATACTCACCGTCGACATTCACACCGCGCGTGGAGATGACCTTCAACGGCTGCATGGTGGCGGAGTCTACAATCGCGAAATGCGGAGGCCAATAGCCGCCGCCAATGACATATTTGCCGTCACCGGAAATTGCCACATCGCGGGCGTCATATGCGATCTGAACCTCGGAAACACGCATCTTGTCTGGCGTCTGCCAAAGATCAATCTTGGTCAGCTTGCCGTCGCGGCCCATGGTGAACCAAAAGCGGCCAATATTATCGACCTTCTCTTTTGCATGATGCTCCGCTGTCTTGAGCACATGCACCGCATAGCCGGTTTGAACGTGGGCGACGATTTCATGCTTGTCGCCATCAACAACAGCCACCTTGCCTGCATCACGCTCGATGACCAGGAAGAAATTCTTCCAGTTACGATTATGCATCGGCTTTGTGGGGTAATCTTTCTCTTCCACAAAGATTTTGACGCTTTTCTTCATTTCCGCCATCGACAGTTCAGCAGGAACCGGCGGCTCCATCTGAATGTAGGTGGACAGATCGGCAATCTGTTCCTTGGAGAAAATGTCGTCGAAATTGTTCATGCCACCTTCGGTACCGATGGTGATGATCTTCTCAAGACGCTTCTGTCCGAGCTTGCGCGTTTCCTTGGGCAACAGGCTTTTACCGGTCGCCCCCTTGCGCAGGACGCCATGGCAACCCGCGCAGCGCTGGAAATAGAGTGTCTTGGATTTTTCAAAAGCTTCTGGTGAAAGCTTCGGATCCTGGGCCTGAGCTCCGGTTGTCACCGCTCCAAACAGAGAGGCGCTAACCGCCAAACCCAGTACGAATCCTTTCCGTCCTGGCGTCTTCATATCGAATCCCCTAATCATTTCGTCTGTTGACGATACCGAACTCTAGGCACGCGGACCGGGGCAGTCCTTGACCCTGATCAAGTCGCTCATGGATCAAAAGCACTATTTAGGATTCTAGGAATTGGTGTTCCAATATCTGCTGGCAAGCAGGAATCAGTGGCGATTATTGTGAATCACACGCGGGCGCAAACAGGGCGCGGTTTATCAGAACCACCCAGTCGGGTAGCGACTTTTTTCTCCCATGCCTTCCGGCCATTCTTTCTTGCGGCCGGCATCTACGCGGCTCTCGCACTATCTGCATGGATTGCCTGGATTTCCATCCATGCCATGGGGGCAATGCCCGCTTTCATGACCGTCGCCGAGCCCCTGCATCTGTGGCACGCCCACGAAATGGTTTTCGGATTTGGCGTCGCGGCTGTTGGCGGTTTTCTCCTCACCGCCATCCCCAACTGGACAGGGGCTGAGCACAGCAGGGGCTTGGGGTTGGGCCTCATGTTTGCCCTGTGGTGCGCAGGACGCATGGCCATGTGGTTCACGGCATTGGTGCCTCCCGCCCTGCCGATGTTTCTCGATCTTGCCTTTCTGCCCGTTCTCGGCTTCGCCGCCGGCCGGCAACTTGCCGTTCAACCCGCCATTCGGAATGTGATCTTTTTCGCCCTGGTCTTCGCGCTGATTGTCGGGAATTTCCTTTTTCATATGGGAAGGCTGGAAGTGATCGATGACGGGATGCGCCTCGGGGTCCTGCTCGGGCTGGGCACGCTTATGGTGATGATCGTCGTGATTGGCGGGCGCGTCATTCCCGCGTTCACCACCAATGCCCTGCGGCGCCAGGGGGTCGAAGAGACCCGGCTGCCAAAACGACGTGCTCCCGTGGATGTGGCCGCTCTTGTTTTCTCAGCAACCGTGTTCATCCTCCAGGCATTGGGCTTCGGTGATTCCATCATCGGCGTAGCAGCATTGTGTGCCGCACTCGCCAACGCGGTGCGCCTGTCAGGCTGGCGCGGGCTGGCTACGCTGAAACACCCGATCGTCTGGGTGCTGCATCTGGGCTATATGTGGATTGTTATCGGCTTTGCTCTGCTTGCAGCCGCATACCTCACTGATTGGGTCAGCGATGTATCTGCCCTCCACGCCTTCGGGACAGGGGCGGCGGGAACCATGATCCTCGCCATTATGACGCGGGCATCCCTTGGGCATACAGGCCGTGCGCTAGAGCCTTCCCGCGCTATCGTTGCTGCGTATGTCCTTGTGTCCGTGGCGGCCATATTGAGATGTTTCGGCCCCTCAGCCGTCCCGCAATTTTACAACGAGATCATGATTGCCGCAGGCCTTGCGTGGATCACGTCTTTCACGCTGTTCACGATTGAGTTCGCGCCGATACTTCTCGGGCCTCGCGTTCAATCCGGAAGCTAAGTCGAGTGTCGGCACGACCGCTGCGAGGAAAGTTCGCCTTGTGCCTTAAGCAGACATGTAATCGAAGTTGCTAGAGCAACTGCAGATGGCCAAAAGTGGACACGCTCAAAATTCTAATTTTAATCTCATCTATGCTGACAGAGACTGTTGCTGAAGATCTATCTTCAGTTTTTTGATATGATCCAGCACCTCAACGAGACACTTTTGTAAGTTGGCAAACTGCACAGTTAATTCGCGGATCTGCCCTGCTCTCGCTTCGAATTCCAGAAGGTCGCACGCCTTCTCCACTCTCCTGGCGCCAATTTCCTGGCACAAGGCCTTCAGCGTCTGAGCGGCGTCCACTATGTCGTCTGGCTCCTGATGGGTTGCTGTCTCTGCAAGTTTGAGCAACTCACGTGGCGCTTGTGCCTGGAAATGTGAGAGACAACGTAAAGTTTTCTCTGAATTGCTTACGCCCTCGTGATCTGCAAACGAGCCAAGAGCTTGCCAATCGATTATGGGAAGCTCATCATTCATGCTTCCTGAGCCTTTGACCAAATTGTCGGCGTTTGTCTCAGCAAGTTGACCAGCTTTTTCGGAGGATGAGAGTTCCAACGACTCGCGAGGTGAAACGTTCTGCGAGCTTGCTAAAACTCTCTCGGACGACAGTGCATCCCTGTTTGAACGCATCATGTGGGAGATATTTTCGAAATTCACCGGTTTCGAAAACAGGAACCCCTGGCCTATGCGACACCCCATTTCTAGGAGCATTTCTGCTTGCTCGTTTGTCTCGATACCTTCAGCCACCAATTTTAAATCCAGGCTATTGGAAAGCTCAATTAGAGATTGGACAATGGCCCTGTCCTCAGGATCATCAAGTATATCGCGGACAAAACTACGATCGATTTTGAATTCGTCGACCGGCAAATTCTTTAGATGAGTCAATGAAGCATAACCTGTTCCAAAATCATCCAATGACAATTCTATACCCGCGGATTTAATCGCAGAAATTGCAAGCATGATATCGTCGTTGCCGCGACCAATTATGCAGTCTTCCGTGATCTCAAAAACCAGCAATTCAGCTAGTTTCCTGTCCATGGATACTTTCTCTACGAATCCGAAGAAACTTTCTTGATCACAGATGTAATCGCGATGCAGATTTATTGCGACAGGCGGAACCGGAAGGCCCTTGTCCATCCATCGGTTCAGATCGGTGACAACCTGGTTGGAAACAAAGTTCGAAATTTTTGGAATGAGCCCATGATCTTCGGCAAAGGGAAAGATTGAATCGGGCATCAAGAAACCACGTTCAGGGTGGTTCCATCGGAGCAACGCTTCTAAACCAAGAATTTTTCCCGAGCGGATGTCAAATTTTGGCTGATAAAACAATTCAAACTGGTCAAATTCCAGGGCATCGCGGATCTGGTCCAGCATCTCAGCACCATGGCGAATTTCCTGGCGGATTTTTTCGTCAAATACCAGATACCTGCCGCGCCCCATTTTCTTGGCTTCAAGGAGCGCTATATCTGCCTCTGTTAGAAGGTCAATTTCAGTTGTTGCACCGCCCGAATAAAAAGTTATCCCGAGGCTGGAGCCCGTATAGACCTTTCCCCGCTCAGTGCTGTATGGGGCGCTCAGTTCCTCTACAACTCTCAGTGCAAGGCTCTCCACCTCATCTTTCGAAACAAAATGATCAACGAGTATTGCAAATTCATCACCGCCAAAACGCGCAATGATCTTGAATTTCTCGGATATATCGGAAAGCCGGGCAGCTACTTCCTGCAGGACTGCATCGCCGATATTATGTCCATGGACATCATTGATATTTTTAAAATGATCAAGGTCGATAACGATCACAGCAAATGTTTCATCACCCTGTTTTATGCGATCATTCAGTGATGTGAGAAAATATCTACGGTTGAATTGACCGGTCAATGAGTCCCTCATCGCCAAATCTTCAATTTTCTCCTTGGCAAAGTTGAGTTGACTGTTCCTGGTCAAAAGGAGCCAAAGGCCGCAGACGAACGCAACAAATAATATGGCCAAGCCTCCAATCAATAAGATCGTATTCCGCCCCATTCGGCCCTGTGACCAAATCGCGGTCGTATTGAGTGGCATCGTAACGGCCTGGATACCGCGTAATTCTCCAACCTTCCAATCTGTACGGGGGCTATTCGGATGGCTGTTATGGCAGCCCAAGCACTGTTCACCCATACGTACTGGCAGGGCGTATCTCAGACTGGTTGTTCCACCGGATGATACGACCTCTGAAACTTCCAATTTCTTCGAATCGGAATTAAACACGTTCCAGGCTCGCTCTTCGAACTTGTCGGCGAACCCACTGTCATCGCGCTCAAAAAAGGGATAGGGGCTGAAGAATCTAAAATCGAGATTTTTTTCTTTCAAGCTCAGTTCGCGAACCAGACCATGCATGAAGGTGGCAGGGAACGGAATCGAGTTAGATTTATTTTCGAAATCCTTGGCAATTGAAACGCCATTTTTTTTTGCATTCGCAACAATATTGGAGGAGTAAAAACTTTGCGTTTTGCGGAGAATATCAAGATATGAGTGAGCTCGGCCTGTCGCCAAATGCTGTTCAACGGATTGAGCAACGCTTGTGATCAGGAGATACACAAGAGCGATAAAGACAAGTCCGCTAACCGCCGAAATTGCAAAAATCCGGCGAAAAGTATGCGACGTGGTACGCATCACACCCCCCCATCGGATGCAACAGATTACCGCTGAAACTGATTACAGCGAGTAACCGGAAAACCGGACAATATTGTCCGCTTGGCACCTAGCGCGGACATCCCCCCTAATTCTATACTAGGCCAGGTCTCAGTTGCTGTAATCGAGATGAAATTCGGGAGTATCGCTTGATGAACCCCCCTCAATACAGAAGGCTATTTTAGAGCATCAGTTGTAAATAAATCGAAAACAACCCGTGCTAGAAATCTGAATCTTAGATTGACCGACTTGCGTCATGAGAGGACATCAAGCACGCACCCTCGCGATGTCAGCATAACCCCCGAAAGCTGACATTTAGTAACGGTTTAGCTGTTGCTCTTTTATGAGCTTTTTTCCTTGGGTAACGCGTTCGCACACCGAGCTCTTGTGCAGCCGGGCATCCTCATTCTTGAAATGGTTCACGATTGAGTTCGCGCCGATACTTCTCGGGCCTCGCATTCAATCCGGAAGCTAAGTCGAGTGTCGGCACGACCGCTGCGAGGAAAGTTCGTTTTCCCCAAAAGCAGGCAGTGCACGGCATAGGCTGAAACGACTGACAAGTTCCAAGTGTGGGTTTTGGCTTTGACTTGAGATGATCTCTCACTGACTCTTTTCGAGCTTGCCGAGCTTGATTTTGGCCAAAGCTACAAATGTGCCTTTGGGGAACTGGTCTAGATAGGCTTGGAACATTGCCGGATCATCAGAGTCTTTGACGCTGCTCCAGAAGCTGAGTTCCATCTCCTGAGAAGCGTTGGTTTCCGTGTTTTTTGGGTCAGCGGCTTTCCTTGGGGCAGCGCTTTCGGTCTTTTTGGATATGGCCCCTAGACGTTTCAGGCCCTTCTTGCTCTCTTCGATGGAGGGGTCCAATTCGAGCGCCTTTTGGAAATCGGCGATGGCCTTGTCCTTTTGGCCGAGAACCTCATGGATGTGCGCGCGCGTGTCATAAGCAGCGGCATTCTTCGGGTCCAGCTCAATCGCCTTGTTGGCGTCCGGCAAACCCCTGGATGCTTTGCCCCACTTGAAATACGTCCATGCGCGGCAATTGTAGCACCCGGTGTTATCCGGGTTGAGTTTTATTGATTGATTCAAATCCCGGATGGCAAATTCATATTTGCCAATAGCAGCGTAAACCTCGCCACGATATAAATATGCATCAGCGTCTTCTGGATCAAGATCAATGCTTTTATCAAAGTCCACAATGGCATTGGCGTGATCACTCATATTAGAGTAGGCACTGCCTCGCAGCCAATAAAAGCCGGCATCTTCCGGCTCTAAGTCAATGGACTTGGTATAGTCCGCTATCGCCTCCTTGTATTTTTCCAGCATATCATATGCCGCACCACGACTGGCGAGTGCACCCGTGTCTTTTGGATCCTCTGCAAGTACGATGGTATAATCCGCAACCGCCTTTTCGTGCTCGTAGATCTCAAAATAAGATTTGCCGCGCCCATAATAGGCTATCGACTTTCCATGGCTGGACAGATCAAGGGTCATCCCCTTGCTGTAATCAGAGATTGCCTTCTTATAATTCTCGGCCCGGCGATGGTGATTGCCCCGATTCAACCAGAATGAGGGATTCTCGGGATCAAGCTCAATTGCCTTGTTTCTGTCCTTGAGAGCTTTATCATCTTCGTCTCGTTCCTCGAAAATATCCGCTCTGTTATCATATGCCCAGGCAAGGCCGGGGTCAGTTTCAATAGCCTTCGAAAATTCGGCCAAGGCCCGGTCCTGGTCATCCTTTTCCGAGTAAACGTTCCCTCGCAAACGGTAGGACTCAGCATCTTTGGGATCGATCTCAATTGCCTTGGAAAAATCAGCCAGTGCGGGAACATAATCTTCCTTGGCGTAATGTACTTTGCCGCGTTTCTGGTAGAGGGGTGCTTTTTTTCCACGGAGCTTGATCAACCTTGTGAAGTCTTTAAGTGCAAGGTCGTAGTCACCTTTCTCCTCGTAGACATCACCCCGATACTCATAGGCATCAGAAGATTTGGGATTGATCTTTATCGCTTTGGTGAAATCGGCGATTGCAAGGTCATTTTCTTCCTTCATGTTGTAGGTTAAGCCACGGTTATTGTAGTTCAGGATCTCTTTCGGGTAGACCTTGATACCGTTCGTGAATTCGGTGATGGCACGGTCATACTCATCATTCTGCGCATAGGCTCTGCCGCGATTGTTGTATGCCGTTGAACGATCCTTTCTCGTCTCTCTCTTGCCTCTTTTGAGAATCTGGGTGCACCCCTTGATGATTCTCTCATAATCTTCACTCTCGCACTCATCCCAAGCGTCGGCTTTCGCCAGCGTTGGGTTAAGTCCCAGTGCAATCAGAATCACCAAGGCCTTCAGCATCGGGCACCTCTCATCGGTCATAGTCCCAAGCTGCAAGTCTATATGCAGGCAAGACGTATTGTCACGGTTTGGCCGGATGTGGAGCGCCCGCTATACCCCCGAAACGGACATCAATCCATTGGATTGTCAGCTGACGAACTCGCCTTGGCGATGCTGGAATTCAGCCCGTTTCTATATACGCTTTAATGCGTTTACATCCTGGGCTCAGGCTTCAAACGCCAAGCTGCTTGTGCAGCCGCGCATCCTTCGTCTTGAAGTGGTTGACGAACCAGTCACGCACGGCGGCAGCGAGCGCCTTTTTGTAGTCGGTGTCGGTTCCGGCGTCGAAATCGTCCATGATGTCGCGCAGATCGTCGAGCAGTTTTTCATGATCGGCCTTGTGATCTTCATACTCGTCATAGGCGTGCTTGCGCATCACTGTTTCCTCGAGTGCAAAATGGGCCGAGATCTTTGCGAACACCTCGCCAAGAAATCCGTTCACCGTTTCACGCGGTGCATTGGCGCCGATCTGGTCATGCAGCTCGTTGATAAGCTCGATCAGTTCCTGGTGCTCGTGATCCACCTCACCCACACCGGTCTCGAATTCTTTTCGCCATTCAATCAGGGGCATGAGTCTCTCCTACCGAAATATAAACCCGCCGGCATCGGCCTTGAAGTCAATTGCCATATTTTGTCCCGCACTGAGAAAAATCTCGCGACGGGTCTCATAGTCGAAGCCTTCCGTGCTGCGACTGTCGCGCAGGCGTGCGATCACCATGTGCGTTCCCGGTTCGACCGCGAACTTACGGTAGATGCGCGCGGGGCCATCGCCGGCCAGCCCAATGGGTTTTAGTGAGATGTCAAGCAGCCGGGTTCCGTCAACATCGAGTTGAACTTGCACGTTCACGCGCTTGCGCTCACAGGTGTTCGGCCGGCGTTCATTGGGTGGAAGCTTGGCAATCTCTTTTGAAGTCAGGCGTCGGCAGGCCTTGGTGCGATTGGCGCCATGGGCAAAACTGAGCTTGATCTGCGCTTTCCCTTCAGGAAATTGCTTGTAGACCGGTGCGGTAGCGAAATAGCCGATCAGGCATGCGGCTGCCGCGTAGATAATGCCCTGCCCGGCAAACTGAAGAAGCCTAACCATCTGCAAGCTCCATGAGCTTTTTCCGGTCCGATGCCTTGTGGACAGGCGGTTTCTCTGCCGGGAGTGCCGAGAGATCATCGGTAAAGGCGCGCAACAGGGTATCCAGCTTGCCACGGCCGGCACGGCCAGCCCAGACAACACGCAGTCTTTCGCGTGGGACGCGCCGGCGCAGTTGAGGGTCGCGCTCGCGTGCAATCCGGGCATCGGTCCAGCGCGTCCCGAAGCGCGCATGGCAGCCATTCTCGGAACATCCCGTCAGGACAACCCCGTCAGCCAGCTTTTTCGACAGCACATAGTCGATGAAGGAGGGCGGAAGCTGCCCGATACAACGCATCGATACGGTGCGCACATTGTCCTGTTTAAGGCCCGACATGGATACGCCGTGATTGCAGCCGAACATCAGGATGCGGTTCTTTCCCTTAAATGGCTGGCAAATTTTCTCGACCTCCTGGCGCAGGTCTGCAACCGTGCCATCGGGCAGGTCGATGCCGGCCACGAGATCTGACGCGCGGCGGAAGGGTGTCGCCGTTGGGCAGGCCCCGACGCAAATCCCACACGACACGCACATGGAGGGGTCGACTACCGCTTCACTCTCGAAGGGCAATCCGTCACTTCTCACGCGCATGGAAATGGCGTTGTAAGGACAATCGTTGGCGCAGCGGGTGCAGCCATTACAATTTTCGAGATTAACCTCCGCCACCTGTGTCTTGCGCATGGGTGGGAGCCAGGGAATGGAGCAGAAGAGAACCAAGATGACGCCGGCACCGCTCCAGGTCACCGGCCCGGGCCAGTTTTCCAATATCGGGTAAAGCGGCAGGTAGAACCAGTCGAGACCGATTGAGCCCGGCACTTTCGCCAGGTCCGCCGGGCCCTGAGAAAGCGCGGGATGGACGAGTGACAAAACCAGCAAAGACGCCATGACGCCGATCGCCAGTCCACGGGGCGGGTTAATGCGGGGCTTGGACACCCTCTGCAAATGCATCCACAGCAGAATGAGGGCAATCAGCGGAATGGCGATATGCATGAACACCATCAGCGAGAAGAACCGGCTCTCAAGCGCATCTGGCGAGAGGAAGTTTCGCGCAATCGGCTCCCCGAAGATCGGCAGATGGTCGAGCCATTCGGTGGTGACGATCGCCACATATTGCGCAAGCCGGTCCCAAACCAGCCAGTAACCGGTTATGCCGGCCACGTAGACCATGATCAGCACCGGCACGCCGGTTATCCAGCTGAACCAGCGCACGCCGCGATAGCGGTCGAGCGCGAATTCACGGATGAAATGCAGCAGCATGACGACGATCAAACCATCGGACGCATAGCGGTGCAGGGAGCGCATGACACCTGCGGCGTACCATTGGTCACGGGTCATATATTCGATGGAGTCATAGGCCTGCGTCACGCCGGTATCAAAAAAGGCATACACGTAAATGCCGCTGGCCGTGATGATCCAGTAGAAGAAGAACCCGAGCGCGCCGAGATTAAGCAGCGGGTTCCATTCCGGCGGGAACACGAGGGCAAGGCCTCGCTCGGCCCGGTCAAATACGAACCGCAAAGGCGTACGAATGAAATCCATCATACACGCCCGGTCGGAGATGGCGGCGGACGGCGCCATTCACGTATAAGGAAGGTGAGAATGAGGCTCAGGCACAGCAGTCCGATGGCAATCCCCACGAACAGCGAATAGTCAAAAATATATCGGCCCGTGTTGGGATCATACACCGTGCAGAACAGCTTGATCCTGTCGATGACGTTTTGAACAGACGACACGGGGGAGAAGCGGCCGAAGACGAGATCCTTTAACGGCTCGATGATAACCGGAGGCTCGAAAATGGCGCCGTAAACCTGCTGATAGAGCTTGCCGTCCTTGTCGACGATACTGACTTGAGCCAGATGGTCGTATCCGCCCGCGCGGCTGTAAAAGGCAAAGCCGACAGCGCTAGCCAGCGCGTCGAGATTTTGCTGGTCCGCGGAAAGGAAACGCCAGTTTGGGAGATCTATTCCGCGCTCACGCGCCAGGAGGCGCATACGTTCGGGCGTATCAGCCCTGACATCGAACCCCACCGTGACTACGTTGAAGCTGTCTGGCCCAAGCGCTGACTGGGCTTCCTCTACGGCCGGGTAAAGCGACTCGATGAGCGTCGGGCAGACATCGGCGCAACTGGTATAGACAAGCGTCACCAGCAGTGGCTTTCCGCGGAACCCATTGATCGGTACGGACTCCCCCTCGGGGCTGGTCAGAACCACATCGGGAAGCGGCGTGCCAAGTGCCGCCTGTGACGTCTTGAGGGCCTGTTTTGCCTTGTCACTTTCCTGGGCCGGTGCAGCGATGAAGCTGACAACCAGCATGACAAGGGCCAACATTGCTCTCATGTGAAATGCCTTCCCCGCCCCTAACCCAGTGGCCAGATTTCGGACAGGTACTTCCAGTTCACGAAATAGTAGAGCACAAACGAGACGAAGAAGACCGAAACCAGGATGTAGGTGCCGGGCAAATTCCATGTGCCCGCGCTGCCATATTCCTTGATCGCAGAGCTGACCTGGCGTTGAGGCATTGGCCCGAGCGCAGCGACGATATTCTTGCTGTCGACCTTCTTGCCGAACAACACGGTGCCAACCGTGATGAGGATATAGAGCGCACCGCCGAGCGAGGCGACGACCGCGAAGACGCCATTGAGACCCATCATCAGGAACGCTGTTGCGGGATAGTCGAAGCTCACGGCGGCATCGGAGAAGGTGATGTCCCAGTGACGGCGCGACACACCGAGCGTACCCGCCCCCATCATGAACAGCGAGATACCGGCGGCGCCCAGCCCGAACAGGTAGGGCTGTATTTTAGCCAGCTTCGGCCAGATTACTTCGCGCTGGAAGATCAGCGGCAGGACCAGGTAAGTCATTGCCATGAAAGCCAGCGTCGTCCCGCACACAACAGTCGCGTGGAAGTGGCCAGGCACGTAAATCGTATTGTGCAGCATCAGGTTGATCTGCTCGGTGCCAAGCACGACACCCGAGATGCCGCCGAGGAACCCGAACAGGGTCAGCGACAGGAACATGCCGGAAAATGCCGGGTTGCCCCATGGTGCCTTGCGCAGCCATTCAAACACGCCGTTCATATAACCGTTTCTGCGTTGTGCTGCTTCAATCGCTCCAGGCAAGGTCATGCCGTGGATCATGCTGCCCAGAACCGCGAGATAAAGCGCGTAGGACGTATTGAAAATACGCCATTCCGCGCTCAATCCCGGCTCCACCAGCAAGTGATGCGCGCTGGCAAGTTGGAGGAACAGGATGTAGAGGAAAAAGGCCGTACGGCTGACCTTTTCGGACAACGGCTTGGCCCCGACCGTGATGGCGGCAATCGCATACCAGATCGAGACCTGTGCAGCCATGTTGATCTGCTGCGAGGAATGTCCCATGCCCCACCAGATCACCTTGTACATCACAGAATCGATGTGGGAGATGTAGCCAACAGACCACAGGAATGTCGGGACCAGTATGATCGCGCCGCTGGCAAGAGTGAAAACAGCGATGATCGCCGCGACAATAGCGCCGAAGGTCACCAGCGGAACGGACCCCTCATAGGTTTGCTCCTCCTTGGCGATCACCAGCGTCCCGAAGAACACAATAGTGCCCAACAGCGCACCGACAGCGAACAGGATCAGGCCCAGATAGAAATGCGGTTCCGCCTTCATTGGCACGTAGCTGGTGAACATGACGGAGCTATCGCCCTGAAGCACGGCCACATTTGTCATTAGACCGCCAAAAAGCATCAGCCCAAAGGCAGCCCATGCCACCTTGGGCGCGGCAAGCCTGCAGTTCAGTAGCACCGAGGATGCAAAATAGAGCACCGCCATTTCAAAAAAGATGATCCATAGCAACAGCACATCAAGCCCGTGGGCCGTCAGGACAAGATAGAACCAGTCACTGGGGAGCAGATGCACGGCCGGCCAGCGCGTGAGCGCCACCATGAGCCCGAAAACTCCACCAACAAGCAGGAATACCACGGCCGCCACAGCATTGGCCTTGATGAGGCTTTGCGCAGCAAGGTCAACTTTCAGGCCGGTGGCCGGACATGTACGGAATTTCGCGGCGATACCGCCCATAATCCCGGTTTCAGCTGTCGCGATAGACATTATCTTGCCCTTTCCCCGTTACTGGCTTTTGCCAGGTTCGACGACATTTATGCGGCCCACCATCTGGTGGTGGCCCTGACCGCAAAATTCATTGCAGATCACACCAAATGTTCCGCTCTGGGTCGGTGTGAGTGTGACGACATGTTCAATCCCCGGATGGACCTGCAGGTTGATCCCGATCGGCTGGAGAGAAAACCCGTGCTGCCAGTCGAGCGACGACAGGTGCAGCCGGTAGGTCTGACCCTTCTCCAGCTCCAGCATCGGCCACCATTCCCAAAGGCGGGCGAGCATGTAGACATCACCACCCGCGGGCGGCTTTGCCACCGGATAGCCGGTATTTTCGTCCTCGCGCACGGTAAATTTTTTCGTGAACTCCTCGGTGCGCTGCTCAAAGACTTTCGGGCTGATGCGGTAGGCCTCGTTTGAGAAATTCTGATTCCCCTCGATATGCCAGTAGACCATCATGGAAAACATGATGATCCCCCAACAGAAGGCGATGGCGATCCAGATTAGTTCCCCGCGCTCAATTCGCTCGTTCCACCAGATTCGCTCTTCAGGAGAAGTTATTGCCATTGGAGTATCTCCCTAGTTGGCGATAGGTATCTGGGTGAGCTCGATCACACCCCACAGGATGTAAAAGACCGTGGGGAATACGACCCCTAGGAAAAGCAGCAAAAACGGGTTGTCGAGCACCCTCTGCATGAACGGAATTCTGACCGAAGTCGTTGTGCTGACCTCTGTATTTGAACTTTTTGCCATGACGTTCCTGCCCCTTTTGGAAGTGTGGCTGTCGGGGCAATTTATCGGCGTGCAGAACTGGACGCCTTGATCGAGGTCAAGGCCCGGTCATGGCCGGACGGAATTTATTTCAAGGAGGGATGGCGGTGGGAAATGGTGCCGCTAGGGTGACTCGAACACCCGACCCCATCATTACGAATGATGTGCTCTACCAACTGAGCTATAGCGGCACACGTTCACAAGAACAAAACTGGCATAGCTCCAGTGGCAACCGAAAGCAAGATACACGTCGGACGTTGCTGTGCTTGTAAAAAATTGAATGGTGAAAGGTTCAACCGGCCGGCGCGGGGAATTTCCTCTCGGCCTGCCGTTCCTCCTCAACCGTATCCGCCTCCGGGCCCGGATCATCGGGAGCGCGGGGGGGGATAAAGATTTCCGGGTCCGCATCATCTGCCTCGATGATTTCATCTGGTTGCGGGGCCGGGGTTTCAGGCGCGGGGGGCACTTCAACGCTTGCCGCAGCAGTCTCGATTACAGGGGCCGGGTCAGGAACAGGTTGCGGATCCGCATCCTCGATCACAAGCGGATCATGATTGCCCAGGAGCTCGACCGGAGCCTTCCACTCAAACGCATCAAGCGCACCGGTTATCGGAGAGATCGGCGCCCACCGGTCAGAAATATATCCATCCGCGGTCCATGCCGGATCGCGCGGCGCATGAACGGCGCGCGCGAGCCATTCGCGCACCCGCCCCTGATCGCCGGTCTCACCCCCCTCGATACGCGCCATCAACGCGCAAATCCGCGAGGTAGCAACATTACCGATATAGGGTTTGAGCACCGCGCGAGCCTCGTCCCAGGCCCGCGCCTCGACCGCCGCACTGGCGACGGCGATGGCGCCTTCCAGATGATCAGGAACCCACTGGGCCAGGAAATTCACGCGCTTCAGGCGCTCGCGCGGGCTCTCCCCCGGGCGCGCATGCGCATAGGCCAGGGCGAGGTCGGGATGGGGGTTGATTTCCCATGTCTTGGCGATGATCCGGGCAGCGCGGGTTGCATCCCCCTGGGAGGCCATCACCCGGCCGGCAATTTCAGCCGCCGGCACAAGATCTGGGGCGAGCTTGTGAGCTTCGAGCGCGAGCTGCCTGGCCGTGTTCATGTCGCGCTCTTCCGCATCCATCGCCTGTGCCGTCAGCAGCACCGCGCGGCGGCGCGCTGCGACAGGTTTTTCAATCTGCTTCTGCCGCTGCGCCACATCGAGCGTCCTCAGTGCACCTGTCCAATCGCCCGCCTTGCATTGCAGCTCGAACAGCGCATTGACACTCCATGCGAGATCGGGATTGCGCTCCATGGCACGCTCGGCGAATTGCCGCGCCGCCTCGCTTTCATTCTCGCGCCGGGCTTCGAGGAAAAGCCCGCGCAAACCAAGCATCTCCGTCTCGGGCGCCTCGGCCATGGTTTCGAAAATTTTTCGCGCCGCCGCCCTGTCGCCATGCAACTGAGCCGATTGCGAGCGCAGCAACCCGGTGAGAGGCTCCGCGGGCAGCAACTTCCGGGCCTGACCGGCAAATTTGCGGGCTTCTTCCTTGTCGCCTGCCCCGACCGCGATGAGACCGCGCGACAAGGCATCAAGACCTCGCTGTTCGCGCTTCTTTTTCATCAGTTCAGACAGGACGGCAGGGCGGGACAGGAGATAGCGCAATGCTGACCAGAGCGCCAAAATCACCAGCATCATCGCGCCGAGCATCAACCCGGCGATAAAAACCGAGGTCTCGAGTTCGTAGCCGAGCCACTCGACGCTCAGCGTCCCGGGTTTGTCGGCAACCCATGCAAGCCCGACCGCCGCCGCGCCGACCACCAGAACGAAAAGGATAAGCCTCAGCATGCAATGCCTACCTTTGCGCTTTCGCGTCGGGCTTGAGGCTTTCAAGCAGGCTTGTTTCAAGAGCTTTCAGCGCACTCCGGCTCGCACTGTGAGCCATCGCCCTGTCCAGCCAGGGCTGCAAGCTCTTCAAGACCGGGCCGTCCAGGCCCTTCGCCTCGCGCAAAATCTCCGCAAGTCCGCCTGATTTCATATGGGCCTCCATGCGCGCCAGCACCGAACCGGAACTTTCACCCTCGGCCGGGCCAATACGGCGCACCCGCACGACCGACTGGGCATTCGAGACCAGCCGATCAAAAAACGTGTCGTCATCCGGTTTGGCCGCCGCGATGCGTGCTTCACGTAATATGGGAGGCAGGGCTCGCAACAGGGCACGCTCGGTTTCGACACCGCTATCGGCGGTCTTTTTGAGTTTGCCAAGATCAAGACCCTCGGGCGCAAGCTTGGCCAGCGCCTCAAGCTGCGATGTATAAGCCTCACCGCTTACCACGGTGCGTCGAAGGCTTTCAAACGCGAGCGCCATGGCTGCGCCTTCGCTGCCTGCCCCCTGCACGACGGGCACTTGCACTGATGCTGTTGCAGGTCGGGCGGCAAGGGATGAAATTTTTTCCTCCAGGCCATCGAGCCGCGCCGTAAGTGCCTTTTCGGCCCCTTCATTGCGAGGGGATTGAGGTGTTCCAAGCGCCGCTACTGAATTTTTCAGCTCGGACAATTCTTCCTTGAGCGCGCCTGAGCGCTTCTCAAGGTCCGAGGATACGCCGTCTATCTTCGCCGTGAGAGCAGCCGATACCTCCACTCCGGATGCACCGTCTTCACCTGCGGCAGAGCCTAGGGTTTTCAGAGTATCTTCGAGTTTGTCCAAACGATCCGAGATTGCCCGAGGAACGGCGGGCACCACGACCGGCTTATTCTCAAGACCTGCAAGACGCTTTTCCAGCGAGCCGAGCTTGTCCGGGCTGGCCGCGCCCTCGAGTGCCTTCGACAGATCGGCCAGTTTTTTATCGAACGCGTTCAACCGCTGCTCAATCCCGCTGATCTGTTCAGGCGCTTCACTTTTGCCCAGGAGACCGGACAGCGGGAGTTTTTCAAGTCCAACACCGGCCCCGACGACACCGACAAGCCCGCCAATCAGCCCTGCTGCAAGATGGGTTACGAAACCTTTGACCTCGGATGGTTTGGTGCGCTGTGGAGGGCGCTTGGGCCGAGTTCCGGTTTTGTCAGGCGAATCCGTTGTCCCGGCATCTTCATCGCCAGACTCATTGCCGTCAGCGTCGCCGGCCTGAACCTCCCGGTCCGGATTGACCTCGATTTCGACCTCTTCCGCTTCAAGCTCGATCACCCTGGAAGGCCGCTTTGATGATCCGGTTGCATCGTCCCCGCCGGACGCTGCGCTCGGTTTATCTTTCTTGTCACTCGTCATTACTATTGGTGGCCCTTATGCCTCAGCCGCCTGACTACAATTACCAGTTTGCCGCTTCGTGGCCAATCAACGCAAGTAGATCATCTTCCGTGGGATTGGCTGGAATGAGGACACGCGCGTCCTGAAGCGTCTTGAGGGGTTCGGCAACATTGCGCGACAGACAGAAAAAAGTAAGTTTTTCCGCGAGCGCCTGCAAATCAGGTTCGGAGACCAGTGCCATGTAAGTTTGCGCCGTTGCCGGTGACATCAGGATGACGCCGTCGAGCGCGCCACTCCCGTGAGCCTTGTGCGCTGCCTCGGCAAAACTGTCAGCCATGTTGATCCGGTACAGGACCGGTTGCACCACATCAAAGCCTTCATTTTCCAGCGCGCTTTTAATATCAAACGCCATCCGCTCACCGGCCAGATGTATGAGAGTACCCGCACCGGGGCTGCATCCGGCCTGTACAAGCGGAAGCAATTCCTCAGCCGTTCCCGGCCCCTCGTGAATTTTTTTAAACCCAAGCGCATGCGCCAGTTTTGCCGTTGCCGAACCTACCGTGAAAAGCGGCATGACGAGCGTGGGCTCCAGCTGGCCGCTGGCTTCCAGAGCGCGCAGGGCGTTGCGGCTGGTAGCGATCAGCGCCTGCGCGCCAGTCAGGGGCAGGGCTGCAAAATCGAGGAATTCCACGTCTAGCAATGGCGCAACGCTCACCTCATGGCCGAGCAGTTTGAGTTTTTCAGCCTGCGCATCGGCGTCGGGCTGTGGACGGGTGACGAGCAGTCGCATTAGTCAGGTGCCTTGAAGAAGTCATCACCGCCGCGGGAAAGCAATTCACGCGCGGCATCAAGACCCATCTCTTCACCATCGCTTGCCGGGCCGTTGCGTTCCGTGTCGTGGCTCACGGTTCCATCGGGGGTGAGGATTTGACCGCGAAAACGCAAGGTGTCGCCATCCAGTTCTGCCAGCCCGGCAATCGGCGTGCGGCACGACCCGTCAAGTTCGCGCAAGAATGCGCGCTCTGTTGCTACGCACAGCGCGGTCTCTTCATGGTGCAGCGCCTTGAGCAATTCACGCGTTGAGGCATCATCTGAACGGATTTCGATGCAGATAGCCCCTTGCGCCACGGCAGGCAGCATTTCTTCCGGCTCGATAACGGCCGCGATATGCTCCTCCTTGCCCAGCCGCTTCAGCCCGGCGACCGCGAGAAGGGTCGCATCTGCGACGCCATCGGAGAGTTTGCGCAGCCGTGTCTGCACATTGCCGCGAAACTCCACCACTTTCAGGTCGGGGCGCCTGCGCCGCACCTGCGCCTGACGCCGCAGTGAGGACGTGCCCACGACGGCACCGTCGGGCAACTCCCCGAGACTGGAGGCTTTGCCGGACAAAAATGCATCGCGCACATCTTCGCGTTTCAGGACGCAGGCGATCTCAAGACCATCGGGGAGAACCGTCGGCATGTCCTTCATGGAATGAACGGCCAGCGCGATCCCGCCCGTGGCCAGCGCCTCCTCGATTTCCAGAGTGAATAATCCCTTGCCGCCAAACTCGCTCAACGACTGGTCCTGGATTTTATCGCCGGAGGTTTTGAACGTGCAAACCTCTACATACTCCTCATCCATCCCATGGGCCGCGATCAACCGGTCGCGCACCTCGTTGGCCTGCCAGAGGGCCAACGGGGAACCTCTGGTGCCGATTTTCAGGGGATGAGATTGCAAAGGGTTTTCTCCCGGTGCTAACTCACTTCGGAGTAATGTTAAAATACCGCGCCATGTATGCCCGGCATCGGCGTGCAACGCAATCAGGCAGCATGTCTAATGACCACAATCGATAGCAGCCGCGACGTCCGCATACTCGGCATCGAGACGAGTTGCGACGAGACCGCCGCAGGCGTCGTGCTGCGGCGCGGGCCGGGGCGCGGCGAAATCCTTTCAAACCTGGTGCGCACACAACTTGACGATCACGCGGCCTTTGGCGGCGTCGTGCCCGAGATCGCTGCGCGCGCTCATGTCGAGGTGCTGGACGTTCTCATCAGACAGGCAATGGATGAAGCAGGCGTCGGCTGGGAGGATCTCGACGGCGTCGCGGCTACCGCGGGGCCGGGGCTGCTCGGCGGTGTGCTGGTCGGCCTGATGACGGGCAAGGCAATTGCGGCGGCGCGCAACCTTCCGCTCATAGCGGTCAATCATCTCGAGGCCCATGCCCTCACGGTCGGGTTGACTGACGGGCTTGAACCGCCCTACCTGCTGCTGCTGGTTTCAGGCGGTCATACACAGCTTCTCATCGTGCGCGATGTAGGCGCGTTTGAGCGTCTCGGCACCACGCTTGACGATGCGCTGGGAGAAGCCTTTGACAAGACCGCGAAGCTTCTGGGTCTACCCTATCCCGGGGGCCCGGAGGTGGAGAAACATGCGAGCGAAGGCGATGAAACCCGGTTTGATCTGCCCCGGCCCATGGTTGGGCGCGAAGAGGCGCATTTCTCTTTTGCCGGCCTGAAAACTGCATTGAGACGGCGCGCGGAGAAAACCGCCCCCCTTTCAGACAAAGACATTGCCGATTTATGTGCGTCGTTCCAGCGCGCGGTGTGCGATGTCATAATCGACAGAACCGCCACGGCAATGTCACTCTATGAAGCTTCATTGGGGAAGGACGTGGAACGCCGGCTGGTGGTTGCCGGAGGCGTTGCCGCAAACCAGGCAATCGGGGCAAGCCTGGAGCAATTGTGCGCTGACAAAAGCTACACGCTCCATGTTCCGCCAGCAGCGCTGTGCACGGACAATGGAGTGATGATCGCATGGGCGGGTGCGGAGCGGCTGGTCCGGGGACTGGTTGATGATTTCACAGTCCCGGCGCGGGCGCGCTGGCCATTGGACACGGGAGCCGCTCCTGCAATCGGCGCCGGGGTCAAGGCGTAAAGACAAGAAGGAAACGCGATGGCCTTTCAGAAAATCGGAATTGTCGGCGGCGGAGCCTGGGGCACGGCACTGGCCCAGGCGGTCATCAAGTCCGGTCGTGATGCGTTGCTTTGGGCCCATGAAAGCCAGACCGTGCGCGGTATCAACGAGACCCATGCCAACAATGATTTCCTGCCCGGCATCCCCCTCGACCCCGCCTTGCGCGCCACTTCCGATCTGGCGGAGATCGCCACTTGCGACGCCATATTGATGGTCGCCCCCGCGCAGCACACGAGAACCATAGCCGGGCAACTGTCAAAGGACCTGCCAGAGGGCCGCCCCGTCATCATGTGCTCAAAAGGTATCGAGCAGTCGACACGCAAGCTCATGAGCCAGGTGCTGAGCGAAGCCCTGCCGCAGGCGGTCCCGGCCATATTGTCGGGCCCAAGCTTTGCTGCGGAAGTCGCACACGGGCTGCCCGCCGCCCTGACGCTCGCCTGCGATGACGAGGAGTTGGGCGAAGCACTGGCGCTGGCGCTCGGCCACCCCACCTTCCGGCCCTACTGGAGCGGTGATCTTATCGGCGCGCAAATTGGCGGTGCGATGAAGAATGTACTCGCCATCGCTGCCGGTATCGTCAGGGGTAAAAAACTCGGCTCTAACGCGCACGCGGCAATCACCACGCGCGGCTACGGGGAAATGGTGCGCTTTGGCACAGCACTCGGGGCGCAAGCCGACACCATGACCGGGCTCAGTGGTCTGGGAGACCTCATACTCACCTGTGGCAGCCCGCAATCGCGCAACATGTCTCTCGGGATTGCGCTTGGCGAAGGCAAGACGCTGGAGGAGGTTCTGGGCGCGCGCAACTCCGTATCCGAAGGCGTGTATACCGCCTCTGCGGTAGTTGAAATTGCCGAGGTGTCCGGGCTTGATCTTCCCATATGCGCCGCCGTCCAGTCGGTCGTGTCGGGCGAGGAGACGGTAGACGAGGCCATCGCAGAGTTGCTGGCAAGGCCTCTGCGCGCCGAGCTTATGTGATGTGGGGCATCGCGCCATCTGGATATTGCTGATGAGTCGCGTAATAATCCGCGTAGGGAGGACATTGCCATGGCAATAAAAATAGAACCCCTCGACGGCCCCATGGGCGCGCTGGTGTTTGGACTCGATTCGTCCGAACCGCCCAGTGATGACGATTTCGCGACTGTTGAGCAGGCACTTTACGATCACGTCGCCATTGTCGCGCCCGAGCTGGAAGAGAATGTTCCATGGATGAGGGATTTCACGGCACGCTACGGGCCGCTGGTGCCGCATGTCCTCGACCAGTATCACCACCCCGAAGGCTTCGAGGTCTCGATCATTGCCCGCAATACCGGCACATCAGAATCGCGCAGCACCGCGAAACCGGCCGGCGCTTTCTGGCATTCGGACCTGAGCTACGAGAAGAACCCCTCCGACGCCATCTTCCTCTACTCGACGCAAATTCCGAGCGAGGGCGGAGATACGCTCGCGGCCAATATGTACCTGGCCTATGACGGGTTGCCTGATAAAACCAAGCGCCGTATCGAAAATCTCTCTGCCACTCACCGCTGGGGCTGGAATACGGGTGGCGCCACGCCAACCCTCACCCAGGAGCAACTGGATACGCACCCTGACGTGGTGCACCCGGTTGTGCGGCATCACCCCAAAACAGGGCGTAAAATCCTCTACGTCAATCCGGGCTACGTGATGCGCATTAATAATGTGAGCCAGCAGGAAAGCGATGAACTGCTGGAGGAGTTGTTCGAACACGCGCTGAGACCGGAGTATCAGTACCGGCACAAATGGGGGCTGAACATGCTGCTCGGCATCGATAACCGGGCCTCCATGCACGCGGCCGTGGATGACTATACCGAGCCGCGACGCATGTTGAGGATGATCGTCGGCTGCACGGAAAAAATGGTCATTGCCGCCTGAGCCGCTCCAATCACGTCAAGGTTGCTGGACATGATTGCCTGTCCTGCATAGATTCCCTCAATACATCATCAGGGGAAATTCATGTTCTATGCGCTTATCTGCACCGACAAGCCGGACAGCCAGCAGCTTCGTCTCGATACAAGGCCAACGCACCGAGAGCATTTGAAAGCTCTCGGAGACACGCTCAAGCTGGCCGGGCCATTCACCAATGAGGACGCCTCGGAAATGAACGGCTCACTGCTGATCGTGGAGGCGGGAACTGCTGATGAAGCACGTGCCATTGCCGAGCGCGACCCCTACTTCAAGGAAGGATTGTTCGCAGAGGTTCAGGTCCGTCCCTGGAACTGGACGATCGGCAACCCGAATAATTAGGCTCACAAACATTTTCAGCAAACACGAGGCAAGACACACATGGCGTACTGGCTGTTCAAATCCGAACCCGGCAACTGGTCCTGGGAGGACCACAAGAAAACCGGCAACAAAGGCCATCCGGTGAAACGCAGCCGGAACTACCAGGCCAACAACAATATGAAAGAGATGAAAAAGGGCGACAAAGGCTTCTTTTATCACTCGGTCAAGGAGAAGCGGGTTGTCGGGCTCGTGGAAGTTGTGAAGGAATTTTACCCCGATGAAACCGATCCCACGGGCCGCTTTGGCGTGGTCGATGTCATACCCGTCGATGACATGCCCAATCCCGTGGAGCTAAAAGAAATCAAGGCCGAGCCCAAATGCAACGACATGGTGCTGGTGAACAATTCACGCCTTTCCATACAGCCTGTCAGCGAAAAGGAATGGAAGACCGTGTGCAAGATGGGCGGGCTTTAAAACCAGCCCCGGGAGCAGACCAATGGACTTTGCAGGTGTAAATTATCTCGCTGTTCTGGTAGCAGCCATCGCAAGCTTCTTTGTCGGCTGGCCGTGGTACATGACCTTCGGCAAGCCTTGGGCGCGCGCGGTTGGCAAGGACCCTGACAATCCGCCCAAGCCGGAGCCCAAACCCTTTATCGTTCTGGGCATCAGCTTGCTGTTCATGGCCTTTGTCCTGGCCGGTGTCATCGGCCATCTCGGCAAGGGGCATGTAACTCCGATGAACGGTATCCTGTCGGGGATTTTTGTCTGGGCCGGGTTTGTCGTCACCACCATGGGCGTCAACTACACCTTCCAGGGCCGTCCCTTGTCTCTCACGCTCATCGATGGGGGCCATTTTCTGCTCGTGCTTATCGTCATGGGTGCGATTATCGGCTGGTTTGGCGTTTAGCTTCGCATGCATAAGGATATTCCCCTTTGCCGGCTGGAAGATATTTCTGACGGCGGCGCCAAGGGGATTGAGCTGGATCGGGGAGAGGGGTTTCTCGATCTGATCCTGCTGCGGCGTGGGATGCAAGTTTATGCCTATACGAACCGGTGCCCGCACAAGGGCACGCCGCTGGAGACCTTTCCCGACAAATTTCTCGACCAGACTGGCGAGTTGCTCATTTGCTCCACCCACGGGGCTCGGTTTCGGGTCAAGGACGGCTTTTGCGTGGAAGGACCATGTGAAGGCGCCTTTCTCGAGCAGGTGCCTATTCGTGTCAGTGGCGGAACAGTCACGCTTGTCTGAGCTGAATTTCCCATGAATCCGGCAAAAAATGCCTCTTGATCTGCGTCATGGCATCTACGACGAAAATTGTGCGACGAACGAGGTGCTTGATGGGCGCTTGCTGCCTCTTCATAATGCGATGCAGCACAGTTTTTTAGTTGGGGGAGGAAAATTATGTCGGACGTCAAAACCTACGAGGTTTCTGCCGAATGGGCAAAGCGCGCCCATGTAGACAACGATAAATACCAGGAAATGTACAAGCAATCCATCGATGACCCGGACGCCTTCTGGGGCGAGCAGGGCAAGCGTCTCGACTGGATGAAGCCGTACACCAAGGTCAAGAACACGACCTACGATTACGACAATGTTTCGATTAAATGGTACGAGGACGGCGAGCTGAATGTATGCGCCAACTGCGTTGACCGGCACCTGGAAACACGCGGCGACCAGACGGCGATCATCTGGGAAGGCGACGACCCTGAGCAAGACAAGCATATCTCCTACAAGGAACTCCACCAGGAGGTGTGCAAACTTTCCAATGCCATGAAAGATCTCGGCGTCAAGAAGGGCGACCGGATCACGATCTACATGCCAATGGTACCCGAGGCCACCTATGCCATGCTGGCCTGCGCACGGCTCGGCGCGATCCACTCAATCGTGTTCGGCGGGTTTTCTCCCGACGCGCTGGGGGGGCGCATTGAGGATTGCAAATCCAATTTTGTCATTACGGCCGATGAAGGCGTTCGCGGCGGCAAGCCGATCCCGCTCAAGGCCAATACGGACGAAGCCGTCAAGATCGCCGAAGAAGCCGGCGCCAAGGTCGATCATGTGCTGGTGGTGAAACGTACCGGCGGCTCCATCGACATGAAAGAGGGCCGTGACGTCTGGTACCACGACGCTGTAGGCGCAGCCTCCGCCGATTGCCCGCCTGAAGCGATGAACGCGGAAGACCCGTTGTTCATTCTCTACACGTCGGGCTCGACAGGTAAGCCTAAAGGCGTGCTGCACTCCATGGGCGGATACCTGGTCTACGCCTCGATGACGCACCAATATGTATTCGACTATCATGATGGTGACATCTACTGGTGCACGGCAGACGTGGGCTGGGTCACCGGACACAGTTACATCGTCTACGGGCCACTGGCCAATGGGGCGACAACGCTTATGTTCGAAGGCGTTCCTAATTATCCGGATGCCTCGCGTTTCTGGCAGGTGTGCGACAAGCACCAGGTCAACATTTTCTACACTGCACCCACAGCACTGCGTGCGCTGATGGGAGCGGGCAATGAGCTGGTAGAGAAGACCAGCCGCAAATCCATCAAGCTGCTGGGAACCGTCGGCGAGCCGATCAACCCGGAAGCCTGGGAGTGGTATCACAACGTGGTGGGCGACGGTCGCTGCCCGATCGTCGATACCTGGTGGCAGACCGAAACCGGCGGTATCATGATCACGCCTCTTCCAGGCGCAATTGCAACCAAGCCCGGCTCTGCCACGCGCCCCTTCTTTGGCGTACAACCACAGCTGGTCGATGGCGACGGCAAAGTGCTTGAAGGCGAGACTGAGGGCAATCTGTGCATCATCGACAGCTGGCCCGGGCAAATGCGCACGGTTTATGGCGACCATGACCGTTTCATTCAGACCTATTTTGCCACCTATAAGGGGAAATATTTCACTGGTGACGGCTGCAAGCGCGATGCCGACGGCTATTACTGGATCACGGGCCGCGTCGATGACGTTCTAAACGTGTCCGGTCACCGCATGGGAACGGCAGAGGTCGAGAGCGCGCTGGTGGCCCATCCGAAGGTATCGGAAGCTGCCGTTGTCGGTTACCCACACGACATCAAGGGGCAGGGCATCTATTGCTATGTCACGCTGATGGCGGGTGAAACCCCGAGCGATGACCTTCATGGCGAGCTCAGGAAATGGGTGCGCAAGGAAATCGGCCCCATTGCCACGCCTGATCTGCTGCAGTTCGCACCCGGCCTGCCCAAGACGCGCTCGGGCAAAATCATGCGCCGCATCCTGCGCAAGATCGCCGAAGACGATTTCTCAAATCTGGGCGACACCTCGACATTGGCCGAACCGGCTGTCGTGGATGACCTGATCGAGAACCGACAGAACAAGTAGTTCAGCACACATCAACGGACAAAGGGCGCGAGAGGCAAAACCTCTCGCGCCCTGATGGCGTCTTGATTGACGCTCTCCCTTATTTCACGATCCGCAACTGTGTGAGCTTTATAGCGATGTCACGATAGGCGCGGCGCAGTTCCTCTTCGTTTTCAGCGCGGAAGAAGTAATCCTCATTGGTGGCACAATCAGACAAGGCCTCCCGCGCATCCCGTTCACGCAAATCAAACGCCACGGAAAAGACGATCACGCCCTCATCCTTGATATTGCGGCACAACTCCTCGGCATGGTCATAGGATTCCCGCGTCATGGCGCCCTTGCCGGGGCGGCCGGTATAGGCGGTGTTGAACTCACCATCGGTCATCAGCACAACGGCCTTGATGAGATTGGCCTGGCCGTAAGGATGGGGACGGCTGCTTCCGGGCCAGATGCCGGTCCAGCGCGGCGAAATCAGATTCCAGGCCCATTGGATGCCCAGATGACCGGCGGTCCACCCGTCGGCCCGGTAGTTGTCAACGGTATTGACCAGCCGGCGCTTGTTGCTGGTGAGAGGCAGAACTTCCGCATCCGGGCAGCGTCCACGGTCATAGCGGTGCTCGTCATTGGGCGTCACCACGTGAAACCTGGCGCCGCGACCCGGTGCGGTGTCGCGATTCATCTCGGGGCCACGGCGTTCGACAACGCAACCAGACCGGTTGCGCGCATCGCTCACGCCATCGGCAAAACGGCCCATATTGACCTGCTCTGAGTAGGGCGCCAGGGCAATACGCACGCGATTCCCCTTGTGACCTTCGGGGACGATTGCATCAATCAAATCCTTGGTTGCGTTCTTCAGCGCCCGGAGCTTGCCGTTCCGGTTCATGGAACCGGTCACGTCCAGCATCAGGCCCAGTTCGATATCGTTGAGACCCGCGGCCACCGTTGATTCACGGTACAGGCTGAACTTGTCGATATGGGCAATGCTGGAGAAGGTGGTGGACACGTCGGTATTGACGCCAACCGTGACCTCGTTGCGGGCGCGATTGGTGGTCACTTCAAGGCCGGAATAGGTGGAATATCCTATCTTGCCCTTGCCGACGACATTGGCCTGGAAATAATCACTGGCAACTTTATTCACTTCGGCATCGCTCAAACCGCCCTCGGTCATGGCCCTTGCCGCTGCCAGGGCTGCCGCATCAAGTGCATCCGCCGTTGTCTCGGCCGCGTTGAGCGCGCGCAGCCCATCGATGGCGAGACCCATGAGCATGATGACCGGGACCAGAAACAGCGCGAACAGGATCGCGATATTACCGCTCTCATCGCCCGCAAAGGTCTTTCTGTTTCGCCGTGAAACCCCGTTCTCGGTGATGTGGTACGCCATAACCCTGTCTCTCCCTGATACGCGTGAGATGTCGATACAGGGAGTGTTGCAAGGGGCGTGCTCATAGAGCTTGCGGGCTGCAAACAGGCCGATTGCCAACTTTAAATGATGAACGAGGTGTTAAATTATCGGCGTATGGAGTAGAAATTTTTGCAGATTTGCTCGCCTTTTAGCCGTGGAAGGCGCCTTGGCAAAGTGCGATACAAAACTCGGTGCGACGCCCACGAACGGTGTGCCCACTTCAGGGAGTGTTCCATTGCAGGACACTCGGTCATGAGGCGGTTCTTTGGGGATTATTCGGAAGACGTCATGATTTCGGCGATGAGCGTACACATGGCCGTCCACGCGTCTTCGCAATCGGCTGACCAGTGGGCCCCCAGACTTTGCCTCAGGGTCCACAACAACGCCTCACCGACAGCGCCATAGTGGAACTCGGTCACGCCCATGGAGCGGTATTTCACACCGAGAAGCTTTAACGCGGGTACGATGTCGTCAAACCGGTCGAGTGCTGCGACCGCCAGCCCGAGTGAAATCAGCAACTGCTTGCGCTGTTCCGCCTCGTCACCCTCCAGCATTGGCTGCAGTTCGGGTGCAATTTCCTTCAGGCGGTGAAAAAACAACGTTGCGACCAGATCGGAGGCAGGCTCTACCAGCCGGTAGCTGCCTTGCAGAAGCTGGGAATGCCCAGGCGAAATATGGTGTGTCAGCTGCGCGGATGACTCCGCATCGTCGAGAGTTTCGGCATATGCCACGTTCGCCATTGTTCTTAGCCCCTGATTCGCACCCGCACGCACCAATAGAATCGACTCACGTTTGCACGTCAATATTGCACTGTCTAAAAATCCGATATGGTCCCGTCTTTTTCCCAATCTCCATAGCGGACAGGGTCAGGGCCATCGACACCGCCAACTTCCTTATCCCCACCTGAGTGATCAGGCTTGTGCGCGTTACGGCGCTCCTCGGCCTCGGCCAGTGCGCGTCGGGCTGCGGGATTGAGTCGAGATTTGGTGCGGGAAGCTGAATTTACAGTCTTGTCTTCAGGTTTTTTACCCATGCGTGCCTCCCAATCCTTGCCAAGTTGTCATCTTGCGGTGGCGCATCATAATCCCCATTTTAGAGGTGGAACAACGCGCCGCCAGGCCATTTCACACTCTTAGAGGAAACATATGAACTATTTTCGTACCGCCATCCTGCTCGCCGCCATGACAGCCTTGTTCATGTCCGTGGGTGCCATGATAGGCGGACAGACCGGCATGATGATCGCGTTCTTCATGGCGCTGGCCATGAATGCCTTCAGCTACTGGAACTCAGACAAGATGGTGCTGCGCATGCACGGTGCGCGCGAGGTCGATGAGAGTTCAGCGCCCGGCTACTACAATATGATGCGTGATCTTGCCGCAAATGCAGACCTGCCCATGCCGCGCGTCTACATCATGGAGAATGATCAGCCCAACGCGTTTGCCACGGGGCGCAACCCGGAAAACGCTGCCGTTGCGGCCACGTCCGGTTTGCTGAACGCGCTCAGCAAAGATGAGATCGCAGGTGTGATGGCTCACGAGTTAGCGCATATCAAGAACCGCGACACGCTGACCATGACCATCACCGCCACTATTGCCGGCGCCATCTCAATGCTTGCCAATTTCGGCATGTTCTTTGGCGGTAACCGCGACAGCAACAACCCGATCGGGTTCATCGGCACGATCGCTATCATGCTGCTCGCACCCATCGCTGCAGCGCTCGTACAAATGGCGATCTCTCGCTCGCGCGAATATGAAGCCGACAAACTCGGCGCTCAGATTTCCCGAAATCCCCTGTGGCTGGCCTCTGCCCTCGAGCGGATGTCGGAAATCACAAAGCAGGTTCCGAACATGGCGGCAGAACGAAATCCGGCAACGGCACACATGTTTATCGTCAACCCGCTGTCGGGCGCACGCATGGACAATCTGTTCTCCACCCACCCCAATACCGAAAACCGCATTGCGCGGCTCAGACAGATGGCGCAAGACTTCACCGGAACATCACGTGTCGCCTCCAGTGCGGCCGGGTCCGTACCCGTGAGCGGCGGATCACGCGGCCCCTGGGGATAGAGTTGGGATAGAGGCGGGTTAGAAAATCTATTGACGGAAAATCAAGCGTCCCAGCAAAATCGCGATGCCCGACTGGCGCGTGAACATGGCGTTGGCCTGCCCGCCAGGCGTGCTGCCGTATCGCTTCTCAGGGCGGTGCTGCATGATCGCCAGCCGCTGGACGATGCGCTCACCAACTCCCCTGCAGCTCGTGAAATGGTGTCTATGGCCGACCGCGACCGCGGCCTCGCTCGTGCCATCGCCTCCACGGTGCTGCGCCACAAGGGCCAGCTTGACGCAGTGCTGGACAGTTTTCTCGACAAGGCACTCCCCAAACGCTCGGGTATTGTGCGTGAGATCCTGCTGTCAGCCGCATGCCAACTGCTGTTTTTGAACATTCCCGCCCATGCGGCCATCGACCTGGCCGTGCGCCAGTGCAAGACGGACAAGAATGCGCGCCACTTCGACCGGCTGGCGAACGCAGTGCTGCGCCGCATGGCGGAAAAAGGGCCGGGCATCGTTAAGATGCAGGATGCGGCGCTGGTTAACACGCCGGTTTGGCTGTGGACGCGATGGGTTAAAAACTTTGGTGAGGAAACCACTCGCCGCATCGCAGATGCGCATATGCAGGGCGCCGCCCTCGACCTCACCGTAAAACAGAACCCGCAGGACTGGGCTCAGCGGCTGGGCGGCATCGCGCTGGATACAGGCAGCGTGCGCCTTCAAGCTACTGGCCGCATAGAAAACCTGGACGGGTTCGAGGATGGTGCCTGGTGGGTACAGGATGCTGCCGCAGCACTCCCCGTCCGCCTGCTCGGGGACATCTCGGGAAAACGCGTGGCGGATTTATGCGCGGCCCCCGGCGGCAAGAGCGCGCAACTGGCCCATGCCGGAGCCCTGGTGACGTGCGTCGACAGCTCGAAGCACCGACTTGAGCGGCTCAGTCAAAACATGACGCGGCTTGGCCTTGAGATGACCAGTGTCACCGGCGACGCCACCAAGTGGATGCCTGATCATCCTTACGATGCCGTGCTACTGGATGCGCCCTGCACCGGCACCGGAACGCTCAGGCGTCACCCGGACATCGCCCATCTGAAAGGCGCGAAGGACCTGAAGGAGCTCACAAACCTCCAGGCCAGATTGCTGCATAATGCAGTAAAGCTGGTCCGGCCGGGAGGCACGCTTGTCTATTGCACCTGTTCGCTGGAGCCCGAAGAGGGCGTGGATCAGATCGCGAAGCTGATCGATGAAATGCCGGGCATCCAGGCCGATCCGATTCGTTTGGAGGAAATCTCCGGCCATGACAGCTGGCTGAGCAGCCATGGCCAATTACGTACATTGCCGTTCTATCTGGAAGCGGGCACGGGGAAAATGGCGGGAATGGACGGTTTTTTTGCCGCCCGGCTCATTATCGGGGGCAATGGGAAGTGATGCCTCACGCCAGCCCCTTGATCACGGAAGCCGCACGCTCAACAATACCTGGACCCGGATCGGAAACCACCTGCATCCCTGTATTCACGCCGGCCCGAGAGAATTGGTTTGGGGCGACCCATGATCGTTGAAACCATCTCCACCCGCGCGCGCCTGACCACGTCGGCAACCCGGAATGCAAGCCGTCACGCCTGGCGGTGGCTGCTGCGATCTCCTCTCCTGCGCTGGCGCTATCGCGGGCATCCGATCGATCATCTCCTGATCATGCCGCAGGATTTGCGCACTGGTGATCCGAGCTTTGCCAGTGAAATCTACAGCGGGCATCTGGGGCTGGCCGGCGAGGTTGCCTTGCTGGGCACGGACTCTCCTTTTACCGTTCCTCCTCCGAGCGATGGATGGGAGCGCGAACTGCATGGCTTCGGGTGGCTGCGCCATCTGCGAGCCGCCCATGACGAAATTTCCCGCGAACACGCCCGGACGCTGGTGCGCGACTGGATTTCGTTGCACAGGGATCCAAGCGGCCTCGCCTGGGAACCTGAGATTACCGCGCGGCGGATTATCTCCTGGCTGTCTCATGCTGCCATCTTCGTCGAGGGGGCAGACGAGACCTTTTACGACCAGGCGATGCGTTCCTTGGCGATGCAGTTCCGGTATCTGCGTTCCTCATACAAGGATACGCCTGACGGCGTACCCCGGCTCACTTCGCTCATCGCCCTTTCCCTGGCAGGACTGTGCGCGGATGAAAAACACCCTTCCTCATTTGCCCGCCCCAAGGCGCTCATTGAAGAGTTAAAACGGCAAATTCTCGCCGATGGCGGGCATATCAGCCGCAATCCGTGTGCCCTGATCGAGCTTCTGCTCGATCTGCTTCCGCTGCGCCAATGCTATATTGCCCGCGACCAGAATCCGCCGCCAGAGCTGTTTAGTGCCATTGACCGGATGATGCCCATGCTTCGCTTCTTCCAGATCGGCGACCAGGGCTTTGCCCACTTCAACGGCATGGGGCCCACTCCCATGGAATCCCTCGCAGCATTGATGGTCCATGACGACGTTCGCGGCAAACCGGTATCTCATGCGGACAAGTCCGGATATTGCCGGATGAAATCCGGCAACAGCATTCTCATCATCGATACCGGGCACGCGCCACCCATTTCGCTCAGTGGCGAGGCACATGCCGGGGCCTTGTCATTCGAGATGAGCAGTGGCAACCACCCGCTTATCGTCAATTGCGGCGTACCCATGCGCGATGAACCGGAGTGGCGCTCGGTCGCTCGTGCCACCGCGGCGCACTCTACGCTCGTATTTAGCGATAGCTCTTCATCACTTCTGGTGGGCGGTGGACCACCGGCCACAACCGGCGACACGCCGCGCCTGTCTGGTCCGGCAAATGTGCAGGCGGAGCTGAGATCAGAGAAAGGCACCGCGGAGCTACGCGCCTCCCATGACGGCTATGACCAGCGATACGGCGTCACCCATGTGCGCCGCCTGAGGATGGCTGCGAATGGTGAGTTGCTGATGGGTATAGATCAACTCATCGCCCCCCAAGGGCTGAAAGGCGCGGCGCGTGACAATGGCGGTGAGTTCGCCATCCGCTTTCACCTGCACCCATCGACGCGCGCGGAGATCTCCCAGGACGGGCAGAGCGTACTCATTTCACTTCCCGATCACGAAGGCTGGCGGATGTCCTCAAAAGAGGGCACCCTCCTGATCGAGGAAAGCGTTTTCCTCGCCGATGTTAAGGGACCGCGCCGCTCCTCCCAGATAGTGATCTACGGTTCCATGGGGGCCGCAAACGAGGTCAAGTTAAACTGGAGCCTGGAGCAACTTTCACTGGCAGCCGGGAAACCCTCGGCGGAGACCGAAATCCGTGAGGAAAACTCCGAATTGCCGCTTGAAGATTGAGCCTGTATGGGCGCAATTTGCCGTATTTCACCATTGCGCCATTCATGCTAACCCGGCAGCTAATCAGGCCTGAGGATCAGATGTCTCCAACCAATGTGAAAATCGAACGGGCACTGATTTCGGTTTCCGATAAAACGGGAATCGCGGACCTGGCGCGCCAGCTTGACGATGCTGGCGTCGAACTTGTCTCGACGGGCGGGACCGCAGCCCTGCTCCGGGATGAGGGTCTCGCCGTCAAGGATGTCTCGGAGATCACCGGCTTCCCGGAAATGATGGACGGGCGGATCAAAACGCTGCACCCGAAAGTCCACGGCGGCTTGCTCGCCATACGCGGCAACAAGGATCATGCGGGAGCCCAGGCCGAGCACGCAATCGCCAATATCGACCTGCTGATAGTGAACCTCTACCCGTTCGAGGAGACAGTCGCCAAAGGCGCGGACTTCGATACCTGCATCGAGAATATCGACATTGGCGGCCCGGCCATGATCCGCGCGGCGGCTAAAAACCATTCCGGTGTCGCCGTAGTCGTGGACTCTTCCGATTATGAAAAACTTGTTGGCGATATGGCGCAGCATGACGGTGCAACCTGCCCGAAATTCCGCCGCAAGCTTGCAGCCAAGGCCTATGCCCGTACCGCAGCTTACGATGCTGCCATTGCAACATGGTTCGCGGACCAGCTGGACATCGATACGCCAGACACCCGCGTCTTTTCAGGCAAGCTTTCCCAGACGCTTCGTTACGGCGAGAACCCGCATCAAAATGCCGCCTTCTATACCACTGGAGACGTCAGGCCCGGTGTCGCCACCGCACGGCAAGTACAGGGCAAGGAACTCAGCTACAACAATCTGAACGACACGGATGCAGCCTACGAGCTTGTGGCGGAATTTGATCCGGACAAAAGCGCCGCCGTCGCAATCATCAAGCACGCCAACCCGTGCGGAGCGGCAACCGCCACTTCACAGCGCGAGGCTTATGAGCTGGCGCTACGTTGCGACCCGACAAGCGCGTTTGGCGGCATCGTCGCCCTCAACCGGACGCTCGATGGGGAAGCGGCGGAAGCCATCTCGCAAATTTTTACCGAGGTCATTATTGCCCCCGACGCATCGGGGGATGCACTCAAAATTCTGGCCGCCAAGAAGAACCTGCGCGTCCTGCTGGCCGGTGATCTGCCCGACGCCGGCTCTCAAGGGATCACCATGAAAATGCTCGCCGGTGGTTTTCTTGTGCAGAGCCGTGACAATGGCAGAGCGGGTACACTTGAGCTTAAGACCGTGACGAAGCGGGCGCCAAGCGATCGGGAACTGGCCGATCTGAAATTCGCTTTTACAGTTGCCAAGCACGTCAAATCGAATGCCATTATCTATGTCAAAGACGGTGCGACGGTCGGCATTGGCGCGGGGCAAATGAGCCGTATCGACTCATCCCGCATTGCCGCATCGAAAGCCAGGGACGCCTCAAATGAAGCCGGTTTGAAAGAAACCCTGACCAGGGGCTCGGTAGTCGCTTCAGATGCATTCTTTCCCTTCGCCGACGGGCTGGTCACAGCCATCGAGGCGGGCGCCACCGCCGTCATCCAACCGGGCGGTTCCATGCGAGATGACGAGGTGATCGCGGCTGCGGATAACGCCGGCATCGCCATGGTCTTCACAGGCATGCGGCATTTCCGGCACTAAGCCCAATCCGAAAAGCGGGAACTGGTTTTCGAATAAATTGTGCGATAGGAAATGACTAGCGCTCTTCTTTCACGCTCAGCAGAAGACCCAACCCCAACATCAGGTAAATCGCGATGCTGGCGATGCCGAGGCGCTGGTCTCCTGTCATCGCTGTAACGAGCGAAACCGTCAGGGGCGCCGCAAAAGCCGTCACCTTGCCCGAAAACGCAAACAAGCCAAAAAATTCAGTCGCCATGTCGGGCGGTGTGATCCGCGCCAGCAGTGATCTGGAGGACGCCTGAATTGGTCCCGAGACAAGGCCGATACCGGCGGCAAAGGCCATATACACTTTCTCGCCAACGCTCGAAAACACGCCGTCGGCGGCAGAGGCGGGCGCAACCCCCACCACATAGAAAATGGACGTGGCATCCACTGACAGCACGCCAGCACAGGCCGCCATGAGACCGACCAGACCCCAGATGATGACCGTGCGCGCCCCGAAGCGGTCATCGAGCGGGCCGCCGATGAAAGCCCCGATTGCGGCTGTGACGGTAATGACAATTCCGAACAGGCCAAGTTCCGCCGCCGTCCAGTTAAAAAGCGAAGCGGCATAGAGCCCCCCGAAAACAAAGATCGCGCCAAGTCCGTCGGCATAGAGCATGCGCGCTGTCAGGAATCGCACGATGTTTCCATAGTGGCGCACATGGAGGAGCGTATCGCGCAACTGCCTGAGGCCACGTCTGACAGCACTTCCCGGTCCATTGACGCTTTTGCCGGACCCGATATCGGGTGTGAACAGAAACAATGGCAGCACGAATATCGCGTACCAGAGCGCGGAAAGCGGGCCGATCAACCGTTCGCCCTCATGGTCGAGTGAATTCAGCGGCAGGACCGGCTCCAGCCCCATCATTGTCTTGCCGGTCTCGCCGTCGGCCACGATCAGGCCGGCGGCCAGCACCAGCGACACCAGCCCGCCGGCATAGCCCACCGCCCAGCCGGTCCCGCTCAAACGCCCCAGCCTGTCCGGCGGAACGAGACCCGGCATCATGGCATTGGTGAACACGGTGGCGATTTCCGCCGCTACGCTGGCAACGATAATCCCGGCGATCACGGGCAAAAGCTGGGAGGATTGTCCAGGAGCCGCCAGCCAAAGCGAGCAAAGCCCGGCAATGAGCGCGAGCGAGGAGATGGCAATCCATGGCTTGCGCTTGCCCGATGCGTCGGCGATGGCGCCAAGGACCGGGGAGAGCAGCGCCACAAAGACACCGGCTGCCGCAGTGGTGTAGCCCCATAACTCCTGGCCCCAAGCCGCGTCCCCGATAAAGGTGGAGGCAAAATAAGGGGCAAAAAGAAAGGTCAGGACGAGAGTGTAGAAGGGCTGCGCCGCCCAGTCGAACATGACCCACCCGGCCAGCGCGCGCGGGGGTACGAATTGCATTTTACTCGCCATTGTTCAGTGATTACGCCCGTTATGGTCTCACGAGGGACTGATATCTCGCAAATGCCCGACGGCAACCATCAGCCGTGACAGGCTGGATTCTTCACCATCGAGGATTTCATCCAGCGCGCGCTTGGTCCGGTCCGCCTGTAAGGCGTTGGCCTTATACCATTTCTGGAAATCCGCTTTTTTGCCCGAAGCGGAACGCACCACCTCCTGCGCGATCGACCGCTGGGCATCCGCCATGGCACTCATCGCGGAATTGATCGCCAGCCGGTCGAAATAATCGGTCAGAAGCAGTCGCTGGCCAATGTCCTTCAATTCTTCAAGCCTGAAAAATGAGGCCAAATCAAAATGTACCGATGCAATTTCAAGGACAGGCCGCTTCACGGCATGGGCAACCAGCACCATGTCCGGGGCGTCATCCATGAAACGCAGTTCGGCCAGCTTGCGTGCAAGCGGGGCCGGCAGGCCCGCTTCCTTCATTGTATCCATATCCTGCTTCACAGACTCTTTATGTGAGTCGGCGAGGAGGGAGTTCAGGCTCTTTGAAAGCTGGCCCAACCCCTTGCGGAAGGTTTCGATTTCTCCGGTCAAACCTTTTTTCAGCGGAACATGACGCAGGAACCAGGCGGTCTGCATGCGGACAAGATCCTGAACCCTGAGATAAAGATCGAGCTGCATCTCGCCGGGGATCTTGTTGTCCAGTTGGTCGATGTCTGAAAACAGTTCTTCCAGCCCGAAGATCGCTTGCGCCGCGGTAAATGCCAGCACCACCTCGTCCGCGCCGCGCCCGGTTTCCTCCCTAAGCCGCACAGGCATGCTCGCGCCGCCGCGATTGATGACGGCATTGGTGAGTTGCGTGGCAATGATCTCGCGCCGTAGCCTGTGCGAGGCGATCTCTTCAGGATAATTCTTCAGCAGGGTTTTCGGGAAATAGCTTTCCAGATCGCGCTCGAAATAGGGATCGTCTGGAACCTTCGACGCAACCAGCGCGTCGTAAAGATCAATTTTGGCATAGGCAAGCAGCACGGAGAGCTCGGGACGGGTGAGGGAGAGATTCTGCTGCTGGAGTTCGGCAATCTCCATGTCGTCTGGCAGGAACTCGAGTTCCCGGTTCAGAAGACCGGTTTTTTCCAGATCCCTCATCAGTCGCTGCTGGAAGCTCAAATCGGAAGCGCCCCTGCGCTCTGCGAGCGAAATGGCAAGGGTCTGAAGATAGTTGTTCTCAAGGCAGGCCTCGGCCACCTCCTCGGTCATTTTCGGGAGGAAGGCGTTGCGTTCTTTCAGGGTCAGCTTGCCCGCGGCAACCGCTGCGCCCATGGCAATCTTGATATTGACCTCCTGGTCGGAGGAATTCACGCCGGCGGAATTGTCAATCGCGTCCGTGTTCACGCGCCCGCCCGCACGGGCGAACTCAATCCGCGCGTCCTGCGTCATGCCAAGGTTGGCGCCTTCGCCAATGGCTTTCACATTCAGCTCATGGGCTTTCACGCGGATGGCATCATTGGCGCGGTCACCGATCTGCTCATCACTTTCAATAGCTCCACCCACATAGGTGCCGATGCCGCCGAACCAGAGCAGGTCGAAGGAGGATTTGAGCAGCGCTCGAATGAGTTCATTCGGTGTCACGTCGTTGGCCTCGATCCCAGTGATCTGCTTGATCTGCGGGTTCAGCCGGATGGACTTTGCCGAGCGGGAAAACACACCGCCGCCATTGGATATGAGCTTCTTGTTATAATCCTGCCAGCTCGAGCGGCTCTTTTTAAACAGTCGGTTGCGCTCCTTCCAGCTTGAAGCGGGATCTGGATCAGGATCGATAAAGATATCGCGATGATCGAAGGCAACGACCAGCTCGATCGCCTTTGACAGAAGCATTCCGTTGCCGAACACGTCACCCGACATGTCACCGACGCCGATGACGCGGAATGGCGTCGTCTGGATATCCCAGTCGATTTCCCGGAAATGCCGTTTGACAGACTCCCAGCCACCACGCGCGGTGATTCCCATTTTCTTGTGGTCATAGCCAACCGACCCGCCGGATGCAAAAGCATCCCCCAGCCAGAAGCCGTGATTGACCGAAATCTCGTTGGCGAAATCTGAGAATGTTGCCGTTCCCTTGTCGGCGGCAACGACCAGGTAAGGGTCATCGCCATCGAAGCGCACGGTATCTTTCGGCGGAATGACCTTTTTACCGTCGAGATTATCGGTAAGCAACAGCAGGTTCTTGATGAACTTCTGATAGGCAGAAATGCCGATTTTCATGAATTCATCGCGGTTGAGGGCCTGCCAGAGATATTTCGGCACAAACCCGCCTTTTGAGCCGGCAGGCACGATGACGACATTCTTGACCTGCTGAGCCTTGGCGAGACCAAGCACCTCGGTGCGGAAATCCTGGGCACGGTCCGACCAGCGCAAGCCACCACGGGCAATCCGGCCACCACGCAGATGCAGACCTTCAACTTCCGTGGAGAATACGAAAATTTCGGCAATTGGCCTTGGGTGAGGCGCGCCATCCACATTCTTGCTGTCAAACTTGAAGGAGATAGCTGATTGCGGTCCGCCGTCTTGACCACGCTGGTAGAAATTGGTGCGCAGGGTTGACTGGACAAGGTTCAGATGGTGGCGGATGATCCGGTCTTCATCAAGGGACGGGATCTCGTTCAGGGCCGTTTCAATGGCCGTCTCGAGGGGTTTGGTCGCCTTGGCCCGCGCCTCGATTGACTTACCGTTTGCCGGGTCGAACCGGATGCGGAACATCTCCATCAGCTTGCGGGTGATTTCCGCGTGCCGGAGCATCGTACCCGCCAGGTAGGCTTGGCCAAACGGTGCACCGATCTGGCGCAAATAGGAGCCGTAAGCCCGGATGACGCCTGCTTCGCGCCAGTCGAGGCCGGCATTCATGACCAGCTTGTTGAACGTATCCGAGCCCGCAAGGCCGCGCCAGACCGCGAGAAAACACTGCTCAACGCGCGCGCCGCAATCAGTCAGGTCAATTGCCTTTCCATCCGGGTGCTCCAGGACCATGTCATGATGGGACATCGCCTGCGCATTACTTAAGCCTGCCGGCGTAACCCGGTAGGAGCGCTCATCGATAACGGAGAAGCCCATATTCTCAAGAACCGGCACACGTCTGCTCAGGGGGATTGGACCATGCAGGTGGTACAGCGCGATTCGCACGCGCTCTGGCCTGTCATTCTCCTCACGGTAAAATTCGACTGCCACTGGATTTTCACTATCAAGCGCCTCGAACTGCGAGATGTCGCGCACGGCGCGCCCGGCATCGAAGGCTGCCTGGTAGGCGGCTGTGAAGGCGTTGTTGTATTTTTGCGCCAGAGATGCGCCAATCCGGCTGCCTGAACTGTTCAGTTCCTCGTCAAGCCGGTCTTCCCAGGAGAGAACGATCTGCTCGATATTCTCATCGAGAAAGGCCTGGCTGCGCACCGGAGTTTTTCCACCAGTGCGTCCGACAATGAAATGGATGCGAACCAGCGGGCCTTCAGGAAAGAAGGGATAGTAGGCCGACAGCCGTCCATGGAATGTTTCTGCCAGAAACTCGCCAATATTGATGCGCACACCTGTTGAGAACCGGTCCCGTGGCACGTAGACGATAGCGGACACAAAGCGATCGAATTCATCGACCCGGGCAAAGGCGCGCGCACGCGGCCTCAGATCGAGAGACTGAATTCCAATGGCGGTTTGATACAGCTGATCGACACCGATCTGGAACAACTCGTCACGGGGGAAGGTTTCAAGCACATTTTGCAGGGCCTTGCCGGTGTGCGAGTTTGCCGAATGACCGGATCGGTTGAGCACCACCTCAACCTTCTGGCGCAGAAACGGGATATTCTTCGTCGAGCGCGTATAAGCGGTTGAGGTAAAAAGCCCAACGATCCGCAACTCGCCAGATATCTCGCCCTTGTCGCCATAAATCTTGACGCCGATATAGTCCATGTATGCGCGCCGGTGAACGCGCGAGCGCACATTGGCCTTGGTCACGATCAGTGGGGCCGGTGCAAAAAAGAATTTCCTGATTTCCGGCGTCATGTGCATGGATTCATCGCCACGTTTCAGCACGTAAACTTTCGGATCCCGTAATATTCCCAGGCCCGAACCGGCGACCGGCTTGAGACGGCCCGACTTGCGTCCCCCGACAAAAGAAAACGCCCGCATGCCGAGCAGAGTGAAATTATTGTCCAGCAGCCATTTCAGGAACTGGATGGACTCCGCAAGGTCGGCTACAGGCACCGATGGCGGTGCCGTCGTGTAAGCCTCCACCGCGCCATCAAGCCGTTGCAGCATGGGACGCCAGTCTTCGACGACGATCCTGACATCATTCAGAATCCCTTCCAGCGTCTTCTTGATATCCTTGCGCTCTGCCGCGTCCGAAATCCGACCCACATGGACGTGGATGTAGCTTTCCTTGATTGCATTTTCCGATGCAGGGTCGCCGCTATTGGTCAACGACTTGAACTTGTGCTGCTGGTCCCTGGTGATTTTCAGCACAGGGTGCAATACGAGCTGAACTCGCAAACCGCGCTCCTGTATTTCCCCTATAACGGAGTCCACCAGGAACGGCATATCTTCGTTCAGGACTTCGATGATCGTGACATCACCAAGCCGGCCGCCATCATCGTCAGGATTGTAAATATTGAGAATGTGGTTGCCAGGTTTGCGCTTGACCGCGAACTCCCAGGCAGAGCGTACCAGCTGTCCTACTTCGACCTGCGAGAACCCGTCGAAATCGCCATCATGGGAGCCGCGCAGAACGCCTTCCGCAAAGGCTGTCCGGCCCTTGCTTGCGCCCGCTCCTGCGAGCGACTTTAGCACTGAATTGATGAATGGACCTGGTTTTGACCGCGCCGTCCCTGCCATGAAGTCGCCCCGTTATCTGTTACTGATGAGACGCATTACATTGTCGCACGAAAGTGACAAAGCTCACATCGCGAGACATGTTGACAGTGAACCGGAGACCCCCGGTTTACAAGCGAAAATGACGTGCAAATTTGTTACAGATGCAACCGGCACGGGCAACCTCGGATCAAAGCGCTGATCGGTCGTGCAGATGAAAGCAAACGTCAAAGCGTAAGGCCTAGTCCGCTTTGTTATAAAGCGCGGCATCCTCGGCCTTTTTCACAATCGCCAGCGCCTTGTCGAACTCGGCCGTGGCCACGTCCTTCTTGCCACCCTCAAGTGCTGCGCGCCCTGCGGCGATTGCCGCGTCCAGATCGGTTTTTTGCTGTGATGTGAAGGGAAGCTTTTCCGTCATCGCTTCCTCAATGGCGACCAGTTGCTCCTCAGGCGTGCCTGGCCCCAGGCAGCCTGCCAGGAATAGACTTGCTGCGAGAGCTATTGCGCGAAGCGGTGTGGCGATCATCGGAATTCCTTTCATAAATACATATAAGTGAGTGAATAGAGATTATCCCCCACTCTGGCCAGTTGGCTTTGGTCTAAGCGCTTCACTCCAGAACAATCAAATGATTGGGCAGTTCATTCCTGTTGCGGGAACTGGGTGGAAAATGTTTCGCCAGCACACTTCCGCACACTTCAATGGCGCCGACGAATCCGTCCGCCACCTTGCCGCGTGCGATATCAGCTGTCAGTCCAGTAACGGCTTCATCCCAGACTTCAGGTGAAACTTTCTTGTAGATACCCTCATCGGCGATAACTTCTGCGAAGTGCTCCGCCTCGGAAACAAAGATGAGCACGCCGGTGCGGCCCTTGGTGGTGTGGAGATTGTGCGCCAGGAACTGCTCCATGGCATGGCGATGGGCGCGGGCGCGCTTAACGGCCCCGGGAACCAGAGCCATGCGTAGCGGCCACCATTGCACCACAAGGGCAAGCACTGCGAAGACGGCAAGTTGCAGGGCATAAACATGCGCGGCAGGCCAGGTGACAAAGAACAGGAAAATCAGGGGCACGCCCAGCGCCACAAGTGCGGCCCACATGATGGGCAGGAACACATAATCGTCGCTCGACGCTGCCACCACGGCCAGGATCTCGCCGCTGGTTTTCTTTTCTGCCGACGATATCGCGCGGGCAATACGTGTGCGGTCCTTTGTCGAAATAAAGTCCATACCCTTACCAGCCTCCCGACGAGCCGCCGCCGCCAAATCCACCGCCACCGCCGGAAAAACCGCCGCCGCCCGATGAACCACCCGAGCCCCAGGTCCAGTCATTCGACCCCTTTTTCTTACCTGAGCCAGAGGCTGAGTTGCCGTGCCGAATGGACTGGATCACGCTCCAGATGACGATAAAGAAAATGATGAACCAGATGATGATGAACAGCGTGGCGTAAAAATCAAGCTCCTCATCGGGTGCCTGCGCCCGTACCTTCAATTCTTCCGCGTCCCCCCTGAGCACGGCGATTATGTCGCTGACACCGGCCGCGATGCCGCCGGAGAAATCTTTGCTGCGGAAGCGGGGAAGAATGCCGTTTTCGATGATGAGCTTCGTCAGTGCATCGGTGAGCAACGGCTCCAGCCCGCGCCCGACCTCAATGCGCACCTTGCGCTCATTCGGTGCGACAATCAGAAGAACCCCGTTGTTCTTGTCCTGTTGGCCTATGCCCCAGTGACGTCCAAGCTGGTAGCCGAAATCCTCAATCTCGTAGCCCTGCAGGGATGGTAAGGTGACAACAACGAGCTGATCAGTGGATTCAGCCTCCAGCGCCGCAAGATCGCTGGTGATCTGTGCCTCTTCCGCCGCGCTCAGCAGGCTGGCATTGTCGACGACGCGCCCGGTGAGTTCCGGAAATTTCGGCTCAGCCCAAACTGCCTGAACTCCGGTAAGGAGCATGCCCGCAATCAGCGCGGCCCAGACAAGCAGGGCTGGAGCCAGCGCTGCAGCGCAATTGAATACATACCGTGCCGGCCGGACCGACATGAGCCTTAGAATTTTACCTTGGGAAGTTCTGTTTTATCTGGCTCGACGGTGAAGGTCTCCAGCGGTTGAGAGTCCGGATAGAGCAACGCTTTCCACCAGCGTCCGGGTATCGTTCTAAGCTCGGTGTTGTAAAGGCGTACGGAATTTATGTAGTCGCGCCGCGCCACTGCAATCCGGTTTTCAGTGCCTTCAAGCTGAGATTGCAGGGTGAGAAAATTCTGGTTTGACTTGAGGTCGGGATAACGCTCCACGACGACAAGCAGACGCCCCAGCGCGCCAGACAATTGCCCCTGGGCCTGCTGGAATTTCTGGAACGCTTCCGGATTGGTAAGAATATCATCGGGCAGCTTGGTCTGGGTCGCCTTGGCGCGCGCCTCGACAACATCGGTCAGAACCTTGCGCTCCTGTTCGGCAAACCCTTTGACCGTCTCCACCAAATTGGGGATGAGATCGGCGCGGCGCTGATACTGGTTCAGTACCTCGCTCCAGGAGGCCTTGGCCTTTTCATCGAAAGTCGGAATATTGTTGACACCACAGCCAGAAAGCAGAGCGCCCATGGCAGCGATGACGACGAAAACGGCTAACCGGGACAGGCCCGCTTGTCTGTTGGCAATCTGGACTGTCATGGCATTCTCCTCCACGCGTTCAAATGTATCCGTGTCCGGACCATATCATCTAGCTAGCGATTTATGGACGTTCAGGTTCGGATGCAAGGTTAAACGACAATCACAGCGATACAGTGGTAACTGCAACCCCCCTTTGAACAGTCACTTATGGTTAATGTAACCCTGCCGAAGACCATTCCGATTCAACCAAATTTAACGTTGGTCTGATATTTGCTTGAGAGGGTCAATCGCGAATACCAGCTCGCGATGAGTTACGCGTATCAGTGAGGGAGTATCGTAAATGTTCGTCCGTTCTTTAGCCTATATCGGCGCGGCGGCTGCTTTTGTCGCCGTAAACAGCGCCGATGCCGACGCCTTCTTCCGGGGGCACCGGGGAGGCAAAACCGTTACCTGTTATAAAAGGGTCATGACGCCTGCCGTCTACAAGACGGTCATGAAACAGGTGATGGTACGCCCGGCCAGTTGCTCGCAGCATCGCACACCTGCAACCTACGGTACTGTTGCTCAACAGGTCATGGTGCAACCAGCCCGACAGGTGGTGCACACCAAGCCCGCCGTCTATGGACGTGTCCAGGTGACCAAGCAGGTCCGCCCGGCACGCACCCGCTGGATGCGGCGCAGCTGTCATGGTGGTGGTTACCGTTGCGCGGTCACCACGCCAGCGAAATATCGTACCCGGTCAAAGCGCGTCATGATGCAGCCGTCACAGAACTGGGTCGAAACGAGACCCGCGGTTATGGGCGTGCAGCACAGACAGGTTATGATCAGCCCCGGCACCGTGAAGCAAACGTGCCAGCCTGCCGTTTACCAGACTGTGGCCCAGCGCGTTCTCGTGAGCCCCGGCACCGAGCAGTGGGTTCCGGCACAGCACACCGGGCACTCTGTGACCTATCACCAGACACCGCATCGTGCACCGGTCTACAGACAGCCGGTACATCACCAGCCGATGCACCACATGCAACATCACGCGCCGCTCAAGTAACGCCATCTCAGGCAATCCGGCGGAAGAATGCGGTAAATAAAGGGCAGTGCGTTCATACCAGACGCGCTGCCCTTATATTTGCAGTATTCAAGCTTAAGAACCCCCAGGGCTGTTTACCCAAAATCGAAATCTTGCATGACCACCTGTTTTTTTGCAGTAATGTCAGTATTGTCGTAACCGCGACACTCGGTTTGTGGGGCGCATGACCAGTATCTGGCAATGCAGCTATGAGAGCCGGTGGCAGGTAACGGAATGCTGGTTGGGGGCCCGTCCGGCTGAGCGAAGCGGCGATCTGCTGTTGCAGAGCGTCTTGTCGTGCGACTGAATTACAAAATAGATGTGGCGAAAAACTCGAGTGTAACAGGGAGTACATGCGTATGTTTGCCCGATTTTTTGCCTTTATCTGCGCTTTTGCGATGTTAGCGCTCATCGCAGGCACCGATTCCATGGCCTCTGGCAAAGGTCACAAGATGACCCGCAGTCATCACGTAAAGGCGGTTCGTGTCCATAAACCCAGGACGCGCGTCTGCCACCAGCGGGTGCACACAGCACCCGTCTATAGAACCGTCATGGTCAAGGTTCGTGTTTCGCACCGCAGATGCGAGCGTCATCACACACCTGCTGTCTATGGCACCAAGGACAAGACCGTAGTCATCCGGCGCGCCCGCACGAAGCGTCACTATTCACGTGCGGTTTACGCCACCAAGTCGAAAACCGTTGTTGTGCGCCCAGAGCGCACGCGGACCCATCGGTCGCGTCCCGTATATGGAACGAAAACGAAAACTGTTGTCGTGCGCCCCGAGCGTACGCGCACGCATCGTTCGCGTCCCGTTTACAAGCGCGTTTCCGAGAAGGTTATGGTTCGTGCAGCCTCAACGAGAACACGTCACAGCCTGCTGCATCGCGGGCGTAAGCCTGTATCGGTCACGATCCCCGCGCGCTATCGCACCAAGCACAAGCGCGTTCTCGTGACGCCTGCCAAGACCTGGACCTCAAAAATCCCGGCACGTACGGCTGACCGCAGGTATCGTGTTCTCGTGACGCCGGCGAAGACCTGGACCTCAAAAATCCCGGCACGCACGGCTGAACGCCGTTACCGTGAACTGGTCACGCCGGCCAAGCGCTGGACGACCACCAGTCCTGAACAGACGGGCACCCGCAGTTACCGTGTCCGCATCTCTCCTGCCAAGCGGTGGAAGACCTGCAAGGGACCGGAGTACAAGATGGTTGAGCGTAAAGTGCGGGTCAGTCGCGGCCACACCAAACGCGTCGTGGTGAAATGCAGCTAGCACCTTGATCCACATGGCGAACCGAATGTTCCCGGTCTGCCTCAATTTTTCAGCGGCGCGTCAAATCTGGCGCGCCGCATTTTTTTTGCGCTTCATGACCATGCTGGGCCTCTATGATCTCTCACTTATTACCCCTGTGAATTTACACTCCGTGAACTCTATTTGGTGACAATGGCCAAATGGCGCGGGCTGCACTTACACGAACTGGAAACCTTAACCGAACCTACGCGGGTGCTATTGCACCAAAGGAGGGTGCGGTTGGCTCCCTTCTGTCTCAATATTCGCTGCGGCTCGGCGACACGCTGATGCGCCACCGTGCCGAGTTGGCTGAGCGCGCTTCACGCATCGAGGCAGAGCTTGCCAGCCAGGTGAAATCTGAATTTATCGCCAATATCAGTCACGAGCTGCGCACACCGCTCAATTCGATCCTCGGCTTCTCAAAGATGCTCAAAGGATTCGATGGCATGCCACTCGAACCCGCCCAGGTTACTGAATATGCCGATTTTATTCTCGGATCGGCCGAGAATCTGCTGGGCGTCGTCAATGACATCATCACGATCTCGAAGCTTCAATCTGGCAAATTCAACCTGGATATCGACGAGGTCGACGTGGAAGAGTTGCTGAGGCCTTGCGTGGGTTGGGTGACGGAACGCATCGCCGAGACAGACCAGAAATTTATTAAGCGCATCGAAGAGAATCTACCACTGATCTCGGGCGATCCGGAGCAGCTCAAGGACGTAGTTATGCGCCTGCTGGCAAATGCCGTCAGCTTTACACCGGAAGGCGGCACCATAGCCCTGACCGCCAAGATGGCCTCGAAGAACAAGGCGATGTTGTGCGTTTCAGACAATGGCATCGGCATGACCGCGGACGACATCACCATTGCACTCACGGCGTTTGGTCAGATCGACAATCGTCTCGACCGTCAGCACGAGGGCACCGGTCTCGGGCTACCGATTGCCAAGGCGCTGATTGAGCTGCAGGGCGGAACATTCATGATCCGTAGCCAGAAGGACAAGGGCACGGACGTCATCATGTTCTTTGATCTGGCTAAACAAGCAAACAAACCAAATGACACACTGGAGCAAATCCATGTCGAGTGAAGCCAACACAACGAGCGACGCCCCCAAAGCAAGTGATTGCGTTGCAATCGGGCGCATCGTGTCTGTCACCGGTTCACAGGCCGTGGTGATGCTCGACCAGGAAACCGATTCGCCGGGCGGCAAGCGTGCTGAACTCGGCGCCATCCTGAAAATCGACACACCGAGTTCAATCCTTCTCGGGCTGGTCTCGGCCTTGAGTATCCCTGTGCCCTCGCAAAAGGAAGGCGAGCCGGATATCCGCGTTGCCGAGCTTGAGCTGATCGGTCAGCTGATCAAGGAAGCGGACGGCTCTATAGGAGCTTTCCTGCGTGGCGTTTCCGGCTATCCATCGCTCGGCGACAAGGTCGATACCGCCACCGCTGAAGAGCTCAGACGTGCCTATATGTGGAACGACAAGCAGGCGGTGTCCATCGGCGCACTTATGCAGGATCGTACCATTCCCGCCATGGTCCATGTGGACGAGTTGCTGGGCAAGCATTGCGCCATCCTCGGCAGTACGGGCACTGGCAAATCATGCGGCGTTGCGATTGTACTGCGTGCCATACTTGAGAAGAATGAGCAGGCGCATATCCTCCTGCTCGATCCGCATAACGAATATACCCACTGCTTCGGTTCTGCGGCGGAGGTGATAACCCCCGACGATTTGCAATTGCCGTTCTGGCTTCTGACGTTCGATGAGCTGGTGGAAGTTGTCCTCGGGTCCATGACCAACAAGACCAACGCTGTCGAAATCCTGGCCGAACTTATTCCCATAGCAAAGACACGATATGCCGCGAACCGGGGACGCGAGGGCGGATCGGTTCTCAAACGCGGCGTTGGGCAAGTCGGTGGTTTTACCGTCGATACGCCCGTGCCCTACCGCGTATCCGATCTCATGTCGATGATCGACGAACGCATGGGCCGGCTGGAAAACCGCGGTGACGTGGCACCCTACCGGCAGCTAAAGACCCGCATCGAGGCCATCTCCGGCGACCCGCGATACGCATTTATGTTCGGGAGCCTCACGGTTCAGGACCATATGGCGCAAATCGTCGGACGCCTGTTCCGTGTACCGGTGAATAACAAACCGATCTGTATCCTGGAACTCACCGGCGTACCATCGGAAATCGTCAATGTCGTGGTTTCGGTCATCTGTCGGATGACCTTTGACTTTGCTCTGTGGAGCGGGGGGGCGGTACCGGTCACGCTGGTCTGCGAAGAAGCCCACAGATACGTGCCAAATAATCCAGACCTGGGATTTGAACCAACACGACGCGCCATCGCGCGCATCGCCAAGGAGGGCCGAAAATACGGCGTTTCACTCTGCGTCATCTCGCAACGCCCCTCGGAACTCGACTCGACCATTCTGTCGCAATGCAACACCGTTTTCTCAATGCGCATGTCAAATGACCGCGACCAGGATTTTGTGCGGTCAGCCATTTTTGATACTGCGGCGAGCCTGCTGGATTTCCTTCCATCCATGGGGCCACGCGAAGCCATCGTGTTCGGCGATGGTGTGACACTGCCGGGACGGATCCGCTTTGCCGATCTGCCTACACATGCCCTGCCGCGCAGCCGTACTGCCTGCTTCACCGAGATGTGGCAGCTTGAAGAGGGTAAAGCGCTCGACCTTGATGATGTCGTGGAACGCTGGCGTGCGGCTGATTCACCCAAGCTGTACACTGGTGTTATGGCGAACGAGTCGGAACCAGTGGCCGGCGAGGCCATAGCCGGCGCAGAGGGTATGCCGCCGGCGCATCCTCAACCGGCCCAGCAGAGCATGGCCCAACCGGAGCAATATCCGGCTCAGCAGTCCCTGCAGCAGTCCACCTCGCCAGCACCCGGTCAAGCCGCACCCCCGCACCCCCAGGCCCTGCCAGGCAACGGCCAGCTCCCTCGGGGATAAGCTGATTTCCATGAGCATTATCTAGGCTACAATCGAGCTGAAAAGTGTCGCATCGGTCAAACTGATAGAAGCAAACGCTCATTCTGCCGTTGCTGCGGCAACCCTACTCAGGTCATAGTCCGCCGGCACTTTGTTCTTGTCTGCCGGCATATCCTGGAGTAACGCGATGACTTCCCGCGACCGCGAAAATCAGCGGCAATCCCCGGCAACCTCTGAAGGTGAATCCAATCTCAGTACCCGCCGCGTGGCGTGGGGAAAAGGTCACGGGGAAGCGACGGTTGAAGCTCTCGACAGGGATGCGAACTGCTTTATTCATCAATCGGTTTCCTCCCCCTGCATGAGCGCAATCTCTAAGGCGGAAGGCATCTGGGTCGAAGACATGGATGGCCGCCGCTACATGGATTTTCATGGCAACAATGTCCACCATATAGGGTACGGGCATCCCCGGCTTAAAGAAGCCATCACAAAACAGATGAACGATTTACCCTTCGCACCGAGGCGTTTTGCCTGCGACGTGGCCACAGAGCTGGCGGAAAAACTGGGTGCCATTTCACCGGGAAATTTAGGCAAAGTGCTTTTTACCACCGGCGGGTCGGATGCCATTGAAACAGCGCTCAAGATCACGCGGGTTGCCACAGGGCGCTTCAAAACCCTGTCCTTCTGGGACTCGTTCCATGGCGCGGGCTTCGGCGCATCCAGTATCGGTGGTGAGCAGCTGTTCCGCCTGGGGCCGATCGGGCCACTGTTGCCAGGCGCGGAACATGTGCCGCCTTTCGATGCCTACCGTAATCCGTTCGGCATTGAACATTCACGCGAAACTCCGGGCGACGCGCTAGTCGGCGACATGGTTGCCAACCTCATTCGCTTCACGCTTCAGAAGGAAGGTGACGTCGCTGCGGTCATCGCGGAACCTAACCGCGCCGTGCCATATATTCCCCCCCCGGGTTTCTGGAAAAAGGTGCGTCACGCCTGCAATGAGGCCGGCGCGTTGCTGATCTTCGATGAAATCCCCACAGGGCTTGGCAAAACGGGCAAGATGTTCGCCTGTGACCACGACGATGTGGTGCCGGATATACTGGTCATGGGCAAAGCGCTGGGCGGTGGCATCGTTCCCATCGCCGCGACGTTGTGCCAGCCCGAGCTTGATGTGTGCGGAGATTTCGCGCTCGGGCACTATACCCATGAGAAAAACCCGGTGACATGCCGGGCCGCGCTGACAACCATCAACATTATCGAAGACGAGAATCTTGTGGAGAATGCCGCGACTGTGGGTGCGTGGGCGCTTGAGCGGATGAATGACATGATGGACGCCCACCAAGTGATAGGAGACGTGCGCGGGCGCGGCTACCTTCTCGGGATTGATCTGGTCATGGACCGGAGCACGAAGGAGCCGGCGGGCGACATGGCCGAAGAGGTGTTCTACCGTTGTCTCGAAAACGGCCTCAGTTTCAAGATTTCCATGGGATGCGTATTGACGCTCACACCGTCCCTCGTCACCACCCGCGATGAAATGGAAAAAGCCCTTCAAATCATGGTTAACGCCATTGCGGGCGCGTCGAAACAATGACTGGTAACATCAAGATTGTGCGCACAGACGCCGAGCTTGAATGTCCCAACATGGACCGGGCGTTGCGAAAGAAAGGCGAGCTGGTTCTGCTGCCCGATGGCGTGAGTGAAGATGAACTGGTCGTCGCCATTCGAGACGCCGACCTTCTGTTGATGTGCTACCAGCCCGTCACGGCTCGCGTGATCGAAGAGGCAAAACGGCTCAAGGGGATTGTCAAATATGGCGTTGGCATTGACGCCATTGACATTGAAGCCGCCAAAGCGCGAAACATTCCGGTTGTGAACGTGCCCGAATATGCCGAGGAAACGGTGGCCGAAGGGGCGTTTGCCCTGATGATCGCAATGGCAAAAAAGCTGCGCCCTCTCCAAAAAGCAATGGACGCAAATGGATGGGTCTGGCCGGCGAATGAATGGCTCGCAACCGATCTCTCGGGCAAGACGCTTGGCCTTGTGGGCATGGGTCGTATCGGGCAAAGCATGGCGCGCATGGCCGGCAAAGGCTTCAATATGCGCGTACTCGCCTACAGCCCGCACACCAGCGCTGACAATCTTCTCGAACGCGGGGCGGAGAAGCGAGAGGACCTGCATGAGATGCTTGGCGAATGTGATTTCGTTTCAATCCATGCGGTCCTGAACTCTGAAACACATCACCTGATTGATGCGTCTTGCTTCGAAGCCATGAAGCCCGGCGCCTATCTCATAAATTCAGCGCGTGGTGCGATCGTGGATGAAATGTCGCTGGTCGAGGCACTTCAATCGGGACGCATCGCGGGTGCGTCTCTGGATGTTTACAGCTCCGAACCGCTCGCCCTCTCTGGCCACCCGATGAGCCCGCTGTTCAAGATGGACAATGTCATTCTCACACCTCACCTGACTTTCTTCACAGCAGAAGCGATGCAGCGGCTGGAGGAAGATACGCTGGCCCGTTGCGATGAAATTCTCCAGGGAAAGCCAGTTCTGGTTAAATCCGCCGACCCGAGACTGAGAGCGCAAACACATAATGTTGTGTTCAACGATTAGAGTTATGGCGCGGTTCCCTGCCGCTCATTGGGCACTCGGAACCCCCACGTTCTTCGTCACCTGATTGGCGAGGCTGCATCCTGGCTTGTTTCGGCGATATCGGAACCCAGCTTACTCGCCGCCCCTCTCAGGACATCGATATATCCGAGAGCGTCCTTCAGCTCCAAACGCACCACCGGGGCATGGATGGCAAGCCCGGCAACAAACCGGCCAACCGAGTCAGTGATCGGCACCGCGATGGCGATCATGCCCTCGAGGAATTCCTCATTGTCAGTGCTCACACCGGATTGGGAAATCTCGGCAAGAGCGGCATCCAGATCATTCTCGTTTGTAATCGTATTCGGTGTCAGCTTTTCAAGATCAACATTCTCCAGCAGACGCCGCCTCTTCTCAGCCGTCAGGGTGCTGAGATAGAGTTTGCCATTGGCCGTGCAGTGAAGAGGGACATGCGCCCCGATGGGCAACTGATGCCGTAAGGGCCATTTCGTTTCCACGCGGTCCCAGTAAACCATCCTGGCCCCGTCGGGAATGGCGATATTACAGGTTTCGCCAATCTCCTGCGCGACCGATTCAAGTACTGCATGGCGCAATGCATTGGGTGTCTGGTTGGCGAGAACAAGGTTGGCGAAATCAACGATCTTAGGCCCGAGAATATAGCCGCTGGCGCCGATTTGCTGGCGCAGGTACCCCCGCTCCCCGAGCAGCCCGCAAATCCGATGTACCGTGGCACGCGGCAATTTACATGCCGTCACCAGGTCGCTAGCTCGCATGGGCTGGTCAGCCTTGGCGACCGCCTCCAGTATTGTCATGGCCCTGATCGAACGGGATTGACTTGTCACCTGTTACCTCGCGCGCAGAGAAACGGGATTGTCATTGCTCAATTGGCTACTGATGCTGAAAAACGCCTGCGCCTTCATGTACCAGCAGAATTGTCGAAAGTTCAGGAACCAGAGCGATAATGAACCAGACAACGAGTAGCGCTAACAGATACGGCAACGTGTATTTGAGCAATCGGAAATAAGGAATGCCCGTTATGCCACTCGCCACGTAGAGGTTCAAGCCATAGGGCGGCGTGATAAATCCGATGGCGTCACCAACCAGGAAGACCACGGCAAAATGGATCGGGTCAACTCCGGTTTGCGCTGCGATGGGTGCCAGGATGGGTGCCAGAATGATCGTGTTCGGCAAGCTTTCAAGGATTGTACCGGCCATCAGTACCAGCGCCATGCAGGCGAACAGAACAGCATAATAATCGCCTAGCCCACCAATTGCTGCAGTAACAAATGCCTTGGCGCCGAGCAGCGTCAGGATTTGCTGCATGACAACCGAGACGGCAATCAACGGCGCGAGCAGGCCCGTGATCTGACCCGAACGCATGATCAGGTCTGGAAGCTCTTTGATATGGAAACCGGGCACGACAATGCGCTCAAGAAAACCTGTACTGTCACTGTATTCCTCGGCTTTTTCGAGCGCCTTTTTCGACGCACCTTTGTGCAAGCTCCTGTAAATCGGATAAAAAATCACCCCGATAATTGCGCAGAAACCAGCCGTGACACCGGCTGCTTCCGTTGGGGAGAACTTGCCGGAATAGATGCCCCAGATCACAAGCAAAATGGCGCCGAAACCGATCCAGGCGCCAATACCGGTCTTTATCATCCTGAGCAAATTGAGCGAAATCAGGTGGCCCCAGCCGTTATACTGGCAAACAACCCAGCAGGTTATCTGCATGGCCAAAACCATCAGTAGGCCCGGCAACAGTCCACCGACAAACAGATCGCTGATGGAAAGGTTCAGTAAAAATCCGTAGACGATGAAAATGATACTCGGCGGGATGATGATGCCGACGGTGCCGCCAGCAGCTACAGTCGCTGCAGCGAAGTTGGTATCATAGCCGCCTTCTTCCATCTCCGGATGCATGATCGAGCCAATGGTGGCTGTTGTCGCCGAATTTGATCCCGATATTGCTGCAAACAGGCCACAAGCCCCGAGA